>JBEPUI010000015.1:0-56584 GCA_041691615.1 Pseudomonadota bacterium
TCCACGGCCTTGTTTTTGGTTCAAGCCAAGCATCCGCAAGGCCGTGGGTAACTCCACGGCCTTGTTTTTGATGTCGAAGGCAACTGCGTCAGCCGGCCCTGCGCAGCAACAATCCCTTCAGGTATTCGCCTTCGGGAAACGCCAGCGCCAGCGGGTGATCGGGCGCCGCCTGCATCCGTGCGACGATCGTGGCGTCGGTGCGGGCATCGACCGCGGCGCCGGCGACGATTTTCTGGAACAGGTCCAGCGACACCCCGCCTGAACACGAGAACGTCGCCAACAGTCCTTGCGGGGCGAGAAGCTTCAGCGCCAGCAGGTTGATGTCCTTGTAGGCGCGCGACGCTCGCGCCGCCAGCGCGGCGGTCGGCGCGAACTTCGGTGGATCGAGCACGATCAGGTCGAAGCTCGCGCCCGCGTTGCGCAGCACGCGCAATTCGCTGAAAACGTCCGCCTCCTTCCAGCTCGCGTGCACGCCGGACAGCGCGGGATTGGCGGCGAGATTGGCGCGGCCCTGCGCGAGCGCCGCTTGCGAGCTGTCGATCGACAGGACATCGCGCGCGCCGCCCGAAATGGCCGCGAGCGTAAAGCCGCCGGTATAGCAAAACGCATTGAGCACGCGGCGTCCGGCGGCGTGCTCGCGCACGATCCGGCGGTTGATTCGCTGGTCGAGGTAGAAGCCGGTCTTCTGCCCGGCCAGCACATCCACGTGGTAGGCAAGGCCGCCTTCGCGGATCGCGACGCTCGACAGAAGCCGCCCGCGGATCACGCCGGTCACGGAGGCAAGTCCCTCGAGCGAGCGCACTTCGGCATCGGAGCGCTCGACGACCGTCGTGGCGCCGGTCGCTGCGACCAGCGCGTCCACGATCGAATCGCGATGTGCGTCGCCACCCGCCGACAGCAATTGCACGACGATCGTGTCGCCGTAGCGATCGGCGATGACGCCGGGCAATCCATCGGACTCGGCGTGCACCAGCCGCGCTGCCGTGTGGCCGGCATCGAGCATGTCTGCGCGTTTCGCGACGGCGGCCGCCACTCGCCGTGCGAAGAATCCGTCGTCGATGGCTTCCGCTGGATCGAGCGTCCACACACGCGCGCGGATCTGCGATACCGGTGAATAGGCGCCGCGCGCGAGCCACTGGCCGTCGCTTGCGACGATGTCCACCGTCGCGCCGGACGCGGGCTGCGGGTCGCGCTCGATGGCGCCGGAAAATATCCACGGATGTCGCGCCAGCACCGACTTGTCGCGGTCGCGCTTCAGCACCAGCGCCGGCAGGTCGCGCGCGATCGGCGTCAGCGCCATTCGAGCGCCGCCGGCACGTCGTTGCGCATCGCGCTACTCGGGCTTGCCGACGATGGCGTCGATGCGCTGCAGCACGTCGGGCGTGAGCTTCGCGACCACGGCGAGCGCCTTCATGTTCTCCGTCACCTGCGCGGGCCGCGAGGCACCGGTGATCACCGTCGAGACGTTCGGATTCTTGAGGCACCAGGCGAGTGCCATCTGCGCGAGCGAGCAATCGAGATCCCTGGCCACAGGCGCGAGTGCCTTGACCTTGGCGATGTCGCCGGCGTCGGACAGGCGCTCCGCCAGCCATTCGTAACCTTTCAACGATCCGCGGGAATCCTTCGGAATGCCGTCGTTGTACTTGCCAGTCAGCAAACCCGACGCGAGCGGACTCCAGATCGTCGCGCCGATGCCCAAGTCGCGGAAAATGCGTGCGTACTCGACCTCGAAGCGTTCGCGATGCAGCAGGTTGTATTGCGGCTGCTCCATGACCGGCTTGTGCAGGTGGTGGCGGTCGGCGATCGCCCAGGCACCGGCGATTTCCGCGGCCGACCATTCGGACGTGCCCCAATAAAGCGCCTTGCCCGACGCGATCATGTCGTGCATCGCGTGGACCGTTTCCTCGAGCGGCGTGTTGGCGTCGGGGCGATGGCAGAACACCAGGTCGACGTACTCCATCGACAGCCGCGAAAGCGATGCGTCGATCGCCTGCATCAGGTACTTGCGGTTGAGTGTGTTGCGCTCGTTGGGACCGTCGTTCAAGCCCCAGTAGAACTTGGTCGAGACGATATACGACGCCCGCCGCCAGCCGGCTTTCTTCAGCACGTCGCCCATGATCGTCTCCGAGCGCCCGCCGGCGTAGACCTCGGCGTTGTCGAAGAAATTGACGCCGGCGTCGTAGGCGGCGCGCATGCAGTCGCGCGCGACATCCTCGCCCATCTGGTTGCCGTAGGTCACCCACGAGCCGAACGACAGCTCGCTGACCTTGAGGCCTGATCGTCCGAGTCTGCGATAGTTCATCGTGGCCATTGGTGGTCCCCGGGTGGCGGATAGTTGGCGATGCGGAGGCCGCCGGACGTTAGAATGCGGCCGATCGATTCTACCGGAAGCAAATTCCCATGCCAGCAACCCGCAAAATGCCGCTCGACGTCGACACCTTGTGGTCGCTCAAGCGGATTGGCTCGCCCACGCTATCGCCCGACGGTTCGCTCGCGTGCGCGCCGGTCACGTCGTACGACATGAACAAGAACGAGGGGCGCACCGAGCTGTGGCAGTTTCCGACGGGCTTCGGTTCTGCGGCGGCCGTCTCGGGGGCACCCACGGCGGATGCTTCGCCCAAGCCGCGCGGCAAGCCGCGCGTGCTGACCGCCGGCGACAAGGACAGCGACCCGCGCTGGTCGCCGGACGGCCGGCACATCGCCTTCACCGCCAAGCGTGGCGACGACGCCGAATCGCAGGTCTACCTGATTGCGGTCGACGGCGGCGAAGCACGCAGGGTCACGTCGCTAGCGACAGGCTGCGCGAGCCTCAAGTGGTTCGCCGACGGCAAGCGCCTTCTGTTCGTTTCGTGGGTCTGGCGCGACCTTGCAACGGACGGCCAGCAGGGCAAGCGCCTGAAGG
The DNA here is from genome assembly GCA_041691615.1 of Pseudomonadota bacterium. GTDB lineage: Bacteria > Pseudomonadota > Gammaproteobacteria > Burkholderiales > Casimicrobiaceae > VBCG01. The sequence goes on from JBEPUI010000015.1 coordinate 2,903, forward strand.
AGCGCAAGGACGACAAGGTCAAGGCGCATGTCACCGAACGCGGCGAGTATCGCTTCTGGGACCATTGGCTCACCGCCGGGCGCGAGCCGCACATCTTCGCCTGCGATGTCGCCACCGGCCGCTGCCGCGACCTGCTGGCGCGCACTGGTCTCGCACTGCCGCCGTGGGACCCCTCCGCGGAGGATTTCGACATCGCGCCCGACGGTCGCGAAATCGCCGCGAACATCGACCGCGCGGCGATGCCCGGCATGATGAACCAGCGCGACATCGTGCTCATCGACACCGCGAGCGGCAAGACGCGCGTGCTGACCGGGGACAGCGGGATGGACGACGCCTTCCCGGTGTATTCGCCCGACGGCCGGCGCATCGTGCAGGTCGCGTACAACACCCGGCGCGCGTTCAACGACCAGGGTCATTTGCGGATCGTCGATCGCAAGACGGGTGCCGTGACCCGCATCGCCTCGCGCTTCGACCGCCAGGTCTCGCACGTGCGTTTCGCGGCTGACGGCAGTGCGCTGCTGTTCACGTGCGAGGATCGGGCCCGCATCCACTTGTGCCGGCTGCGCCTTGCGGACCAGTCGTTGTCAGTGATCGCGCGCGGCGGCACGATCGGCGGTTACGCGCAATCGCACGACGGCGCGGTGATCGCGTTCGACCGCGCAAGCGCCGCGCACCCGTCGGCACTGTTCGCCGTGCGCGCCGACGGCAGCAGCGAGCGGCCGATCGAGTCGCTCAACTCCGCGTTGCTCGCGCGGCATGCGTTCGGCGAGACTCGCGAAGTCAACATCCGCGGATGGAACGGCGAACCGGTGCAGATGTGGGTCACGTATCCACCCAACTTCGACCCGAAGAAGAAGTGGCCGCTGATGCATTCGATCCACGGCGGGCCGCACGCGGCGCATCACGACGGCTGGCATTTCCGCTGGAACGCGCACGTGTTCGCCGGCAAGGGCTACGTCGTGGCGGCGGTCAACTATCACGGCTCGTCGGGGTTCGGGCAGAAGTTCATCGAGTCGATCACCGCGCAGTACGGCAGGAAGGAATTCGCCGACGTCGAGGCCGGCACCGACTACTTGCTCGCGCGCGGCTACATCGATCGCACGCGCCTGACCGCGACCGGCGGCAGCTATGGCGGCTACATGGTCGCGTACATGAACGGCCACACCGACCGCTACAAGCGCTATGTGTGCCATGCCGGCTGCTACGACTGGGTGTCGATGATGGCCACCGACGGCTATCGATTTTTCGCCAGCGAGCTCGGCGCATATCACTGGAACAACGAGCCGAAGGTGATGGCGCAATCGCCGCACCACTTCGTGCGGCGCGCCAAGACGCCGACGCTGGTCGTGCACGGCGATCTCGACTACCGCGTGCCGGGCACGCAGGCATTGCAGTACTACAACACGCTGAAGGCCAAGGACGTCGAGGCACGGCTCGTCTACTTCCCCGACGAGAACCACTGGATCCTGAAGCCGCAGAACTCGCGGCTGTGGTATCGCGAATTCTTCGACTGGCTCGCGCGCGATGCGCCGGGGGGCGCTGCGAGCAAGGCGCGCCGCTAAGGCAAGCGGCACGGTCGCTGGCGGATCAAATCCGCGGCCGCTATATCGAAGCAGGCGGCGCCGCGTGCCCGCCTTTTTCGAACTTCTCCTGGCAGGCGATGCAGCGGCGCGCCGATGGATTGACCGCCAGCCGCGGCGCGGGGATCGGCTCGCCGCAGTCGATGCAGTTGCCGTAGATGCCTTCGTCGATTCGGACCAGCGCCGCCTCGACGTCGGCAAGCTCGCGAACGTCGCGCGATACCTGCGCGATATCCAGTGCAGCCATCTCGTCGGCAACCGCCCAGTCGTCGGTGTCCTCGAGCCGGTTGCGCAGCGCCATCAGCTTGGGATCGTCGTGGTCGGCGAACTGCTCGCGGATCGCGCCGCGCAGCTCGCGCCGGCGCCTGACGAGCTCGGCGCGGGCCGCTGCCGGGGCGGCAGGCGGGGTGGAGGAACTGGGGGCGGATCTGCTCATCTCAAGTCCTTGAAACGGTGGCGGGCAACCCATAAGTCGTGACCATGCGGTGACGGGACGAGCGCGCGGGGTCAAAAGCGGTTTTGCCCGAAGCCCAGTGCGGGACGACGACCGCGGGACGACCACTATCTGCCTGCAGCTTAAACCCTTTTCATCGATGAAATTGCCAAGGAGAAAACATGAACCACCTGCATGTGTATGACCCGGCCGCGCGCGCGGCCTTCGACGAGATCGTGCGCGGACTGTTCGCGCCGGCGCGTGTGGAAAAGAACGGCCGCGCGATCCGCATCGACGTCACCGAGAGCGACAACGCGTTCCTCGTGCACGCCGAAATCCCGGGTGTGAAGAAGGACGACATCAAGGTCACGATCGACGGCAGCCAGGTGACGATCGGCGCCGAAGTCAAGCGCCTGGACGAAGCCCGCGAAGGCGAGCGCGTGCTGCGCAGCGAGCGCTACCAGGGCGAGGTGTACCGCAGCTTCGCGCTCGGCAGCGAGCTCGACGAAGCCGCAAGCGAGGCCAAGTACGAAAACGGCGTGCTGGAACTGAAGCTCGCCAAGAAGGTGCCGCTGGCCGCGCGCAAGCTGACCGTCCAGTAACGCTGCGCCACGCGAGTTACCGGCAGGCGGCGTGACGCCGCTTGCCGGCACACGCCGTCAGCGAATGCGGCGCGGGTTGAATTCCTCTTCGATATTGTCGCGAAAATAACTCCACGGTGACGACGAAGTCGACAGCCTGCGCCACATCTCGGGTGTCACGCCCGTGTACTCGAAAGTCCCGGCCGTGAGCTCGACGACGAGCTTGCGGCTTGTTTCGTCGTACCCGGCCGCGCGAAGGTTGCCGCCCTGCATCTTTTTCATGTCCATCGTTGTCGCCCGGCATCGGGCGTAGCCATTGGATCGGCCATTCTACGAAAGGCCGGGGCCGAAGTGCTAGCATCGCGTCGCCGCCTCCTGCCAAACTTCATGCCGCGCCGCCTCGCAGCCTTCGCCGCACTCGCAGCCATCGCCGCACTTGCGCTCCCTTCGGTTGTCATCGCGGCCGGCTACGTTCCGCAAGGCACGCTGCGCGTCGCGTTTTCGATCGGCGAGACCAGCTTCGACCCGGCGTTCGGCAACGACGCCGCGTCCGACGGGGTCATCCAGAACGTCTTCGACACGCTGCTCGACTACGACTACCTGGCGCGGCCGGTGAAGCTCGTCCCGCGCGCCGCCGCGGCGATGCCGGAGGTTACCGACAACGGCCGCACGTTCACTTTCCAGATTCGCCGCGATATTCGCTTCCAGGCCGATCCGGCATTCGGCGGCAAGCCGCGCGCACTGACGGCAGAGGACTTCGCCTACAGCTTCAAGCGCCACCTAGACCCGGCGAACAAGTCGCCGTGGGCGTTCCTGCTGGACGGCAAGATCGTCGGCGCCGACGCGGCGCAGGCCAGCGCACGCAAGAGCGGCAAGTTCGACTACGACGCCCCGATCGCCGGCCTCGCGGTCGTCGATCCCTACACGTTGCGCATCCGGCTGACCGCGCCCGACTATCGTTTCGCGTACGTGGTCGCGGTGCCGAACATGGGCGCGGTCGCGCGCGAAGTGGTGGAGCGCTACGGACGCGACGTCGGCGCGCATCCGGTGGGCAGCGGCCCGTACAAGCTAGGCGCCTACCAGCGCAGCTCGCACATCGTGCTCGAGGCGAATCCCGATTTCCGCGAGGATACCTACGCGCCGTCCGGACCAGTCCCTGAAGCGTCCAAAAGCGTCGCCGCGGCGCTCGCCGGCAAGCGCCTGCCACGCAATGCGCGCATCGACATCAGTGTGATCGAGGAGGGCCAGTCGGTGTGGCTCGCGTTCCTCGGTGGCGAGCTCGACGTGATCGACACGTTTCCGTCGCAGTTCATCGACGAGCTCCTCGTCAACGGCACGCTCAAGCCGGCGCTCGCCGCGCGCGGCATCCAGCACCTGCCCTACCTTCGACCCAACGCGTGGTGGACCTACTTCGACATGCAGGATCCGGTGGTCGGCGGCTACACGCCCGACAAGGTCGCGCTGCGGCGCGCGATCTCTATGGCCTACGACGAAAAGGAGTACATCAAGGTGGTGCTGCATGGCCGCGCGATTCCGGCGCAGAGCCCGATCCCGCCCGATATCGAAGGCTACGTCGACCGCAAGACCACCGCCCAGCTCTTCGACCCGGCGCTTGCGCGCGCGCTGCTCGACCGCTTCGGCTACAAGGATCGCGATGGCGATGGCTACCGCGAGTCGCCCGACGGCAAGCCGCTGACCGTGACGTTCTGGTCGTCGCCGACCTCGGTCACGCGGCAGGGCGACGAACTGTGGAAGAAGGACATGGATGCGATCGGCATCCGCATGGACTTCCACAAGGACCGCGTGCCGGAGCTGCGCAAGATGTCGCGCCTCGGCAAGATCCCGATGCGCAGCGACGGCTGGAATGCCGACTATCCCGACGCCGAGAATTTCATGCAGGTGCTGTACGGCCCGAACATCGGACAGGCCAACGACTCGCGCTTCAAGCTCCCCGCGTTCGACGCGCTGTTCGACGAGGCGCGAAAGCTTCCCGACGGGCTGCAGCGAACGGCGCTGTTCACGCGCATGACCGACGTCGTGCTCGCCTATGCGCCGTTCCGGATGACCCACCACCTGCTCGAGGACCCGGTCGCGCAGCCGTGGGTGCGCAACTTCATCCCGCATCCCATTCGCTCGCAAAGCTGGATGTACACCGAGGTGGGCACGAGGGCGGCGCCTTCGAAATGACGCGGCCGCGAATCCACGCGCACGAACGCGCCGTGCTGACGCGATTGCGAACACGAAGCGGCGCGCGGCGCTAGCTCAAGCCGAACGGGTTGCCCGATTTCTTCGGGACTTTGAGCGGTTCGCAGTCGGTCAGCGCGACGGCGAAATTGTCGCGGACCAGTGTGAGATTGGTTCCCGATCCGCGCAATTCCATCATGCCGTTGGTGTAGCGCACGCCCGCACCGGTGGTGACTTGGTAAAGGGTGACGGCACGGCCCTCGGGCGGCATCAGGATCCGCGCTTCCTGCTCGGTGAAGCGCACGATGAAACGTTCGCCCTGGAGCTTGCAGGAGTAAGTGTCCTTCGACGGTTCCATTTCGCCATCGCCGGTCGCGCAGCCGGCGAGACAAGCGGCGGCAATCACCGACAACAGCCACCTGCCTGCCGACGATTGGAGTCCTGCGCGGACGCAGGTAGGCCGCACGGCAACCGGCGAAGTCGACGCATGCAAGCGGCTGGTACGTATGGCAAATGGCATCGGCGCGAGGATAGCATGCACGCCACCAAGCATGCCGTGCGGTCGAAAAAGCATGGCGGATCGCGTATGCGGCGGCAAGCCTGGTCGGCGGTTGGAAGGCAACGGGTGCGTAGCACTTGGGACGGCGCGCAGCCGCCCCGCGTCAACACTCGGCGACGTTGATTCCCGCGCCGCCGAGCGACGCCTGCTTGTAGCGGCTCGACATCGCGCGGCCGGACTCGATCATCGCATCGACAAGGCTGTCGAGTCCGTTCACCGGATTGGGACGCGCCAGCGCGGACTGCGCCGATGCCTGCGCATGCGCCGCCGCGGCGGCGTTGCGCGGAATGCACGGTTGCTGGATGCGCCCGCCGCTGGGATCGCAGGCAAGGCCGAGATGCGGTGCGAGCGCCAGCTCTGCGGCGTGCAGCATCTGCGCATTGGTCGCGCCCAGCACTGCCGCGTAGCCCGCGGCCGCCATCGCCGATGCGACGCCGACGACACTTTGACAGCCGGCCTGGCGCAAGCCCTTGCTGCGCAGCATGGCGCCGACGATGCCGGCGGTCAGCAGGAATTCGATGATGCCGGTCTCTTCGGCGAGCGGGCGGGCGCCGCGCCAGTGCGTGAGCAGCGCGGCCACCGGTCCGGCGGAGCCGTTGGTCGGCGCGGCGACGACGAGGCCGCCGGCGGCATTCTCCTCGGCCACGGCGAGTGCCAGCACCGAGCACCATTGCGCGGGCGTCCCCTGCGTGCTGCGCAGCGCGATCGCCTGCGCCGGCGCGCGCCGCGTGCGGCCGCCGGGCAGCGGGTCATCGGTTGCGAGGCCGCGGTCGACTGCGTCGCGCATCAAATTGCCGAACGCGAGCAGCGACGCCTTGACGTCGCCGGGACTGCGAAACACGGTCTCGTTGGCGAGCGCGACCGAAGCGAGCTTCTTGCCGACGACTTCGCCGGTGTCGTGCAACGCGGCGGCCGTCAGGAACGGATAGGGCACGCGGACCGCGGCGTCGCGCACGTGTCGAATCGGCGCGGGATCGACGATCTCGCCGTCGCCGATCGAATAGAACATGCGGTCGGCGATAAGGTCGCCGCGGCCGCTGCGCGCGACGAAGCGCATCGCGTTGCTCGCGCCCTCGACAGACCGATCGACGCGGAACGCGATGTCGCGCTGCGCGTCGAATGCCAGCGGCTGGCGGCCGTTGAGCGGTAGCGTTCCCGACGACTGCACGGTGGCGGCGCGCATTTGCAGCGCGTTCGCGTCGCTGCGGTCCGGCGAATCGCCGGCAAGTCCTGCGATGATCGCGCGGTCGGTGCCGCTGTCGCGACCCGTGCAGGCGAGGCCGCCATAGAGCTCGACGTCGACGCGTGCCGTGGCGCGCGCGACGCCGTCGGCTTCCAGCGCGTGCACGAACGCGCGCGCCGCCTGGAACGGTCCGATCGTCTGCACCGACGACGGGCCGGGGCCGGCGCGCAACACTTCGAACACACTGACGTAACCCAACTTGAGGCCTCCTGCACAGTCCACGGCGCGGGCGGCGCGCCGGACACGAGCCGTCAATGCGCGAAGCGAATGGCGTCCGGGTAGGAAAGCACTTCGGGCAGCGCGGCGTCGGATTCGATCGCCGCCTGCATCGCCTTCCACCAACCGGCGTCGAGCAGCTGGCGATGATAGCGCAGGAACGGCTCGCGAATGCTTCCGTCCGTCAGCAGAAACGTGGCGAATTCCTCGGGAAAGATGTCCTGCGGCCCGACGCTGTGCCAGACCTCGCCGGACATCTCGTCGTGGCCGTGCGGTGCCGCGGGAATGCGCCGGAAAAGGCAATCCCGCAGGTATTCGATCTCGTCATAGTCGTAGAACACAACCCGTCCATGACGTGTGACGCCGAAATTCTTGAACAGCAGGTCGCCACAGAAGATGTCGACCGCGGCCAACTCGCGAATCGCGTTGCCGTATTCGCGCACGGCGCGTTCGCGCGTCGCGCCGGACGCCTTCTGCAAGTGCAGGTTGAGCGGCGTCAGCCGGCGCTCGATGTAGAGGTGCCTGATCACCAGCAGGTCGCCGTCGTCTTCCAGCATCGTCGGTATCGATTGCCGCAGCTCGGCCAGCAGCTCCGGCGCGAATCGCACAAGCGGAAACGCGACGTTCGAATACTCGAGGATGTCGGTCATCCGTCCCGCGCGATCGTGGTGCTTGACCAGCATGTACTTCTGCTTGACCTTGGCGCGGTCGGTGTCCTTCGACGGTGCGATGTCGTCGCGGATCACCTTGAAAACCCACGGAAACGACGGCAACGTGAACACCGTCATCACCAGGCCGCGAATGCCGGGCGCGACGACGAAGCGATCGGTCGAATGCTTGAGATGATGCAGCAGGTCGCGGTAGAACAGCGCCTTGCCGTGTTTCTGCAGGCCGAGCATCGTGTAGAGCTCCGATCCCGTCTTGTCGGCGCACAGGTCCTGCAGGAACTCCACATAGGCGCTCGGCACGTCCATGTCGACCAGGAAATAGGCGCGATTGGCCGAGAACAGCAGCGCGATTTCCAGCGGGTCCATCAGCAGCGCGTCGACGTAAAGCTTGCCCGCGGCGTCGCGCTTGATGGCGACGACGAACGGATAACGATGGTTGCCGTTGATGATGCGCCCCGGCAGATAGGCGGTGCGGTTGCGGAAGAACGGGCTGCCAAGCAACTGCACCTGGTGATTGGCTTCGAGCGCGAACGGGCGCGGCAGCGCCGCGCGCAGGCGCCGCGCGACGTTGACGATGTCGCGGCGAAAGTCGGCAAAGCGCTGCTCGAGCCCGGTATCGAGCGCGATGTCGATCAGCGCCTGGCGCAATCCGCGCTGCAGCGGGTAGTAGCTGCGGTACGACGGCGGATTGGAATCGATGTGCGCGGTGGCTATCGCCGGCTTCAGGAAGATGAAGCGGTTGTGGAAGTAGCTGCGGTGCAGGATCTTGCATGTCACCGTGTTGAAGAACGTCTCCGCGCATTCGGGCTGCTTGTGGTCGACCAGCAGCACGATGTAGTTCCGCTTGACCGCCGACCACAGCGTGTCGAGCGCGTCGGCGGGCAGCGACGTCGGCGTGAAGTCGCGCTCGATGCGCGCGACGGTCTCGGCGACGCGCTGGTCGTAGAAGTCGATGCGATCGCGCGCGACGTGGCCGATCGCGAGCCAGTTGCCGGCCTCGAAATGCCGCTTCGCGGCGCGCGCGCATTCGCGGAACAGCGCGTAGTGGCGATCGAAGCCGTCGAGCAGTGCGCCTGCAATCGCGCGCGCGCTCGCTTCGGCCTGGATTTCGGCGGGGGGAGCGACTGCGGGGGCCATGACGTCGGATGCCATGGACGGCGGTGCCACAGGGAGACGGGCCCTTCGCCGCAGATCAGCGACGCGACGCCCGCCTGGACATCAAGGGTTCGCCTTGGACTTCTCCATCGTTTCCTTGGCCTTGTTGACGGTTGCGTTGTATTCCTCGACGGCGTCGTTGCCGGCCTTCGTCGCCGCATCGACGATCGCCTTCTGTTCGGTCGCGAATTTCTTGATGCAGACGGTATAGTTTTCCATCGACTTGTTCCAAGCCTTGACCATCGTGTCAGACGCCAGCTTGCCTGGGAAGTCTTCGGGCTTTTCGCAGGGATTCTTGGGAATGGCGATCGGCTGCCCCCACGCGGGCATCGTCAGCAGTGCGCAGGCGAGCAAAGGTGCAAACACTAATGATTTCATTGGCGTTCCGTGAATGAAATGGGCACGCCGACATTGTAACCGCAGGGGCGGCGGCGCCAAAACACACCCGTTCCAATGCGATTGGACGGCTCGCAATCAGGAGGACAGACGCGTTGACCGGCACGACGCCATGGAGGCAGCCGCGTGTCGCACTGCGCGCCGGAATGTCGACAGACGGAGGCGAAGGCCGGCGAGCTTTTCGCGGCCGAGCGAGGACGGGTTCCGCCGGTCTTCCCGGCGGCGGTTCCTCGTTGCAGGCGCGCCTTGGGGCAGCGCCTTGTGTTTCAACAGCGGTCAGCCGTTGGCGCCGGTCGTCCGTACCGTCGGACAGCGGACCCAATGGATTTCGGCAAAGTGCTGCCGCGCCTGACGATCCACCTGGTCCATATAATCGGCGTTGCAAGCAACCTTGCCGTCGCCATCGGCGCGAGTCAGCGGTGCGGGCGCGCATCCGGCAAGTGCGAGGACTGTCAGTGCACAACTCAACAAAACGAACGTTTTCATGGCACTCCCTCCTTCGCGTTTCATTATCGGCGCGGTGTACGACCTGTCAAGCGATGCGCCGCGGTCGGACCGCCGAACAGCCATCTTCGCCACAGCCCGCGGCTGTTATTGCGTCTTTACTGGCGGTATGTGCGCTGTCGCTGGTTTGCGCGGGATGCAACCGCTCGCCCGCGCCAGTGCCTGACGCTGCGCCGCCGTCGCCTGCCGCTACGCGGCTGCCGACGCCTGCCGTCGCGCCGCCGTTGGAACTCGCCGTCCCCGCGCTACCGACGGAACCAGCCGTCTCCGCGCCGCCCTTGCCGGGCCCTCCCGGGCCGCGGCCGTCGGCCGCGTCGGAAGCGCCCGATGTCGACTCCATTGCCGGCATCACGCCAACTACGACGGCGGCCGTGGCCGCGGACCACGCGGCGGACGTGGCCGCGCAAAATCCACTGGTGCCGCTGTATCGCTGCGACATCCACGGTGACGCGTCACCGCTGGTGATGGAGCAAGGTGTCGAGGCGCTGTGCCGGCGCCATCCGGAAATGGGACCGTGCCGCTACGAGCGCGATCGTTGCCGCGCCAATGGAGGGCATGTGCAGGTGGCCGATGGCAGCGAGATCGACGCCGCGATCGAGGCGCAATACGATCGCCGCGTGATGCGCGTGCGGCTCAACAACGACGGATCGGCGCCGCAATGAGCGCGCCGCGCGGCCGCGACGCGCGGGCGCTATCGGATGCTGCTATGCGCCGGCGAAGGTGTTGCAGTTGCGCATGTCGCCGGTGTCGAATCCCCGCTTGAACCAACTTGTGCGTTGCGCGGCGGAGCCGTGTGTGAATCCATCGGGAACGACGCGGCCGCCCGTCTGCTTCTGGATGTTGTCGTCGCCGACCGCCGCCGCGGCGCGCAGTCCCTGCTCCATGTCCCCCGGATCGAGGAGGTTGCGCTTGGCGGCATAGAAGCCCCAGACCCCCGCGTAGCAATCGGCCTGCAATTCGAGCTTGACCGACATCGCGTTGCGATCGCGCTCGCCGAGGTTGCGCGTTTGCGCATCGAACTGTTTCATCGTGCCCGTCAGGTACTGCACGTGATGCCCGATTTCGTGCGCGATCACATACGCCTGCGCGAAATCGCCGGGGGCGCCGAAGCGGCGGGCAAGCTCGTTGAAAAAAGCGGTGTCGAGATAGAGCTTCTGGTCGCCCGGGCAATAGAATGGTCCGACCGCCGCCGAAGCGCGACCGCAGGCCGACTGGCTGGAGCCGGAAAACAGCACGAGCGTGGGACGCGTGTACTCGCGGTTCATCGTGCGAAACACCGCCGTCCAAACGTCTTCGGTGTCGCCGAGGATGCCGGCGATCATCTTGCGCTCGTCGGACACCGGCGCCTTGCCGGCTGTGGCCTGTGTCGGGGCGCTGGGCGATGGCGTGCCCTGCGGGCCATAGCCGGGCGGCGCCGACTGCGGCCCGGTGCCAGGCCGCGTGGATTGCGGCGCCGGCGCCGGAGCCGAATCGTCACCTGCCATCATGCCGAGGAATTGCAGCGGATTGATGCCCAGGATGAGGCTCGCGATCACCGCGATGACGATTCCGCCGAGGCTGAGCCGCATGCCGCCACCGCCGAACGATCCGCCGCCACCCCCGCCTTCGGCGGTGCGGTCTTCGATGTTGTCGCTTTGCCTGAAATCGCCCCAGCGCATGAGTTCCTCCGTCGACGCGAGCGCGTCGACGAACGCGCTCGCAAGCCGATTATAGGACGCGCCGGACGTCAGGGTTTGAGCGCCCGATAAAGAAACGGCAGGCTGACGTCCATCCGGTAGTCGATCGACGAATGCGTGTCGTCGAATTCCTCGTAGACGTGGGGCACGCGATGCTCGGCGAGGCGCTTGGACAAGAGCCGCGCGCCGAAATGAAGGTGATACTGGTCGCGCCACCCGCAGTCGATGTAGATGCCGTGCAGCGTGCGCAGGTTCTTCGCGTAACGGTCGACCAGCAGCACCGGGTCGTGGTCGAGCCAGCGCCGCCAGCGCGCGGGCAGCAGCTCCGCGGTCTCGAGATTGAACGGCACGCGAAATCCGTTGGGCGCGCGCGGATCCGGGTCGTAGCTGGCCGCCATCGCGAGCTCCATGACGGCATGGATCTCGGCGTCGGAGAGCTTCTCCCGCGTCCACATCGCCGCGAGGAAGCGCTTGATGCGCCCGTCGTCGCGGCCATCGGCGGCGAGTTTCGCATCGCGCACCGCGTCGATGCGCCCTGCGCGCCGCCGCCGCGGCCGGTAGCGATCGAGCTCGGTCAGCGTGCGCGGCCAGTCGCTCAGGTAGCACAGGTTGAAGTTCGCGTCGCCCGAGTGATCGGCGATCGCGCCCCAGTATTCGGGATAGCGCATCGCATGGATGATCGCGCCGTAGCCGCCCGACGACTTGCCGAAGCAGCCGCGGTGGTCGCGCGAGGCGAGCGTGCGGAATTGCCCGTCCACGAACGGAATGATCTCGTGCGTCAGGTAATCGGCGTACCGCCCGATCGCCGAGGAATTGATGTACTGGTTGCCGCCCAGCGATGTGAAGCAGTCGGGGAACACGACGATCGCCGGGCCCATGCGCTTCTCGTGCACCAGGCGCGCGACGCGTTCGGTGACGTTCTCGTCGAACGGCCGCCAGTTGACATGCGCCAGGCCCGATCCTGTGAACCCGACGAGGTCATAGAGCACCGGAAAGCGCCGGTCGCTGGCGCGTCCCTTGCGAGAATCGTATTGCGGCGGCAGCCACACGGGGAGCTTGCGAACGTGCGGATCGCCGAGCGCATTGCCGGCAAGCACCTTCGACGTGTGCTCGAGGATCACGAGCCGGCCTTGCGGAATCGATTGCTGCTTGCGAGCCATGGACAGGCCCCCCTTCGTCGTGGAGGCGCCGATGGTACGGCATCGCGCGCGAAGGCGCGACGCGATGCCGTGGTTCGTCAGGCCGCGGCGGCGATCGCGGCGTTCGCTGCAGCCGTTTCGCCCTCCGTCGCCAGCACCTGCGCTGCTGCGTTCACTACCGCCGCGATACGGCCGGCGTCGCGCAGCTGTTGCACCGTCAATCCCGATTCCTTGAGCAGCTTGTAGTGCGAGGCCACGCAGAAGTGGCATTTGCCGACCGTCGACGCGGCGAGCGCGTACAGCTCGAAGCTGATCCGGTCGACGCCACCGTGGCTCGCGTAGGCGTTCATCCGCAGCTCGGGGCGGACCGTTTTCAATTCCGCGTCGTCGGCCATCTCCACATACGGATACCAGACGTTGTTCATGCCCATCAGCGCGGCCGCGGTCAGCGCGGCGTTGGCGTGTTCGACGGACAGCGCCGGCGACACGCGCAACGCCTCGATGAGCGCCGGAGCGCGCGCCGCGAACGACGCCGCCAGTGCGGCGCCGGCAGCGTGCTGCGGCGTGAGGCTCGAGCGCGTCAGAGCGCCGTCCAGGTTGAGGCGAATGTCCTTGGCGTAATCGGGAATGCGCGACTTCACGTGTTCGAGGTGATTCATCATCATCTCCGTCAAAGTGTCGTGCCGCCGACCGCGCGATTGCACGGGCACAGCTCGTCCGTTTGCAGGCCGTCGAGGATTCGCAGCACCTCTTCGGGATTGCGGCCGACGTTGAGGTTGTTGACCGACACGTGCTGGATCACGTTGTCCGGGTCGACGATGAACGTCGCGCGCAAGGCGACCCCTTCCTTTTCGTCGCGCACGCCGAGCTGGTCCACCAGCGATCCGGTCACATCGGCGAACTGCCACTGGTCGAGTTTGGACAGGTCCTTGTGGTCGCGCCGCCATCCGAGCTTGCTGAATTCGTTGTCCGTCGAGCCGCCCAGCACGACGGCGTCGCGGTCGGCGAAGTCCTTGGCGAGCTTGGCGAAGCCGACGATTTCGGTCGGGCAGACGAACGTGAAGTCCTTGGGGTAGAAGTAGATGACTTTCCATTTGCCGGGGAATGACGTTTCGGTAATCGGCTCGAATGCCGACAGACCACCTTCCTCGTGCTGATCAAACCCGGGCTTGACGCCCATCACCTTGAATCCCTGCAGTTTCTGGCCGACAGTCTTCATGCGCTTGCTCTTTCGGATGAGTTATTCAAATAAGAACAGTTCCCATCATAAGGACCGGCCGCACATAATTCCAATTGTTTGTATCTAAGAGTTCAATAGTTTAAATCAATGAGGTTCTGTAAAATGAAGGGTCCCCAAGGTCTCGGGGCGCATCACTGGTGTTGGAAGAGTCCTCCGGCGAGCGCCGGAGGTCGCGCTTCTACTTCGAACCCAACATCGTTCCGCGGCATTTCTTGGCGCCGCAGCGGCACGCGTAGGCGGCACGCATCTTCTTGCCCATGCGGCCGTCGTACGTAAGCTGGTAATCGTAGGTCAGCTCTTCGCCGGGCTTGATCGCGCGGCGGGCGGCGATGAACACGCGTCCCTTTTCGTCCTCGTAGGTGTCGCAATTGGGCTTGCACGAGTGGTTGATCCAGCGCGCGGCGTTGCCACGCACGTCGGCGTCGATCACGCGACCGTCGTCGAGGCCGAACAGGAAAGTGTGATACGCATTGTCAGGATCCGACGCCGGCCGCTCGTTGGCCTCGTCCCACGTGGTGCGCTCGCCGCGGTACTCGATGATCGTCTGCTCGTCGTCGATGTGCGTTGCCGCGAACACGCCGCGGCCATGGATCGCCGAGTTGCGCACGATGTAGCACCGCGCGGCATTGCCGTTGCCACGCTTCGCCGCTGGAGCGGCCGCGCGCGCGGACTTGGTTGCCTGCCTGGTTGCAGGCCTGGTGTCGTGCTTGGTCGCCTTCTTTTTTGTCGCCTTCTTCGTCGCCACCGGAAATCGCCTCGCTTCAAACCGTCATTATGCCGGTGCACCGCACGCCTGGACCGCGCAGGCCTTCACCACTCGGTTCAAAGGCGGTGATGCGGCGGCTTTCACGGAGGCGATGCGTGAAGCACCGCGAGCGTGAGCGGCGTCGTCAGCGCGGCCAGCGTGGTCGACAGCACCAGCGCCGAGGCGATCGGCCCTTCCATCGTCGCGAACTGCCGCGCCATCAGGTACGCGTTGGCGCCGGTCGGCATTGCCGACAGCATCACCACCGCCAGGGTTTCCGTCGGCGGCAGCGCCAGCAGCGTGGCGAGCAGCCACACGCAGGCGGGCAACGCCACAAGTTTGAGGGCGCAGATCGCGGCGCTGTGCTTCAAGCCCGCGCGCACGCCGTATTCGGCGAGTCCCATGCCCAGCGCGACCAGCGACATCGGAACCGCCGAGGCCGACAACAATGTGAGCGTCGCGTCGACCATCGACGGCAGCGTGATGCCGGTGAAGCCCCACGCAGTGCCCGCGAGAATGCCGAACACCACGGGATTGAGCACCACGCCGCGCGCGGTCCTGCCGAATCCCGCGAGCGAGAAGTCGCGATGTCTCGCCCACTCGACCGACACGGTCACGAGCGTCCACAGCAGCAGTGAGTTGAAGACCAGCACCAGCGACACCGCCGGCATCGCCTCGGCAGGCAACGTGATCTGAGCCATCGGCAAGCCGAGCAGCACGTTGTTGGAAAAGATCGATGCCGTGGCGAACACCGATTGCGACGCGCCGTCCATGCCGAAAAAATAGCGGGCCAGCACGCGCGCGATCGCGTAGACGACGATGCATCCGCCGAAATACGCGAACAGCAGGCGCGCGTCCACACGCGGCAGGCGCGCGAAGTCGCTCATCAGCCGGAACAGGAACGCCGGTATCGCGATGCCGAATACGAACCGCGTCAGCGCGTCCGAAGCGCTCTTGGGCCAGCCGAACACGCGCGACAGCAGGTAGCCGACCAGCACGAGCGCGAACAGCGGCGACGTCAGCTCGAAGATCGTCAGCGCACGGCTCATGGGATCGCGATGCGGGCGAATGCCGGGAAGGGCGGTTCAGTTCCGCCAGCCACGCGGGGTCAAACCAGGTCCTTCAGTTTGATTTCCACCGTCTTGCCGCTGGTCAGCGTCAGCCTGACGGTGCTGCCGGCTGCCGCCTTGAAGCGATTGCGCATCGTATCCAGCGCGATGCCGGTCGCGGGCTTGCCGTCGACGGCACGCACGACGTCGCCCATCTTCAGTCCCGCCGCCGCCGCCGGGCCACCGGCGAGAACGTCAGCCACGGTGAAGCCCTTGTCGGCGCGCTCGACCCAGATGCCGGCGCGGTCGTGCACGTCGGGCTCGTTGTACGCGGCATTCTTTTCGAACCAGATGACTTCGTTGCGATAGTCGAAAACCAGGTTGAAGCGCCTCAAAATGCCATAGCCGACGTTGCCTGCAAGGCTGCTGTCGGCGAACGCGCCCGCGGTCGCAGTGGAAAGCAGCGTCACCGGCTTTTGCACCTCGATGCTGCCGAGCTTCAGCATCCCGGCGCGCGCGATGCGGGTGCGAGACGGGCCGCCGACACCGGCGCCCGTGATGATCTCGCCGGTGGCGTGATATTTCTCGGCGAGGTTGTGTTCCCGGGCAAACGGTGCGGCCACGGTGAGCGACGTGCGCGACCCGGTGTCGATGTCGAACATGCCATCGATGCCGTCGAGGCTGCCGTTGACCTGCGCGATGTTGTCCTTGAAGTGGATCGGCAGCTTGACGCCGTCGCCGCCGTAGCGCCACTGCGCAGGGTTGTAGAACACGATGCGGTTGCGCGTGTAGTCGATGCGCGTCGGAAATCGCTTGAACAGTTCGTAGCCGACGAGCCCGGCGACCCGATCGACGCCTTCGATGCGGCGGATCTGCGGCCCCAGCGGCAGGCTGACGAACACCTGGTTCGCAACGCTGATGCCGCCGATTTCGAGCGCGTCCACGCGGGTCAGTGCGGCGTCCTGCTTGGCTTCGCCCACGCCGTTGCCTTCGATCGCACCTTCGGTCTTCAGTCCAAGCGCGCTGGCGGTTTCGGGAAACAGCACATTGGCGCCGCCGGAATCGAACAGCATCAGGTACGGCCCATTGCCATTGAGCTTCACCTCGACATAGACGTGCCCGTTGCGCAGCGTGAAGGGGACTTCGACGCTTTGCTTCCCCGCCGGAAACGCATAGTCGGGTGCCGGTGGCGCGGGCTTGGCGAAATTGACCGCGACCTGCGGCGGAGCGAAATCGATCGCGTCGATCGTGATGATTTCGTCGTAGCGTGGATCGCCTCGCGTCGCGCGTACGCGAAACGGGATGCGCAAGCCGGCGACGTCGCGGAAATCCATGTAGAACTCGGTGCGGGTCACGCTGGCTTCCTGCTCGGTCAGGCGTTCGATAAGATGGGTGTCGGCGTTGATCCACAGGTCGAATTCGCGACCGCCGTCGGGCGTGACCGAGATGATGTCGAACTCGGCGTCGTCGCGCCGTTCGTGCCCCTTGAACACGATCTTCGCCGCGTGGCGCTGCGGAAACCAGAATGCGAGCTGGTCCCGATAGGCCGCGTTCACGGCGAGCTCACGCGGCGTGCGCGCCGACTCGCTGCGCGACTCGCCCGAGGCGTCCTGCGTCCACCCCGACGTGCCGTCGAATCCGGCGGCGCCCGATGTCGGGCCGAGCGCATAGGTGAGGTAGGAGCGGCCTGTCGAATATTCACTCCACCGTTCGACGGGTCCTGTCAGGCCCCCTGTGGTGAGGGTCACGCGGCTGTGCAGCGCCTTCAGGTCGTTCCACGTCGAGCCGCCGCTGGCCGCCTTGGCTGCGCCGAGGATGGCCATCGGGTCTACGACCGGGTCGTCGGCCGTCGACAGCGGCGACAGCATCACGCACAGCGCGGCGAGCACACAACGCAGGACCTGCTTCATGGGATTTTAGGGTCGAGTGGAAGGGCATTTGGCGACGGCAAGCCGGGATCGGACGGCCCGGATCGGCCGCATCGAGCTTCGACCCGGTAAACCCGTAATTGTCCCACGACGATTGCGGCGGGACGGCGAGGGACTTGCGCGACGCACCGCCGCTGATGCACGATGCGCCGGGACGGGAGCAGCGCTTGATCCCGCAATCACTAGGAGTCGCCACGATGAATTGCACGATCTGCGGTTTCGACAACCCTGCGGATGGTCGATTTTGCAAGAAATGCGGTGCCGCGCTGATTGCGCCGCCGGCCCAAGCCAAAGCCACTGGCGCCCTGGCCAGTGCCGGTCCTGCCGCGGCCTCTGCGACCGCAGCGTCGATGGACATGGCGCCCGCCCCCGGCGGCGGCATTCCCAAGCCTTACATCGTGATCGCAGTGATCGCGCTGCTGATCCTGGCCGGCGCGTGGGCCGCGTGGCGTTCGCTGGGTGACGGCCAGAAGCCGGCCGATTCGGCCACGCTGTCTACCGCTGCTGTACCGGCGAACGAATCCAAGCCGGCCGATTCTGCGGCGGCGCCCGCCACCACTGCCGATGCCGCGCCGGCGAGCGACGCCAAGACAGGGGATGCCACCCCTCCGGCCGCCGACGCGTCGGCGCCTGCCGGCAATGCGGCCGACAGCAACGCCGCCGCAGCGCCCGTGATCGCGGCGCCGACCGACGTCCAGCCGGCGCCCAAGGGCGCGCACAAGGCACCGTCCAGGGCGCCAGTCATCGCCGCGCCGAAGCAGGTTCCGCCCGCGCCGGGCGCGGCGGCCGCACCCGCGCCGCGAGTAGCGCCAGTGGCCGCGGCACCGCGTCGCGATCGATGGGCGTTGATGGGCGACGAAATGACCGCGTGCGGCCGCGGCAACAACTTCCTGGAAAAAGTCGTATGCGAGCAGAAGGTCCGCTACAAGTACTGCGACGGCTACTGGGGCAACGTGCCGCAGTGCCCGACCGGTCCGGCGAAGGACACCGGCGGCTGACGCGAGCGAACTTCGCCGTCAGGCGAGCGCGGGCAGGGCGGGCGGCTCGCCGCCCTGCTGCGGCTTGTTGCTGGCGAGCGTGTCGAGCGCAGCGCTGACAGCGCGATCGAACAGCGGCACCGGCTCGACTACAAGCGCTGCGCGGCCGGAGCCCAATTCGTAGGCGAGCTCCTCGGGCGAGAACACGAATGCCCGGCGCCGCGCGCGGCTGGTGAAGATGTACTTGGTGCGCAACGGGCTTACCCATGTCAGGCGTGCGTTGACAGTCTCGGCGTCGCGACGAAAGGCCAGCCAGGTGCCCGGCGGCATTTCGCTCACGTAGTCGTAGACGTTGCTGACCTTGTGACTGGCGCTGGGCGCGACCGGCGGCGGCTCGAGCTCGGGATCCGGCGCTGGCGCCGGCTTGATCGCGCTCATGTGCAACTGGTAGAGCTCGTCGAGGAACAGCTTCGAGCGGTCTTCGGCGACGCCTCGCGCGACGATCCCCTGGCGCAACCCCCGGATCAGCGCCGGGATCATCTTGGTGAGTCGCGCCTTCTGCGCGGTGCGCTCCTTGGCGACGATGCTCCACAGCAGTTCGTCGAGCGTCGCCAGTGCCGAGCGCCATGTGTCGCTGTCCTCTCCGTGGCGCGCGCGCACGTCGCCCAGATAGTCGGCCCACGTGGTCTCGGCGAAGCTGCGGATTTCCAGAGGCAGCGTGAGCCCGGCCAGGCGATCGCGCACCAGCGCGCGCGTCACCGAGCGGTCGGCTTCGCTTTCCTCGGCGGCGAGCGCTGCGGCGACGTCTGCCTCGACCGCCACGTCGTTGCTCTTGCGCTCATCCTCGATGAATCGCGCGAGCGTTTCGTCCGCGGCGCGAAAGGTCGTGACGTCGATCTCGAAGTCGCGGCAGATCGCATCGATGACGCCGCTCGCCGCGAGCTCGAACTCGCCGCGGTAGCCTTCGTCGTTCTGCGCGCCGATCGCCGCTTCGGCGAGGTGGTCGAGCAGGCGCCGCGCCGGATGCAGCTTGTCGGAGAAGAACGTGCGGTCGAGCAGCGCCACCTTGACGATCGGCACCTGCAGCCGGCCGAACAGGCTGCGCAGCGACTGCGGGATCGAAGGATCGCGGAAGATGTAGTCGAACAGCAGCGAGATCACGTCGACGGTGATCTTGTCCGTCGGGTTGGTGATCTGGTCGGCGATCACCGAGCGGATGTGCGGCACGAGGTTGAGCGGCACGTTGCCAGCGATCTGGCCCGAGGTGCCCATCTGCGCGAGCGCGTGCGCGAGATCCATCCGCTGCCAATGCCCGAGGGTCGCGAACAGCGGCGTCGACGTGCCGAGCGCCATCAGCGGGTCGAGCGACGGCAGGTCCCCTGGCGCCGGTTCGCTGACGCGCGGCATCGCGGCACGGTCGGTGCCGATTTTTGCGAGCGCGTGCAATCCCGCGATGATGTCCGGTGCGATCAGCGGCGCCTGCGGTTCGCCCGACGCGCCGCCGCTGCCGCCGCCGCGCATCGTCGGCAGGAAGTGGTCGAAGTCGAAAGCGGGCGCGGCGTTGGGATCGCCGAGGATCTCCGGCACGATGACGTTCGTCGGCATGTCGCCCGCGTCGGCCATCAGCTTGCTGAACGCCGGCAACAGGTCGCGGTCGTCGGCCGGACGATGTTCGCTGCGAATGCGCAGCGCGGCCTTGATCTCGGGCAGCACGTTGCGATCGGCGAGGAAGCGATTCAGCGAAATGTAGATCTTGTTCACCGCCGGCGTCAGGTCGGCCAGCAGGCGCTCCATCACGGGACGCCAGACGTTCGCGTGCGGATACAGGGTCCGCGACGTCGAGCCGATCGCGTCGAGGATGTAGGCGGGGCCGAACGGATTGTCCGGGTCGTGCCGGTCGGCATCGGGAAGCAACAGCTCGAGGCGCAGGTCGAGCGCATCGAGCTCGCGGCGGGTGAGCCTCAGCAGGAATGACGTCGACGACTTCAGCGCATCCTGCTTTTCATGGTCGAAGGCGGTCAGCACGCGCAGCGATGCGAGCGATGCGTCGAAATCGGGCCGGCGCCCCTTGCGCTTGGTGCCGCCGATGCGCCGCGCGAACAATTCGTCGAGCGTCTTCTCGAAGTGCGCGATCCACTCGCCGCGCTTCGACTTGAAAAGCATCACGTCGTCCTGCGTGACGTACGTGTTGTTCTCGAACAGGTCGGTGGCGAGGTCGAGCGACGAGCGCGCGATGTCGACGAGCTTCGACTTGTACATGCCGAAACACTGTCGCATCAATGCCTGCGCGTCGCTTGCGGAGAGCTGCAGCGCGGGCGTTTGCGGCGTCATGAAAGGGACGTTGGCCATCGAAGCGATTGCGTTGTGGACGCTGCGCATTGTAGGCCAGCGCCCTGCGCGCCGCCATGCAACGCGCGGCACCGTCTGTCCGCACGACGTACGGCGGCCAAAGCGCCGCCAGAGGCAAGGTGTCGGTGACCGAACGTCGTTGACTGCGTGTCAGCCCCGTCCGACGAAGGGCATCTTGGTGGCCATCACCGTCATGAACTGCACGTTGGCGGCGAGCGGCAGGCCGGCCATGTAGACGACGGCGCTCGCCACATGTGCGACGTCCATCAACGGCTCGATGGAGATGCTGCCATTGGCCTGCGGCACGCCGGTGGCCATCCGTTGCGCCATTTCGGTCCCCGCGTTGCCTATGTCGATCTGGCTGCAGGCGATGTCGAATGCACGCCCGTCCAGCGATATCGACTTGGTGAGTCCCGTGATCGCGTGCTTGGTGGCGGTGTAGGGCGCCGAGTTGGGTCGCGGCGCGTGCGCGGAGATCGAGCCGTTGTTGATGATGCGACCGCCGCGCGGATTCTGCGCCTTCATCGCCCGGAAAGCCTGCTGCGCGCACAGGAACGATCCCGTCAGGTTGATGTCGACCACGCCTTGCCATTGCTCGACGGTCAGTGTGTCGAACGCTCCGCCGGCGCTGATGCCTGCGTTGTTGAACAGCACGTCGACGCGCCCGAAGCGCGCCAGCGTCTTGTCGAACAGCGCGCGCACCGAGCCCGCGTTGGCGACGTCGGTAGGCACCGCCAGCGCGTTCTTCGCCGCGGCGCCGGCGCCATTGGCCACGGCATCCAGCGGCTCGCCGCGCCGCCCGGCCAGCACGACGCCATAGCCGGCGGCGAGCATCGCCTGGGCGACCGCCTTGCCGATGCCGCTCCCTGCGCCCGTGATGACGGCGATTTGCATGTTCGTACCTTTCAGTCGGGTTGGCGCGTTGCGTGCGCGAAAATGGCGTTCAGCAGGATCGCGCCGAACGTGGCGGTGCCGATGCCGCCGAGCGTGAAATCGCCGAGCTTCAGCGAGAAGTCGCCGGCCCCCAGCACCAGCGTCACGGCGGCGACGATGAGGTTGCGGTTGTCCGAGAAATCCACCTGGTTCTGCACCCAGATGCGCGCGCCGGCGATCGCGATCAGTCCGAACACCACGATCGACACGCCCGCCAGCACCGGGCTTGGCACGGTGGCGATCAGCGCGCCGAACTTCGGCGAAAAACCCAGGATCAGCGCGAACACCGCCGCCACGACGAACAACAGCGTCGAGTAGACGCGCGTCACGGCCATCACGCCGATGTTTTCGGCATACGTCGTGACGCCGGTGCCGCCGACCATCCCCGAAAGCATCGTGGCGATGCCGTCGCCGACGAATGCGCGCCCGAGCAACGGGTCGAGGTTGCGCGACGTCATCGCCGACACCGCCTTCAGGTGTCCCAGGTTCTCGGCGACGAGGATGATCGCGACCGGCGCGATCAGCGCGATCGCATCCTGCGTGAATACGGGCCGCGCGAAATGCGGTGCGCCCAGCCAGGCGGCGGCCGCCACGGCGGCAACGTCGATCGGCTTTCCCATCGACATGCCGTTGGTGGCGATCGCATAAAGAAGCCAGGCGAGCACCAGGCCAAGCAAAATGGGCAGGCGCTGCAGGCGCCCGCGCGTGAACACGGCGATGCCGCCCACGCACAGGATGGTCAGTAACGCCATCACGCCGTCGAATGTCGAGGCGTTGGCGTTGTGCACGGCGATCGGCGCGAGATTGAGCCCGATCACCGCGACCACCGATCCGGTCACCACGGGCGGCATCATGCGCTCGATCCAGCGCGTGCCGCCGGCGATCACCGCGGCCCCGATCAGCGTGTAGACCACGCCGCAGGCGACGATGCCGCCCAGCGCAACCGCCAGATTGGGATTGGGTCCGCGGCCCGCGTAGGCGGTCGCAGCGATCACCACGCCAATGAACGCGAAGCTCGATCCCAGATAGCTCGGCACGCGGCCGCCGGTGATCACGAAGAACACCAGCGTGCCCACGCCCGACATCAGGATCGCGATGTTGGGATCGAATCCCATCAGCAATGGCGCGAGGACCGTGGCGCCGAACATCGCCACGACATGCTGTGCTCCCAACGCGATCGTTTGCGGCCAGGGCAGCCGCTCGTCGGGGGCGATCATTCCGCGGTGCTGCAGCCGCCATTGCGGAAAGTAGCGGTCGTGCATGAGGGTTCCCCTGGCTGCCGCGGCGACGCTCGCGCGGATCGCGCGTCAACCGGCCCGTCGCGCCACGCGTCGTGGCAACTATCGCACGTGCGGAGCGCGCATCGCAGAAGCGCCCGCGCGAGCGCCAGTCAGGCGCCGGCCTCGCGCGATGTGCGCGTCACTCAATACGGCAGCGGCACGCGGACGCTGTTGGTCGACGGGGTTGCGAACTGCGCCGAGTCTTCGTCGCTGCTCATCGCGCCGACGCGCCCGACTTTCTGGTAGGAGCGCACGCCCGCGACGATGTCGTCCACGCTCGCTTGTCCACTCTTGACCTGCAGGCCCCGGGAACTGCGCTGGATGCATTGCTGCGATTCGAACACTTCCATGAACTCGCCGCGCCGGCGCATGGCGTCGCGCTCGCCGGCGCCTTGCACGCTCAAGTCCACCGGCGGCTTGACGCTCTGGTAGATCACGCTGTCGGATCTGTCGAACACCACATAGCAGGTGGCCGCTTGCGCAAGCGGGGCGAGCATGGCGGTTGCTGCGGCGCACAGCGCGAAGACAACGAGTCGGTTTGGCATGCGTCTGCCCCTTGGTCGGATTGGCCTTGCGGCGATGCAACGGCGCCGGCACCGCTCCTGCGGGGCCTCGGGCGTCGCGAGAGGGCCATTATTGTCGCTGGCCGCGCGCATTGCAACGTAAGCCCGCAACCTACGGCGCAATCAGCGCTCGCCGATCGTTTTGCGTTGCAATCCTGCCTACGATGGGGTGCCGTCGTGTTTGGACGCGATCGACGCGTCACGGGAGGTTCCGATGTCCAGGATTGCTGCAGCAGTATTCAACGACCAGCCGGCCGCGGACGACGCGATGACGGCGATTGCCGCATTGGGTGTCGCCGCGGGCGACGTCGAGACGTTCGTCGTCAATCCGCCGGGGCGCCACGGGACGTTGGCCATGGGCGGCGACGAAGACGCCGATGCCGATGCCCGCCCGGGCGACCGCGGGGCATTGAAGGGGGCCGCCGTGGGCAGTGCGGTCGGCGTGGTGGCCGGCGCGCTTGCCATACCCATCATCGGCCCGATCGGCCTTGCGGGTGGGCTGGCGGCCGGCGCGTATGCCGGGGCATTGGCGGGCGCGCTGAATGTGATGGGCATCCAGCGGGACGCGCCGTCGCTGCGACCGGCCGGCGTGCTGGTGGCGGTCAACCTCGATCACTCATCCAATGACGATGCGATCCTCGACGTCATGTACGACAGTGGGGCGCAGATGATCGAACGGGCGCAAGGCGAGTGGAACGATGGACACTGGGCCGATTTCGACCCTGTTGCGCATCCGCAACACGTCGATTTCGAGGAAAAGCGGCATTGACTCCCCAGTGGGGTGGTTGGCACACCAATCGGCCTCGTCGCCATTCCCAAGCGCCCCGGCAGCAGGCCTTGGCCGCGGTTTCGTGCAGGTAATTGCACGGTTGTTCCTGACAGCTTGTATGCTGCGTCAATCGGACGGACGGACCTCTGCGGGGGTTTTGCCGGACCGATGACGCTGTCATAATTCGCGCAAGGATCGCGGCGACTATGACCAAGACGAGCACGGCGGGCGCCGTGCAGTCGCCGCCGGAGCGATAAGCTTTGTTGAACTGCGAATTCTGCGGGTCGACCGTGTTGCCGGGCGCCAAGCTCTGTGGTGCGTGTCGCTCTGCGCTCAAGCGTGCGCGCAACGACCCGAAGTCGATCCTCGAGCCGCTGGTCAGGCGCGCAAACGATACGTTGCAACGCCGCAAGTCACGCCGAACGCGCGTTGAAGCTGACGACAACGCGACGCTGATACCGCCGCCGATCAAAGCGACGCGCAAGAGTGCCACACCGGCGATCGTGGGCGTGGTCGCAGTGGTGGCTTGCGTGATCGGCTATGCGTTGTTGCAACATCTCGATGGCGGCGCACGCGCCGACCCGGCAGTGCAGGTCGCTGAGCCCGCTGTCGCCAGCACGACGCCCGAGCCACTGATGCGGCCCGCAAATCCTGGGCCCGGGGCCGACGCTGCGACACCTGCCGAGTCGACGATCGCCCCGATCATTCAGCCGGCGAATGTCGAATCCGAATCCGCGACGCAACCGACGATCAAAGCGAAACGTGCGCGCGCCAAGGACCCGCACCCGGTCGTTCAGCCACCCGTCGTCGACCCGGCGCCGGTCACCGTTGCCGCACCTCCGCCTGCCCCGGTGATCGTCCCCAAGGCACCGGCGGCACCGCCCGATCGCCGTACACTGTTGCGTACAGCGATCGGAAAGTGTGGCGGCGAAACGCTGGAAAAGGCATTTTGCGAACAACGCGCGCGGCTCGAGCTGTGCGACGGTCTGTGGGGCACGGTGCCGCAATGTCCGGCCCAGCGCGACTACGGGAACTGATGACGATTCCCGGCCACCAATCTTCGACGACGTAGCGTCCTCATGGAGCGGCGCTAGGCGGGACGCACGTCCGCGTCCTCCTCTTCATGCACTGCAAGGCGGTCGACGGCGGCGAGCTTCGGAAAGAGCCGCATCCACACTGCGACCACCACCAGCGTCCCCGCGCCGCCGACCAGTACCGCGCGCACCGCGCCCCACCACGACGCCGTGACACCCGACTCGAATTCGCCGAGCTGGTTGGATGCGCCGATGAAAATCGAGTTGACCGCCGCGACGCGCCCGCGCATGTGATCGGGCGTGCGAAGGTGAAACAGCGACTGGCGAACCACCACGCTCAAGCTGTCCGACGCGCCCAATATCACCAGCGCGACCATCGACAACGCGAACGACGTCGACAGTCCGAACGCGATCGTCGCCACGCCGTAGGCCGCGACGCCTGCGAACATCTTGCGCCCGGCGTTGCGCTGGATCGGATGCCTGGAAAGCCATAGCGCGGCGGTCAGCGCGCCGACCGCGGGCGCAGAGCGCAGCAGTCCGAGGCCCCACGGTCCGGTTTGCAGGATGTCGCGAGCGAATATCGGCAGCAACGCAGTGGCGCCTCCGAGCAGCACGGCGAAGAGGTCGAGCGAAATCGCTCCCAGCAGCGCACGCTCGCTGACGATGAACCGCAGCCCTGCAAATATGGAATGCGAAGCCACGAGGCTCGCCGCCGCGCTGCGCACCGGCTTCAGCCATCCGAGCAGGGCGCTCGCGGCGATGAACAGCACGAAGCAAACCGCGTAGACGAACGTGGGGCCGGCCACGTAGAGAAAGCCGCCCACCGCCGGTCCGAGCATGATGCCCGTCTGGCCCGCGGTGGACGACAGCGCCACGGCGCGGGGCAGCATCGGCGCGCGCACGGTGAATGGCAGCAGCGCCTGCACCGTGGGAAATTCGAACGCGCGCGCGGCGCCGATCACCGCAACCAGCGCGAAAATCATGTTCTCGGTGACGTCACCGACCAGCGTGGCGACGGCGATTGCCGCGATCGCGGCGGCTTCCAGCCATTGGCAGGCGCGAACGATCTTGCGCCGGTCGAAGCGGTCGGCCACATGCCCGACCAGCAACATCAGCACGACCGAAGGCGCGAATTGCGCGAGCCCGACCAATCCCAGGTCGAGTGCGCTGCCGGTCATCGCATAGATCTGCCAGCCCACGGCGACCGACAGCATCTGGTAGGCGAAGACCGAGCACAACCGCCCGCACCAGAAGCGCATGAAAACGCGCTCGGCGAGGATCGAGCCCTGCGCCTGCGCCGCCGCGGCGCCGGTCACCATCGCCGCGAGGCGGCGGCACGCGTCACGAGGTCACCGGCGTCGGCAGGGGCTCGCCCGCGAAGAATGCGTCGAGATTGGCGATCACCATCGCCTGCATCGCTGCCTGCGCGTCCCGCGACGCGCCACCGATATGCGGCAGCGCGACCACGTTGTCCAGCGCCAGCAGCGCGGCCGGGACCGCGGGCTCGTGCTCATACACGTCGAGTCCGGCGCCTCCGATCGTGCCGCGCGCCAGCGCGTCGATCAGTGCTGCCTCATCGATCACGCTGCCGCGCGCGATGTTGATCACGTGCCCGTCGGGACCGAGCGCATCGAGGATCGCCGCATCGACCGCGTGGTGCGTCGCGTCGCTCGCGCGCACTGCAACCATCAGCACGTCGCACCAGTCGGCAAGGGCCGGAAGGGAGGCGAAATAGGCCGCGGCCTCGCCTTCGCGGCGATGGCGATTGTGGTAGCCGACCTGCATGTCGAACGACCGTGCGCGGCGGGCGATTTCGCGGCCGATCGCACCCATGCCGAAGATGCCGAGCCTGCGGCCGGCGAGGCCGCGTGCGGGACTCAGCCGTTGCGCGGCATTGCCGTGCCATTCGCCGCGGCGCAGGCGCAGTTGGGCGGCGTGGAAGCCGCGCACGCTCGCGATCATCAGGCCGACCGCGACGTCGGCGACGCTGCCCGCGTTCGCTCCGGGACTGTGCGTGACACGAATGCCGCGTGAACGCGCCGCGGCCAGGTCCACGCCCTCGAAACCGCTGCCGATGCAACAGACGAGGCCCAGCGCCGGAAACAGCGCCATCGCGTCGCGCGTGGTGGCCACGGTTCCCATCGTGACGATGGCGCGAACGCTCGCGCGATCGTCGACGACCATCTGCGCGGCATGGGTCGCGAACGGCGGCGGCACGGGGCCGGTCAACGTGAATTTGGCGCCCAACGCGTCGAGCATCGCGACGGGCGCCGCCGCGGCCAGCAGCACGTGCATGTCGGTGCGTTCGGACGTCATCGCGCGCGATGGCTTCTGCCGGCGATCGCGCGGGGCGCGGCGGTCATCGGGTGCGAAGCAGGTTGGCGGTAACTTATGTTGGCGTCGGATTCGCGCGCTTCGAATCCCTCGGGCACGTTGCGCGATCGACCTGCCGAATCACGACAAGCCATGACCGAGTATAAATCAACGGCCCCGTGTCAATTGGCGGCGCCGCCGACATTGCGAAAGCCCGAGCAAGCCTTGCGCGCGCCGATGAGATAGGGGACCGAACGCCACGTCATGCGCACGTGCCTGGTGAAACGCCGCGGCATCGACAACTTGGGCGCATCGGGTGCCGTGCCGGCGGGCAGATTGGCGAGGTCGACATACCAGACGCTGGTTTCGCCGAGCTCGTCGATCTGCATCGTGAGGCCTGTGGCCGTCTCGCGCTGCGCGGCACCTAGCCGCGGCAGCAGCGCCGAGGTCACCAGCAGGTACTCGGCGAGCGGCACGTCGTTCTTAAGCAACCGGTGCACGAGGATGACGTCGACGCCGGCCAGCTCGTCGCGCCGCGCGATTCTATGGTGGGTGACGTCCCCGACGTGGGCGACGACCTTGATCTTGAGCTCGCCCGCCTGCTGGCAACCGTCGCAGGGGCACAACGTATTGCGGCGCAAATCTGCGCAGCGAGCGTGGAACGCACGGTGGACCGCCGCCGCGTGCCGCGACAGCGTCGCATCGTCGATCGGCGCGGGCGCGTGAAAGAACGCCGCGTCGCCCTCGAGCTTGGCGAGCGTTAGATTGCCTTGCACCGCTTCGATCACCGCTTCCAGCAATTGCACGACGATGTCTTGCGCATGCACGACGCTGATCGTGTGCATCTTCAGGAAGCGCGTGTAGCCGGCGATGTCTGCGATGACGAGCAGGGTCGAAGGCGATGCCATGGACTGGGGCGCTGCGGCGAGGAAAACGGCGGCGGGGGTCGCGACCTGGGTTGGGAGGCGGGAAGCGTTTTGGCGCACAGTATCGCGATTTGCCCGCGGATGGCAAAGCATCGCACGGTGCCGCTCCATGGCGGCGCCGCGATTCGTCGCAGAATAGGCGTTCGTCCGACAGCCACCGGCGAATCGCGCCGCACAATGCCGGAATGGTCGACACACCCAGGCCCGCGCCGGATTCCGCCGCGGCGGGCACCGCTGCCAAGCGCGCCGATGCGCGCTCGATGGCGATCGTGCTGGCGCATCCCGGTGCATTCCTGCTCGGAGTTCTCAAGGGCTTCCGCGCGAATCAGGGCGTGCTGCTGGCCGGCGCCGTGGCCTACTACGCGCTGCTGTCGCTGGTTCCGCTGCTGATCCTGGTGCTGATCGTGCTGTCGCACGTCATCGACCAGGCGCGGTTGATCGCGACGCTGGTCGAGTACCTCGAATTCGTGGTGCCCGGCCAGGCTGACGCGGTGGTCGCCGAACTGCGCGCATTCTTCGCACATCGCGAGGTGCTGGGCGGATTCCTGCTGGTGACCATGGTGTTCTTCAGCTCGCTGGCCTTCACCGTGCTGGAGAACGCGATGTCGGTGATCTTCCACCATCGCGTGGCGATACGGCGCCGGCATTTCCTGGTGTCGGCGCTGATGCCCTACCTGTTCATCGTTCTGCTGGCGCTGGGATTGCTCGCGGTCACGCTGGTCGCCGGCAGGCTCGCAGGCTTGTCGACGCACGACGTCACGTTGTTCGGTGAGGCGCATCCGCTGGCGGGGCTGGCCGCGACGCTGCTCTATGGCCTCGGCGTCGGCGGCGAGATGCTGGTGATGGCGGCAATCTACCTCGTGATGCCGGTGGGGCGCATTTCGTGGCGGCATGCGCTGATCGGCGGCGTCGCGGCGGGGTTGATGTGGGAAGTCACGCGGCGCATCCTTGCGTGGTATTTCCTGACCATGTCGCAGATCCAGGTCGTGTACGGTTCGCTGGCCACGGCCATTGCGGCATTGCTGAGCGTCGAGCTCGCGGCGCTGGTGCTGCTGCTCGGGGCGCAGGTGATCGCCGAATTCGAGCGCGTTGGACGCGGCGGCGCCGCGCCACCGGCGTAAGGGATGGCAACGGCTGCGCCGCGGCCTTAGCGCGGCGGTCGAATGGCCGTCATTGTGTGATGCTGCAACGGAGGAAACCGATATGGCACGCTGCGAGCACTGCGGCAACGACTACGACAAGAGCTTCACCGTGACGATGGGCGGGCGCGCACACGCGTTCGACTCGTTCGAATGTGCGATCCACGCACTTGCGCCGCGTTGCGCGCATTGCGATTGCGTGATCATCGGCCACGGCGTGGAGGCGTCGGCGCGGATCTTTTGCTGCGCGAACTGCGCCAAGGAAGACGGCATCGCGTCGCTGCGCGACCGCGCCTGAAGCGCCTGGCGCGCGGTCGCTGTCGTCAGGCAAAGTAACGCGCGGTCAGCGCGCCGGCCGTGGCCGCGGCGGCGGACAAGAGCGTACCCCACGCGATGTCGACCATGGTCATGGCCAACGTCCAGCCCTTGAGCGTGGCGAGGTTGGAAAGGTCGTAGGTCGCATATGCGAACAGGCCGAACAAGGCGCCGTACAGCGTGGCGCGCTTCCAGTCGCCGTCGAGTGTCGGCGACACGGCGAACACCCACAGCGCGACGACGTACATCGCATAGAACAGCAGCGCGGGAATCCAGCGCGGCGTGTCGAGCATCAGCTCGCCGACCTCGCCGCGCACGAAGCGGCGCGCGATCACGCCAAGCCAAAGATAATCCCCGGCACCCATGACAAGGGCAATGGCGGCGAAAGTAGCGATCGTGGGCATCAAGGGTCCCGGAAAGGTGTGGATCGGTGGCCGGCATCGGCGGATTCGCGCGAGTCGGGTGTGGAAGAATACGACGCCGTCTCCTCTACCGCCAGCGCGATCCGCGCCGCCGCCCGCGCAGTCGAATGTAGGACAAGCGCCCGCAACGCAAACAGCCAATCACGACTTCAGTCCTTGTCAGCCGCGCGCTAACGTGCTGGCTTCGACTGCTTCCGGAGGATGACATGGCCAAGACCATCGTGGGTTCGTTCGACAGTTTCGACGAAGCGCAGCGCGTCGCACGTGAATTGCTGACCGAGGGTTTCGCGTCGAGCGACATCAACGTGGTCGCGAGCAACGTGCGCGGCGAATTCCGTAACGACGACCGCATCGCGGTGACCGACACCAGCAACGCTGCGACCGGCGCGGTCGCCGGCGGCGTGCTGGGTGGCGCCGCGGGCCTCGCCGTCAGCCTGATGGGGCTCACGCTGCCGGGACTGGGTCCGATCATCGCCGCGGGACCCTTGGCCGCTGCGCTGTCCGGTGCCGGTGCGGGCGTGATCGCCGGCGGCCTGATCGGCAGCCTGACCGAGCTCGGCGTGTCGAGTGCCGACGCTGAGTACTACGCCGAATCGGTGCGTCGCGGCGGTGCGCTGGTGACGGTGCGCGCCGACAATGGCGCGGCGGACCGCGCGGTCGATATCATGCGCGAGCACAATGCCGTCGACATCGACAAGCGTTCGGCGATGTGGCGCGAGAGTGGATGGAAGGGCTGGGACATGCGCAACGCGCCTTACTCGCTGGACGATATCGCGCGCGATCGCGAGCTCTACAACGCGCCCGGCGATCCGCTGATCGACGTCGCTGCTTCGCGTGCTGCCGAGGCATCGCGCCACGATAACGAAATCCGTCGCTAGCCTTCTCCGTCGCCGTGCAGCGCGCCACGCCCGAAGTCGCGAATCCGCCCACGGTCGGCGTGTATGAACGACCTCCGCTTTTGTCGCGGCCGCGGATATGGATTCCGCTGGCCGCGACGATCGTCGGCGTCGTGTTCTGGATCTGGTATTTCGTTTAAGTCATCGCGGAAAGGATGTTTGATGCGAGCCACGCAATCGCGAACGGGCAATGGCAAGGCCCGCACACCCGCCAAGCCGGGCAATGGCACTGCCCGCACGGCCGCCAGGCCACCGAAGAAACAGTCGCGCCCTCAGAACGAGTCCGAGCCGCGTCCGCCATTCGTCGAGCAGCACCAGCGTGCACCCGGACTCGAATCGCAACTTTCCCCACGGCCGCGTTATGCGGCCGAACGCTACAAGGCGGCCGGCAAGCTGTCGGGCAAGGTCGCGCTGATAACCGGCGGTGACTCGGGGATCGGCCGCGCGGTAGCGGTGCTGTATGCCCGCGAAGGTGCGCATGTCGCGATCTCGTATCTGCCGCACGAACAGAACGACGCCGACGAAACGCGCGCGGCGATCGAAAAAGCCGGCACGCGCTGCCTGCAGTTGCCCGGAGACCTCACCGACGACGGGCACTGCGAACAGCTGGTGGAGCGCACAGTAGGAGAGTTCGGCAAGCTCGACATCCTGGTCTCAAACGCCGCACATCAGCGCCGCAAGAAAAGTCTCGCCGATGTGACCGATGAGGAATTCGACCGCACTTTCAAGACCAACGTCTACGCGTATTTTCGCCTCGCGCGGGCCGCGCTGAAGCACATGAAGCCGGGAGCGGCGATCATCGCGACCGGATCCGAAACGGGCATCATGGGCGCCAAGGGCCTGCCGGACTATTCGGCGAGCAAGGGGGCGATCCACGCGTTCACCAAGACACTGGCGCAGGAGCTGATCCCGCGCGGTATTCGCGTCAACGCGGTGGCGCCGGGGCCGGTCTGGACACCGCTCAACCCATCGGATGCCGGGCTTCCGCGCGACCAGGTCGCGGTGTTCGGCCAGGACAGTCCGATGGGCCGGCCGGCGCAACCCGAGGAGCTGGCGCCAGCGTACGTCTATCTCGCGTCCGACGCGGACTCGTCGTATACGACGGGCATCGTGTTGCAGGTGATGGGCGGCGAGACCACCGGCGGGTGATCGACACGCCGTTGCGCAACAGGCGACGCGGCGCGACGGCCACGCGCCGCGACCTGTCGTCACTTCGAACGCCTATGGTTTCTTCTCGCCCCGCAGGCGCTTGATCGCCATATTGATGGACAACCGAAGGCGCTCGGTGGCGAGCGCCAACTGGTCGAGCTCGTTGTGGCTCTTCGGATTGATGCCGTCGAGGCCCAGGTCCGCGGGCTTGCCGAGTGAAATCTGCCGCGTGGCGACCGTCAGCTCGCGAACCCGGCCCACGATCGCATAGCGCATGTAGAGCATGGCGATCACAAAGCCTGCGAGGATCATCGCCAGCTGCCACGCGCCGACGACGTTGAACGCTACGTCGCCGAACGAACGCGCGGGCAGCCGTACGCTGATGATGCCGGCGACATCGCCTTCCTTGAAGCCGAAGCCGTTCTGCGTGCCATATCGGACCTTGACGTCGCTGGGCGCCGCGTCGGGACTGCCGTGGCAGGCGATGCACGAGGCCTTGTGGATCAGCGTCCGGGCATAGCGATACCCCCCTGGCGTCAGCTGGTAGAACTCCGTGAGATGCTTGCTGCGGATTGCTTCCAGTGCCTGCTGCTCGAACTCGTCCGGCTTGTTGTTCGGGTTCATCACGTTGTGCGACGTCATGCGGAACTTGGCCGGGGACTTCGAGTGCTCGACCACTTCGGAGAATTCGCGTTGCGCGAGCGCCGGATTCTTCGAATAGTAGTTGACCGACGTCAGGTGCGGCGGCACTTCGTTGGGATCGTCGGTGGCGTAGAGCAACGCGTGCCCGAGATAGCTCTGGTCGTTGTCCTTGACCCAGACGCGACCGTATTGCGCGACCCAGTCGCCGAACGCGTCGACGTTGTCGGCGACGGTCTCTGCCTGGCTCTTCAGCTGCGTCATGTAGATTCGGTCGAGGATCAGGTACGACGCACTTCCCATCAGCAGCAGTGCCAGCAGGAACACCAGCGCGAATTGCGTCGTGATCGATGTGTTCTTGAACATTGGCGAGACTCCCCTTGTTTGCCGCAGTTGCGCGTTTTGCGACCGGTCGCCGGCAGGGCACCGCTGCCTCGGGCCGCGCTGGCGGTCAGTAGTTGCCGATGACGGTGCGCGCCGTTGCCAGGAACTGCTTGCGCGCTTCGGCATCGCCGACCTCATCGGCCAGCAGCACGATGTAGTCCTCGATGTCGCGAGTGCGTATGCGCGGGCCGGCGGCAAGCCACGCGCTGCGGGCCTCGGCGACGACCAGTTCGCCGAATGGTCCGACCGTCTCGATGAACGCACGGTCGAGCTGGTCGGCCAGCTCGATCAGGATGGGCAGCACGTGCGCTCGAGTACTCACGATCGGTGCCTTTGTTCATCGCGCGACGCCGGGGGATTCCCGGCGCCGGCCGGTGCGGCGCGGCGCGGCGTGCCCAAGGCTAAAGGTCGCCGCCGACCGCGTCAATGTCGGCCGGACGACCGGCGCAATCGCCTCAAGCCATCGTGTGCAAGGAACATGCCGATGCCGCACGCGATTTTCGCTGGTAACATGCTTGCATGCGCGTCCGCCATTTCATACTCCTCGCGCTGTCGGCAGGATTGTTCGCCAGCGCGTCGGCGGCATTCGCGTTCACGATGGCCGATGGCAAGTCCGTGAGCTGCATCGCGAAGGGCGTGGCCGTTCGCGAATACGAGTCGTCGGGCGGCGACCCGGTGATGCGCGACCGCGTCGGCATGACCGTTCCGGAGAGCAACGGCTACGTCATCGCGTGGAACGCGGCGAAGCTCTCGGCGCTGCCACCCGTCGTGCACGATTTCATCTTTTTCCACGAATGCGCGCATGCACGCATTCCGACGACCGACGAACCCGCGGCCAATTGCGGCGGACTGAAGGACATGCGCGAAGCGGGGCGCGCCAATGTCGAAGTCGAATCCAAGCTCGCCGCGTATTTCGCGAGCCTGGGAAGCACGACCTACTGGGACAACACCGTCAGGTGTGCGAACCGGCCATTGGCGCCGGCCAGTCCTTTGCCGGGATCGGCGACGAAGCCGCCCGGCTAGCGTCGCGAAGCCGGCCCGTCCAGTCGGCAGCGAAGCAACAAGGTCGGCAGGCCGCGAAAATGCCGAATCGAGCAACCGTCAGAAGCAGACGCTCGCGCCGAAGTGGTGGCCGCCGCTGCCGGCGCACACCGAGATACCAGGCAGGAACGTCCCGTAAGCGGGCCCGTAGTAGGGTCCATACCCCGGCCCGACCGCGTATGGGGGCGCGTAATAAGGCGCTGCATACGGCCGGTAGTAGGGCGCGTAATACGGCGCGCCGGAAGGACCGACGACGACGTTGCGGCGCGCATTTTCGTCGTTCTGCCGCTCGACGATCTGCGATGCCGGCGCACGGCCTGCGGCTTGCTGCTCGAGCTGCCAGCGATGCCAGCCGATCAGCCGCTCGGCCTCGTCCGGGCTCATGTCGCCGCGGGCGACGCGCGCCTCGACCTGCTGGCGATACGTCGCGATTTGCTGGTCGACCAATTGCGCCGATGCGGGCAACGCGGAATCGTCGCCAGCCGATACCGCAATGCCCTGCGCGGTTGGAGGCGTGGACGGTCCCCCGATATTGAGCGCGGGGATCAGCGTTTGCCGCGGCGAGGCCGTCTGCGCCTGGGCGGAGCCACAGGCCAGCACGGCGGCGGCAACGCAGGACGCCATTATCGGATTGCGCAGGAACATTTTCGATTCTCCAGCAGTCTTGTCGAAGGGGCTTAGGCCAGTGGGCGTGGGCAGAAGTTCCAACGCATCGTTTTCGGTGCATCATGATACGACCTGGGTTCGATTCGAGGAGGTGGGCAGATGAAATCATCGCAACGTGCTGCAGCAGCGCTGTTAAGCGGTTTGCTCGCTTGCGCTACGGCTGAAGCCGCACCCGCGCGAATCGACGGCGTGATCGCCAGCGCGAACCAGGACGCATACGTGGTCACGACCGCGCAGGGCCGGCAGGAGCGGATCAGCATCGACGATCGCACCCGCATCAGCGTACGCACGCCTGCCGCCCATTCGATACTCGACCACGGCGCGTACGTTGGCGTCACCGCGACGCCGCAAGCAGACGGCACGCTGCTGGCGAGCGAAGTGCACGTGTTCCCCGAAACGCAGCGCGGCGTCGGCGAGGGCCACCACCCGATGAACGGCCTCCCGGGAACGACGATGACCAACGCCGCGGTCAAGTCGGTCACGGTGCGCGCCCACCCGATGTCGACCAATGCCGCGGTCGCGGCCTCGACCGAAGTCGCCGGCGCGCGCCAGTTGACCTTGACCTATCCGGATGGCACGCAGACGATCGTCGTCCCCGACAACGTTCCCGTGGTCACCACGGCCACGGCGGATCGCAAGGCGCTCGCGCGCGGCGCGCACGTGATCGTCAACGGCGAGCGCGGTGCCGATGGTGCGATCACGGCGGCGCGCATCAGCGTTGGCGCCAACGGCTCGGTGCCGCCGATCTAGGCGGCGCGGCGCGCGGACCATGGCGAGCATCGGTCACCGCGGCGGCGCCCCGGGATCGCATGGCCGGCCGCGGCATGCCTGCGCGGCGTGCGCGATCGTCCCGCCGGCGGTCCTTCGCAGCATCGCGTTGCGCGGCTCGCGGGCGCAACGCGAGGCGGCACTCGCGACGATGGCCACCGATGCCACCGTCAGGCTCTCGCGCGCGACCACGCAGCTGCTGGACGGTCCGGTGCCGCACGCAACGCTGGCCGTGGCGCCGGTGGCGAAGCAACGCACGATCTACGATGCCGCGCATCGCACCGCGCTGCCGGGGCGCGTGGTTCGCAGCGAAGGTGGCGCGGCGACGCGCGGCGCCGAAGCCGACGAGGCCTACGATGGCCTCGGCAAGACCTTCGATTTCTACTGGGATGTCTACCGGCGCAATTCGATCGACGACGCCGGCATGCGCCTCGACGCCTCGGTCCACTACGGCCGCAAGTACGACAACGCGTTCTGGAATGGCCAGCAGATGGTGTTCGGTGACGGTGACGGTGACCTGTTCAACCGTTTCACGCGCTCGCTCGACGTGATCGCGCACGAGCTGACGCACGGCGTGACCGGGGACGAGGTCAACCTCGTCTACACCGGCGAATCGGGCGCGCTCAACGAATCGGTGTCCGATGTGTTCGGGTCGCTGGTCAAGCAATATTCATTGAAGCAGGCGGCCGCCAAGGCCGACTGGCTGATCGGCGCCGAGTTGCTGACCGCGAAGGTGCACGGCGTCGCGTTGCGCTCGATGAAGGCGCCCGGCACGGCGTTCGACGATCCCGTGCTCGGCAAGGATGACCAGCCGGCGACGATGGCAGGGTTCGTGCACACGTCCGCCGACAACGGCGGCGTGCACACCAATTCGGGCATCGCGAATCACGCGTTCTACCTCGCAGCGATCGCAATCGGCGGCAATGCGTGGGAAAAAGCCGGCCGCACCTGGTACGAAACGCTGCGCGACAAGATGTTGCGGCCGACCGCGACGTTCTCGCAATTCGCCGACCGCACGATCGCCAACGCGGACCACCTGTTCGGCGCATCGGTGCGCAAGGCCGTGGTGTCGGCATGGGACGAAGTCGGCGTGACGATCACCCGCAGATAGGCCCGTTGGCGATGAAAATCGAATTCAGCATCGACGGCGGGTTTGCGAATATGCCGGGCATGAAGTCGCCGGTGACGATCGACGCGACGCAGTTGCCGCCCGCGCACGGCGAGCGGCTGCGCAAGCTGGTCGAGCGCGCGCGCTTCTTCGATGCGGTGCCCGCGCCGATGGCGTCGGCGGCGCGCGACGCGCAGTGCTACACGATCGCCATCGACGACGGCACCCGCAAGCGCACGATGACGATGAGCGAGCCCATTGTCGATTCCGCGATGCGCGACCTGGTCGGCGAGATCCGCGCGTGCGCGGACGACATGCGCCGCAATCGCCCGCGCCCGGCGTGAGGACGCCGCTGCGCTTCGTGCGCCACGCGTGGGCGATCGCGCTGGTGGCCGGCGGTTGCGCGTCGATGCCGGCCCCGACGCTCGTCGACGGCATGCCCGTCGAGGCTTTCATCGACGATCTCAAGGCCCAGTTGCGCGAAGTGCACTGGCACGTGCGTGGCAACGTGCACGGTTGCGGCACCGACGACATGCGCGAAGTCGACTTGCGCAATGGCGACGTATCGCTGCAACTCGAGCGCATCGAGCAGGCGCAGGCGAGCGGCTCGGTCAAGCTGGTGGCGGTGCCGCTCGCCGGCATCGCCGCGGCATCTTCGCTGGCCGCCGATGCCTCGCGGCGACATTCGCAGCAGATGACGCTGAAGCTCGCCGCGGCGGGCGACGTCCCGGTCGTGGATTTCGATCATGCGACGCTCGCAACCGCGCCGGTCGCGCAGGCGATCAACGCCGCGATCGACGGGTTCATGCGATCGGGCAGCGCCGCGCCCTGCCTGCGGCTCGCCTCGCTCAAGCTCGTGCTGGTCGTCGACGCCGAGCGTCAGGCCGGCGGCGGTTTCAAGGTCGTGGTGCCGGCGATCGGCTTCGATGCCGCGGCGTCGCAGCGCGACGTCAATACGCTGACGCTCGAGTGGTCGAAGATCGATTCGCGCGCGCTGCGCTAACCTCGCGAGCGCGATTCAGATCCCGAGCCAGGCCATCACGTTGCGCTCGACGTCGGGGTTGACCGCGACGAATCCCTTGTAGCCCGAAGGCGCGATTGCGCGCTGCCCGGCATCGTTCTGCGACAGCGACAGCAGGATTTCGCGAATGTGGTCGAGATCGGCGGCAGGCAGCTTGGTCGAGCCGATGATCTGCTTGATCGGCACCGGCATCGAGCGCGCGTAAACCTTGCCGCCCTTGTCGGTCCACTGCTTGACGACGGCGTTGGCCGCTGTCGCGCCGTATTCCGCAAAACCCTTTTCGATGTAGAACGGAACCGCATCCTGGTATCGCGTGTTCATCACCTTGACGTCGGCAGGGCCGAACTTGTCCTGCCGCAACATCGCATTGACCATCGCCCACGTGATCGAGTCGCGCTCGGGCGTCACCAGCGAATGCCCCTTGATGTCGGCGAAGGACTTGAGCGGCGCCTTCGCGTCGCCCATGATCGACGCCGTGTATTCGGTGTAGCCGGCGGTCCAGGCCAGCGCCTTGTAGCGGCCTGACTTGATCGCTTCGAGCGCGACATGCGCCGGATGGATGAAGGCGATGTCGTATTGCTGTGCCTTGAGCCCGGCGCGCACATCGTTGTACGAGGGCACGAGCTGGATGCGCACGTTGCGTTTGAGCGCGCGCGCCAGTGCCTCGGCGATGGGCTCGAACTTGTCGCGGACTTCCTTCGGCGTGGCCTGGTAGGTGACGCCTTCCGTCACGCTGAAGACGAGATCCTGCGCGTGCGCCATGACGGGCAGCAGCGCCAGGACGACGATGGCCGCGGCGCCGGCGATCCAGTTTCGGGCGAGCATGAAATGAAATCCTTCGAAGCGATAGCGGGTTAGGAACCTGTTCCCGCCGCACGCGGGCGACGCCCACGCGGGCGCATTCGTTACGGCGGCGAACGGGGCACTGCGCAAGCACAACCCGTGCCGGAGCGGTCACCTCCGTGGTCCGCCCGGGCCGTGA
This sequence comes from Pseudomonadota bacterium, assembly GCA_041691615.1. Taxonomy (GTDB): domain Bacteria; phylum Pseudomonadota; class Gammaproteobacteria; order Burkholderiales; family Casimicrobiaceae; genus VBCG01. Next base: position 41,873 of record JBEPUI010000015.1, read on the forward strand.
GACACTTCTCTGGCGTCCGCGAGGGGCTCTCGGGAGCCCCGCTGGCGAGACTACCCGATGCTTCCGGTGCCATGTCCCCGACCACGTTGCTGACCGCCGCCATTGCCGCCTGCGCATTGTGCGCGCTGCTGTTCCTGGTGCAGGCGATGCGCTGCGCGCGCGCGCGGCGCGCGGGCGCGACCTCGATGCACGCGCTCGTGACGCTGGTGTTCGTGCTGGCAGGGCTCTGTGTCGCGCTGGTCGGCGGCAACCTGCTGACTTGGACGCGCCTGACCCATGAATCGCCCGCCGCGCAACTGACCTTTGCACGCACCGGCGATCGCGCCTATGACGCCGTGGTCGCGTTCGCCGATGGTCGCGTCGAGCACTTCCCGATGCGCGGCGATGAGTGGCAGGTCGATGCGCGCGTGCTCAAGTGGCGGCCGATGGCCAACCTGATGGGATTCGACACGCTGTTCAGGCTCGAGCGCTTGAGCGGCCGCTACGCCGACCTCGACACCGAGCGATCGGCGACGCACACCGTGCACCGGCTTCACGCCGACGACCAGCTGGACGTGTGGACGCTGGTGCGCGCGGCGCACGCGCGCATCGTCTGGATGGATGCGCTGTATGGCAGCGCCGTATACCTGCCGATGGCCGACCAGGCGTCGTTCGACGTCAGCGTCGGCGCCGGGGGGCTGGTCGCGCGCGCCCGCAACGATGAAGCGCGCAAGGCGATCGGCGGCTGGCATTGAGATTGTCGCGAGGGCAGGGGAGGCATGCGAAGAAACGCTAGAATTGCCGTACCGGGATGGCGCGCAAACATCTGCGCGAGACGCCGCTCACCACGATGAAATACAAGGACTACTACTCGACGCTGGGCGTTGCCCGTGATGCGAGCGACGCCGCGATCAAGTCGGCCTATCGCAAGCTCGCGCGCAAGTTCCATCCGGACGTGTCCACGGAAAAGGACGCAGAGGAGCGCTTCAAGGCGATCGGCGAGGCCTACGAAACGCTCAAGGACCCCGAAAAGCGCGCCGCCTACGATCAGCTGGGAACGCACCCGTCCGGCGAGGAGTTCCGTCCGCCGCCGGATTGGGGCTCGGCATTCGGCGCCGGTGGAGGGGGCGGCGCTGGCGCGGGCAGCTTCGACGACATCGACCTGGCGGACCTGTTCGCAGGCCTGGGCCGCGCGCGCGGTGCACGCCACCGCGACGCGCCCGTCGCCGGCCGCGACTACGAGGCGGCGGTGCGCCTCGACTTCGATGCCGCGTTTCACGGCACTGAGCTCGAGCTCGATCTCGGGGGCGCCGAAATCGACGACAAGGGCGTCGTCCGCCGCGTATCGCACCCCGTGAAAGTCCGCGTGCCGCGCGGAGTCGTCGATGGCCAGCGGTTGCGCGTCGCCGGCAAGGGTGGCGACGGCGTTCGCGGCGGGCCTCGTGGCGACCTCTACCTCGATATTCATGTCGACAATCACCCGCTGTATCGCGTCGATGGCGTGGACATCTACGTGGACTTGCCGCTTGCGCCCTGGGAAGCGGCACTGGGCACCTCGGTGAAGCTGCCCACCCCCGCGGGCCCGGTCGAGCTCAAGGTCCCTGCCGGCGCACACGCCGGCCAGCGATTACGCCTCAAGGGCCGCGGCATGGCCCGCGCCAGCGAATCGGGCAACCTGTACGCGGTGGTCGCGATCGCGATGCCGACGGTGATCGACGAGCGCGAACGAACGCTCTACACCGAGCTCGCCGCGCAATCGACGTTCAATCCGCGCCCGCATTTCGGAGGAGACCGATCATGACACTCGAACCCGCCGACGCACGTTTCCTGGACGAGCGGCACGGCTATAGCCTCGGCGATATCGTCTCGATGTCGGGGCTGTCGCCGGCCGACCTGCGCGAACTCGTGGATTGTGGCGCGCTGGTCCCGGAAAACCCGGCCGCACCACAGTTGTCGTTCAGCGCCTGGGCGATCGAAGTCGCGAGCCGCGCGCGTCGCTTGCGTGAGGAATTCGACTTGGACGACGTGCACACGGTCGCGATCGTCGTCAAGTTCGAGCAGCGGGTGCGGGCGCTGGAGCGCGAAGTGGCGACGTTGAGGGTTCACGCCGGAGATCGTTAGTTCGATCGCCAGGGCGTAACGCGCGTCCCATCGATCGCCAATCCGTATTGCGCGTTCGGCCGATCGCTAATGCGTGATGCGCGGGCGCGTGGCGCGTGAAGGCCGCGCCAGCGCCCGCGCGTGGCGATTGGCATGGGCGCGTGCCGCGGCCCAGGCGGCGAACACGAGCATCACGATCGACACCAGGACCGCCGCGACCGAAGCCGATTGCGCAGCCTGCCCGGCCGCGACGTGCACGCCGAACATCGCCCACGCGATGACGAGGGGATAGACAGGATCGTTGTACTGCAACGCCATCCATGCGCCCAGTGCCCCGGCGACCAGAGCCAGCAGTGCAGTCCAGGCGTTCTCGCCCAGTGGACCGCCGGTGAACCCGAGATCTGCCAGCCACAGCGCTGCTGCCGACAGCGTGGCGACGCAGATCCATGCGAAGAACAACGAGAAGACGGCGCTCACCCAGCCGTTCGCCTGCGTTCGCGCGTGCAGGTACATCCATGCGCCGAGCGCGCACATCGTGCCGATCACCAGCAGCGACAAGCCGAGCCAGCCGTAACCGAACGTGACGATCCATACTGTCGCGAGCACGTTCACCACGATCAACGGCTTGACCAGCGCAATGAACTTCCGCCGACGCGTGTCCGCACCCAGTTCCCCTACCGCGAACACGACGAATGCGAAATAGATCAAACCCCAGATCGCGAACGCGTAGGGCGCGGGCGTGAACAACGCATGCGCGTGTTCGCTCTGCTCGCGCACCGACGGCAGTGCCAGCCATTCAATCTTGTCGTACAGGTAGTTGAACGCGATATTGGCGACGATGACGGCGAGCGCAACCCACTGCGGCCACAGGATCCGCCGCGATGGCGAATCCAGGCTCGAAGGCATCAGTACAGGACGATCGTCAGCATTGCGGCGGTGCGAGCAACGGTTTTCATGAATTCCTCCAGTCGACTTCCAGTTAGCGAACCTCAGTATCCGCCGTACGCCCGACGCTCGTCAGGTGCGGATCGCCGAAGTTCTTGTGGGATTTCGCGGACTCGCTGCGCGCATCCTGTACCCGAGTCTGGGCGATAATCGCGACTTTCGCGGCGTGCGCATGCGTCCGGCGCCGACATTTCCGGGAGAACGATGATGTTGATTCGCGTGACGATGGCGGCCTGCGCGGCCGTGATTTCGACGGTGGCGCTCGCGCAGGACTCGCGCCTCGATTCCGTGCAAAAAACCGGCGTATTGCGCGTCTGCACGCCGGGCGACTACAAGCCGTTCAGCCTCGCCAGGACCGACGGCTCGTTCGAAGGCATCGACGTCGATTTCGCCAATGTGATCGCCAAGGGCCTGAATGCCCGCACCGAATTCGTCAAGACCAGCTGGCCGAAGCTGATGGACGATTTCGTCGACAAGTGCGACTTGGGCGTTGGCGGCATCTCGGTGTCGCTGGAAAGGCAAAAGCGCGCGTTCTTCACCGATCCGTACATGGTGAACGGCAAGGCGCCGATCACCAAGTGCGAGAACGTCGCGAAATTCCAGACGATCGCGGACATCGACAAGCCGGGCGTCACAGTGATCGAGAATCCAGGCGGCAGCAACGAGAAATTCGCACGCGCCAACTTCAAGCAGGCGAAGATCGTGATCTTCAACGACAACACTACGATCTTTGATGAAGTCCTCAAGGGCAATGCCGACGTGATGATCTCGGAATCGGTTGAAACCAAGGTGCAGGCGAAGCTGCGCCCGGGACTCTGCGCCGTCAATCCCGACAAGCCGCTGCAGTACGGCGAGATGGCGTACCTGTTGCCACGCGGCGACGTCGCGTTCAAGGCGTGGGTCGACCAGTGGCTGCACCTGGCGCGCGAAAGCGGCGACTACGATCGCACGCTTGCGGCGTGGATCAAGTAGCAGCTGGTCGGTAACAGCGGGTCGGCAGCGTTACTGGGAAAGCCGCGGGGCCGAGGTCGCGTAGGTCTCGTCCTGCGGCTTGGCGGACAGCGTGCCATTGACGGCGGCGCCGCGCACAACCTCGACGATCAGGCGCAGTCCCATGGGCGCCAGCGCACGCTCCCACAGCTCGCGCGCGGTTTCGCCGGGCTTGACGAAGCACCAGTCCTGCGCGGCGATCGCACCGGCATCCATGCGGTCCGCCAGGTGGTAGATCGTCCCGCCCGCGATCGCGTCGCCGCTCTTGATCGTCCACTCGATCGCAGCGATCCCGCGATGGCGCGGCAACAGCGAAGGATGGAAGCCGATGCCGCCCAGCGTCGATCGCGATAACGCGGCGGTGCCGACGCGTGCATGGTTGTGGGCGGAAACGATCAGGCCGGTACCCGGCGCGATCGCGTCGGCGTCGACGTTGGTGTGGTCGGGCAGCACATAGACGTCGATGCCTGAGTCGCGCGCGGCGATGGCCAGCCGATCGTCGGCGGCAGGCGTTACCACGCGTGCGATGTCGATCTGTTCCTGCTGCAACAGGCGCAGCGTTTCGGCGCCGAACCAGCGTGAGCCTGCAAGCGTGATTTTCATGGGCCGAGTCGTCGGTCGAGGCGCCGGCAGTGTGCCACAGCCACGGCGGGCGCGCACCGATCGCGCGGCCCGCCCCGTGCAATCGGCATGTGGCGGGTGCGGACGCTCGGGCGCTCGTGGATAATCGACGTCATTCCCGTCACCGACAGGCCCCATGCAATTCCATACGTTACCCGGCACCGACCTCAACGTGTCGCGCGTCTGCCTCGGCACGATGACGTTCGGCGAGCAAAACAGCGAATCCGACGCGCACGCCCAGCTCGACCGTGCGCAAGCTGAGGGAATCAATTTCATCGATACTGCGGAAATGTACCCGGTGCCTCCCAATGCCCGGACGCAAGGGCGTACCGAGACTTTCGTCGGCAACTGGCTTGCGCGACAGGCGCGCGACAAGCTCATCGTTGCCACCAAGATCGCCGGTCCGGGCCGCCGCGACTGGATTCGCGACGGTCGGACAGACGTGACGGCCGCGACGATCGCCGAGGCCGTGGAAACGAGCCTCGCGCGGCTTCAGACCGACTACATCGACCTCTATCAGATCCACTGGCCGCAACGCAATGTGCCGATGTTCGGCGCCAGCGAATTCGATCCCGCCAAGGAAAGGGACGGTCCGTCGATCGAGCAGCAGGTCGAGGGCATGGCAGCGATGATCGATGCCGGGAAGGTTCGCCACTACGGGTTGTCGAATGAAACGTCGTGGGGATTGTGCGAGTTCACGCGCGTCGCGCGCGCCTTGGGCGTGCCCGGTCCCGTGACCACCCAGAACAGCTACAGCCTCGTGTCGCGCAACGCCGACGGCGACATGGCCGAAGTGTTCTTTCGCGAACGGATGTCACTGCTCGCCTACAGCCCGCTGGCCGGCGGCAGGCTTTCCGGAAAATACCTTGCTGGGGCGACCCCGGCGAATGCCCGCTTCACGCTGTTCGACAGTTTCGGCCTGCGATATCGCAAGCCGCATATCGACAGCGCGATCGGCGCCTATGCGCAGGTCGCGCAGGCGCGCGGCTTGTCGCTCGTGCAGTTGGCGCTGGGCTACGTTCGCAGTCGCTGGTTCGTCGGCGCGACAATCGTCGGCGCGACCACGATGGCTCAACTGGCGGAGGACATCGCTGCGGCGCAGGTCGAGCTCGACGCTGATGCGCTGGCCGCCATAGCCGAGGTGCAGTCGCGCTTTCCGAATCCGGCGAGCTGAAATTAAAAACCGTCATCCACGCGAACCGCGTGGATGACGGCGTGCTGCCGTGAGCTGATGCGCAAGCGCGCCGGACGCACAGCACGCCGCTGCGCGGGGAACAGGAAAACGCGCGTGACGTGGCCTACTTGGCAGAGAGCTGCGCGCGGATTTCGCCACCCGGGTGCGCCGCGCTGTGCACGTTCACATACAAATTGCCCGCCTTGAAGCTCGCGTATTGCGCGTCGGTCAACTTGGCGCCTGCCGGCGCTTCGAACGTGTTGTCCGCCGTCTTGGTGAACGGCACGATTACCGGACCGTTTGCGCCCATCGCGCCTTCGTGAATGTGCGAGGCGGTTGCGGTCATGCCGGTCGCCGCGACTTTCGCGCTCACCGTGTGGTCGGCATTGATCGTGACCGTCGCCGTGCCCGACGCCGACGTCGTGACTCCCGGCACTTCGTTCGCGCCGGTGAGCATGACGGTCTGCCCGCCCATCATCTGCGACATCGTGCCGCATGAAGCGAGTACCAATGTTCCTGCCATGATCACGGCTGCAAAGGCCGCGTCGTTTCGTGTCCAGCGCATGTGTTCCTCCGTTTTAGATCGATTGAACGACCGCGGTTTCTTGCGATGCTCTCCGCGGGGCTTCAACGATACACCACGTCCGAAGGAAGAGAAGAAGGTGAAACGCTGTTAGCGTTATCGGCGCAACACCGACAGGTTGATGCGCGGTCGTCCGGCCGACGCTGCGTCCGGCATCGCCGATAAACGATGATCGACTCGTTTCGAGAAACCATGCCAGCTTCATCCGTTTCGCCTCGCGTTCGCCGCTGCCTGCCGTTGCTGGCGGCGCTCGTCGCGGCTGCCTGCGCAGGCCCCGCGCAACTGCCCGTTTCCGCAGGTTTTGGGCCCAATCCGACGCTGCCGGCGCCCGAGCATGCGCTGATCCCCACGGTCAACGTCGCCACCGCCAGCCATTGGCCGGACGGCGCAAAGCCCGATGCGGCACCGGGTCTCGCCGTCGGGCACTTCGCGCAAGGCCTCGATCATCCGCGATGGCTGTACGTGCTGCCAAACGGCGACGTCCTGGTCGCCGAGACCAATGCACCGCCGAAACCCGACGACGGCGGGGGGGTCAAGGGATTCTTCATGAAGCTGTTCATGAAACGCGCCGGTGCCGGCACGCCGAGCGCCAACCGGATCACGCTGTTGCGCGATACCGACGGCGACGGGATCGCCGATACGCGCACGGTGCTGCTCGAGAACCTGCATTCGCCGTTTGGCATGGCGCTGGTCGGCAACGACCTTTATGTCGCCGACACCGACGCCGTGTTGCGCTTCCCCTACCGCACGGGCACCACGCAAATTGCCGAGGCCGGCGTGAGCGTAGTCGAGTTGCCGGCCGGGACGATCAACCATCATTGGACCAAAAACGTGATCGCCAGCGCCGACGGCACGCGGCTCTACGTGACGGTCGGGTCGAACAGCAACGTCGGCGAGAACGGCATTGCGGCCGAAACAGGACGCGCGGCGATCTGGGAAATTGATCTGCGCACCCACGCGCATCGCGTGTTCGCATCCGGGCTGCGCAATCCCAACGGCATGGCGTGGGAACCCGACAGCGGCGCGCTGTGGGCGGCCGTCAACGAGCGCGACGAGCTCGGCAGCGACCTCGTACCCGACTACATGACTTCCGTTCGTGACGGCGGCTTCTACGGCTGGCCGTACAGCTACTACGGCACGCACGTCGATTCGCGGGTGGACCCTCCGCGGCCCGATCTCGTCGCCAGCGCCATCGTTCCCGACTATGCGCTCGGCCCGCACACCGCATCGCTCGGATTGGCATCGTCGCGCGGTTCTGCGCTGCCCACGCCCTTCGCCAACGGCATGTTCATAGGCCAGCACGGATCGTGGAACCGCAAGCCGCGCAGTGGCTACAAGGTGATCTTCGTGCCGTTCGCGGGTGGCAAGCCCGCCGGCGCGCCGGTCGATGTGCTGACGGGTTTCGTCGACGACGACGGACACGCCCGCGGTCGCCCGGTCGGCGTGGCGATCGATCGCAAAGGCGCGCTGCTGGTCGCAGACGACGTCGGCAACACGATCTGGCGCGTCACGGCGCGTTAGGGCGCGCCGCGTTGGAAGATCGCGTTGACGCCGGCGTGACGCGCCGGCTTCATGGACGTTCCCAGCTGGAACCGCAGCGCCTGCCGATTTGGCGCTGTGCCGTTGCACGCGTTGCCGACACCTAGCCCCGCTGCGAGGCACAATGTCGCCATGGCGACGAAGCAGAAGGACGCGGATCCGGGCGTCGCGGGTCCCCCCGGTGCGCGTTCATTACGCGAGCGCGTCGGCGCGCTGCGCAACCTCCCGCCGTTCCTGCGGATGGTATGGCGGACCAGTCCGCCGATGGCGCTGGCCGAGACTCTGCTGCGGCTCGTGCGTGCGCTGCTGCCGGTCGCCACACTCTATATCGGCAAGTTGATCATCGACGAAGTGGTGCGGCTGGTCAGTGCCAATGGACTCGCCAATGTCTCGACTCACTATCCGTTCGACGGCGCGCTAGACAGGTTGATCGTGCTGCTGCTGGCCGAGTTCGGGCTGGCGATCCTTTCCGACGTGCTCGGACGTGCGGTGGCGTTGATCAACTCGCTGCTGTCGGAGAAGTTCAGCAACGAGACGAGCCTGCAGCTGATGCAGCACGCGGCGAAGCTCGATCTCGAGGACTTCGAGGACAGCGAGATGCAGGACCGGCTGGAGCGCGCGCGGCGCCAGGCCGCGGGGCGCATGACGCTGATGGAGCAGCTGTTCGGCCAGGCGCAGGACATGGTGACGATTGTCAGCTTCGGCGCAGGCCTCGTGATCTACGCGCCGTGGCTGATCGCGCTGCTGGCGATCGCACTGGTCCCCGCATTCATCGGCGAAGCGTATTTCAATGCCCGCAGCTATACGCTCAACTACGTGCGCACGCCCGAGCGACGCGAGCTCGACTATGTGCGCCAGACCGGCGCGAGCGTGGAGACCGCGAAGGAGGTCAAGATCTTCGGCCTCAACGCGTTCCTGATCGAACGCTACCGGACGCTGGCCGATTCGTTCTTCGAGGCCAACCGGCGCCTCGCCATCCGGCGCGCGTCCTGGGGCAGTGCGCTGACGACGATCGGTACCATCGCCTATTACATCGCCTATGCGTACATCGTCTGGCGCACGCTGCATGGCGAGTTCTCGATCGGCGACCTCACATTCCTCGCCGGATCGTTCCGCCGCCTGCGCACGCTGCTCGAAGGGCTGCTGATCGGCTTTTCAAATGTTGCCGGGCAGGCGATGTACCTCGACGACCTGTTTTCGTTTTTCGAGATCGAGCCGGAGATCGCATCGCCTGCGAACCCGCTGCCGTTTCCCGAGCCGATCCGCCAGGGCTTCACGTTCGACAACGTCGGCTTTCGCTATCCGGGCGCCGAGCGCTGGGCGGTGCGGCGCCTGAACTTCACGCTTCACGCAGGCGAGGTGCTGGCGCTGGTCGGCGAAAACGGTGCGGGCAAGACCACGCTGGTCAAGTTGCTGGCCCGGCTCTACGACCCCGACGAAGGGCGGATCCTGCTCGACGGCCACGACCTGCGCGACTACGATTTGTTCGCGCTGCGCGGCAACATCGGCGTGATCTTCCAGGACTTTGTTCGCTATCACCTGACGGCGGGCGAGAATATCGCGGTGGGACGCATCGAGGCGCGTGACGATCATGCGCGAATCGCCGCGGCCGCGCACCGCAGTCTCGCCGACGATGTCATCGCCAAGCTCGCGCACGGCTACGACCAGATCATCGGCAAGCGCTTTCGCGGCGGCGTAGACCTGTCGGGCGGCGAATGGCAGAAGATCGCGATCGCGCGCGCCTACATGCGCGACGCCCAGCTGCTGATCCTCGACGAGCCGACCGCGGCGCTCGACGCGCGCGCCGAGTTCGAGGTGTTCCAGCGGTTCAAGGAACTGTCGGAAGGCAAGAGCGCGATCCTCATTTCGCACCGGTTCTCGAGCGTGCGCATGGCCGATCGCATCGTGGTGCTGGCCGATGGCGAAATCGAGGCGGTCGGAACGCACGAGGAATTGCTGGCGGCCGGCGAGCGCTATGCCGAGCTGTTCGAATTGCAGGCTGCGGGGTACCGGTGACATGAAACTATCCGTGCTCGACCAATCCACCGCCGCGGCGGGCCGCCCGGAAACTGACGCGATCCGCGAAACGCTCGCGCTGGCGCGACTGTGCGACACGCTGGGCTACCACCGCTATTGGGTGTCCGAGCACCACAACAGCGGCAGCATCGTCGGCACGGCGCCCGAAGTGCTGATGGCGGCGATCGCCGCCACCACGCGCGACATCCGCGTGGGCAGCGCGGGAGTGATGCTGCCGCACTATTCGTCGCTGAAAGTGGCCGAGCAATTCCGCGTGCTGGAAGCGATCGCGCCGGGGCGCATCGACCTCGGAGTCGGGCGGGCGCCGGGTTCCGACCGCAAGACGGCGTACGCGCTCAATCCTCAGGAAGACATGGCCGCCGAGCAGTTTCCGCGGCAGGTGCTCGACCTGCGCAACTGGGTCTCGGGCGCGCCGCTCGACGACAACCACCCGTTCGGCGACATCGTCGCGCATCCCCGCGGGCCTACCGCGCCGCAACTGTGGATCCTCGGCAGCTCGAACTACGGCGCGCAGCTCGCGGCGCATTTCGGACTGCCGTATGCATACGCGTATTTTTTCAGCGACGGCCGCGGCGTCGAGGAGGCGCTCGACATCTATCGCCGCAATTTCCGGCCGAGCGCGCAGTGCGCCGTCGCCACCGCGACCGTCTGCATCTGGGCGCTGGTGGCGGATACCGACGCCGAAGCCCGGCGGCTGCTCACGTCTCGCGAATACTGGCGCGTCGGCTTCGAAAAGGGGCTACGCAGTCCGCTCGTGTCGCCCGAAGAAGCGCAGGCATTCGCGTACACCAGCGACGATCAGTTGCGAATCGATGCACTGCGGAAAAAAGCGTTTGCCGGGACCGGCGACGTCGTGGTGCAACGACTGCGCGCGGAAGCCGCGCGGCTTTCGCTCGACGAACTGGTGATCGTCACGTGGACATTCGATGCGGCCGCACGGCAGCATTCCTACACACTGCTGGCGAAGGCATTCGGGCTGGCCGGCGCCGAGTCGCCGACTTGACGGCCGCCGAGGCATCCGCCGCGCCGGGAATTGCGCCTGCGGGTAGTCAGCGGCGCGCGCCGAACGCCTGCTGCAGCAACTGGTCGTCGATGCCTGCGGTGTCGCGCTTGCCGCTCGCGTAGCGGTAAAGCGCCGCCGCGTAGATGCCTTGCAGTGTGCTGTGCGCCAGCACGAGGACGATGACGGCGACGATGGTGGCGGCGAGCAGCACCGCGCCCAGCGCCAGATGGCCGCGTGCGAAGGCGAACACGGTCGCCACGGCGCCGACGATGCCGGCCGCGAACGTGATGAAACCGAAGACCAGGCCGATGCCGACATTGCCGATCACCTGTTCGCCCCAGGTCTTGCGAATCAGCTCCATGCTGCGCTTCACAGCGTCGACAGGACCCACGTCTTCGGCCGCGAGCACCGGCGCCACCAGCGCCGTGGCGACAGTCCACGCGAATCCGAGCAATCCGACGACGACGCGGCCGAGGAAGCCGACGCGCTCGGCGATGACCCGCAGCACGACGCCCACGCTCGCCGCGATCAGCGCGTAGCCGAGGATGATCGGCAATCTCGCCGTCGCGCGAGTGAGGCCGTCGCGCAACGTTGCCGGCTGGCCGTCGAAGCGTCGCATCGCGACTTCGATCAACGCGGTCTGGAAGAAGATCACGACGCTGAACTGCACCCAGTAGAACGCGAACAGGGCCACCCACGAAAGGCCCGAAAGCGTGTGCACGTGGCGCTGGCGCGCGAACACGGCGACGAGCGGCGCCAGCGGCAACGCGAAGCTCGCGATGATCACGGCCATCGAGACGGCCGACAGCAGCGGGAACAACAGCAGGCTGCGGTCGGCCTTCAGCAACGCGAAGCACTCCCCGGCCAGGGTCCAGCTGCGCTGCAGGCGATCGAACATGGGAATCCTCGGTGAAATGTGGCGTTATCGCGTTGCGCCGGCGATTTCCGGCACCGGCACATCCTTCAGTCGCGCGACCAGTTCGAGGCGCGCATCGTACGCGGTTTGGGAAGGTTGCGGCTTGGTCCACGACGATCGTGCCCATTCGACCAGGAACTGCCGTGCCGCGCGCGCCAGCGCGGGATCGGATTGCGGGTCGACGAGCGCTTCGCGGGCCGCCGGCAGGAACACGATGCTGGCGGCATTCAGGTCCCGCAATGTGTCGCGCCGCAGGTTGTCCATCAGCGCGATACGTTGCGCCAGCGGCAGCACGCGCGCCTGCGCCGTCAGCGAATCGGCCAGCGCGGTGAGGGCCGCATTTGCGTTCGCGGGCGTTGCCCGCGGCGCTGCGTAGTTGAAGCGTCCGAAGGTGTCGGCGTACGCACCCTCGCCGGGGCGCCAGGTGATGCGCTCGCCCGTCGCCAATGACGCGTCGTCCGGTGGCGTTGCGACGAGGCGGTCGGTGGGGTCCATGTCGCCAAAGATATCGCGGGCGACACTCGCGATGCGCGAATCGAATGCGGTAAGCCCGCTGGGCAGGTAGTCCTGCCACCAAGGCAACGCCAGCAACGGCAGCGCGCCGAGGATGACCTTGCCCGCGCGCGACGTGTCGGCGAATAGCGGCAGTGCGAAGGCGGCCCAGAACCACAACGCGAGGCCCATCACGGCGAACGTCGCCACGGCAATCCATCCGACGCTGCCCGCGAGTCGCGAAGCGACGATACCCGCCGGCAGCACGCCATCGGGATGACGGGGATCGAATGCGATTGGCACCAGCACCCGGGGCGCTTGCCAGCCGGCGATCGCGGCGTCCACCGGCGAGTCGACCTCGAGCCGCAGCCAATCGAGCGCCGACTTGGCCGGCCACTTGTCGTGCATGAAGCGATTGGGCTCGTGCGCGACGAGCCACGCATGCGACGCGGGCGTCATGCGGACTTCGGCAACGGCGAAGCCACGCGCGTCGCGGGGCCACGCGAATGGAACCTGCGGCGCCATGTTGCTCTGGTTGACGACGTCGTACGACTCGCTGAACTTGAGGCGGTTGCCGCAAAAGGCGTGGCGGCGCGCGCTGGCCCATTCGCCTTCGATCTCGACGACGACGCAAGGTGATGCCTTGGCCGACGCGCGCCAGTTGGCGGGCACCTTGATCGCCTCTTCGTCGATTTCCAGCGCCAGCCAGCTGTCGACGATCCGGCTGTCGGCGTGGCTGGTGAAGCTGCGGTACTGCGCGCGCTCGATCAGCAGTTGTGGGCCCGAATGCCACGCGACGGTCAGGAATACGCCGGCCATCGCCAGCACCACCGCGACCAGAAGCGTCATGAAATTGAGCAGGCGTCCGATCGCCAACGTGCCAAACATCCGCACGACCACACCCGGCGGCGGTTCGGGCGTTGCGCTACGCGCAGGCTGCGCCGGCGTGTGCTTGGTTTCGTCGCTCATCGTCTGGCTCGCTGCGGCATCCGATCGTCGGGCAAGGCAATCCTTCGTCCACCCGGTTTGCGGCACCGTGGGCCACGACGCTCGCGCGCATCTTAGCGCCAGCGCGCCCGGCGTGGTGCCCGTGGTACTTTGCCAGCACGGGCCTTGGGCTGCTCACCGATCGCCCCAACGTGACAGCAAGCCTGCCCGATCTTCCGTCAGCCCCGGTTTCCAATGCCCCGCCTGTATGCCTTGCTCGTGCTGCTGCATGCCTATGTCGCCTGGCGTATCGCGCCGGACCTTGCGGCAACGCCGGCGCTGATTCCCTTCATCCTGTGGCTCGTGGCATCGGTGATCCTGATGCCTCACACATTCGGTGCGCGAGGCGCCACGGATCGCAAACGTGCCGACCGCCTCGCCTGGGCAGGTGGCATCGCGATGGGCGCGTTTTCGTCGCTGCTGGTCCTCACGCTGCTGCGCGACGTCGGGTTGGCCGTCGCCACGCAGATCCTCGATGCCGGTGCGGTGTCCGTGTTTCGCCGGCAGTCGGCGATCGTCGTGCCGCTGCTCGCCATCGCGTTGACAGTGCTGGGACTTTTCAATGCGCGCCGCCGGGCGGCGGTGCGCAACGTCGACGTTCCCATCGCCGGCTTGCCGGACGCGCTGGACGGATTCACGATCGTGCAGATTTCCGATGTCCACATCGGCCCGACGATCAAGCGCGGCTATGTCGAGGCGATCGTGGACGCGGCCAACGGATTGCGCGCGGACATGATCGCGATCACCGGCGACTTGGTCGACGGCAGCGTCGCCAACCTGCGCGAGCATGCGTCGCCGCTGTCGCGGCTCGCGTCACGCCATGGCACCTTCTTCGTCACCGGAAATCACGAGTATTACTCGGGCGCGCGCAGCTGGGTGGCCGAGCTGCGTCGATTGGGAATGCGGGTATTGATGAACGAGCACGTGGTGCTCGATGTCGGCGATGCCAAGCTCGTCGTCGCCGGCGTCACCGACTACAGCGCGCAGCATTTCGAGGGCAGCGAGCGCAGCGATCCCGCGCGCGCGCTCGCCGGCGCTCCAGTGCCGCCCGCGGTCAGGCTGTTGCTCGCGCACCAGCCGCGTTCGGCGTTCGCCGCACGTGACGCGGGATTCGACCTGCAATTGTCCGGTCACACGCACGGCGGGCAGTTCCTGCCGTGGAATTTCATCGTGCGGCTGCAACAGCCGTTCACCGCCGGGCTTCGCAGGCTGGGCGCGCTTACCGTCTACACGAGCCGCGGCACCGGCTATTGGGGTCCGCCGATGCGCCTGGGCGCACCGTCGGAAATCACCCGGCTGACACTGGTGGCAACTGAGGTGGCAACTGAGGTGCCATCTTAGGTGCC
>JBEPUI010000016.1:0-54042 GCA_041691615.1 Pseudomonadota bacterium
CGAAGCCGCACGCGCCGAAGCCACACGCGCCGAAGCCACACGCGCCGAAGCCGCAAAGGCCGGCGTCGCGCAGGACGCGGCCACAAGACGTGAAGCGGCGCTTCGGGCGATCGGCCGACAGCTGGACGACGAGGCGGCGCGGCGGGATGCTGCAGCAACATCCGCGCGACCGTCATCGTCGCTGCCATTGTCGTATGGCAGCGGACGTCGCTACAGACTCTTCGGCCGCGCGGACCCCAATGCGGAAGTCATCCTCTACGCGGAAGCCTGGAGCCGGAAGATCCAGATGAACATGACGTTCGACATGGTCCGCGATGCGGCGAAGCCGCCCCACGCAGATCCGCTCGTGACCGTTGCCGTTCGTAGCGACGGCTCGGTCGAGTCAGTGACCTTCGTTCACTCCAGCGGCGTTCCCGCCCTCGACGAAGCAATTCAACGCGTCGTGCGAAGCCAGACGCCCTACCAGGTGTTTTCGCCGGCCTTGGCCCGCGAATACGACGTGATCGAGATTCGCCGAACCTGGTACTTCGACATGGCGATCCGGCTGTATTGAATTAGCCAAGATCGCAATATCCGGTCAAAATGACGGCGATTTCAATTCTTTCACCTATCGGAGTCAAGAAAATGAGTCATGCGTCGATGCTCAAGGCGAGACGGCAGCACCAAAAGACCAAGAAACTGCTCGACGGCGCTGCCAAGGAGGCAAAAAGGCTCGCGAAGCTGGCCATTGCCGGGCCGGCCGTAAAGAAGGAAAAGGTCAAGAAGGAAAAAATCAAGAAAGTAAAGGTCAAGTCGGAAAAGGTGAAAAAAGTCAAGCCGACCAAGGAGGAGCTTGGCAGGCAGGACGCGAAGAAGAGCGTTGCCGGCGCCGGAAAAAAGGGCGCGTCGTAGCGTTTCTCGATCGAGAGATCGGGATGGCTTTCGATCGCTCGCGTCGGGCGCTGTTTGCAATCGGCCTCATCGCGATTGCGATGCTCGGTGCGCCGCTCGCGCTTGCGCAATCGGCAAGCACCGCCGCGCAGGCTTGGCAGCAGGGCAGCGTGTTCTACGAGCGCCAGGACTATCGTCGTGCGTTGATTGCCTACCAGCAGGCCGCAAGCCTGGGCAATCCGCGCGCGATGACGGTGCTCGGCACGATGTATCGCGAAGGCCAGGGCGTCGCTGTCGACAAGAAGCAGGCGATGCAATGATACGAGCGCGGTGCCGCGGGCGGCAACCGCGCGGCGCAACTTGCGCTCGGCGACATGCTCGAATCGGGTGAAGGCATACCACGCAATGTTGCGCGAGCGGCAAAGTTGTACGAGCAGAGCGCGCGCCAGGGTTTCCCCGAAGCGCAGTTCGCGCTCGGCATCAGCTACGAATTTGGACAAGGCGTCCCGCGCAATCGCAGCACCGCCACCCAATGGCTCGACAAGGCAGCCGCGCAGGGCGACGGACGCGCCGGTTGGTATTCGAGCTGGCTCAAGGCATCGGCCACGCCGCATTTCGACAATCCCGATGGCCTGCGCGACTATGTGAATGGACAGGTGGACGCGCGAATGCGCCGGCAAATGGGTGCCGGCAACAACACCTGTTCGATGGCACCTTGGGTGTGCTCGCGCGAACGCGCAGAAGCCATTTGGAAGAGCGAGTATCACCCTCCGAACACGCCGAATCCTTTTCGGAACTAGGGTGGGTAACCCGTCTTGCACGAAAGTAACGTCGCATACGGGGTATCCGCCCCGACCGCCTGTGGGTTGCGTACCAGCCCAGCTCTACTTTTGCCTGACCGCAAGCTTCTCCTTGTAGAACGCGATCACCGCGCTGTTGAAATCGCGATGGAAGGCCACGCGGTCGAATCCGTCCGCATCCTTGCAGATCGCCGGAAACAGCCACGACGGACATGGCGCCAGGAAGGCGAAATGCGCCGCACCCGGAACCGCGTGATACTCCGGCGGCGTCGGCAACAACCGGCGCACGACGGCTTCGTTCGTCTGATACGGCACGTTGAGGTCATCGGCACCGTTCCAGAGCTGCACCGGCACCGTGACTTGCGACAGACCATCGGGTTCGAACGCGAACCCGTAGCCAGGCGCCGCGACGACTGCAGCCTTGAACCGCGGATCATGAATCCACGCGGTCGTAGGAACCGGCGTCGACGGAAGCTGTTTCCATAGTGTGCACGCGAATTCGGGTTGCGATTGGCAATGCGAAGCGATCTGCGCGAGATCCGGTAACCCACCGACGGATACCAGCGCCGAAAATCCGCCCGCCGAGAATCCGAACACGCCGACGCGCGCACGATCGATTTGTGCATGCGCCGGCCATTCGTCCAGCATGTAGTCGAGCACGACGTGGAGATGACGCGGACGATCGATCAACCAGCGAGGCGTTCCAACATAGCTGTCGTCGCGGGCGTTGTCGCCCGTATGCGTGACTGCAGCAACGACGAATCCGGCGGAAGCCAGTGCAACCGCGGTATCGGTGTGGCTCGACAGCATGCCGCTGTTGCCATGGGAAATGACGATGAGCGGCAAGTCGCGGCCCACCACCACTGCGTTGGGGGCCACCTTTTGGGCGGACAGTCCGATGACGCTGAAGCTCGGCGAGGCGTCGGTCGGATACCAGATGGCGACCTCGAGAGGCTTGTCCTGGGGATCCCTGATGGCAATCTGCGTGAAGCCCACCGGGTGTTCCGGCTTCGATGCATTGAGATACAGCGCGGAAAACGCCACGGCCGCCAACAGGACCAAAACGATCAATAGGCCTGCGCCGATTTTCAGTGCGAGTCTCATGGGCTACGGACCAGTGTATCGCCTGGCTCGCGCAGCCGGCAGGAGGTTCAATCGGACGCGCGCGCCGCCAACGCGGCAGCGGCCTCGTCATCCAGGCCGTGTCCCTCCGCAGCCAAGACGGCGGCGGCTTGGCGTTGCCGCCCACGCGCGCTGCTTTGGCCAACGCTCGGTGGACGCGCTGCTCGGCGCGGTGTGAGGCATTCGCGAACCCCGTTGACGATGAGTGGCGAATGCCGATGATCTCGTCGCGGCGCCATCGCATGTGCCGCCAGCGAACGGTCAGGCGACGACAATGCCATACGATGTCGCGGCCGGCGGATCGCATTCCAGCGACGTTGGCCAACGGGCGCAGCGTTTTGCGCCACGACACGTTTCACGGGACAATGGCCGCGACGTCGGGGGGGCAACCTGCTGGTGGATACTGCCAATGACGGCTGACGTTTCGACGTACCAGGAGTAGCCGAGAGATTCGGCTGAACAGGATTTTCTGCGCGTGGAAAAGTCGAACACTCCGCCGGTCTCGGTGATCATTCCGTGCCACAACGCTGCGCGGTACCTGGGCGAGACGATCGACAGCGTGCTCGCGCAGGCATCTCCGGCCTTCGAACTGATCGTCATCGACGATGGCTCGACCGACGGTACCGGCGAGATCATCGATCGCTATCGCCGGCGCCTGGACGGGCAATTGATCAGCCAGTCGGGCCCGAACCGCGGCGTCAGCGCGGCGCGCAATCGAGGGACTGCGCTTGCGAGCGGCAGGTACTTGCAGTATCTCGATGCCGATGATTTGCTTCGACCGGATACGTTGCGGGCGAAATTCGACGCGCTGGAGTCGTCGGGCGCCGATATCGCGTACACCGATTGGCAGAAACTGGTCGAATCATCCGACGGAACCTTCATTGCGGGCGAAGTGCATACGCGCCGCTGCGAAGACGTGCACCCGGTACCGGAGATCGCGGTCCTCACGGATTTCTGGGCGCCTCCTGCGGCCTTGCTCTATCGCCGCGAGATCGTCGATCGCGTTGGCGGCTGGAACGTCAGCTTGCCCGTGGTGCAGGACGGTCGATTCCTGTTTGATGCATTGCATTGCGGAGGACGGCTTCTGCAGGTTCCGGGTATAGGTGCCGATTATCGCGTCTTGCTCGGCCGGCAAAGCCTGTCCAAGCGCGATCCCGCGGCCTTCGTTCGCGACTGGGCCGAGGATGCATTCCAGGTTGAGGCTCTCTGGCGCAAGGAGGGGGAGCTGACGGGCGAAAAAAAGCGCGCGCTGTTGCGGCGACTGGGCAAGACCACGCGCGTGCTTTACGAACTCGACCGGCCCGCGTTCCGGAAGGTCTGCCAACGCATTCTGAGCCTCGACCCGCGCTACATCCCCGAAGCACCCAGGTCGCTTCGCCTCGCGTCGCGCATGATTGGCTATCCGCGTGCAGAGGCGCTCGCATTCGTCGCGCGGGGGTGCAGAAACGTGCTGCGAGGATCGGGATAAGCGGCCATTTGTTTACCGGATGTTGTGGTCACGCGCAGGTGCGCGCTGCCGAGCCGGTCATTGATGGTTCGCCCGCGATTCGCGTTACGGTCGACATAGCGCCGTCAACTCGCCGATATCGGGAAACGCCGCAACGCCGCGCCAACGGCCGGTGATCTCGCGCGACTTCGCGTTTCCCAGCACCGGCGACACGAGCGCGTCGAACTTCGCCTCGAGCTGTGCATCCGACAATGGATTGTGCAACGAGCCGATCGCGTGGTCCACGCGCACTTCAACGCGACTTCCGTCGTGCAACACTGCCGTCGCGAGCACCGCGTCTTCGTGGATCGAGTCGTCGACAACAGCGTGCACCTTGTCCCGGATCGCGACCACCTGGGGATCGTTGACCATGGCGTCCGAGAATTCGGGCTCGCCCGCGCGGCCATGGATCAGTCCCACCGCGCAGCCGTGGTAGACGCTGAACTTGCCTTCGAGTCCGTCCTTCGGCGCCTTCTTTCCCGTGAGCTCCAGCACGAGCGAATGCACGCGCAGGTCGATCCGTTCAACGTGGTCGGCGGCGATGCCCTTCGCGCGCAACTGAACGCAGGCATCGATGCTGGGATGGATCACGATGCCGCATGCAAACGGCTTGTAGGTGTTGAACGAGATCTCGAAACGTTTGCCGAGCTCGTCGGTGGCTTCGTTCCACGCGCGCTTGTCCGAAACCACCTGCACGAATCCCCTTGGCGCCTCAAGCGCGCGCGCGCTCGCGGTGAATCCGCGGCTCGCCAGCAGCGCCGACATCAGTCCTGCGCGCGCCGCGGCGCCGGGATGGAAGGGCTTGGCCATCGTGCCGAACTGCTCGCGAAGTCCAATCGGCTGCGACGCGGCAATGCCGAGCGCCATTGCGGACTTGCGTTCGTCGAGCTTCAAGAGGCGCGCGCATCCGGCTGCCGCGCCGAGTATGCCAGTGGATCCGGTGATGTGCCAGCCGCGATCGTAGTGCTCCGGATACATGACGTTGCCGACGCGGCACGCCACGTCGATGCCGAGTACCAGCGCGTCGATCACATCTCGACCGGTGGCGCCGTTGTGCTCGGCCAGTGCCACGATCGCCGATGCCACCGGGCCGGCCGGATGGATGATCGTCTTGAGGTGCGTGTCGTCGAAATCGAACGTATGCGACGTAATGCCGTTGAGCAGCGCCGCGCTGGCGATGTCGACTTTCTCGGCACGTCCTAGCACGCTCGCCTGTGGCGACGGATCCAGCATCTGCACGGCGGCCAGCGCGGCGTTCGCTGCCTCGTGACGCGCCGCGCCGATGGCGCAGCCGAGCCAATTGAAGAACGTGCGGTGGGCTTCGTGCTCGACGCTCGCCGGCCAGGCACCCGACGCGTGTCCTGCAACGAACTCGGCCAGGATTGTGGTGATCGGTGGCGCACTCGCTTCGGCAGCCACCGTGGCATTGCGAGTCATGTCAGTCCGTCAGCTGGATGTTGCGGTCCTTGGCGAGCTTCGTCCACTTGGCGATGTCGTCACGCATGTACTTCCCGAACTGGTCCGGCGTCATCGGCATGGGCTCGAGCGCCTCGCCCGACAGCCGCTCGCGCAGCTGGGGATCGGCGAGCGCATCGTTGATGGCCTTGTTGAGCGTGGCCACGATCGCCGGCGCCATGTTCGCAGGTCCGACGATGCCGTACCACTGCACGCCGTCGAAGCCCTTGTAGCCCAGTTCCTCGAATGTCGGCGTGTCCGGCAGCAGCGCATGCCGCCGGATGCCGGTGACCGCGAGCGCGCGCATCTTGCCGGCCTTGATGTGGGGCAACGCGGCGGCGAGGCCGGGGAACAGCGCCTGCGTCTGCCCGCCCAGGATATCGGCGATCGCGGGACCAATGCCGCGATAGGCGACGTGCTGGATGTCGATATCGGTGGCGGCTTTCAACTCCTCCATCGCCAGATGCGTCAGCGTGCCCGGTCCCGACGAGCCGTACGAGAGCTTGCCCGGGTTGGCTTTGGCGTAGGCAATGAACTCCGCGAGCGTGGTCACGGGAATGGAGGGCGGAACTACCAACACATTCGGCGTGCCGCCAACCATGGCGATCGGCGTGAAATCCTTCACCGCATCGTATGGGAGCTTGCGTACGGCGGGATTGGTGCCGTGTGTGCCGACGTAGCCGACCATCAGCGTGTACCCGTCCGGGGCGGCGCGCGCGGTGGCGAGCGATCCCACGATGCCGCCACCGCCGCTCTGGTTCTCGACGACCACCGGCTGGCCGAGCGCCTTGGCAATGCGTTCGCCGATCGTGCGCGCGACGAGGTCGACACCACCGCCGGGCTGCACGGGCGCGATGATCTTGATCGGCTTGGTCGGGTAGGTCGCCTGTGCCTGTGCGGCCGAGGCGAGCATGCATGCGGCGACGGCCACGCCGAAGAAGGCAACGCGATAACTGTTGAACATGTTTCCTCCGTAGCTGATTGTTTTGGTGGCCGGCAATGTTTAACGCGGGAGGGTGGGCAAGCCCTGGCGCTCGAGCGCCGCAAGCCGAGCGTTGAGCGACAGCATCACGCGGGCCTGTTCGGCGATTAGCGCATCGCGCTCGAACAGTCGGCTATTTTGCGCTTCAAGCTTTGCATTGAGCCCCTGGATCGCGGCGAGCGCGACGCCATCTGCATCGATTGTGCTGATCCCCTTGGGGGTCTCGCCGAGCTGGAATGCCGCGCTGAAATCCTGCGCCATGGGTCCCATGTGGCGTATCGCCGGATCCTGGCTCTTCCAGTTCCACGTGGCGATCGGCAATTGCGTCACCTTGCGCAAGACCTCCTCGGCGTCGATCGGTTGCAGGCGTTCCTTGCTGTTGCGATCGCTGGTGGCGGTCCACGCTTGCGCGCCGGGGGCGACGAATGTGCCGGCGTAGTTGCCTTCCTGGTTTCCACTGGTCAACATGTAGATCCCACCGACGGAGCGCACGACGAAGCGGTTCGCCGCATTGCAACGGACCGGGCTGTCGGTCGAAACATCACCCCAGACGAAGCACCCGTCGAAGTTAGCCTCCGCTACGAACCCTGCCGCCAAGCTGACAAAGCCTGCGGCGGTATTGTTGGAGCCGCCAGGAATGGTGCTGGCGAGACCGCTCGCCGTGTTCGACGAGCCCCCCGAGACAACTGCGTCACTCGCCGATGCCGTGTTGTCGATGCCGCCCGCGATGGTGCTGGAGTCACCGGTGGCTTGGTTGTGAAGTCCTCCTCCCACCGTTGCCCACCCGAACGTCGCGCTAGCCGTGTTTAACGTCCCGCCACCAATGGCGGTGGTGTGATCGCCCAGCGTGTTGCTGGGATCGGCGCGCCCCATCCGCTGCAGGAACAGCGCCATCTGCAATCGCGTGACGAAGTCGTTGGGGCAATACGTCGTGCCCGTGCAGCCCAGCGTGACGCCGCGATCCTTGAGATAGGCGACGGCGGGGCAATAGGTTGCATTGGCGCTGTCGACGTCGGTGAATCCGTCGCATGCCGCCGCCCATGCGGCTGGCCCGACGAGCATGGCGAACATGGCGACAACGATCGAACGAAGCGTGCGCATGGCATCCTCCCGGGGCGGCGAATCGCCGGCGCCGCCATTCTGGGGCATTGGGCCCCCGGCGCAAACCGTGGCATTTCGCATCGCGACCGGTTCGCCGGCTCATGTAACCTTGTTCGTCGAACGCCATCGAACGCTGACGAGCGCCGTGGCGAGGTCGGCGATCATGGTCATTCGTTTCGCCAACCGGCACGAGGCAGGCCTTGACGACATACGACTACACATCGATGGGGTTCTACACGTTCGATTGCCTGGGGTGGCCGTTCACCAGCATTCCTCCCGGCGGCGGCTGCTATCCCCTCGACGAATTGACGATCGCCGTTTCCGGCGCAGCGGGCACCGCCGCGATCGCCGCGGCGAAAATGGGCCTCGCGACGCTCGCCGTCGGCGGAGTCGGTGACGACCTGATGGGCGACTGGGTGCTCCGGCGGCTGCAGCACTTCGGCGTCGACACGTCGGCGATGCAGTTCCACAAGGACTGGAAGACATCGTCTTCGATCGTCACCACACGTGCCGATGGCTCGCGTCCGGCATTGCACATGTCCGGCGCCACGGGCGATTTCTTCGTCACCGATGCGATGTTGCCGGACATCGCGCGCGCCAAGGTCTTCCACGCCGGTGGCGTGGGCCTGATGCACGCGATGGACAAGGGACGCAACGCCGAAGTCCTCGCGGCTGCCAAAGCCGGTGGCGCGATCACCACGGTCGACGTCTTCGCGGGTTCGCCCGACGACATGCCGTCGGTCGCCAGCGTGCTTCCGCACACGGACTACTTCCTGCCGTCGATCGAGGAAGCGCGCGCACTCTCGGGCCTGAGCGACATGGGCGACGCGGCGAAGTACTTCCTCGACCTCGGCGTGGGCGCGTGCGTGTTCACGCTGGGCGGCGAGGGCGCGTACTACCACGATCGCCACGGACGCAAGTTCGCCATGCCGGCGTTCGATGTCGCGGTGAAGTGCAGTTGCGGCTGCGGCGATGCCTTCAACGCCGGCTTTGCCGTGGGACTCGTCAAAGGATTCGACCTCGAGGCGACCGTGCGCTTTGCGCAGGCCACGTCGGCGCTCAATGCCACGGGCCTCGGTTCGCAGGCGGGTGTCGAGTCGTTCGATCACACGTTGAATTTTGCGCAAACGGCGCGCACCCGTGCGCGCTGAAATTCAGGCCGCGCTTGACCGTCCTGGCCGGTTTCGGCAATATGTTCCGCACAAATTACAAATGTCCATCTGGGAGGCGTCATGAGAAGTATTTCGCGCAGGCAATTCAACGCAATGATGGTGGCTGGCGCCGCGTCGGCGTTGCCGATACCCGGTGGTGCGCAGTCGGGCGGCAAGCTGACCCTCTACATGGGACCGCCTGAAAAGACCTGCGCGGCCATTGCGCAGGGATTCGAAAAGAAGTCCGGCATCAAGCCGACGTTCCTGCGTCTTTCGGCCGGCGAGGCGATCAACCGCATCCGCGCCGAGCGCAGTGCGCCGCAGGCGAGCATTCTTTACGGCATCGGCTTGCCGTCGATGCTGACGCTCAAGGCCGACGGTCTGCTGGATCCGTACAAGTCGCCCGAGGCCGCCGCGATCCCCGACAAGTACAAGGATCCCGAAGGCTACTGGACGGGAACCGACGTCGACTTCATCGGCTTTGCGAGCAACAAGAAGTTTCTGCAGGAGAAAGGCATCAAGGCGCCGCAGAGCTGGGAAGACCTGACGCGTCCCGAGTTCGCGGGGCAGATCTGCCTGGGAAGTCCATCGACTTCGGGCACCGGATACACATTCCTGACCACGGTGCTGCAACTGATGGGCGAGCAGAAAGGTTGGGATTACATGAAGCGCTTCAATGCCAATGTCGCGCAGTACACGCGCTCGGGCATCGGACCCACGCAGCTCGTCGGGCGCGGAGAAGTCGGCGTCGGCATCCTGTTCGCGCACGACATCCTCGGCAGCATCGACCGCGGCTTTCCGATCGAGATGTCGCTGCCGCTCGAAGGCACCGGCTATGACCTGTTCGGCATGGTGATGCTGAAGGGCGCGCCCGAAGCGGACGCCGCCAGGAAATTCATCGACTGGGCCTGCACGCCCGAATCGGTGGAATTGCTCGCAGCCTCCGAATATTTCGACGTGCCTACGAATCCGAAGGCGAAGGTGCACGCACTGGTGAAGCCCTACCAGAGCGCCAACTTGATCAACTTCGACTTCAACTGGGCCGGCAGCACGACAGTGCGCCAGCAGCTGGTCGAGCGCTTCACCAACGACATCCTCGCGGGACGCAAGATCTCGTGACGAGTGCGGCCGCCACACGGCCGGGCGGCATGCGCTCCGGCCGTGCGTGGGTGCTGGTCGTCCTCTATCCGGTCGTCGCGCTGCTGCTCGCGCTGTTCGTCGCGTATCCGCTTCTGGACCTGCTCGGGCGCTCCGTGCTTGTCGACGGTGGTTTCTCCACGCGGGCAATCGGCCGGCTGCTCGCCGACGCGCACGTCCGGCAGGTGGTGTGGAGCACGCTTTGGCTCGGCGCCACGGTCGCACTGATCGGCACGACACTGGCGGCCCTCTACGCCTACGCGATGACACGCGTGGCGCTGCCGTGGAAGCGCGTCTGGCATTTCATCGCGCTGTTGCCGACGATCTCGCCGCCGATCCTGATGGCGCTGAGCCTGATCCTGCTGTATGGACGCCGCGGCGTCATCACGCACGAGCTGCTCGGACTGTCGACGAGCGCGTTGTATGGATACCGGGGACTGATCGTTGCACAGGTGCTGTCGTATTTTCCCTTCGCGTACCTGTTGCTGCTGAACCTGTTCCAGGGACTGGATGCGTCGCTCGAGGAGGCCGCCGGCACGATGGGCGCGCATGCAGGAAAGGTGCTTGCCACGGTCAGCCTGCCACTGCTGATTCCCGGCCTCGCCGGCGCGGCGGTGCTGCTGTTCGGCTATTCGCTTGCCGACCTCGGCAATCCGCTGCTGCTCGGCGGCGACTTCCAGGTGCTGAGCTCGGAGATCTACCAGACCATCATCGGCATGTACGACGTGCCGAAGGGCGCGGCGCTGGCGGTGATCCTGCTGGTGCCCGCGTTGTTGCTGTTCTTTGCGCAAAAGCAACTGAGCCGCCGGACGGCGTTTGCATCGGTTGGAGGGCGCGGCACGCTGCGCCACCCGCAGGTGAACCATCCTGCCGTGAAAGCGGGCGCGCTGCTGCTGCTCGGCGGGGTCTCGCTGGTGATCGTGCTGCAATATGCGACCGTGCTCGGTGGGGCGACGACCAAGCTGTTCGGTATCGACAATGCGTTCACGTTGCGCTACCTGCTCGCCGCGGTCGTCGATTCGCGCGATGCGCTGGTGGACACGCTGCTGCTGGCGATCGCTGCCTCCGCGGTCACGGCGGCCGTCGGCCTGCTGGCGGCGTTTTACATCGCGCGCACCACGCTTGCCGGCCGCGGCGCGGTCGACTTCGTGGCGAGCCTGCCGCTCGCGATCCCTGGGACGGTCATCGGTCTCGCATTCGCGCTGGCGTTCAATCACCGCCCGCTGCTGCTGACAGGCACCGCGCTGATCATCGTGGTGGCGTTCGCCGTGCGTGCGCTGCCGTATTCGATCCGCTCCGGCGTGGTGGCGATGCACCAGTTGCACCGGTCGATGGACGAAGCTTCGGTCACGATGGGCGCGACCAGCGGACAGACGCTGATGCGTATCCTGCTGCCGCTGCTGCGGCCCGCGATGGTGGCGGGCATGATCTTCACGTTTACGCGCAGCGTCACGACGTTGAGCGCGGTGATCTTCGTCGTGTCGCCGCATTGGTCGCTGGTGACGCCCACGATCCTGTCGCAAATGGACCGCGGCGACGTCGGCGAGGCGGCTGCGCTGAGCACGATCCTCGTCCTGCTCGTGCTGGCGGTCATCCACGGCGTGCCGCGACTGCTGGGTCGCGACTGGCGCACGAAGGACTAGGACGACCCATGCAAACGCTGCCCGCCAAGGCGCTTGACATCCGCGGCCTGACCAAGGCGTTCGCCCTTCCGGGCGGCCGCAGCGTGGTGGCGGTGCGCGACTTCAGCCTGCGCATCGAGCCCGGCGAGTTCGTGACCTTTCTCGGCCCCTCCGGATGCGGCAAGACGACATTGCTGCGCATGCTGGCGGGACTTGAGCGCGCAGACGCAGGCGACATCCTGGTCGATGGCCGTTCGATCCGGTCGCTGCCGCCACATCGGCGAAATATCGGCATGGTGTTCCAGAACTACGCGCTGTTTCCGCACCTGTCGGTGTTCGAGAACGTCGCTTATTCGCTGCGAGTGCGCAAATTCGAGGACGCGCGCGTTCGTTCGGAGGTGCCCGCGGCGCTGACGGCGGTGGGCCTCGAGCCATTGGCCGCGCGCCTGCCGGGACAGCTGTCGGGCGGGCAGCAGCAACGCGTGGCGCTGGCGCGCGCGATGGTGATGCAGCCGGACCTGCTGTTGTTCGATGAGCCGCTGTCGAACCTCGACGCCCGATTGCGCGTGCAAGTACGCGGCGAGCTGCGGCGCCTGCAGAAAAGTCTCGGCACCACCGCCATCTACGTGACGCATGACCAGGACGAGGCGATGAGCCTGTCCGATCGGATCGTTGTGATGAACGGGGGCTGCGTCGAGCAGGTGGGCACGCCCGAGGAGATCTATGCCCGTCCGGCGAGCCTCTTCGTCGCCGAATTCGTTGGCCAGGTCAACGCGTTGCCTGGACGCGTCGTCGCGCGCACGGAAAGACAGGTGACGATCGAGACGCTCGATCATCGCATCGCGTTGGAGAGCAAGCGCTGTCCGGCGGACGATTTGCTGGTGCTGGTGCGGCCGGAAGCGATCCGCGTGAGCGCCCCGGCCGAAGGCGGCAGCCTGCAAGGCGTCGTCGAGGACGTCGAGTACCGTGGCGATCGCGTCGAATACCGGATTCGCGTCGGCCGGACGCTGGTGACTGCCATCGAGGCGTCGTTGCAGCGCCGCATGCGAATCGCCGCGGGCGATCGAGTGGGCCTGGTGTTCGTGGAGCAAGCGGTACATCTGCTTCCCGTTACGTGACGAAGATGCGATCTCGCGAGGCGTTGGCCGACGCCACTCGCTCGGCGGTTGTGAACGGTAGTGCTTGAGGCACAACCTGCTTCGGCGCATACTGCCCTGATAGCAGGGTAGGGCGGCGCGCAAAGCGGCCCGAGGATCCAACACGGTGCGTTGGCTTCCCTGCTGATCAAACCATTGCGCGCGGAAGCTTGCGCGTCACGGCCCTCGATGGCGACTGCGCGGCGATTGCGAAGCCTGCGCATCGCCAAGGCCCTGGAACAGCGCCGAGTTGCGGACTTCCGCGACAACGTCCACTTTCATCTCACCGCTGCATGCATGCGCGTGGCGCAATCTGCCACGCAGTCGGTCGACTGCGCCCGGCAGGCAGGGCGCAACTTAACCGGCCCGATCGAACGACTGGGTTGAACCACCATTGCCCGAGGAAAGAATCCAAATGACATCGAACAGCATGATCGCGACCGCGCTATTTTGCGCAGCCGTTGCCACGCCCGCCATTGCGCAGGATACCGCCGCCGGTGAAAAGGTCTTCGCAACCTGCAAGATTTGCCACCAGATTGGCGAAACCGCGAAAAATTCGGTCGGTCCGCAGCTCAATGGGGTGATCGGACGCAAGGCGGGGACCGTGCCCGGCTACGCTTATTCGCCCGCGAACCGCGATTCGGGTCTGACCTGGAACGAAGCGACGTTCACCGAATACATCCAGGACCCGCAGGCCAAGGTTCCCGGCACGAAAATGGTGTTTCCGGGCGTCAAGGACCCCAAGCAGATCAAGGACCTCATCGCCTATTTGAAGCAGTTCGGCGCCGACGGCAAGAAAAAACCCTGATCGGCACTGACTCGCGCCGTCATCGTCAATACGACTTTCCAATGCAACATGCCGGGACCCATCGATGAAGATTCGCTTCGCACTAATGCTTCTCTTGGCTGTCGCCGGGATTCAATCGCGTGTCAACGCGGCCGACGCGATGCAAGGCATGCAGCATGGCGACGGCATGTTGCGCGTTGCGCAAGCGCCGGCGAAGCCGGCAACGCCGGCCGTTTCCGCGGCGGGCAGCACGATGACCATGGGTGCTGGCGCGACCGACATGCATTCGCCGCGCGTATTCACGCTGCGCTCCGGCGTTGCCGAAGGACGGATGGTCTATCTTGGTGTCGGTGGCGACATCAACGGCAAGGTCAATCCGCTGCTCGTGGTGCATGAAGGCGAAACCGTGCAGATCAACCTGGTCAACGGCGAAGGCGCGGAACACGACATCGTCATCGACGAGTTCGCCGCGCGTTCCGATCACGTGGTGGGCAAAGGCGCCAGCAGCACGGTTTCGCTCAATGCGTCGAAAACAGGGGAGTTCCTGTACTACTGCTCGATACCGGGTCATCGCGAAGCCGGAATGCAAGGGCGTTTGCAGGTGCTGCCCGGCGCGCGTGCGGCGGCGGTTGCAACGGCGCCGGATATCGTCCGCGACCCGAGCGACCTGCCGCCCGCCATCCATAGCCGTGGCCCGCAAGTCGTGCGCATCGATCTCGAAACCGTCGAGTTGATCGGACAGCTCGACGACAAGACCACGTACAACTACTGGACGTTCAACGGCAAGGTCCCCGGCCCGATGGTGCGCGTGCGTGTCGGCGACACGGTCGAGGTTCACGTCAAGAACGCGGCCAACAGCGTGATGATCCACTCGGTGGACTTCCATGGCGCAACCGGGCCAGGGGGCGGCGCGGAATTCACGCAGACGGCACCCGGCAAGGAAACCGTGGTGACGTTCAAGGCGCTGATTCCCGGTCTCTTCGTCTATCACTGCGCGACCCCGAGCGTGCCGCATCACATCACGAATGGCATGTACGGGATGCTGCTGGTCGAACCCGAAGGGGGTTTGCCGCAGGTCGATCGCGAGTTCTACGTGATGCAGGGCGAGCTGTACACGGCGCAGCCTTTCGGCACGCAGGGCGCGCAGGAAATGGATTATGAAAAGCTCATTTCCGAGCGGCCCGAGTACTTCCTGTTCAACGGCGCGGTCGGATCGTTGACGCGTTCGCATCCGTTGCGGGCGCGGGTCGGCGAAACCGTGCGCATCTACTTCGGCGTCGGTGGGCCGAACTTCACGTCGTCGTTCCACGTCATTGGCGAGATTTTCGATCACGTCTACCAAGGGGCGAGCCTGCTGTCGCCGCCGATCGCGGGCGTGCAGACGGTATCGGTGCCGCCGGGCGGCGCGACGGTCGTCGATTTCAAGATCGATCGCGCGGGACGCTATGTGCTGGTCGACCATGCGTTGTCGCGGCTCGAGCACGGTCTCGTGGGATTCCTGATCGTCGATGGCCCGCACGACGACGCCGTCATGCACGCGGGGCCTGCGCGATAAGTGGCGCGAGTGTCCACGACTCAACCGAATGCCGGATTTCACGGCGCCCCACAAAAGCCGGCGGCGAGCGCCACGCCGACGGCGATCCCCGCGATATTCAGCATCGGCTTCCGGCCGTTTTTCGTGGCAGGCGCGTTGTTCGCCGGGCTGGGCGTGCCGTATTGGGTGTGGATCTTTGTCGGCCATGGCGCGGCGCCGCCGGTTTTCACGCCGATCGCATGGCATGCGCACGAGATGCTGTATGGCTATCTCGCGGCCGTCGTCACCGGCTTCCTGCTGACCGCGATGCCCAATTGGACGGGCCTGCCGCCCTTGCGCGGCGCGCCGCTGGCGGCACTGTTCGCATTGTGGGTCGCCGGGCGCATTGCGATCGCGATGGCCGCGCATCTCGATGCGCGTATGGTCGCCGTGATAGACGTTGCATTCCTGGCGGTCGTGGCGCTGGTGCTTGCACGCGACGTCGTCCGCTCGAAAAGCTGGAGCAATCTTTCTTCCGTCGCGGTGATCGCGGTGTTCGCAGGCGGCAACGCGCTGTGTCACTGGCCGCCGGCGTGGGCCGCGGATTCCGCGATGGGCATCGGCAACGCTACGGGCGTCGCCGCGGCGATCCTGTTGATATCGCTCGTCGGCGGCCGGGTGATCCCGGCGTTTACACGCAACTGGCTTGCTGCTCACAACCCCGGCCGCCTGCCGATTCAATACAGCCGATTCGATTCGCTCGTGCTGGCAGTCGGCGCATGCACGCTGATCGCCTGGTTCGTTGCCCCGCGCGCGTCGACTGTCACCGGCGCGCTGGCCCTTGCGGGCGTGCTGCACGGCGTTCGGCTCACACGATGGGCGGGTGACCGCGCGCGCCGCGAACCTTTAGTGCTGGTGCTGCACGTCGGCTATGCATTCGTGCCGCTGGGATTTCTGCTGCTCGCTGCCAGCGGCGTGACGTCCGCGATCGGCGAAAGTGCCGCGCTGCACGCATGGACGGCAGGCGCCATCGGCGTGATGACGGTCGGCATGATGACGCGCGTGGGCCTTGGTCACTGCGGCCGGCCGCTGGTTGCCGACCGCTTTACGCAGGCAATGTACGCGGCTGTCGTCCTGGCAGCGCTGGTGCGAATCGCCGCCGGACTTCTGCCCCCGATGACCGTTGCATTACTGGAAATCGCGAGTGCGGCGTGGATGCTGGCGCTATTGGGATTCGTCGTACGCTACGGGCCGATGCTCCTGACGCCACGCATGTAATCCCGGCGTCGCAAGATCTACCAGCCGAGATCGCCCCAGGTGGCGCCCAGGAATGGATCGGTCAAATCCTGCGCAGTCGCCTTCTGCATGACTTCGTTCTGCTTCGAGCGGTAGGCGTTGCCCTTGATTGCCGCGTCGAGCGTGCTCGGGCCGGTTGGCGGATGCAATCGTTGCAACGCCGCATATTCCTGCGGTCCACCCACATAGATCTGGTTACCGGCGGCAGCGGGGTAGATGAAATACTTCTTGCCCGTGCGCTGCATCGGCCGCATCTGGCCGGGCGTGAGGGTTTTCACCCACTCTTGCTGCTTCTGGTTGGCGGCGACCAGGACCTTGAAGCCGGCCGCGGACAACTCGCTTTCGTCGATCCGAGCAGCGTCCGCCGCGCAAGCGCCGCAGACCCACATCGACAGCGCCAATGCCGCGCAGGCCGCGAGCCAATTCGCGCGGCGGGCATGCATTTGAAGTTTCATGACAATCGATCCTGTCAAGACAGCATTTTTTAGGTAGGGAAGGCACGTCGGCCGGCAACAACACGAAGCCGACTCACAACCCCCGCAGGATACTTTTCGAACCGCCGCGCCGCAAGCGGAAGATCCATGGCGAATGGCCTGCGCTTCCCGAAATCGGAAATAATCACTATTGTTGCGTTTCACCACCAGCGAAATCCTATCCGGCGAAGTGATCGATGAACAATTGCAGACCCAACCTGTTCGATGCCTCTTCCATTCACGCAACCTGCTGACGGCGTAAGCACGTGCGAGCACTAGCGGCCATTGCATTGTTGCTGTTGGGCGGTTGCGCCACGCGCCCGGTCAATCCGCCGATCGCCATCGCCGACATCACCACGGGGTATCGGTTCGAGCTTCGCCAGGCAAAGGTCCGGGATAAGGAGAACCTCGTCATTCTCGCCTTTTCCGGTGGCGGCACGCGCGCGGCCGCATTTTCATACGGCGTGCTGGAATTCCTGCGGCGCACCGAGGTGCTCGGACCGAAGGGCAATCGGGGCCGTCTGTTGGATGAAGTGGACGTGATCACCGGCGTGTCGGGCGGCAGCTTCACCGCGCTGGCCTATGGACTGTACGGCGACAAGCTGTTCGACGACTATGAGCAGAGCTTCCTCAAGCGCAACGTGCAGGGCGAGATCATCGCCCGCGCAGTCAATCCAGTGTACTGGGGCGACCTGCTGTCGACCGGTTGGGGGCGCTCCGAGCTGGCCGCGCAGTTGTACGACGAGATCCTGTTCCACGGCGCGACGTTCGGCGACCTCGACCGCGGCGCTGGGCCGCTGATTCTCGCGTCGGCGACCGACATCTCGACCGGCTCGCGCTTCGTGTTCAGCCAACGCACGTTCGACGTCATCTGCTCGAACCTCAACGCGATGTCGTTGTCCCGCGCCGCCGCAGCCTCGTCGGCGGTGCCGGTGGTGCTGTCGTCGATCACGCTCAAGAACTATGGCGGCAATTGCAACACCGTCACGCCCGACTGGGTAGCGCTGTTCCTCGACTCGGCGAACCCGCCGCGTCCTGCCGCGCGCGCGATACGCTCGTTGAGATCGGAGCTCGCGTTCTCCGACAGCGTTCATCGGCCCTATCTTCACCTGGTCGACGGCGGCGTGTCGGATAACGTGGGTATGCGTAGCGTGCTCGATTCACTGGAAATCCTTGAGGCGCTGCACGAGGCGGGCCGGCCGACGCCGCTCGACAACGCCCGCAGGATCATCGTGTTCATCGTCAATTCGCTTTCGTCACCGCCGACCCAATGGGACGAGTCGGAAAACCCGCCGGGCACCCTCGACATCCTGTTGAAGGCGGCGGGCACGCCGATCGATGCCTATTCCTACGAGGCCGTCGAGCTGTTGAAGGACACCGCGGCGCGCTGGCAGACCTTGCGGCGGCTTCGCAACTCGGGGGCGTATGCGGCCAACAGGGACCCGGCGATTGCTGCGGCGTTGCGTGTCCCCAATGCCGAGATCTACGCGATCGACGTGTCGTTTCCCGCGCTGAAGGACAAGGCGGAGCTCGACTACCTGAACCGCCAGCCCACTTCGTTCGTCCTGCCCGCCGAGGCGGTCGATCGCCTGCGCGCCGCAGCGGGCACGATCATCATGCAGTCGCCGGAATTCCAGCGCCTGCTGAAGGATGTCGGAGCGAGGATCGTGGTTGATTCGCCGCGCGCAGCGGGCTCGGCGCCGGGAACGGCTGCACAACCATGACGAATTGCGCCGCTGCTTGCAGCTATTGCGCGCGCAGAGACTCGGCGAGGATCATCAGGTTTTGCGGATTGACGCGGATGACTCCCCGGTATGGACTGTCGATGTCCGCGATGAGGAAGAACGCAACCGCCACCATGAACGGCAGGGCCAGATGCACGATGTGCTTAGCCTTGGGATTTCGTGCCCCGTAGCCGAACAAGAGGTTGCCGAGAATTGCGACGACGGACATCAATGCCCACGCGGCAACCGGGATTCGATTCCACCACGCGGCCTGCGTGTACCCCTGTGAATTGAGCACGTCATTCATGCCCGAGACTGCCAGTGCCACGATGGGCGTCGGCTGGGCCGCGGCCGGAGCCAGTACGGCCGACCACAAAGCGGCCTGCAATTGCGTCGTACGCGCGCCGATCTGCCGAAGCTGTTGATCGTCGTGTGTCGTGTAGAACAGCACCCGCTGGTCCGTATAGTCACGAAGCAGCGCGCGAACCTGCCGGGCATCGGCCGACGGCAGCAAGTCTGCGCGCACGTATTCGGTGCCGATCGCATTAGCCTCCGCTTCCTCGAACGTTTTGCGCTGGTCATACCGGTTGATGGCCATCGAGAAGCTGAACCCGATGATCAGGCCGAGCAGCGTCAGCGTGGCGCTGAGCACCACGCCGAAGTCCTCGCGCACGCCTTCGTCCAGGTCATGCCTCCTGCCGAACAGCCCGGCGCCGACCCGGGTCGACAGCCAGAGCACCACAAACGCGACCACCAATACGAGCAAGGGGTAGTCAGTAAGCTTGAACATGCATGTTCACCGTCGCAATCCCGCAATGGACCGATACTATCGCGAGTCGATGTTCCGGCTCACGGCGGCGTGATAACTTCGTCCAAGAAGACGGCTTCCCGCGGTCGACGCGCGATGCCGCAGGGCGCCGGGTCGCCCCGGCGCGAACGGGTCGTCGCTGTTCTCGACATTGGAGCGCGCGTTTGTTCCTGCAACGAATGATCCGGCATGCTCCGCAGTTCTGCGCAGTGGTGGTGTCGACGATGCTGCTGGGCGGATGCGCCAGCCTGCCGCCACTGGACGGGCGCACCGACACACTATCGATCGCCGACACGTCCGCAACGTTGCTCGGACGCGCGGTCGAGGCGCAGGTGTCCGCGCATCCTGGCAAGTCCGGCATCTATGCCCTTACCGTCCCTGCCGACGCGTTCGCGGCGCGCGCGTTGCTCGCGGCCACGGCGGAAAAGTCGCTCGACGTGCAGTACTACATCTGGCACGGCGACCAGACGGGCTACCTGCTGTTCGAGTCCGTCTGGAAGGCCGCGCAGCGCGGCGTGCGCGTGCGCATCCTGCTGGACGACGCCAACACGGGGGGCCTCGACGCCACGCTAGCGGCACTCGACGCGCATCCCAACATCGAGGTGAGGCTGTACAACCCGCTGATGCACCGGCACGCGCGCGTGCTCGATTTCATCACCGATTTCACGCGCGCGAACCGGCGCATGCACAACAAGTCCTTTACTGCGGACAACCAGGTGACGATCGTCGGCGGGCGCAATATCGGCGACGAGTATGCCGGTGCGCAGAACAGCGTCGACTTCACCGACCTCGACGTGGTGGCGATCGGTCATGCCGTGCACCAGGTGTCCGACGCGTTCGACCTTTACTGGAACAGCGCCTCCGCGTATCCCATCGCGGGCATCGTTGGCCCAGCCGATTCAGGCGCGGCGGGTGTACTCGAGGCGCGGTTCGCCGCCGTGCGCGGCGATCCGAATGCGTCGGCGTATGTCGACGCGTTGAACCATACGCGGCTCGTCCAGGATCTCGTCGCCGGTCAGCTTCCGCTTGAATGGGCTGAGGCACGCCTCGTTCGCGACGATCCGGGCAAGACGCTCGACACGACCGACCGGCGCGATTTGCTGCTGCTGTCGCAACTGCTGCCGATCATGGGAGAACCACGCGTCTCTTTCGACCTCGTTTCGCCGTATTTCGTGCCGGGCGAGGGGGGCACGGCGGCGCTCGAACGAATGGCGCAGCGCGGCGTCGCGGTGCGCGTGCTGACGAACTCGAAGGCCGCGACCGACGTCGCTCCGGTGCACGCGGGCTATGTCAAGCGGCGCTGCGACCTGTTGCGCGCCGGCGTGCATTTGTACGAGCTCAAGCCCACCGCGGCCAACGCGAAAAACGACGGGTCCATCGGTTCGAGCGGATCGGCACAGTTGCATGCCAAGACATCGGCGATCGATCGCCGGAGGGTGTTCGTGGGCTCGTTCAATTTCGACGAGCGTTCGGCCTTTCTCAACACCGAGATGGGGCTGGTGATCGAGAGTCCGGCGCTCGCGCAACGTCTGTCCGACAGCTTCGACCGTGGCGTTCCCGACCGGGCCTACGAAGTGCGAACCGCTGCAGATGGGCATTGCCCGCTGTGGATCGAACGCACGCCGGGCGGTGAGATCGAGTACGACGTCGAACCGGGAACCGGCGCCGTCGAGCGCGCATGGATCCGGTTCCTCGGCGTGCTGCCGATCGAGTGGCTGCTCTAATGTCGTCAACGCCCGCGTGGCGGCAACGCTTCGCATCACGTTCGCGCACGACGCTGAAGCGATATTCTCGCCCAAATGCCAGCTGAATCGATCGCGAATGACGCACCGCTCGAGGCGTGGATCGGCCGCACCGAAGTCGCCACCGATGTCATCGCGGCAACGCCCTACGCGGCGCTGGCGGCGACACTGGGCCGGGATACCGCGCGACCCGCAATAGGAACGCCGTTGCCGCCGCTGTGGCATTGGCTGTACTTTCTCCCGCTCGCGCCTGCGCAGGACATCGGCGCCGACGGCCACGCGCGCCGCGGCGGATTCCTGCCACCCGTTGCGTTGCCGCGCCGCATGTGGGCGGGCGGCCGGTTCGAGTTCCGCTCGCCGTTGTACATCGGCGATGCGGTGACGCGGACATCGACGATCGAGGGCGTCAGCGCCAAGCAGGGTCGCAGCGGCGCGTTGGTGTTCGTCACGGTTCGTCATGACATCCGGCGCGACGCCGATGGGGCGCTGGCGCTCACCGAACATCACGACATTGTCTATCGCGATGCGCCGGCTCCCGGTGCCGTGCCCGCGGCCGGCGAGCCGTCACCGCCCGAGGCAACGTGGCATCAGCGCGTTGTCCCCGATCCGGTGCTGCTGTTTCGCTATTCGGCGTTGACGTTCAACGGCCACCGCATTCACTACGACCGCGACTACGTCACAGGCGTCGAAGGCTATCCGGGACTGGTCGTGCACGGTCCGTTGCTGGCGACGCTACTCGTCGACCTGCTGTGTACCCATATTCCGGCGGCGTCATTGGCCCGCTTCGAATTCCGCGCGCTGCGTCCGATCTTCGACCTCGCGCCATTCGGCATCTGCGGCAAGCCGGCCGCCGCTACGCGCGACGTGCGGCTGTGGATCCGCGATGCCGATGGAATCCTCGCGATGGACGCTACCGCGACGTTGCGCGCCCCGGCGTAGCCCCTGGTACCGGAAGCCGGGGCGGCGATTCCGCGGCTTCCGGTATGCTCGCCTCATCATGCATCCGATCACCTACCTGTTTGTGCCGGGCGATCGCCCCGAGCGTTTCGACAAGGCGTTCGCAAGCGGCGCCGATGCGGTGATCATCGACCTCGAGGACGCGGTCGCCGAAGCAGGCAAGGCGGCTGCGCGCGCGAATATTGCCGAATGGTTCGCGCAATCGCCGCTACGCGAGCGCACGCTGGTGCGCGTCAACGCCGCGGGCACCAAGGCATTTGCCGACGACGTGCGGATGCTGGCAGGTGCGCCGCCGTTGGTGGCGATGCTGGCGAAGGCCGATCGCGCCGAGGACGTGCGTCAGCTCGCCGTGACGCTGAAAGACGGCTCGGGTGTCGTCGCGCTGATAGAGTCGGCGCGCGGCGTCGCCAACGTCAACGAAATCGCCGCAGCGCATCGCGTGACGCGCCTCGCCTTCGGCGCGCTCGACTATGCGGTTGATCTTGGGCTGTCGGGCGATGTGCGCGGCCTGATCCATCCATCGGCCGCCGTCGCCCTGGGGTCGCGCCTGGCGGGCCTGCCGTTGCCGATTGCCGCGCCCACACCATCGCTCACCGACGAGAACGCAATCGCAGAGGACGTGTGTTTCGCGCAGGCGCTGGGCTTCGGCGCCAAGCTGTGCATCCATCCGCGCCAGGTGGCCATCGTGCGGCGCGCGTTCATGCCAAGTGCCGATTCGATCGCATGGGCCGAGCGTGTCGTCGCGGCGGCGAATGCCGGCGGTGGCGCTACGAAAGTGGATGGGTCGATGGTGGACAAGCCGTTCGTGGAGCGGGCGAGGGCCGTTCTCGCTCTGGCGCAAATGCCGGATTCGACGCGCAGTGGCGCGTGAATCCCGGCACCGATTAAGG
This sequence comes from Pseudomonadota bacterium, assembly GCA_041691615.1. Taxonomy (GTDB): domain Bacteria; phylum Pseudomonadota; class Gammaproteobacteria; order Burkholderiales; family Casimicrobiaceae; genus VBCG01. Next base: position 23,053 of record JBEPUI010000016.1, read on the forward strand.
CAAGATAGGCAGTCCGGTCGACCAGGGAACGTTTGTCATGCGCGCCAAATTGCTTGCTGAATTCATCGGCACGTTCTGGCTGGTGCTCGGCGGTTGCGGAAGCGCCGTGCTGGCTGCGGCGTTTCCCAATGTCGGCATTGGATTGCTGGGCGTTTCATTCGCGTTCGGATTGACGGTGCTGACCGGTGTCTATGCACTGGGACCGATCTCCGGCGGCCACTTCAATCCTGCGGTGTCGTTCGGGCTGTGGGCAGGCGGCCGCTTCCCGGCCAGCAACCTGCTTCCGTACATCGTGGCGCAGGTTCTCGGCGCCGTCACGGGTGCTGGCGTGCTCTATCTCATCGCAAGCGGCAAGGCCGGATTCGATCTCGCGGGCGGATTTGCGTCGAATGGTTATGCCGACCACTCGCCCGGCCAATATTCGCTTACGGCCGCGCTGGTGAGCGAAGTGGTGATGACGTTCATGTTCCTGATCGTGATCCTTGGCGCCACGCATGCGCGCGCACCCGTCGGTTTCGCGGGCATCGCCATCGGTCTCGCACTGACCTTGATCCACCTGATCAGCATCCCGGTGACCAACACGTCGGTCAATCCCGCGCGCAGCACGGGACCGGCATTGTTCGTCGGCGGCTGGGCGCTGCAGCAGCTCTGGCTATTCTGGCTGGCGCCGATCGCCGGCGCGCTGGCCGCGGGCTGGCTCTATCGTGCGGTGTTGCAGGACGACGCAACACTGCCCGACGTCTCGGGACGCGTCGCGCGTTAGGCGCGGCGAGGTCGTATCGCGTCGCAATGGCGATATCCGCTCGTAACGAGCCATGTCCCTGCGGCAGCGGCATGCGCTTCAAGGCATGCCATGGCAACTTCGCGCCTGCGACACTGCCGGCGGGCCGTTCTGTGCTCGAGCCGCCAATCGTCAACGCCGCCAATGACGGCGCCGAAGTCAGAATCGGCGTCGTCGTGGCCGGCACGCAGAAGGGCGGCACCAGCGCGCTCAAGGTGTGCATGATCGAGCATCCCGAGATCGGCATGCCGCAGGAGGTCAAGGAAGCGCACTTCTTCGATACCGAGGAAAATTTCGCGGAGTCTCCGGTCGACTATGCGACGTATCACCGGATGTACGAGCGCAAGCCTGGCGTGCGCGTGTATGGCGACGCCACGCCGGTCTACATGTTCTGGGAGCCGGCACCGCTGCGCATCTGGCAGTACAACTCGGCAATGAAGCTGATCGTCCTGTTGCGCAATCCCGGCACGCGCGCCTACTCACACTGGAACATGGAGATCAAGCAGGGCCGCGAGACGCTGTCTTTCGAGGAAGCGATCCGCGGCGAGCAGGATCGCTGCCGCGGCGCGTTGCCGTTGCAGCATCGGCGATGGTCATATGTCGCCCGGGGCATGTACAGCGCGCAGTTGCGACGCATCTGGCGGCATTTCCCGCGCGAACAGGTGATGGTGCTGAAGAGCGAGGATTTCCAGGCCGACCCCGCGCCGGCGCTGGCGCAGGTTGCGCAATGGCTCGGTGTCGGCGCGTTCCCCAATGTCGCCCCGCGCAAGATCTTCGCATTGCCTTATGAAGGGCCAATGGGCCGCGGCGCGCGGCAATTCCTGCACGAGACGTTCGAAATCGAGATTCGCAGGATCGAGCGAATGCTCGGATGGGATTGCGCCGACTGGCTGTCCGAATTGCGGGCAAGCTGAGGCGCCGGATGTTCGAGGGGCGCAAGGATCTTTCGGCGTACGCCGGCATTACACGCGATCGACTGCGGACGGCGGCGGACAACGCATCGATCCGCGTCAATTGCGTGATCGCGGGCACCCAGAAAGGCGGGACGACCGCGCTCGCGTCTTACCTCTACGAGCATCCGCAGCTTTGCATCCCGGGCACGAAGGAAATGCATTTTTTCGACGCCGAGGAGAATTTCGCCGGCGCGAGCGTCGACTTCGACTATTACCACTCGGCCTTCGCGCCGGGGCCTTCCGCCCGCATCCTGTGCGACGCGACGCCGATCTACATGTATTGGGACCCGGTCCCGCAGCGAATCTGGAAATACAACCCGGGCATGAAATGGATATTCGTGCTGCGCGATCCCGCGACGCGCGCGTTCTCGCACTGGAACATGCAACGGATCAAAGACCGCGACCCGCTTCCGTTTTTCGAAGCACTATCGTCCGAGCCGGCGCGCTGCAGGACGGTGCTGCCCTTGCAGCACCCCTGGTGGTCGTATATCGACCGCGGGTTCTATGCGCAACAGTTGCGTCGCGTCATGCGCTTCTTCCCCGTTTCGCAAATGCTGGTTCTGAAGAGCGAGGACGTGCACCGCGCGCCGCAGCAAGCGCTCGACCGGGTCGCGCGATTTCTCGGCATCGAGCCGTTTGCGGCGGTCGAGGCGCGGGACGTCTACGCGATTCCCTATGCAACGACCATGGAGGCGCGCGCACGGCGATTGCTGCAGCAGACGTTCGAGTTCGACGTCCGCGATCTCGAGCGCCTGCTCGGGTGGGATTGCGGAGGCTGGCTCGAGGCCTAGAGCACCGTCAAGCGAGGGCGTTGCTCTTGGCCGTGCCACCGCGCGTGCAGCCGCCTTTGGTGGTACCGCCATTCGTTCGTGAACATGTTTGAACACATGTACGCAATGCATTGCAGGGGAACAGCGGCGCCGCAGCGATGATCGCCCATGAAATGTGGGACGATTTGCCTATGCCTCGAATCGTCATCAAGCCCGCGTGGATCCTCAACAGCGAAGCGGGCGATCATTTCGAGCCGCAGCTCTTTCGCCTGCTGAATGCCATCTACGAGACCGGCAAGCTGACGGCGGCGGCCGAGGCGATCGGCATTTCGTATCGCCACGGCTGGGACCTGCTCGGCAAGTGGAACGTCATCTTCGGCAGCGAACTCGTGCACATGCAGCGCGGACGTGGCGCCCGCCTGACGGCACTCGGTGAAAAGCTGCTGTGGGCCGAACAGCGCACGGAGGCCAGTCTCTTTCCGCAGCTCGAGAACATTGCCTCGGAGCTGAACGTCGCGGTGCGCAGGGCACGCCAGCGAACCACGCCCGTGCTGCGCCTGCACGCGAGCCACGGCTATGCGGTGGAAAAGCTGCCCGCGCTGGTGCGGCTGCACGGGCATGGCGAAATCGACCTCAAGTACGTCGGCGGCGTCGAAGCGCTGGCCGCGCTGTCGCGCTCGCAATGCGACCTCGCGGGCTTTCACCTTCCGCTCGGCGACCTCGGCCCGTTGCTCTGGACACAGTACGCGCCGTGGGCCAAGCCCCGGCAGCAGCGCGTGATCCGCCTCGTGATCCGCACGCAGGGGCTTATCGTCGCCAAAGGCAATCCGCGCAAGATCGCATCGCTGCGCGACGTCGCGCGCAAGGGCATCAAGTTCGTCAATCGCCAACTGGGCTCGGGGACGCGCGTGCTGCTCGATGGACTGCTACACGAGATGGCGATCGATGCTTCACGCATCCAGGGCTACGAAAGCGGCGAATACACGCACGCGGCGGTTGCGGCCTTTGTCGCGAGCGGCATGGCGGACGTAGGACTCGGCATCGAGCCTGCGGCTCGGCAATTCAAGCTGGATTTCCTGCCGATCGTCGAAGAGCGATACATGCTCGCCTGCCGCACCGAGACGCTGGCGCATCCGGCGGTCGGCGAGCTCATCGGGCTGATGAAAGGCCCCGAGTTTGCGCGCATGCTGGAATCGGTCGCGGGCTACAGGCTCGATAACCCGGGTGAAGCCGTCGCGATGGAAGAGGTCTTTCCGTGGCTGCGGCGTGTCACCCGTCGCAGTACGGCGGCCTAGCATCGGCGATCCGGGGTTCGCGGCGCGGCGTTACTGCGGCAAATCGGGAAACGCGTCGTCGATCGACATCACCGCACCCGAATTGGCGCTGTCGAGGCCGTGCTGGTTGTTGATCACCGTGCGGAACTCGTTGCTCTGCAGCGCCAGCAGCAGCTCCTGCACCGGCGGCGTGGCCAGCGTGTTGTCGTGGCAGGCGAGGAAGTAACGTTCGTTGACCAGCGGTATGAAGTCCAGATTGAACTTGCGCGCGCCGGGTTCGACGCCGAGGCCCGCATCCGCCATGCCACTCGCGATGTACGCCGCCACCGCGTCGTGGGTGAATTCGACGACCTCGAATCCGCTGATCGAACGGCTGTCGAGTTGCTCGCGCTCGAGCATCAGCTCGAGCAGCATCCGCGTGCCCGAGCCGAGCTGGCGGTTGACGAAGCGGATGCCGGGCTTCCCGAGGTCGGCGAACGACCGGATCGCCAGTGGATTGCCCTTCGCGACCATGATGCCCTGGCGGCGGGTGCTGACCGCGATCAGCTTCTGCGATTTTGATCTCAGCAGCTTCGCGTAGTGCGCGAGGACCATCGGCTGGTAGCTTCCCACCGGGACGTGGAATCCGGCGAGTTCGCAATTGGAATGCGACATGGACGCGAGCGCGTCCATCCCGCCGCGAAACTGCAGTTCGACCGGGATTTGTCGCCGCAGCAGAAAGTCGCGCAACATCGCGACCGCGTAGCCGTGGCTTGCGTAGATGCGCAGCACGGCGCGCGAGTCGGCACGGGCGCGCTCGATTTCCGACTCGAGCTCCGAGGCGAGGCTGTCTAGGATCGGCGCAAGTCGCGCAACGATGCGCTTGTCGGCCCACACCAGCTTTTCGCCGAGCGCCGTCAATTTCGCGCCCTGTCCGCGGGTCAGCTTGACCAGCGGCACTCCGAAAATCTGCACGCCGTTGCGAATCAGGCCCCACGCATACCGGTAGGAAATCCCTACGGTCACGCACGCCCGGGTGAGGTTGCCGTCCTCGTAGATCGCGCTCAACAAGCCAAGCAGCGCGGGCATCTTCTGGCGCTGCTGGTCGGCATCCCCACTGAACATCCATTGAGGCTTGATCACGATTCTATTCATAGGCTTTTTATAGCATATTTAAGCATGATCCGGGAGCATGACTTACAAGCGCCTGGTCGCATATTGATTTCGCAATTTCCCGCTGCTAGCTTACGCGGGCTTATGAAATAAAAAACATATTCATCCTAAGCGCAATATATCCATTGGAGAGAGCATGACTGAGGCAGCCGGAACACTACCGGGGGGCACGGCGAACGGCACGAGCTGGTTGGCGAAGGAACGCACGATCGCCGGACCGGGTTTCAATCGATGGCTGGTCCCACCGGCCGCCCTGTGCATCCATCTTTGCATCGGCATGGCCTACGGATTCAGCGTGTTCTGGCTGCCGTTGTCGCGCGCCATCGGCATCAAGGCGCCGGTTGCGTGTCCGGCGGACATGTCGATATTCACGCGCATGTTCTCGGCTGCGTGCGACTGGAAGATTAGCGAGCTCGGCTGGATGTACACGCTGTTCTTCGTCGCGCTAGGGGTAGCCGCTGCGATCTGGGGCGGTTGGCTGGAGCGCGTAGGTCCGCGCAAGGCGGCATTCGTCGCCGCGTTATGCTGGTGCGGCGGTCTTCTGATCGGCGCAATCGCCATCTATACCCACCAGTTATGGCTCATGTGGGCCGGGCCGGGAGTGCTGGGTGGTATCGGACTTGGACTGGGCTACATCTCACCGGTATCGACGCTAATCAAATGGTTTCCTGACCGCCGCGGCATGGCGACCGGCATGGCGATCATGGGCTTCGGCGGCGGCGCGATGATCGGCGCGCCGCTCGCGGACAACCTGATGAAACACTTCGCGACGCCAACCTCGGTGGGGGTGTGGGAGACGTTCGTGGCGATGGCCGCCATCTACTTCGTGTTCATGATGGCCGGCGCATTCGGTTACCGCGTGCCCGCGCTGGGATGGAAGCCATCCGGTTGGACACCGCCGGCCGACGCGGCAGGCAAGGCGATGATCACCACGCGCCACGTGCACGTGGACGTCGCGCCTAAGACGCCGCAGTTCTGGTTGATCTGGTGGGTGCTATGCCTCAACGTGACCGCCGGCATCGGCATCATCGGCATGGCCTCGCCGATGTTGCAGGAAGTGTTCGCCGGCAAGCTGATCGGAATCCAGGCGACGTTCAATGAATTGACGACTGTCCAAAAAGGCCAGATCGCGGCGATCGCCGCGGGGTTCACCGGGCTGCTCAGCCTGTTCAACATCGGCGGTCGTTTCGCATGGGCGTCGCTGTCGGACTACCTCGGCCGGAAGAACACCTACTACACGTTCTTCATTTTGGGCATCATTTTGTACGCGTCGGCGCCTTGGTCGGGCCACCACGGTCACGTCGCGCTGTTCGTTCTCGCGTTCGGCATCATCCTGTCGATGTATGGAGGCGGTTTTGCCACGGTACCCGCCTACCTCGCCGACATGTTCGGCACGCAGATGGTCGGCGCCATTCATGGGCGGCTGATCACCGCGTGGTCGGCGGCCGGGATCTTTGGACCGGTCATCGTCAACTACCTGCGCGAATACCAGCTCGCGCATGGCGTTCCGCGGGCGGAGGTCTACGACATCACGGCCTACATATTGTGCGGTTTGCTCGCGGTGGGGTTCATTTGCAACATGTTGGTCAAGCCCGTCGCGGACAAGTACTTCATGACCGATGCCGAGCTCGAAGCCGAGCGCAAGCTGGCGCACGACGCGGCAGTGACTCGCGCCGCCGATGGAGGTCGCCCGGTGTCGACCTCGCCGACCAATCCGGCGTACGTCTATATCGCGTGGCTGGTGGTGGGCATTCCGATCATCTGGGGCGTTTACGTGACGTTGCAGAAGGCCTGGGTCTTGTTCAGCTGATGCGGTAGCGCGGTCGGGTGCGACTTCGCACTCGACCGCTGTCTTGCCATCGAAAGCGTCGCCGTATGGCGAATCCCCAATTTACGTGACACCTGGCCGCGCTCGCCACGGCAGCGCGGACAATGGCTGGCATACTGCGGCCTGGTCGCAGTCTGTCGAATTTCCACAACGCCGCTTCGTCCGGCATGTCGTCGTCCCATCGCTCGAATTCCTTGAAATCCACGTTGATCGCGGTCGTGTTGCTATGGGTCGCCGGCAATGCGTTGCGCCTGACCATTCTCGCCGTGCCGCCGGTGATTGCGGTGATTCGCGACGAGTTCGCACTGAGCGCCACCCAGGTGGGGCTGCTGGGCAGCATTCCACCCGCACTGTTCGCGATTGCGGCGCTCGGCGGATCGCTGCTGGTGGCGCGCCTCGGACTGAAGCGCGCATTGGTCGGCGGACTGCTGGTCGTGGCGCTGGGCTCCGCGGCGCGTGGGCTCAGCAGCAGCTATGCGGCGCTGTTCGCCACCACGATCGTCATGGCGGCTGGCGTCGCGATCATGCAGCCGATCATGCCGACGGCGGTGCGCAAGTGGCTGCCGCAGCGAATCGGCCTCGGCACCGCGTTGTACACCAATGGCCTGCTCGTCGGCGAAGTCTTTCCGGTGATGCTGACGATTCCGATCATCCTGCCGATGCTGAACGGAAGCTGGCGAATGTCGCTGGTGTTCTGGTCGCTGCCGGTGGTGGTCATCGTGGCAATCGTGATGGCGCTTGCGCCACGCGATTCGAATGCAATCGCTGCGACGAGCGAGGCCAAGGTCAAGTGGGTCCCCGACTGGCATGCGGGCCTGGTGTGGCGATTGGGCGCAATGTTCTGCTGCATCAACGCGATCTATTTCAGCGCCAACGCCTTCATCCCGATCTACCTCAAGAGCGCGGGCCGCGCCGACCTGATCGGCGTCGCGCTGACCGCCCTCAACTTCGGGCAATTGCCTGCGTCATTCCTGCTGCTGGCCGTTGCGCGCCGATGGGAGCGTCGCGCGTGGCCCTATGTCGCTTCCGGCCTGTTGTCGCTCGCCGCCTTCGCCGGGCTCGTGCTCGACGTCGGCCCGAGAACCATCGCGTGGGCGTCGCTGCTGGGCTTCTCGGATGCGGGCGCGCTGATCCTCGGCCTGACGCTGCCGCCGCTGCTGTGCCGTCCCGAGGATGTCGCGCGCACGTCCGCAGGCGTGTTCACGCTGAGCTACGGCGGCGCGGTGGTCATCGCCGTCGTTTGCGGCGCGGCATGGGACTTGACCGGTGTCCCCGCGATGGCGTTCGTGCCGCTCGCCGCCTGCGCGGTCGTGCTGGCCGTTCTGCCGAGCCGCTTGCGCGCACAGCGCGAGCTGCTTTGATGCCGCGGCCCTACAATCGTCTGCGAATGACACTTACAGCCGCGCTTCGTCAATCGCCATGAACGGACCATCTTCGCACCGCCTCGACCGTCCGGTGGACAGCCGCCACGACCACGTGCTCGGTCCGGACGCTGCCGACCTGACACTGGTCGAATACGGCAGCTACGCCTGCCCGTATTGCCGCGCCGCGAACGAGGAGGTCGCGAAGCTGCGCGACCACTTCGGCGATCGCATGCGCTACGTGTTTCGCCAGCGGCCGATCACCGGCAGCGAGCTTGCGCGGCGTGCAGCCGACGTCGCGGAACTTGCCGGCGACGAAAAGCATTTCTGGCGGGCCCACGTCGAGCTCATGTCGAGGTCTCACGACCTCGTCGAGGACGACCTCGGCGCGGTCGCGCGCGATGTCGAGTTGCCGCATGGCCCGGACGATGCCGCGCGCGCCAGGACCCGCGTCGACGAGGACATCGCCAGCGCGCACGCCAGCGGCGTGCGCGTGACGCCGACCTTCTTCATCAACGGCCGCCGCTATGACGGTCCCTGGGATGTCGCATCGTTGTCGGAGGCGATGCTGGGATCGCTCGGCCATCGCGTGCATTCGGCGGCGGTCGACTTCGCGAGTTGGGCGCCGGCCACCGGCTTGCTGCTGCTGATGATGTCGATCCTCGCGGTGCTGATCGTCAACTCGCCGATGGGCGGCGAGTTCGAAGCGCTGTGGTCGTCGGCATTCGGTTTCACCGCCGGCGCGGCGCAGTTTCACCTGCCGCTTCTCGGGTGGATCAACGACGGATTGCTGACCATTTTTTTCCTGGTGGTCGGGCTCGAGATCAAGCGCGAATTTACCGTCGGCAGGCTGTCGAATCGCCGTTCAGCCGCATTTCCCATTGCGGCTGCGCTTGGCGGCATGATCGTTCCCGCGCTGTTGTACCTGCTGCTGATTCCCGCGGGTCCCTGGCAACGCGGCTGGGGCATCCCGATGGCGACCGACACGGCGTTCGCGGTCGCGCTGATCGTCATGCTCGGGCGGCGCGTGCCGGTTGAGCTGCGGGTGTTCCTGACGGCAGCGGCGATCGTCGACGACCTGGGCTCGATCGTCGTCGTCGCACTGTTCTATTCAGGGCAATTCGACGTCCCCTACCTGCTCGCCGCGCTGGCGATCACCGCGGTGCTGCTGCTGCTCAATCGCTCGGGCGTCTACCGCGCGCTGCCATACGCGCTGCTGGGCATCGGCCTGTGGGCCTGCGTGCACGCCGGTGGACTGCACGCGACGCTGACGGGCGTGATACTCGCGGTACTCATTCCGACGCGTCCGCCGCCCAACCTCAACGCACTGCTCGCGCAGGCGGGCACGTTCCTCAGCGCAGAAAAGCAGCGCGGAGACGAAGCACTCCGGCACGGTCCGTCGCTGCCGGCGCTGCGCGCGCTGGACGCCATCCACGAACGCCTCGAGTCGCCGGCCGATCGAACGTTGCGTGCGATCGAGCCCTGGTCGAGTTTCGTGGTGCTGCCGGTGTTCGCGCTGGCCAACGCAGGCGTCGTGGTGGCGGCCGGCATGCTCGGCGGGCGCGAGCCGATGTTCGTGGCCGTGGCAATCGGGCTTATCGTCGGCAAGCCAGTGGGATTGCTCGCCGGTTGCGCGCTCGCGGTGTGGGCGCGCGTGGCGATCAAGCCGGATGCGTACTCATGGCGGCAACTGGCAGGGGCCGGCGCGCTGGCGGGCATCGGGTTCACGATGTCGCTGTTCATCGCGGGACAGGCGTTCGCCGATCCGCGCGACTTTGCGGCGGCCAAGCTGGCTGTGTTCGGCGCGTCGGTGCTCTCCGCGTTGGTCGGCATGGCAATCCTCGCATGGCCCGCATCGAGGCCCGTGATAGGCGAGGAAAACGGGGTCGAGCGACCGCCGTTGGGTACACCGGTCTAGCGCTTCACGCGCGAGCAAGACGTTCGCGCGAGCAAGACGTTCGCGCGTCGGCCTGCAACGAGAAGCTGCGTGGCGCGTGCGCGTGCAAGACTTGCCGCGCATGACCAGAATTGCGCAGCCGCGAAGCTTCAGCCCTTGTATTTCTCGACCACCGACGCGGGCCTGACATGCGCGTCGCCAGGTGCCTTGCCCGTCTCGCGCAGCGCACGCCGCTGGCGCAGCAGGTCCCAGCACTGGTCCAACTCGACCTGCACCGCCGCCAGCCGCTGGTCCTGCGCGTCGTCGAGCGACCCGGTTTCGAACAGCCCGTGTTCCTCGGCGACCAGCCGCTGGATGTGCGAGAGCACGGTTTGATCAGATTCGTTTTTCATGCTTTGATCGTCCTGCAATGCCGGTGAGGTGTCAATCGGCGCAACAGGAGTGCTTGACGATGCTGGAAATGGTGATAGATCAACGCCGCCGCGACCTCGGTGGATTCGAAGTGGGTCGCGTGCTGCCGCACGCGCGGCGGAAGATGGTTGGACCTTTTGTGTTCTTCGACCATTTCGGCCCGATGGAGCTTGCGTGCGGCGTTTCGCGCAGCGTGGACGTGCGCCCGCATCCACATCGGACTGTCGACGGTCAGTTACCTGTTCGACGGCGAGATCATGCATCGCGACAGCGTGGGCTCCGAGCAGTCGATTCGTCCGGGCGAAGTGAACTGGATGACCGCGGGTCGCGGGATCGCGCATTCCGAGCGATTCGAGCGCGCACGCGCACACGGCGATCACCTGCACGGCATCCAGGCCTGGGTCGCGCTGCCGCGCGAACAGGAGGAAATCGCCCCGGCATTCGCGCATCACGACGCGAGCGACCTTCCGACCTGCGCGCACGAGGGATTGTGGGCACGGTTGATTTCCGGCGAAGCATTCGGTGCGCGCGCGAACGTCGCGACCCATTCGCCGATGTTCTATGTGCACTGGCGCCTGGCTGCGGGCGCACGCGCGCAACTGCCTGCCGACTACCCGGAGCGCGCCGCCTATGTTGCGGCCGGCGAGATCGAGGTGGACGCCCAGTCGTTCGCGGCGGGACGGATGCTGGTGTTCGCGCCCGGACAGCCGGTGCTGTTCAAGGCGATTCGGCCGTCGATCGTGATGCTGCTGGGCGGGGAGCCGCTGGGCGAGCGATTCGTCGAGTGGAATTTCGTGTCGTCATCGCGCGAGCGCATCGACGCGGCCAAGGCCGACTGGCGGGCAGGGCGCATGCCGTTGCCGGTGCACGACGACCAGGAGTTCATTCCATTGCCCGAGGAGCCGAGGCTGTTGTCCTGACCGGGTGTCCTGACCGGGTGTCGTGACCGGCTGTCCTGACCGCTTTCCTGACCAGCTGTCACTCGGTAGCGTCCACGCCCTTCGCGAAACTGCGGAAGTAGCGCGTGAATTCCGGCGCCATCCGATGCAGCTCGCCCCGGTGCACGATCGCGAGGCGGTTAAGCACGCTTCTGCCGTGCGGCGTCAATTCGATGACTACCCGGCGTCGGTCGCGCTCCGTGTGCTTGCGCGAGACGAGCCGCAATTGCTCGATGCGGTCCACCAGCTCGACCGCGCTGTTGTGCTTGATCAGCAGCTTCTCGGCGAGCGCCTTGACGGTGAATGCGTCGCCGGTCTGGTCACCGCGGATCGCCAGCAGCGCCTGGTATTGCTGCGCGGTGAGTCCCAAGTCCCGCGCAGCCTGTTCGCTGAAAAATTGGAACTGCCGCAACGATTGGCGAAAGGTTGCGAGGAGCCGGAATTCCTTGTCGATCACAATTGGCCGCCTGCATGTCGAGTATAAGGGGGGTGGCGGAACAGACGCCATGCGCCGATGCCCGATTTGCACGTGTGTCGAGGAGATTGTATCGCAGCACGATGCAACCGCAAATCCGAGGCCGACCCGCCTGCGGCGCATTGACAGTGTATCGCGGGCCGATGTAAATTTGCCGAAGAATGTCGTACCGCGATACAGTCACGCGGCGCTGCGCTTGCGGCGGCCGCCGGGCCTACGTCGCGTTGCAGGCCATCCGTCTACGTCGGCGTCCCAGACCGGCGCGAATTTCCCGAAGCCAATCCATCCGGAGGAGTGCCAAGATGAGTCATACCGAAGACGGCAAAAGCGGCGTTGCGCGCCGTTCGTTCCTGAAGGCAGGCGTGGGCGCGGCTGGCAGCATGCTGCTGCCGTCGCTGCCGAATCTGGCATTTGCAGCGGACAATCCGGCGATCGGCACCTATCCGGCCGGCTCGACCGGCGATTCGGTGTTTATCGGCATCGCAGTGCCGCGCACCGGATCCTACGCGGTGCAGGGCGAAGACGAGCTCAAGGGCTGGCAACTCGCCGTCGAGCACATCAATTCGGGCCACGAGCTGATGAAAAAGCTCTCACCCAAGACCACCAAGGGCGTGCTCGGGAAGACCGTGAAGATTGGCGTTGCCGATTCGGCCGCCAAGCCCAATACCGCGGTGCAGGCGCAACAGCGCTTCATCAGCGAGAACAATGCGGTTCTGATGACCGGCTCCACGTCGAGCGCGGTTGCGGTCGCGCTCAACAAGCTGGCGCAACAATCCAAGGTGCTGTACATGGCCGGCATCTCGGGCTCCAACGACACCACCGGCAAGGACTGCGTGCGCTATGGATTCCGCCAGGGTTTCTACGGCGAGACCGCCGCCAATGCCATCGGCCCGGTGCTGCTCAAGACTTTCGGCAAGGACAAGAAGGCGGCGTTCATGACGCCGGACTACACGTACGGTCACACGGTAACCAAGTCGATGAACGACTTCCTGACCGAAAAGGGCGGTTGGAAGATGGTGACCAACCAGGTCTCGCCGCTCGGCACCGCCGACTTCAGCTCGTATCTGCTCAACATCGCCAATTCAGGCGCGGACGTGCTGATCAACGTGAATTGGGGTCAGGACGCCGTGCTTTCGATCCAGCAGGCCAAGAAGTTCGGCGTATTCGACAAGATGAAGCTGGTGGTGCCTTACCAGATTCCCTTCCTCGCGCCTGAAGTGGGGGGCGGGTTGCTCGAAGGGGTCTACGCCGCGACCGACTTCTGGTGGACGCTCGAGGACAAGTACCCGCTCGCCAAGATGTTCGTCGAGGCGTTCGAGAAGAAATACGGCTACAAGCCTGAATGGGGCGCGGAAAACGCCTATGTCAGCTTTGCGCATTGGGCTCGCATGGTCGAAGAGACGGGCAACTTCTATCCGCCCAATGTCATCAAGACGTTCGAAAAAGGCGAGACGATCCCCTCGCTGCTCGGCGACGTGCACTATCGTCCGCAAGACCACCAGTGCGTACGCCCGGTCATCATCGTCAAGGGTAAACTGGCGAAGGACATGAAGAACAAGGAGGATTTCTGGGATGTCGTCGAGATCGTTCCGGGCGCCGGGGTGATGCAGGCGCCGGAAGCGTTCGGGTGCAAGCTCGGCGATTACACCTAGCATTTCCTTGCAGGTGATCGTGGATCCGGGCTTCGCCGTCTGGCGGAGCCCGGGTGCGTTTTTGATCCCGTTATCCGTTCATACCCGCGTGGTCCGGTTGCGCAACGCTTCGGTTTGCGATCCACTGTGCCAAGGCAGGATGGCCATGCACGAGGCCGGTTGTGCTTAATTGGGCTACGTTCGTATCGCAGGTGTTCAACGGGCTGGTGCTCGGCGCCTTGCTGGCGCTGATCTCGTCCGGCCTGACGATCATCTATGGCACGCTCGGGGTCCTCAACCTCGCGCATGGCGCCATGTTCATGCTCGGCGGCTATGCCGGATATCTCGCGTTCACGTATACCGGCTCGTTCGTCGTCGCCGTCATCGTCGGCGCGCTGTTCGTGCTGGTGGTCGGTGTGGTGATGGAGCGCGTGATCATCCGCCATTTCTACGCTCGCTCCGGCGAGGACCAGCTGCTCGTGACATTCGGCATCGGCATGGTCATGGTCGAGACCATCCGCTTCTTTTTCGGCAGCCTGACGAGGTCGGTGCCGCCGCCGGAGATTGTCGGCGGCATCACGTCGCTCGGTTTCGTGCTCTATCCCACCTACCGGCTGGCACTGGTCGGCATCGTAGCGGTGGCGCTCGGCGTGCTGTACGTGGTGCTCTATCGCACGCGGCTGGGTCTGACCGTGCGTGCGGGTATCGAGGATTCGGTCATGGTGGGCGCGCTGGGCATCAACGTCAATCGCGTATTCGCGCTGGTGTTCGGCATCGGCGCAATGGCGGCGGGATTCGCCGGCATCATCAACGCGCCGGTGGTTTCGCTCACTCCCGACATGGGTGAGGCAATCCTGGTGCAGACCTTTGTCGTCGTCGTCATCGGTGGCGTCGGGTCGTTTCCGGGCGCGATACTCGGGGGCCTGATCGCCGGCGAGATCATCAGCATCACCGCGATGATCGATCCCGCGTATTCCTACGTCATGCTGTTCGTCGCGATGACGTTGGTGCTGCTGCTGCGGCCGCATGGCTTGCTCGGCACGGCCGGTCGCGAGTGATCGCGAGCCGCTGATGCGCATAAGACGTCCCTATCTGCTCGAAACGCTCACAGCGGTCGGCCTGATCGCCGCGCCGTTCCTGCTTCCTTATCTCGACTTCGCGCCCAACACCGTCAATCGCATCCTGGTCTGGGGCCTGTTCGGCATCGGCTTCGACATCCTGTTCGGTTATGCGGGGTTGCTCTCGTTCGGCCAGTCCGCCTTCTACGGCACCGGCGGTTTTGTCGCCGCCTATCTGCTCACGCGGGCGGGGTTCCCGCATGTTGTCACCGCGCTTGTCATCGGCATGATCGCGGCATCCGCCACCGGCTATCTGGTCGGGCTGGTCGCGCTACGGCGGACCGGCATCTATTTCGTCATGATCACCGTGGCCATCGCAGAAGTGTTCTTCTTCGTCGAGTTCTCGCCGCTGTCTGCGGTGACCGGCGGCGAGAACGGTCTGCCCGGCGTTCCGACGCCGTCATTCAACCTCGGTTTCATCAACCTCCAATTCACGTCCGGCTGGTCGCTCTACTGGTTCCTCGCGCTGTGCTATTTCATCGGCATCGTGATCGCGCTGCGCATCGTGCGATCTCCGGTGGGCGCTGTGTTGAGTGCAATCCGCGACAATCCGCTGCGCGCAGCTGCCGTCGGCCACAACGTCCACGGCTACAAGCTCACGGCGTTCGTGATCGCGGCGGCCTATGCCGGCTTTGCCGGCGGACTGCTCGGCGTGATGCAGGCTTTCATGCCACCCGATGCCTTCATGTTCCAGACATCGGCACAGTTGGTCATGCAGACGGTGATCGGCGGGGTCGGCACGCTGTTCGGCCCGCTGCTCGGTGCCGCCGTCTGGCTGTACCTGCAGGATTTCCTGCAGGCGAGGCTCGGCCTCGGCGCCACGTGGGCGCTGGTGCTGGGCGTGATCTTCGTGCTGCTGGTTTGTTTCCTGCGCCACGGGATCATTGGTGGCATCGCCGATCTCTACAACTACCTGACCCGCCGCAACAGGCGTGTCGATCCGGACGCGGACGCGGACGCTGCCGCCGGCGATGCCGACAATGCGGGCAACGCGCGCGCCAGTGTCGCGGCCAGCGAATTGGCGATTGCCGCGGCGACGCCGCCACGCAAGCGCGAAGGCAGCAGCATCGCCGGACCCATCCTCCAGGTCAGTGGCCTGACCAAGCGTTACGGCGGCCTTGTCGCCAACAGCGATATCGACTTCACCGTCAACCACGGCGAGTTGCGCGGTGTGATCGGGCCCAACGGTGCCGGCAAGTCCACGTTCTTCAAGATGCTGACCTGCGAGGTGACGCCGACGTCCGGAAAGATCATCTTCGAAGGCCGCGATATCACCGGCATGACGGTGACCGATGCGTGCCAGCTGGGGCTCACCAAGAGCTACCAGGTCAACCAGTTGTTCACGCGCCTGACCGTGCGCGAGAACCTGACCATCGCCGTGCTTGCCGATTTGCGCGGCAAGTACCGCACCGACCTGTGGAAGCTGACGGAAAACATTCCGGGGCTCACCGAGCAGGTCGCGCGCAAGATGGCGCTCGTCAACCTGACACGGCGCGCCGATACGCAGGTGTCGGCGCTGGCCTACGGCGAAAAGCGCCGGCTGGAGATCGGACTTGCGCTGGCGACTTCGCCGAGCCTGTTGCTGCTCGACGAACCGTTGGCCGGCATGAGCCCGCGAGAGCGTATCGAGACCGTCAAGCTGCTGAAGTCGATCAGCCAGGGTCGCACGATGATCGTCATCGACCACGACATGGATTCGCTGTTCGAACTGGTCGAGCGGGTCACCGTGCTGCAGGAGGGCCGCGTACTGGTCGAGGGCACGCCGGAGGAGATCAAATCCAATGCGGCTGTGCAGGAAGCCTATCTTGGCGGAATGGTCCTCGAATGAATGCAAATCAGCCAGACGCGCGGCATGAAGGGTAGTCCGATGAGCCTGCTCGAAGTCTCGGGACTCAACAGTTACTACGGCGATTCGCACATCCTGTTCGACGTCGCGCTGCGCGTCGAGGCGAACGAGGTCGTGGCGCTGCTCGGACGCAACGGCGCTGGCAAGAGCACGACGCTAAAGACACTGATGGGGATCGTGAGCCCGCGTTCGGGCAGCATCGTGTTCGACGGTGACAACCTCGTGGGCAAACCCGCCTACAGGATCGCGCAGGCCGGCATGCAATGGGTGCCGGAGGAACGGCGGATCTTCGGCAGCCTGGATGTCGAAGAGAATATCGTGCTCGCCGGACTGACCGCGAATCAGGCGTGGCCGCTCGAGCGCATTTACGAGATCTTCCCGCGGCTCGCCGAGCGCCGCCGCAGTCGCGGTACCGATCTGTCAGGCGGCGAGCAGCAGATGCTGGCGATCGCCCGGGCGCTGGTGCGCAATCCCAAGATGATCCTGTTGGACGAGCCGTTCGAGGGGCTGGCGCCGGTGATCGTGCGTGACCTGCTGGTGGTCTGCCGCAAGCTCGTGGACGCCGGGCAGACCATAGTGCTTGTGGAACAGAACTTGGCAGCAAGCCTGGCCCTTGCCAGCCGCGTTTACATCATCAACAACGGCCACATCGCGCACGAGGGTTCGGCGGAGGAAATCAAGGCCGATCCGCGCGTGCTACACCGCTACCTCGGCGTGTAGTCATGAACGGTGCACTTTGAGCGGCACGGCGACCGCCTGGGTGTTCGGCCACATCACCGTCAAGGACGCCGCGAAGTGGGACCAGTATCGCGCCAGCGTGCCCGCGACGATGCTGCCGTGGCGGGGCGAAGTCCTGCTGCGGGGCCAATGCATCGAGGTGCTGCACGGATCGCATCCGCACACCGATTCGGTCGTGCTGCGGTTTCCGGATGTCGAGACGGCGCGCGGCTGGCACGATTCGGCCGCCTATCAGGCTTTGCTGCCGCTGCGCAGCAGCGCCGCCGACGTCGACCTCTTCATCGTCGGCTAGGCGTCCACCGCGATCACCGCAAGCACCCGAATGGGCGCGTTCGTCGGACGCCGGTTTGCCGCGCCACCGATGTCGCGTAGGCTTTTGCCAATGACAATGCACGCGATCATGCGAATCATCGCCGTTGCGGCGTTCGCGCTGCTCGTCGTGGGGTCTGGGGGCGCATCCGCGCAGTGCGCCGCGGGGCTGCCGGCCGAAGGCGCTGCCGTTCCCGGGCCGTTGCCGGTGTTCCCGGCGGACAACTGGTGGAACGCCGACATCTCGGCCGCGCCCGTCGATCCCGGCTCCGCGCAATACATTGCATTCATCAACAACGGCGGCGCGCGACACCTGCATCCGGACTTCGGCGGCGAAGCCGAGCCGGGCGGCTCGGCGATCTACGGAATTCCCTATGTGATCGTGAACGGCAACACTCCCAAGGCCGCGGTCGAATTCGGCTATGCCGATGAAAGCGACGGCGTCGATCACACCACCGGCAATGCGCTGCCGTTCTATCCGATTCCCGCCGAGGCGATCACGACAGCGCACTGGATCGAAGGCGGTGCGCCGGGCAACGTCGACCAGCGCGGTGACGCCGACCGCCACCTGATCGTCATCGATTGCGCAGCGCGCGCGCTCTACGAGCTCTACAACGTCTACTACGACACCGCCCACGTCCGCTGGCTCGCTGGATCCGGCGCATTCTTCGACATGAACGCCAATGTGCGGCGTCCCGACGGCTGGACTTCGGCGGATGCTGCCGGCCTCGCGATCTTCCCCGGGTTGGTGCGCTACGACGAGGCCGGCGATCCCGCCGTCGCCGAGATCGGCCATGCGTTGCGTGTCACGGTGCGCGCGACTCACGGTTACGTGTTTCCCGCATCGCACAGCGCCGGCGGCACCGTGGGTGCGCTGCCGATGGGCGCGCGGCTGCGATTGAGGGCGAGCGTCGGCGGCGTCGATCCCGCTGCGCGCACCACCGACCCGGTCGCGCGCAGGATCTTTCGCGCAATGCAAAAACACGGCTTGATCGTCGCCGATAACGGCTCTGACATGTATGTCACCGGCACGTTCGACACGCGCTGGGACAACGACACGCTCAATCCCGCGTTCGCTGCGCTCGACGCGAGTGATTTCGAAGTCGTGCAGCTGGGCTGGAAGCCTTCGCAGGATCCGTCGACGGCCACGGTCGTCGAATACCGATATGCCGCCTGGGATCACTACTTCATGACCGCGATCGCGGACGAAATCGCGGCGCTGGACAGCGGTGCGCTGCCCGGCTGGGCGCGTACCGGTCGCACGTTCGGCGCGTGGGCGCTCGGCAGCACCGGACGCTCTGCAGTCTGCCGTTTCTTCAGCGTGGCGTTCGCACCGAAGAGCTCGCACTTCTACACGGCGATCGGCGATGAGTGCACGGCGTTGACGGGAAGCGCCGTGTGGCAGTTCGAAGGGCAGGTATTCGACGTCGCGTTGCCGGCCGCAGATGGCGGCTGCGCGTCGGGCACGCGGCCGTTGTACCGGCTGTACAACAATGGCCAGGGCGGCGCACCGAACCACCGCTACACTACCGATACCGACGTGCGCGCGCACATGATCGGCGCGGGATGGATTCCCGAAGGCTACGGCGCGCTGGGGGTCAATGCCTGCGTGCCGGGTTGACGTTCAGCGGCGTTGAGCCGCGGCCGCCTGTGCGCGCAACGCATCCAGCGACGCATTCATCGTCAGCGCCTGCGGGTCGACCTTGACGTGCAGCAGCGCAGGTTTTCCGGCGGCGAGGGCACGCGTGAAGGCGGGCGCGAATTCCTCGGTGCGCACGACAGTTTCGCCGTGTGCGCCATAGGCACGTGCCAACGCCGCGAAATCGGGATTGACGAGCTCGGTGCCAGATACCCGCGACGGATAATGATTTTCCTGATGCATGCGGATCGTGCCGTACATCCCGTTGTCGATCACGACGAACACGATGGCGAGGTTGTATTGCATCGCCGTGCCGAGCTCCTGGCCATTCATCTGGAAGCAGCCGTCGCCGTTCCACGAAACCACGGTGCGCTGCGGGTGCACGAGCTTGGCGGCGATCGCCGACGGCACGCCGTAACCCATAGCGCCGACGTAGGGGGCGAGCTGGGTGCGAAAGCCGCGATAGCGATAGAGGCGGTGCATCCAGGTCGCGTAGTTGCCCGCGCCGTTGGTGACGATCGCGTCGTCCGCGAGCGTCGCGTCGAGCCACTGCACGATTTGCCAAAGGTCGACGCTGCCGGGGACCAGCCGCGGCGCGCGCCACGCAGCTACCTCGGCGTGCACGGCGGCGGTCGAGGCCGTCCAAGCCGGTGCAGTGGGGGGCGACAGCGAAAGGAAGGCATCGAGAAATCCGCTGGGTGACGCGCACACGGCATGCGCGGGCTGGTAGACCTTGCCGATCTCGCCGGGATCCGGATGCACGTGCACGAGCTTCTGCCTGGGTGTCGGCACGTCGAGCAACGTGTAACCGGAGGTCGTCGATTCGCCGAGGCGCTCGCCGATGACCAGCAACACATCGGCGTCGCGCACGCGTGCGGCAAGCCTGGGATTGGGACCAATGCCGAGATCGCCCGCGTAGTGCGGATCGCGGTTGTCGAACAGGTCCTGGTGGCGAAAGGCGCAGGCGACCGGCAGGTCCCAGAGCGCGATGAAGCTTCGCAGCGATGCGCAGGCTTGCGCATTCCAGCGGCTGCCGCCGACGATCACCAGCGGGTTTCGTGCGGAAGCGAGCAATTCGCGCACCGGCGCGAGCTGGCGCGGATCGACCGACGCCGCGACCGGTTCGACTCTTGCCGCGATCGCGCATTGCGCGCGTGCCACCAGCATGTCCTCGGGGAGCGCCAGCACCACGGGACCCGGACGTCCGGACATCGCGATGCGGTAGGCATGCGCCACGTACTCGGGGATGCGCTCGGCGCGATCGATTTGCGCCGACCATTTGGCGATGCTGCCGAACATGCGGCGGTAATCGACTTCCTGGAACGCCTCGCGGTCGGCGAAGTCGCCGCCGACCTGTCCGATCAGCACCAGCAGCGGCGTCGAATCCTGCTGCGCAGTGTGGATGCCGATCGCGGCGTTGGACGCCCCGGGCCCGCGCGTCACCAGCGCGATGCCTGGGCGCCCGGTCAGCTTGCCGAACGCCTCGGCAGCGTAGGCCGCACCACCCTCCTGGCGGCAGATGACGAAGCGCAGGCGATCGCGCACGTCGACCAGCGCGTCGAGCACCGCGAGATAGCTTTCGCCGGGCACGCCGAACGCGAGCGAGGCGCCTTGCTCGACGAGGCTTGCGACGAGGATTTCGCCGCCGGTGCGACTCTGCATGGTCGTTGGAAAAGTGACGGAGTCGCGATTTTACGCGACGCGCGGGGGCGGCCCCCCTATAATCGCCGTCGACACGCAATCGAAAGCCCGTAGCCCGGGCAACCGCCGCCGTCATGGAGTTCACCCGCACATCGCTCGACGCATTGGGGTTCATCACCGCGGGCATCGTGCTCGCGGCGATCACGATGGCCATTCGCCGCGACTTGCGACGTGCGGTGGCGGTGATGATCGTGGTGATGGGCGTCGGCGCAGTGGGCCTGGTGCTGCTGCAGTCGCTGCATCCGGCCACCGGCAGCCGGCTGGTCCTGACCGCGACCGAGTTCCTGCTGTTCCTGGTGGCAATGGGATTCGCGCGGATCTTCGCGATGTTCCTGTTCCAGGGAATCCTCGGCGGGGTCACGGTGCCGAGGATCCTTGCCGACCTGATCATGGCGGTGGCGATGATCGCGTACCTGCTGGTGCGGGTCAGCGCCGCTGGCGTCGACCTGTCGGCGGTCGCGATTCCGGCCGGCGTGATCACCGCCGCGCTCGGTTTTTCGCTGCAACAGACGCTCGGCAACCTGTGGGGCGGCATTTCGCTTCAGCTCGACAACACCTGCCGCATCGGCGACTGGGTGCGCATCGACAATGTGTTCGGGCAGATCGTCAGCATCCGCTGGCGCTACATGTCCATCGCCACCAACAGCGGCGAGACGGTGATCGTTCCCAATTCGCAGCTCGTGACCAACAAGGTCAACGTGTTGGGCCGCCGCGGCGACGAGCGCATCCCGTGCCGCCGCGACGTCATGTTCGAAGTGACGTTCATCAATTCGCCGTCGCGCGTGATCGCGGTGGTCGAGGAGGCGATCCTGCGGGTCGACACCGAGAACATCGCTGCCACGCCGGCCGCCACGTGCATTTGCGGCGGCTTCAGCGACAGCGGCATCCAGTACATGGTTGTGTACTGGATCATCGATCTCGCGCGCGACCGCAGCACGGACTCGCGGATCCGCATGCACATCTACGCGGCGCTCGCGCGCGCGGGCATGCAGTTCTCGTATCCGCACCGCGTGCTGATCAATTCGGAGCGCGAAACGGCGGAGGTCGTATCGAAGCGCAGGCTCGACGAGCGGATGCGGGTGCTGGCGCGCGTGCCGCTGTTCGCCGCGTTCACCGAGCCCGAACGGCAGGCGCTCGCGGCCGACCTGGTCGGCTGCGAGTTCGTGCAGAACGACATGATCTCGAGGCACGGCGAATCCGCCGACTGCCTATATATCCTCGCCGAGGGCAAGGTCGGCATCTACGGTGCCGGCAACGACCGCGCCGCGCGCCCAAAGCTCGCCGAGCTGTCGGACCCCGACTACTTCGGCGAAATGGGTTTGCTGACGGGGCAGGCGCGCACCGCCAACGTCGTGGCCCTCGGCGACGTGCTGTGCTACCGCCTCGACAAGGATGCCTTCGACGCGATCCTGCAGGCGCGCCCGGCGCTGGTCGAGGCGCTCTCGCAGGCGGTGGCCACGCGCCAAGCCTCCAACGACAAGACGCTCGAGTTGTCCGCCGAAGCGCGTGCACGCCAGGCCAGCACTCGCGCGGCCGAACTGGTGCGCCGCATCCGCGCCTTCTTCGACCTGATGCCGCCGTAGCGGCGCTGTTTAGCGGACCAGTTCTTCGCGGCGGATCGCGAACACGCTTTCGTCCGACGAACGCGTCGTAAGCCACACCAGCGGCAGCCGTGGAAACGCGGCCTCGACGGCATTGCGGTTGTGCCCGATCTCCACCACCAGCGTTCCCTGCGGCTGCAGGAAGCGTGGTGCGTCCTTGACGATCGCGCGAACGATGTCGAGGCCGTCGTCACCGCCATCGAGCGCGAGCCTGGGCTCGTGTCGGTATTCGGCGGGCAGGTCGTCCATCGCCATCGCGGTCACGTAGGGCGGATTGCTGATGATGAGGTCGTAGCTCTTTTCGGACAGGTTGGCGTAGACATCCGAGCGGATCAGGTTGATTCGGTCGGCGAGCCCGTAGTCGCTGACGTTGCGCTGCGCGACCGCCAGCGCATCGGGCGACAGGTCGACGGCGTCGATCTCGGCCCGCTCGAACGTGTCGGCCAGCAGGATGGCGAGGCAGCCCGAGCCGGTGCAAAGGTCCAGTGCCGCACCGACGCGGTCGTGCTCGCCGACGAACGGCGCCAAGCCATCGGGAAGCAATTCGGCGATGAACGAACGCGGGATGAGCACGCGCTCGTCGACATAGAACCGAAAATCTCCCAGCCAAGCCTCGCGCGTCAGGTATGCGGCGGGAATGCGCTCGTCGATGCGTCGCGCCAGCAACTCGGCGACGCTCGCACGTTCCGCCATCGTCAGCGTCGCGTCGAGGAAGGGATCCAACCTGTCCAAGGGCAGATTGAGCGCGTGCAGCAGCAGGTAGGCGGCTTCGTCCCACGCCGAGTGCGTTCCGTGGCCGAAGGCGAGCTTGGCTTCGCCAAAGCGCGACACCGCGTAGCGCAGCCAGTCGCGCAGCGTCGCCAGCTCATGCACCGGCGCGCTCACGAAGCGGCCAGCAGCTTGTCGAGGATCCGCCGATAGATGCCCGACAGTGCCTCGAGGTCGTCGACGTTGACGCACTCGTCGAGCTTGTGGATCGTCGCGTTGACCGGCCCGAATTCGACGACTTCGCGCGAGATGCCGGCAAGGAAGCGCCCGTCGGATGTGCCACCGGTGCACGAGATTTCCGGAACGACGCCGCGCGCCTCGCCGATGGCTTCGCTCACCTTGTCGACGAGGACGCCGCGCGGCGTCAGGTAGGGGACGCCCGACGACGGAAATACCACGTCGTGGTCGACGCCATGCCGGTGCAGGATCGCTTGCAGGCGCGCGACCAGGCTCTCGCGCGTCGATGCCGTCGAATAGCGCCAGTTGAACTGCAGCTCGAGCGTGCCGGGAATGACGTTGGTCGCGCCCGTGCCGGCATGCACGTTCGAGCATTGCCACGTGGTCGGTGGGAAATATTCGTTGCCGTCATCCCAGTGTGTCTGCGCGAGCTCGGCCAGCGCGGGTGCGATTCGGTGAATCGGGTTGTCGGCCAGGTGCGGATAGGCGATGTGTCCCTGCACGCCCTTGACGGTGAGCGTGCCCGACAGCGTGCCGCGCCGGCCGTTCTTGATCATGTCGCCGAGCGTCGCGACCGACGACGGCTCGCCGACGATGCAATAGTCGATCGTCTCGCCGCGCGCCCGCAGCGCATCGACGACCTTGGCCGTGCCGTCGACCGACGGACCTTCTTCGTCGGACGTGATCGCCAGCGCGATCGAGCCCAAGGCGTCGGGCGATGCCGCGACGAATGCCTCGATGGCCGTCACGAATGCCGCAACCGAGCCTTTCATGTCGGCCGCGCCGCGCCCGTACAGGAAACCTTCGCGCACCTCCGGCACGAACGGGTCCGAGTGCCAGCGCTCGATGGGGCCGGTCGGCACCACGTCGGTGTGGCCGGCGAAGCACACCAGCGGCGACGCGTCGCCGCGACGCGCCCACAGGTTGGTGACGTTATTGAGGAGAATGGTCTCGCATCGAAATCCCAGCGGTACCAGGCGCGCGGCGATGAGCTGCTGGCAGCCTGCGTCATCCGGCGTGAGGGAGCGCCGCGCAATCAGTTCGGCGGCGAGGGCGAGGGTCGGTCGTGCGCGTGCATCCATCGCGCCATGGTAGCAAACGTGCGGCGCGCGCGCCGCGAGCGAGGGACCCGCCGGTCGTCCCAGTGTGTGCCGCCGTCTACTGCGGGTGCTTGAGCATTTCCGCGTCGATCGAAACGGACGCGAAGTCCGCGGCGTGCCGCCGGTTGCGCGACTGCTCGCTGCGCTCGTCCATCGCGTCGACGCGCGCATTGGGCGAATTCTGGTTGATCAGCCAGGCGAGGTTGGTCGACGAATCGGACGCGGTCATCGCCTCGTCGTAGGTGATCTTGCCGTCGAGGAACATCCGGCACAGCGCCTGCTCGAACGTCTGCGATCCCGGATAGAGCGACTGCTCCATCGCTTCCTTGATCTGCGCGAATTCGCCGCTCTTGATGAGCTCGGCGATCAGCGACGTGTTGAGCAGGATCTCCACGGCGGGCTGCAGCTCGCCGTCGCGGTTGCGGATCAGCCGCTGCGAGATGATTGCGCGCAGGCCGATCGACAGGTCCGACAGCACCGCCGAGCGTGCGTCGTGCGGAAACAGGTTGATGATCCGCGACAGCGCGTGATAGCTGTTGTTGGCGTGGATCGTCGACAGGCACAGGTGGCCGGTGAGCGTATGGATCAGCGCCGCCTGCATCGTTTCCTTGTCGCGGATTTCGCCGATCATGATGAGGTCGGGGGCTTCGCGCAGCGCGTTGGCGAGCGCCAGGTGGTAGTTCTGTGTATCGACGCCGATTTCACGCTGGTTGACGATGCTCGCCTTGTGCTCGAACAGGTATTCGATCGGGTCCTCGATCGTCAGGATGTGCCCGGGCTTGGTGACGTTGCGATGGTCGATCATCGCCGCCAGCGTCGTTGACTTGCCCGAGCCCGTCGCCCCGGCGACCAGCACCAGCCCCCGGCGCTCGACAACGAGGTCGAGCAGCACGTTCGGCAGGCGCAACTGGTCGAACGGCGGCACGTTGCTGCGCACGTAGCGGATCACCAGCGAAATGGTGCCGCGCTGGCGAAAGATGTTGATCCGAAAATTGCCCACCGCGCGATCGAGGTGCGAAAGGTTCATTTCCATTTCGCTTTCGAACTCCCGCGCCTGCTCCTTGTTCATCAGCTCGTAGGCGATCCGGCGCACGGTGTCGGGGTCCATCGGCTGCGTCGACACTGGCGACACGACACCGTTGACCTTGAGGTTGATCGGCGCCCCACAGGAAATGAACAGGTCGGAGGCCTGCTTTTCCGCCATCAGCTTGAACAGTCGGTCGAGGAACATGTCGGTGGCCCAATCTCGTTGGTCACGGGCGATGCAATTTCGCGCCGCGAGGGCTCGCGAACGCGCCCGGTGCGCCATGATGATGTCATGAATAGCCGCCAGCGGCCAGCCGCCGGGCGATAATGCCCGGCGACGGCCCCGCGGGCTCAAACATTCGGCTCAAAACACCCGGGCGCCGCTGGCAACCCGGACTAGACGATAAAGCAAGTTCCATGCTCGCAATCATTGGCGGTACCGGCCTCGATACGCTGTCCATCCTGACCGACCTGCGCCGCGTCCCGGTCGCGACGCCGTGGAGCGCGGATCCGGTGGTCGTTCAGCATGGCCGCATCGAAGGCCACGACCTGCTCTTTCTGGCCCGCCATGGCGACGGCCATCGCGTTGCGCCGCACCGGATCAACTACCGCGCCAACCTGTGGGCATTGCGGTCCCAGCGTGCAATCGACGTGCTGGCGGTGGCGGCGGTCGGCGGGGTCCGCGGGCATCCGCCCGGGTCGCTGTCACTGCCGACCCAGTTGATCGACTACACGTCCGGACGCGATGCGACGTTTTTCGATGGCGGTGATGCGCCGGTCACGCATGTCGATTTCACGTGGCCGTATTCACCCGCGTTGCGCGCTGCCTGCCTGGGTGCGGCATCGCGCGCGGGCATCGCGCTGCACGACGGTGGCGTGTACGCCGCGGTCAACGGACCGCGGCTCGAAACCGCCGCCGAAATCGACCGGCTGGAGCGCGACGGCGCGACGATGGTCGGCATGACCGGCATGCCCGAGGCGGTGCTCGCCCGCGAGGCGGGCCTGGGCTATGTGGCGGTCGCGCTTTGCATCAACGCGGCCGCCGGCCGCGGCGACAGCATCGACGGCATTTCGCAACCGTCGCTCGAATCCGCGCTGCAGGCGGGCATGCAGGAGGTTTGCGCGCTGCTGCGCCAGGTTGTGCTCGACCGAAAGGAGAAACAGTGATTCGCGACATATTGAAAATGGGCGATCCACGGTTATGGCAGGTGTCGGCGCCGGTGGCGGATTTCGCCACGCGCGAGCTCGACCAGTTGCTGGCCGACATGCGCGACACGATGGCGGCTCAGAACGGCGCGGGGCTGGCCGCGCCGCAGATCGGCGTGGCGCTGCGCGTGGTGATCTTCGGCGTCGAGCGCAATGCGCGCTACCCGGATGCCGATCCGGTGCCCTACACCGAGCTCATCAACCCGGTGATCACGATGCTGACCGATGACACCGAGGAGGGTTGGGAAGGCTGCCTGTCGGTGCCCGGCTTGCGTGGCTTGGTGCCGCGCGTCACCGCGCTGCGCTACGAGGGATTCGACCCTTCCGGCACGCCGATCCGCCGCGACGTCGACGGTTTCCACGCCCGCGTGGTGCAGCACGAATGCGATCACCTGGACGGCGTGCTCTATCCGATGCGGATGCGCGACATGTCGCGCTTCGGGTTCACCGAGGTGCTGTTTCCCGACATCGCGCCCGACCAGGATGAGTGAGCGTCAGGACGAGCAGGGGCAGAGGCGAGTGGACGACAGCGCGAAGGCCGGCGCTACTTGCCGATAACCATCGCCTCGAACAGCGTCGTCTCCAGCCGCAGCAGCGCCTGCTCGTCGTGCAGCCGCGCGCCGTCGACCAGGAAAACGTCCTCGGCGCGGTCGCCCAGCGTGTTGATCTTCGCGCTCACCACGTTGACATTGGCCCGCGCGAGCAGGTAGGCGATCTGCGCCAACAGGCCCGGCCGGTCGCCGGCGACCACTTCGAGGATGTAGTGCAGTCCCTTGTCGTCGGGAAAGATCTGGATTTCGGGTGTCAGCGGAAAATGCTTCAGGCGGCGGCTCAGGCGGCCGGGCGACGGCGGCGAGAGCGGCTGAGGGTCGCGCAGCAGCGCCAGCAACTCGTGTTCGACGAACTGGATTGCGGTGCGGTACGTCGCCTGCGGATCGGACGGGTCGTGCACTGCGAACGTGTCGAACGCGTAGCCCGCGCGCGTCGTGTGCACCTTGGCTTCGAGGATCGACAGCCCGCAGCGACCGAAGAATCCGCAGATGCGCGCGAACAGTTCCTTCTGGTCGGGCAGGTAGATCAGCACTTGCAGGCTCGCACCCGCATTGGCGAGCCGCGCCTTCACCACGGGCGCCGGGTTGCCGACGCGCCAGTACAGGTGGCGCGCATGCCACGCGATTTCGTCGGCGGTGTGGCGCTGGAAATAGGCGGTGTCGAGCTCCTTCCACAGCGCAAGTTCCGCGCCGTCGGGCACCGCATGCAGGCGCAGCAGCTTACGCGCCTCGTCCTGCCGAAGCTGCACCGAATCGACCAGCGTGCGGCCGGCGTCCGTACCCGCGAGGGTGCGCCGCGCCGCGTGAAAGAGGTCCTCGAGCAGCTGCGCCTTCCACGCGTTCCACACCTTCGGACTGGTGCCGCGGATATCGGCCACTGTGAGCAGATAGAGCGCGGTCAGCCTGCGCAGGTCGCCCATGCGCGCGGCGAACTGCGCGACCACGGCGGGGTCGGAAATGTCGGATTTCTGCGCCACCGCCGACATCGCGAGGTGATTGGTGACGAGCCATGCGACCAGCGCCGAATCCTCGGCCGTAAGGCCGTGCGCACGGCAGAAACGGCTGGCGTCCGCGGCACCGAGCACCGAATGATCGCCTCCGCGGCCCTTGCCGATGTCGTGGAACAGGCCCGCGAGGTAGAGCACCTCCTTGCGCTCGAAGTCGCCGATCAGCCGCGAGCACAACGGATATTCGTGCGCGTGCTGCGCCTCGGTGAATCGTCGCAGGTTGCGGATCACCATCAGCGTGTGCTCGTCGACCGTGTACACGTGGAACAGGTCGTGCTGCATCTGCCCGACGATGCGGCCGAAGGCGGGCAGGTAGGCGCCGAGGATGCCGGTCAGATTCATCCGCCGCAATTCGTGCGTCAGTCCGCGCGGCTCGCGAAACAGCGCGATGAATCGTGCGCGGTTGGCCGGGTCGCGGCGGAACGCGGCGTCGATGCGGTGGCGGCTGCGTGCGATCGCGCGCAGCGCGCGCGCCGACATCCCTTTCAGCTCTGCGTGGCGCTGCATCATCAGGAACGCATCGAGGATCGCCGAGGGCCGCGTCTCGAACAGCGACGGATCATTGATATTGAGCAGTTCGTCGACCGCTGAAAAATCGGCGTCGATCGGCGTCGAGAACTTGCTGGGCGAGAAAATCCGCACGTGCAGGTTCTGCATCAGGATGGTGTTGACCTGGCGCACGCCGCGCGCGGCGCGATAGTAGCGCTGCATCAATTGCTCGGACGCGCGCCGCGTCGGCGTGTCGCGCAGGCCGAGCTGTTGCGCGAGCGCCGTCTGCTCGTCGAACACCAGCCGGTCCTCGCGACGGCTTGCGAGGTAGTGCAGGCGCACGCGCAGCGCCGAGATCAGGCGCTCGTGTCGCGACGCGCTGCGCGCCTCGGCCAACGTCATCAACCCATTGCGCGCGAGCTCGCCCCAGTTGCGGCCGAGACCGGCGGCAGTGGCGATCCACAGCACCGTCTGCAGGTCGCGCAGTCCGCCGGGACTCTCCTTGACGTTGGGCTCCAGGTTGTACGCCGCATCCTGGAACTTGAGATGGCGCTGCTGCTGTTCCAGCGCCTTGGCCGAGTAGAACGCCTTGATGTCGAGCGTTGCGGCGAAGCGTCCGGCAAATTCGCGCGCCAGCCGTGGCGCCCCGGCAAGGCGGCGATGCTCGAGCAAGCTCGTGCGCACCGTGGCGTCGGCGGACATTTCCTGCTCGCATTCGGCGATCGTGCGCGTCGCGTGCGCAACCTCGATGCCTATGTCCCACAACGCCGCGAGGAATTGCTGGATCGCGTCGGCCGGGTCGGCGCCGGACACGGGCAGCAGCACCAGCACGTCGATATCGGACGCTGGAAAGAGCTTGCCTCGGCCATAGCCGCCGACCGCCAGCAGCGCGCAATCGCCGGGCATCCGCGATTCGCGCCACACGCCCGCCAGCACGCGATCGACGATCCGCGAGTGACCCTTGAGCAGCCGCGTCGTGTCCGGGTCGGCGAAAAACGAGTCGCGAAGCCGCTCGCGCTCGCGTTTCAGCTCGTCGCGCCACCAGGCGATGCGCGGCGCGGTGGCGATGGCAATCGCGCCGGGTCCCGGGTTCGCTGCGGCGGCGGCGTCCATCGCGAAACGCGGGCGCCCGCTACGGCGCGGGTGGCGCGGGGCTGCCTTCGGAGACCGTCAGCACTTCGAACCCGTCGTCGGTCACGAGCACCGTATGTTCCCACTGTGCCGACAGCGAGTGATCCGCGGTCACGATCGTCCAGCCGTCGGCGAGGCAGCGAATGCCGGGGCGCCCCGCGTTGATCATCGGCTCGACGGTGAAGATCATGCCGGGCGCGAGCTTCAGGCCGGTGCCGGGCCGGCCGTAGTGCAGCACCTGCGGCTCCTCGTGGAACTGGCGGCCGATGCCGTGGCCGCAGAATTCGCGGACGATCGAGAAGCCTTGCGACTCGGCGTGCTTCTGGATCACATGCCCGACGTCACCGAGGTGCGCACCGGGGCGCACTTCGCGAATGCCTCTCCACATCGCTTCATAGGTCACATCGACCAGACGCTTCGACTGGATCGACGGCGCTCCTATGAAGAACATCCGGCTGCTGTCGCCGTGGTACTCGTCCTTGATCACCGTGACGTCGACGTTGACGATGTCGCCGGCGCGCAGCTTCTTGTCGCCCGGAATGCCATGGCAGACCACATGGTTGACCGACGTGCACAGCGACGCGGGATAGGGCGTGTGGCCGGGCGGCGCGTAGTTGAGCGTCGCCGGAATCGTGTGCTGTACATCCACCATGAAGTGGTGCGCGAGGCTGTCGATCTCGCCGGTGGTGACGCCGGGCAAGATGTGCGGGGTCAGGAAGTCGAGCAGTTCTGACGCCAGGCGACCGGCCACCCGCATCTTGGCGACGGCTTCTTCGGATTTGAGCGGAACGGACATGGCCTGAATGGTGGGGGCGGGCGGCTACGCGCGCAACAGTTCGTTGATGGCGGTCTTGGCGCGGGTCTTCGCGTCCACGCGCTTGACGATCACCGCACAATAGAGATTGCAGCCGCCTTCGCCCGACGGCAGGCTGCCGGCGACCACGACCGAGCCCGCAGGAACGCGGCCATAGCTGATCTCGCGCGTTTCACGGTCGTAGATCTTCGTGCTCTGGCCGAGGAACACGCCCATTCCCAGCACCGAATTCTCCTCGACGATCACGCCCTCGACCACTTCCGAGCGCGCGCCGATGAAGCAGTTGTCCTCGATGATC
>JBEPUI010000017.1:0-52354 GCA_041691615.1 Pseudomonadota bacterium
TGGTCGCTCGAGAATTCCTGGTCGCGGAACACCGTCAGGCCTTCCTTCAGCGACAACTGGAACCAATCACGGCACGTGACGCGGTTGCCGGTCCAGTTGTGGAAGTATTCGTGTCCGATCACTGCTTCGATCGCGTTGTAGTCGTCGTCGGTGGCGGTCGCGGGGTCGGCCAGCACCAGCCGGCTGTTGAAGATGTTGAGACCCTTGTTCTCCATCGCGCCCATGTTGAAATCGTCGGCGCAGAAGATCATGAAGCGATCGAGATCGTATTCGCGGCCGAAGCGCTGCTCGTCCCAGCGCATCGCATGCTTGAGCGACGCCATCGCGTACGTGCAGCGCGACAGATTCTCGGGCGTCGAATAGATCGACAGGTGCACGTTGCGCCCGCTCGCCGTATTGAACGAATCGGCCAGCTCGGCCAGGTCGCCTGCGACCAGCGCGAAAAGGTACGAAGGCTTGGGAAAGGGATCGTGCCAGCGCGCGAAGTGCCGGCCATCCGGGAGCGCGCCTTCGGCGACCCGGTTGCCGTTGGACAGCAGCACCGGATAGCGCGCTTGATCGGCGCGAATCGTCACCGTGTAGGTCGCGAGCACGTCGGGGCGATCGGGGAAATAGGTGATGCGCCGGAAGCCCTCGGGCTCGCACTGCGTGCAGAACACGCCGGCCGACAGGTAAAGGCCCTCGAGCGCGAAATTACGGGCGGGGGCGATCGTCGAATGGACGGTAAGCGTTCCATGCGCGGGCGGATCGTTGATCGCCAGCGATTGCGCCGACAGCGCGATCCGTGGTGCTGCGAGCGGCACACCGTCGAGCTCGACGCGAACGTCGGATTGGTGCTCGCCGTCGAGCACGAGCGGCGAGCGCACTTCGGTCGCGCTGGCCGCGGGATTGCGGCGGAACGCGAGCGTGGTCGTGACGCGCGTCGCGTCGGGATCGAGGTCGAACTCGATCGCCACTGTCGGGCACAGGAACGCCGGCGGCCGGTAGTCGACCCTGCGTTTCGAGCTCACGCGTCCGTCACGGGGCAGCATCGGTCTTGAGTCCTATTTCACTTCGATCAGGTCGACATCGAAAATCAGCGTTGCATTGGGCGGTATCGCGCCGCCCGCGCCGCGCTCGCCGTAGCCCAGGTCGGCCGGAATGATTAACGTGCGCTTGCCGCCGGTTTTCATGCCGACCACGCCCTCGTCCCATCCTTTGATCACCTTGCCTTCACCGAGGAAAAAGCCGAAAGGCACCTTGCGATCGAGCGAACTGTCGAACTTCTTGCCTTTGCCGTCTGGCGCGCTTGCGTCGTACAACCAGCCTGTATAGTTCACGATAACTACCTTGCCGGTTTGTGCCTCGGCGCCAGTTCCTTGTTTCACATCGATTTTCTGCAATTCCTTCGGGTTGGCATCCAATTTGCGTTCCATCTGTCTAGAAGGGTTGGGATTGGCCTGCGCGTACGCAAGCTGCGCAGTGCTCGCACCCAATAAAATCGATGCGGCAGCAAGGCTCAGAGACTGGATTCGGTTCATGTCGGAAAGTTCATGATTTGCGGCGGACCACTGCACACTACAACACAGCGAGCGCGACGCGATGGGAAAGGCGAATTGTATCGGAGCGCGCCTCGATTTTGCGCAGCTGTCCGAATTGGGCTATAAGTCGAGGTTAGACTCCGCGGAGCGGCTATCGCGTGATCGTGCTCGCACGGCCACCGATGCGCCATTGTGCGCGTTGCGTCACGGGAATTGAATGTTCGGTTTTCTCACATCGTCGAGCAAGGATGCCGTAGACCCGCTGGTATCAGCGAAATCGGCGTCGGCATGGCTGCGGCAGCTGCCGGCGCTGGACGTGATCGGCCGCCAGCAGCACGTGATGCGCGCGTTCGACGCCATTCGCCAGTCGCGCAGGCCCATCGACCTGGCGCGCGTCAGCGCGATCGAGTTCCTCGACGCGGCGCTCGCCGCCGATCGCCGCCAGCTCACCAAGCAATACGTTGAAAACGTAGATGCCGGACCGAAGCTGTCGGTGCGCATCTGGCAGGCCGTCTTCGACATGACGCAGGGCTTCATATTCGCCTACCAGACGGCGCTCGAAGAAGCGGTCAAGCAGAACGGCAATCCGCGGTGGAAACCGCTGGTGCCGCTGTTGTTCGCGCGACTGCTGCATTACTACGGCACCGACGCCAAGCTTCGCGTAGCGCGCTACGAGCGATGGATTCCCGCCAAGTGGATGGAACTGCATCGCACGTACCTGCGCGCCACCGAGCTCGGGGTCGAGCGCGTGCCTTGCGCGCTGGGCGCCGCCAACGCCAACGCCACGCAATGGACGGTCGAGCAGGAATACCTGTTCGCGCTGCTCGTCCACCAGCTCAATACCGGCAACCTGTCGCCGGCCGAGCTCGACTGGGGCTCGTCGCAGTTGCGCGCCTGGAGCCGTAGGCTGTTGCTCGAATCGGTGCCGAGCTCGCCGGAAGGCTTTTTCGTCGACATCGCCGGCAAGACCGGCCTGACGCGGCGCACGGGCAACGACTCGGGCTCGATGATGCGTTATCTCGACACGACGCCGATGTCCGACCAGCTCGATCGCGCGATCGCGTCGCTGCGCCAGGCCGAGGGCACCGACCAGGGGCCCGCCGCGTCGATCAACCCGCTGCGCGTCGCGATCCTTGAGAAGATCCGGCCGGCGATCGCCCCCAACGTCAATGTCGACTTCCGCCGCGACCCGCGTATCGCCTGCACGGTGTCGGCGCGCGTGCGCGTCGGACTCGGACGCATTTGCCGCGATCTCGCCGCCACCGACTTGGGCGATGCCGGTGGCGACGCCGGGCATGGCCACGAGCAGATCGAGGTGTATGCGGTCGCCGATTCGCCGCGCTCGCGCAAGCGCGTTCCCGACGAGCACGATTCGCTGGCGATGAGCCTCGCATCGTTTTCCGACCCGATGTGGCAGGTCAAGGATCGCAGCGTCGCGGGCCTGCGCATCTCCGCGTCGGGTGGCATCGGCCAGAGCCTCGCGCTGGGCGCGCTGGTGGCGGTGCGCCAGTCGGACGTTTCGGACTGGGTGCTGGGCGTCGTGCGACGGCTCAACAAGGTGTCGACCGAGGAAGTCGAGGCCGGCGTGTCGATCATCGCCGACCGCATCGTCCCGGTCACGCTGCATTCGCGTCGCGAGCCGAAGGACGACCTGGGATTCGTTGTCAACGGCATCGACGTTTCGACGATCGGTGCGCGCTTCGACGGGCTCTACCTGCCGCCGCCGTCGCGTCCCGACAAGCCGCTGTCGGTCAAGACGCTGATCGTGCCGACGCAGGAATACGCCGAGGGACGCAACATCATCCTCGCCACCGGCCGCTCCGTGTACACGGTCGCGCTGCGCCACCTGGTCGAGCAACGCGCCGACTGGTCGTGGGCGGCGATCCAGATCATCGAGAAGCGCGCCCGCGAATAGCGACGCGGATAGCGAGACTGGATCTCGAACGCCGGGTGGACCCGATGGGACGCTCGCCTGCGCAGCACATGTCCAACGCGTTCTACACGATCGGCCACTCCACCCGTCCGGTCGACGAGTTCGTCGCGCTGCTCGGCGACTCGGCGATCCGTTGCGTTGTCGACGTGCGGACCATTCCACGCTCGCGCACCAACCCGCAATACAACCGCGACGTACTGCCCGCGACGCTTGCGCAATCCGGCTGCGCCTACGTGCACATCGCCGAGCTGGGCGGGCGGCGCAGCCGCGACGTTGCGGCCGACCCCGCCGACAACGCCTTCTGGGACAACGCGAGCTTTCACAACTACGCGGACTACGCGCGCAGCGCACCGTTTCGCGCGGGGCTCGCGCGATTGCGTGACTTGGGCCAACGCGACCGCTGCGCGATCATGTGCGCCGAGGCCGTCTGGTGGCGTTGCCATCGCCGCATCATCGCCGACTACCTGATCGCCGATGGGGAAGCGGTGATGCATATCCTCGCGCCCGGCAAGGTGACGGCGGGCGAAATCACCGCCGCGGCGCGATCGATGCCGGACACGACGCTGACCTATCCGCGCGAAGACTTGCTGCGCGAGCAGCGCTAGGCCGTCGCTTGGCGCCGGCGTCAATCGCTCGGCCGGAATTTCAGCGTCAGCGAGCGTGAAAACATCTCCGGACGGTCGGGCTTCGGCAGCGGCGACGACTTGATGATCGCGCGCTGCACCGCATCGTCGTAGGCGCGCACGCCGCTCGACTTCTTCAATTGCGTGTCGATGATCTCGCCGGTCGGCAGTTGCACGACTTCGAAGATCGCCTCCGGATTGCCCGCCATGTCGGGTGGAATGAGGACGTTGCCACGGATCTTCGCCTGTATGCGCTTGATCCAGTCGGCCATTGCGCTCTGGGTCGCCGCGTCTGCGTTCGCCTTCGCCCGCGATGTGCTTTCGGCTTGCGACCGCGCCTGCAGCTCCTTGTCCGCCTGCGCCTGCATCTGCGACATTTCGCGCTGCTGGCGCTCGCGCGCGTCGGCAGTCTTCTTCTCGTCGGCGCGCTTCTTGTCGTCGAGCTGCTTTTGCACCTCGCGCTGGCGCGCGATATCGGCGACGCGCTTCTGCTCTTCCTCCTGCGCGCGCCGCAGCGCCTCGACGCGCTGCTTGCGCTCAGCTTCCGCGCGCATCTTCAGCGCGATTTCCGCGGTTTGCGGGTCGGGCCGTTCGGGAACCGCCACGGGCTTGGGTGGCGGCGCGGGTTCGGGCTTGGCGACGACGGGTTGCGGCGGTGGCGTGGGATTGGCCGGCGGCGGCGCGGGCTCGACTCTTGGCGCGGGTTGCGTCGTCGCCCGCGGCGAGGGCTGCGCCGCGATCGGCGCGTATAGCTCCGCAGAGACCGGTTCGGGTGCGTGGCTTTGCCAGCGGATGGAAAAAATCAGCACGCCCAGGAACGCGAGGTGCACCAGCACCGCCAACGCGAACGCGATGCCGCGCCCGGGCGTGCGCTGGCGGTCGCGCGGGCCGCCTTGCGGATCGGCGATCATCGCCATCGCCATCAGCCGGGCGTCGGGCGCGCGAGCAGGCCCACCCGCTTGATCCCGCTGCGTTGCAGCAGGTCGAGGATGTGCATCACGTCTTCGTAGCGCGCCGACTTGCTGGCGGAGATCACCACCGGCTGTTGCGATCCCTGCGCCTGCTTCGCCTTGACCTGCGACACCAGCGTCTCGAGCGGCATGCGCGCCGCGGGCGTCTTCGCGGATTGATCGCGCAGCGAATAGCTCTTGTCGTCGTTGAGGATCACTTCGAGCGGCGACACGGGTGCCGTCAGGCTGCTGCCGACGCTCGGCAATTCGATCTCGCCGGGATTGATCAGCGGTGCGGTGATCATGAAGATCACCAGCAGCACCAGCATCACGTCGATGTACGGAACGACGTTGATCTGGTTGATCGCCTTGCGTGTTCGCCGCATCGCGTCGGTCAGCTCTGGCGCTGCAGGATGTTGGAGAATTCCTCGATGAACGTCTCGTAGCGCGCCGCGAGGCGATCGACATCGTGGGTGAAGCGGTTGTACGCGACGACCGCCGGAATCGCCGCGAACAGGCCGATGGCGGTGGCGATCAGCGCCTCGGCGATGCCGGGCGCGACTTGCGCGAGCGTCGCCTGGCTCACGTTGGCGAGGCCGCGGAAGGCGTTCATGATGCCCCACACCGTGCCGAACAGGCCGACGTAGGGCGACACCGAGCCGACGGTGGCGAGTCCCGACAAGTGCGCGTCGAGCGTGTCGACTTCACGCTGGTAGGCGGCGCGCATCGCCCGCCGCGCCGAGTCGAGCGTGATCACCGACGAGCTGCCTTGCCGGCGGTGCTTCGAGAACTCGCGGAAGCCTGCCGTGAAGATGTGCTCGAGGCCGCTGCCGGTGCGTGCCTGGCTCGCCCGCTGGTAGAGCTCGTTCAGGTCGCCGCCTTTCCAGAAATTCTCCTCGAACAGGTCGGCATCGCGCATCGAGCGTTTCAGCTGGAACATCTTGAGGAAGATGTGCCACCAGCTCCACAGCGACGCGAGCGCCAGCAGCACCAGGATCGCCTGCACGACGACCGACGCAGTGGTGATCAACGACAGGAACGACAGGTCGGGGTGAACGTTCAAGTGCGAGGCTCCAGCAGGTTCGAAGGCATTTTCCGGGGTTTCCATGTGGCGCTGTCAAGGCATGCGAGCGTAATGGTCGCCGCCACGACCTGTTCGCCCTCGCGATGGATGTCCTGCCGGACGACGAAGCGCGCGCGGCCATGCTCGACGATGTCCACGCCCACGTCGAGCAGGTCGGACAGGCGGGCCGGCGCGCGGAAGGCGACGTCGGCGTGCGTCACGACGAATACGATCCCCGGATCGCGCGCGAGTTCCGCAGCCGACTGGCCGCGCCCCGCCAGCCATTCGGTTCGTGCGCGCTCCATGAACTTCAGGTAGTTGGCGTAGTAGACGACACCGGCGGCGTCGGTATCCTCGTAGTAGACCCTTACCGGGTGCGTAAACTGCGGGCGCGTCATTCCGGCGCGAACAGCTCGGCCGACGGCTGCGGCGGCGCAAGCCCGAAGTGGCGATAGGAAAGCGCGGTGGCGATGCGCCCGCGGGACGTGCGCTGCAGGTAGCCTTGCTGGATCAGGTAGGGCTCCAGCACGTCCTCGATCGTGTCGCGCTCCTCGCCGATGGCCGCTGCGAGGTTGTCCACGCCCACCGGCCCGCCGTCGAACTTGTCGAGCACCGTCTGCAGCAGCTTGCGGTCCATCACGTCGAGTCCGACCGCGTCGACATCGAGCATCGACAGCGCATCGTCGGCGACCTTGCGGGTGATCTCGCCATCGGCCTTGACCTCGGCGAAGTCGCGGACCCGCCGCAGCAAGCGGTTGGCGATTCGCGGCGTGCCGCGCGAGCGCCGCGCGATTTCGATCGATCCGGCCGGATCGATCGCGATCTTCAGCAGCGAAGCCGAGCGCGTGACGATGCGCGTCAGCTCTTCGGCGGTGTAGAACTCGAGCCTTGCGACAATGCCGAAGCGGTCGCGCAGCGGGTTGGTCAGCATTCCTGCGCGGGTAGTCGCGCCGATCAGCGTGAACGGCGGCAATTCGAGCTTGACGCTGCGTGCCGCCGGTCCTTCGCCGATCATGATGTCGAGCTGGAAGTCCTCGAGCGCCGGATAGAGGATCTCCTCGACCACCGGCGACAGGCGGTGGATCTCGTCGATGAACAGCACGTCGCGCGGCTCGAGATTGGTGAGGATCGCGGCCAGGTCGCCGGGGCGTTCCAGCACCGGGCCCGACGTCTGGCGCAGGTTGACGCCGAGCTCGTGCGCGATGATGTGCGACAGCGTGGTCTTGCCGAGCCCCGGCGGCCCGAACAGCAGCACGTGGTCGAGCGCTTCTTCGCGCTTCCTGGTCGCGGCGATGAAGATGCCGAGCTGATGGCGGATCTTTTCCTGGCCGACGTAGTCGTCCAATGCGCGCGGTCGCAGCGCGCGCTCGAGCTGTTCCTCCTGCGCGCCGACGACGCGGCCGGTGACCACGCGGTTGAGCGGATCGCTTTCGATGGCCATGCGCTTTACTCTACGCCTTCGATCCGCTCAGGCCTTGCCCAACCGCTTGAGCGCCTGCTTGATGCCTTCGGCCACCGCGATGCCGTCCGGCAGCTCCTTGACCGCGCCCACGGCTTCCTTGTCGCTGTAGCCGAGCGAGATCAGCGCGTGCAGGATGTCCGCCGACGCGGGTGCGGGGCGATAGGCGCCCACGCCGGCGGTCAAGTCGACGCCCAGCTTGTCCTTCAGCTCGAGCAGGATGCGCTCGGCGGTCTTCTTGCCGATGCCGGGGACCTTGGTCAGGCGGCCGGACTCCTGCAGCGAAATCGCCTGCGCGAGCTCGGCGACCGACAACCCCGACAGCACCGACAGCGCGGTTCGCGCACCGATGCCGTTGACCTTGTTCAATTGCCGGAACGCGCGGCGCTCGTTCTCGGTGGCGAAGCCGAACAGCAGATGCGCGTCCTCGCGCACGACGAGGTGCGTGTAGAGCGTGACTTTTTCGCCCGTCGACGGCAGGTTGTAGAACGTGCTCATCGGCACGTCGACCTCATAGGCCACGCCCTGCACGTCGAGCAGTATCTGCGGCGGATTCTTTTCGATCAACGTGCCCGACAGGCGACCGATCATGGCAACGCCCCGATGAGGAAAATGCGGTCGACGCCGTACGGCGTTCGAGTGTGCAACGCCGGTGCGATCGGCGCACGCGGATCGGCGCTGCAATATAGCAGTCGCGTGCGAAGCAATCGAGCGCCAGGCCATCGCGCCGCGCGGCTCACGAGGCGAGCGCCTCGAGCGACTGCTGCACGTGGGCAAGCGATTGCACGATCTGCGGCGACAGCGCGAGCAGATGCTCGTTGGGCACCATCAGGTCGGGAATGAGGATCACCGCCATGCCGGCTGCGTGCGCCGCGCGATAGCCGGTTTCGGAATCCTCGATCGCGAGACACCCTGCCGGCGGCGTCGCAAGCGCCTTCGCCGCAGCGAGGTAGATGTCCGGCTGGGGTTTGCCGCGGGCGACGTCGTCGCCGCCGATGACCGCCTTGAAATGCGCGAGCAGGCCGGCGTCGGCGAGCTTTTTGCGCGCGCTCGCCTGGCGCGTCGATGTCGCCACAGCGCAGGGTATG
Source organism: Pseudomonadota bacterium (assembly GCA_041691615.1). Lineage (GTDB taxonomy): Bacteria > Pseudomonadota > Gammaproteobacteria > Burkholderiales > Casimicrobiaceae > VBCG01. The sequence continues at coordinate 8,637 of JBEPUI010000017.1, forward strand.
CCGGCGGCGGCGAGCCACGCGAGCAGTTCCGGCGCGCCATGCTTGATGCCCACGCCTTCGCGCTCGACGATGCGCTCATAGCTGCGGTGCCAGCCGTCCAGCACCGCATCGACCGGATAGTCGCCGCCACTGGACTTTGCGAAGTGCGCGCGCACATGCGACGACGAGTCGGCGAAATTCTTGCCGATCAGCGCGCGCGCGAGCTCGTTGCCGAAAGTGGCTCCCACCGCCGCCGCCGCATCTTCCCACGCTCGCAGCGCCAGCACCTCGGTGTCGAGCAGCGTGCCATCCATGTCGAACACGATGGCGCGCGGCAGGCGTTGCGTCACGCTCATCGCATGCGGCCCGCGCGCACGCGATGGCGGCCTGCAATCAGCGCGCCGATGCCGGTGCTGCCGTGGGCGTGGCAGATCGCGCAGGCCAGCGCGTCGGCGGCGTCGGCCGCGGGCGCGCCGGGCAACGTCAGCAGCCGTTGCACCATCGCCTGCACCTGCAGCTTTTGCGCGCGCCCCTGGCCAACGACCGCCTGCTTGACCTGTCCCGCCGTGTATTCGGTGACGGGCAGGCCCGCGAGCACCGCAGCGGCGATCGCCGCACCGCGCGCCTGGCCGAGCAGCAGCGTGGAGTTGGGGTTGACGTTGACGAACACTTTTTCGACCGCCACTTCGTCAGGGCGCATTTCGGCGATCAGGTGCGCAAGATCGCGCGCGATCACGCCGAGGCGCGTCGGCAGGCTGGTGCCGGTGGCGCGGATGCAGCCCGACGTCACGTAGACGATGCCGCCCGGGCCGATTTCGATCAGGCCGAAACCGGTGACGCGAAGACCGGGGTCGATGCCGAGGATCCTGCGCGCACGAAACGTCGCCACGCGTCATCCGTCGATGACGGCGGAGGTGTAGACCTCCTGCACGTCGTCGAGCGATTCCAGTGCGTCGATCAGCTTCTGCATCCGCAGCGCGTCGTCGCCGGCGAGCTCGACGTCGGCCTGCGCCTTCATTGTGACTTCGCCGAACTCGGGCTTGAACCCCTTTTTCGCCAGCTCGTCCTTGATCGCCACGAAATCGTAGGGACCCGTGAGCACTTCGAGGCTGCCGTCGTCGTTGCTGAGAACGTCGTCGGCGCCGGCCTCGATGGCGGCGTCCATGATCTTCGCCTCGTCGGCGCCCGGCGCGAACACGATCTGACCGCAGTGCTTGAACAGGAACGCCACCGAGCCGTCGGTGCCCAGGTTTCCGCCGTATTTCGAGAATGCGTGGCGGACGTCGGCGACCGTGCGCACGCGGTTGTCGGTCATGCAGTCGACGATCACCGCGGCGCCGTTGATGCCGTACCCTTCATAGCGGATTTCCTCGTAGTTGACGCCTTCGAGGTCGCCGGCGCCGCGCTTCGCCGCGCGCTCGATCGTGTCCTTGGGCATGTTCTGCCCGGTCGCCTTGTCGATCGCGAGGCGCAGGCGCGGGTTCATCGACGCATCGGCGCCGCCGAGCCGCGCAGCGACGGTGATCTCCTTGATGAGGCGCGTGAAGATCTTGCCGCGCTTCGCGTCGGTCGCGGCTTTCTTGTGCTTGATGTTCGCCCATTTGCTATGGCCGGCCATGGGTCATTCGCGTGCGTCGTGAAGAGGCCGAAATTATACCGTGCGACGCATGCCGCAGCGGGCGGTTTCGCCGCCGCAACCGCGCGGCGGCGCGGCAAGCGCCGCGCCGATGCGTCAGATCAACTGCTGTTGCGAGCAGAAGTCGCGCAACACCTTGAGGCGCACGTCGGCGTCGCTGACCTCGAGCATCGTCTGCTTGATTCGCAGCGGCAGAGGCAGCACTTCGGCCAGCCGGTAGCCGACCCATGAGCCGTCGTCATAGCGGGGCTCGGCGGGAAAATTGTCGGCGCCGACGCGCGTGGCAATCAGCTCGAGCAGGCGGACGAGCGGGGCATAGTCGTCGCTGATCGCAACCGCGGGCTCGGGTGAGAGCCGCGTGACCTCGCCGACCGCCAGCCCGTCCTTTTGCACCGAGTGCCGCTGCACCTGGAAACGCTCGCCGCCTTCGGTCGCCACGTGCAGGATGCCGAGCTGCGGCATGTCCCAGCGCACGATGCGCGCCGTGGTGCCGATCGTCGCGAACTGCTGGCGCTGTCCGGTGACCGCGACCTCTTCGCCTTGCGTCAGCAGGCAGACGCCGAACGCAAGCTCGTCGCGCAGGCACTGCTTGGCCATGTCGATGTAGCGCTGCTCGAACACCTTTATCGGCAGCAATCCGCCGGGAAACAGCACGGTACGCAGCGGAAACAGCGGCAGGGACAAGGGCTCGCGTGGAGGCGCGCCGTTCAGGAGCGAGGGCATCGGCGGCGTGTCACGTCATTTCGCGGTGGCGTTTCTGCACCTGGTAGCGGGGTGAGAATGCCTGCCCCAGCCGCTCGACGAAATACACGGAGCGATGTCGCCCGCCGGTGCAGCCGATCGCCACCGTCAGGTAATTGCGATTGTCGCGCGCGTAGTCGGGCAGCCAGCCGGCGACGAAGTGATAGATGTCGCCGTACATGCGTTCCACCTCGGGGATGCGCTCGAGGAATTCCACGACCGGCGCGTCGCGACCGGTCAGCGCCTGCAGCATCGGCTCGTAGTGCGGATTGGGCAAACAGCGCACGTCGAACACGAGGTCGGCGTCGAGCGGAATGCCGTGCTTGAAGCCGAACGACTCGAACAGCAGCGTGAGCCGCGTCGCGTCGACGCTCAGGAAATCCTTGACCCACGCGCGCAACGCCGCGGCCGGCAGTTCGCTGGTGTCGAACGTGGTGCCCAGCACGCGCTCGTCGGCGACCAGCCGCCGCTCGTAGTCGATCGCCTCCGATAGCGTGCGGTCGTCGTCGGAGAAGGGATGGCGCCTTCGGGTTTCCGAGAAGCGCTTGACCAGCGTCTCGACCTTGGCGTCGAGGTAGACGAAGCGAACCGTGTGGCCGCGCGCCTTGAGCAGCTCGATCTCGCCGGCGAGGCCGGGAAGTCCGGGGCCGGTCTTGACGTCGAGCGCGATCGACACGCGCGTCACGCCCTTGCCGGCAAGATGTGCGACGGTGTCCTGCAGCATCGGCAGCGGAAGGTTGCCGATCGTGTAGTAGCCGGCGTCCTCGAGGGCCGCGAGCGCGACGCTCTTGCCAGAGCCTGAGACACCGCCGATCAGAACGAGGTCCATTGGAGCGTTTCGCGACGACGATGCCGGTCAGGCGCCGTCATCCATCAGTTTCTGCTGCCGGTCGATGAATTCCTTGGTGCTGTCGATACCGCGCTGGTTGAGCACGAAATTGCGCACCGCGGCCTCGACCAGCACCGCGAGGTTGCGCCCGGCGGCGACCGGGATCGTCACCTTGCGGATCGGCACGCCCAGCACTTCCTGGTAGGTCGCGTCGACTTTCAGCCGGTCGAGCTCGCTGAACGCCTCGTTGCTGTGATCCTCGAGATGCACCAGAAGTTTCAGCAGCTTGCGCGGACGCACCGCGGTTTCTCCGAAAATCGTGCGGATGTTGAGGATGCCGATGCCGCGCACTTCGAGGAAGTCGCGCAATACCGCCGGGCAGCGCGCCTCGATCGTGTCGGGCGATATCCGGTACAGCTCGACGATGTCGTCGGCGACGAGGCCATTGCCGCGGGAAATCAGCTCCAGCGCGAGCTCGCTCTTGCCGATCGCCGAGGCGCCGGTGATCAGCACGCCCATTTCCAGCACGTCGAGGAACACGCCGTGCAACGCGGTGTTCTCGGCGAGCACGCGCGACAGGTAGATGCGGATCACGTCCACCAGGTGCGGCGAAGGCTGCGACGACGTGAACAGCGCGACATGTTGCGCATTGCACTTTTCCAGCAGCACTTCGGGAACCGCCTCGCCGTTGGCGACGACGATTGTGATGAGCTCGTGCTGGAACAGCCGGTCGATCGACCGGTCGAGCTCCGATGGGGACAGCGCGCGCAGGTAGGCGAGTTCGGCCGCACCCAGGATCTGGATGCGGAACGGATGGATGAAATTCATGTGGCCGACCTGGCCGATCGTCGGCTGCGCCGACGATTCGCCCGACAGCACGCGGTTGCCGCCCTGTCGTCCGCCGAGCCACATCAGCCCCGTGCGTTCGCGGATGTCGTCGAATAGCCGTTGCACGCTCACCTGCCGCAGGTGGGCGTCGCCGTTCATCGGGGTGGCCATCGGCCGCTCAGGAAGGTTCCCATTCGCCGATCAGCGCGCACAGCTCGGCCGCGTCGGCGGCGCCGGCGAGGCGGTCGCGAAAAGGCCGCTCGCTGAACATCTGCGCGAGCTCGGAGAGCAGTTGCAAGTGCTGGTCGGTCGCGTGTTCGGGCACCAGCAGCACGAAAACCTGCGAGACCGGCTTGCCGTCCGGCGCATCGAACGCGATCGGCTGCGAGAGCCGAAGGAATGCGCCCTGCGCCTCCTTGAGGCCCCGCAGGCGCCCGTGCGGGATGGCGATGCCCTGTCCCAGCCCCGTCGAGCCGAGCTTTTCGCGAGCCGCGAGGCTGTGCGCGACAGTGGTGGCCGAGATCCGCGAGCTTTTCTCGAACATCGCGCCCACGCGCGCGAACAGCGCCGCCTTGTCGGCGACGTTGGCGTCAAGGACAACATTCGCGGCCGGCAGCAATTCGGCAATCTGGTTCATCGGTGGTTGGAAACAAAACGGCGGGCACCTGGGTGGGCCCGCCGGGTGGTCGACAACGTCAGGATTCCTGACGATTTTTTGCCACAGTACACCAAATCAAGGGCGGCGACGATTGTACGCCGGAAGCGGGTCAGTCGGCGGCTTCGCGGCCAATCGCCAGAACGTCGCGCTTGATGGCGGCGCCGTCGTGGCGGTTGGCGATCAGCATCTCCTTGTGCTTCAGCACGGCGCGGTCGAGCTTGTCGGCGAGGCCGTCGATCGCCGCGTACATGTCGGGATCGATGCATTCGCAATGGATGTCCTTGCCGCGTATGTGGAGCGTGGCCTCGATCTTCTGTCGCAGCTTGTCCACCGACAGCACCATGCTGACGTCGATCACGTGATCGAAATGCCGGACCAGCCGGTCGAGCTTGGCGAGCACGTAGCCGCGGATCGCGGGGGTGATGACGAGGTGTTGGCCGGTGAGATGCAGATTCATCGAACTCTCCTTCGCTTTTGCCTGGCAGGGCGCGCTGCTGCACAATTACGCAAGAGCCGGGCCAGCCATGCTCAGGGCGTCTTGCGCAGGTTGACGGGAGGAATTGCCAGCGCCTCCCGGTACTTGGCGATCGTGCGGCGGGCGACCAGGATTCCCTGCTCGCCCAGCAGATCGGCAATGCGGCTGTCGGTCAGCGGCGTCTTCACGTTCTCGGCGCCGATCAGCTGCTTGATCAGCGCGCGAATCGCGGTCGCCGACGCGGCGCCGCCCGAGTCGGTGGCAACGTGGCTGCCGAAGAAATATTTCAGCTCGAAAGTGCCGCGCGGCGTCAGCATGAATTTCTGCGTGGTGACGCGCGAAATGGTCGATTCGTGCAGCGTGAGCATGTCGGCGATCTCGCGCAGCACCATCGGCCGCATCGCGACTTCGCCGTGGTCGAAAAAACGCCTCTGCCGCTCGACGATCGCCTGGGCGACACGCAGGATCGTGTCGAAGCGCTGCTGCACGTTGCGGATCAGCCACTTGGCTTCCTGCAGTTGCGCCGACAACTGCTGGTTGGACGAGTCGCGGTTGCGCGTCAGGATGTCGGCATAGATGCGGTTGAGGCGCAGCTTGGGCATCGCCGCCTCGTTGAGCGAGGCGACCCACCGCCCGCGCGTCTTGCGCACGATGACGTCCGGCACGACGTAGTTGGCTTCGGTCTTGGCGAACGAAGAGCCTGGCCGCGGGCTCAAGCTGCGGATCAGGTCGCGCACCGCGCGCACGCCTTCGTCGTCGGTGTGCAAAAGGCGCTTCAGCTTGGTGAAATCGCGCGTCGCGAGCAGCGGCAGGTGCTCGGCGACGAGCTTAATCGCCAGCGTGCGGTGCGCCGTGTCGGCGGGTAGCGCCCGCAACTGAAGTGCCAGGCATTCGGCGCAGTCGCGCGCGCCCACGCCCACCGGCTCGAAGCTCTGCACGTATTTCAGCGCGATCGCGAGCTCGTCGGGGTCGATCTCGAGCTCCGCCGGAAACATCTCGGCGATCTCCTCGAGCGTGGAACCGAGGTAGCCGTCGTCGTCGACGGCATCGATCAGCGCTGCGACGATCTGGCGGTCGCGCAGCGACAGGTTCAGCATCGCGAGCTGCTCGATCAGGTGGTCGCGCAGCGAATTGACGGCCACCTGCTGCGGGTAGAAATCGTCGTCGTCGCCGGAGGACGCGGTGCCCCAGTCGCTGTCGCCGTTGCCGCCGCCGCTGCCGTAGTCGGTGAAGTCCGAGCCGTCGGTCGCATCCGGCGCCGGCCGCTCGTCGTCGTTGCCGCTCGTGCGCTCGGCCGACTCGACATTGGGCGAAGGTGGCACGATCGCGCCGTTGGCTTCAGCGCCGGGCGGCAACGCCTCGTCTTCGCCTTCGGCTTTCTCGAGCAGCGGATTTTCCTGCAGCATCCGCTCGACTTCGGCGTTGAGCTCGATCGTCGACAACTGCAACAGGCGGATCGACTGTTGCAACTGAGGCGTCAGCGTCAGGTGCTGCGAAAGCTTGAGTTGCAGTGTCTGCTTCACGTGCCTCTGCGCGACGCGACGTCGCGCGATCCATGTGCGTGATTCCGGCGGGCGGCCGATGTTCGGTGCGCCCGGCATCCGTGCGGCGGCCCGCTTCTTGCCGCAAACCCGATGCTACAGCCGGAAGTGCTCACCCAGATAGACTTTTCTGACGGCTTCATTATAGACAATCTCGTCCGGTGCGCCGAATGCGAGGACGCTGCCCTCGTTGATGATATAGGCGCGGTCGCAGATGCCGAGGGTCTCGCGGACGTTGTGGTCGGTGATCAGCACGCCGATGCCGCGCTCCTTGAGAAATCCGATGATGCGCTGGATGTCCAGCACAGCAATCGGATCGACGCCGGCGAAGGGCTCGTCGAGCAGGATGAAGCGCGGACGGGTGGCGAGCGCGCGCGCGATTTCGCAACGCCGCCGCTCGCCGCCTGACAGCGAAATCGCGGGCGCATCGGCGAGGTGCGCGATCGACAGGTCCTCGAGCAGCGCGTCCAGGCGGTTGCTGATCGCGTCGTCATCGGTCTCGACCAGCTCGAGGATCGCGCGCACGTTTTCCGATACCGTGAGCTTGCGGAAGATCGACGCTTCCTGCGGCAGGTACGACAGTCCGCGGCGCGCGCGCATGTGGATCGGCAAGCCGCTCAAGTCCTCGTTGTCGAGCGTGATGCGCCCGCCGTCGGCGGCGACCAGGCCCACCATCATGTAGAAACACGTGGTCTTGCCCGCGCCGTTGGGGCCGAGCAGGCCGACCACTTCGCCGCTCGCGACGTCCAGCGACACGTCGTGGACGACGGTGCGCGCCTTGTAGCGTTTCTTCAGGTGGGCGGCAGTGAGCTGGCTCACTTCGATTTCATTTCGCTGTCGATGGTCAGCGGCAGCGGGGGAGGAGCGCCTGCCCTGGAAGCATCGCTTGCCTTGGCGTCGCCGCCCTTGGTCGCGCTCGAGTCCTTCGCCTTGTCGTCGCCTGCAGGCACCTGGGGCTTGGCGTCCCCAGCCTTGGCGTCGCCACCCTTGACGTCCTTGCCCGCAGCGTTGACGTCCTTCGGCAGGATCACGCCCGTGACCCGGCTCGGCGGCCGCGCGGTCGTCGCCGCCCCCTGCGCCGTGCCGAAGTTGGCGACACCGCTCGCGCGGTTGTACGAAATGTAGTCGCTGCGCATTTCCTGCGTCGGCCCCTGCTTCAGCAGCGCGTGGTCGAACAGCTCCACCAGTTGTTGCTGGCCGTTGTACGAGATGCGTTGCGCATAGGCTTCGTCGTAATCGTCGCTGCCTTCGCGCTTCTGCCGGAACGTCACGGGATTGCCGGACGCGGTTGCGGAAAACGAATTGTCGGCATTGCGCCTGAACACGATGCGGTCGGCATGCAGCACGAGCGTGCCTTGCGTGATCGTCGAGTTGCCGGTCAGGTCGCCGGTGCCGTTGGCATTGTCGTAGCCGCCGGTGTCGCTGGCGAAGTTGATCGGCTTGTCCTTGTCGGCGTCGTCGGCGCGGCTCGTGGAAGGCGTGGCCAGCACGACGGCGACCATCACTGCGGCGAATCGGAGTGTTTTCATTTGGGCAATGCGTTGGGCTCGATCGTGCCGTGCAGGCGCGACAGGAATCGCACCGTTTTCTGCTCGCCGTCGATCTTCATGCCGACGGCGTGGATGATGCCACGCGAGTCCTCGATCGTCACCGCCTTGTCGGTATCGGCGAGCTTCTGCTTGACCAGCACGTGCAGGTACTCGGTGGTCAGCGTGGAAGCGCCGCCATCCTTGGCGTCTTTCGGAGCATTGGCATCGGCGTCGCGCCGGGCGTGCACGTTGCCGGTGAACCACGCGTTGTCGCGGTCGCCGCCGAGCCTCGCCAGATCAGCGGTGATCGCGAAGGTCGGCTGCTTCGGGTCCTTGATCACGAGGTCGGGCTTGACGAAGATGGTGGTGTCGTCGTCGGGGTAGTGCTCGCCGCGCGCGGCACTGAGCAGCTGCGTGGGATTGCCGTCGGTGCCGAAGCTCGTCGCGCGCAAGTTCTCGACGTAGATGTCGACGTCGTGGCGGTGGCTGCCATCATTTCGCGACGCCGGCGCCTGGATCTGCGCGTCCAGCCAATAGGTGAGCGCCGCCAGGCCGCCCAGCAGCAGCACCGGCGACCACGACACAAGGCGATCCATCAATGCGCGCGACCGGTCCATCGTCAGCTGCGCTTCTGTGGCGTGCCGGCGCGCGCGGGCGGGAATTTTGCGCGGGGGCTTTGCATGCGCGCGATTATCCCCTACGACGCGCGATCGTAATGCGCGAGCGCATCGGCCAGTGTGCCGCGCGCCTCGAGGATCAGCTCGCACACTTCGCGCACCGCACCGCCTCCGGGCGCCGCGCGCGCGACGTGGTCGGCGGCGGCGCGCACGATGGCGGGCGCATGGGCGACGGTGAACGCCGCGCCCGAAGCGCGCATCAGCGGCAGGTCGGGAAGGTCGTCGCCCATGTGTGCGCACGCCGACGGCTCGATGCCGAGCTTGGCGAGCAGCGTGCGCCAGCCCGGCATCTTGTCGTCGGTGCCGAGCAGCACGTGCTCGACCGCCAGGCGCTTGGCGCGGTGCGTGATCGCGGGCGCAGGGCTTCCCGAAATCAGCGCCACCGTCAGTCCGGCGCGCTGCAGCATGCCGATGCCCAGGCCATCCGGCGCATAGAACGACTTGGTCTCGCGTCCGTCGTCGTCGACGTGCACGCGCCCGTCGGTCATCACGCCGTCGATGTCGAAGGTGACGAGGCGCAGCCCACGCAACCGCGCGCTGAAGTCCGCCGTCATACGACGCGCGCGCGGAACAGGTCGTGCATGTGCACTGCGCCGATCAGCACGCCGTCGTCGCCGGTGACCAGCAGCGCGGTCACGCGCGGCGCGACTTCCATCGTTTCGACGCAGTCGACCGCGAGCCGCGAGGCCCCGATCGTGCGCGGATTGCGCGACATCAGCTGCGCGACGCCGAACGACGTCGCGTCGCTGAAATGCGCGATCGATCGACGCAAGTCGCCGTCGGTGAACACGCCGATCGCGCGCCCGCCGCCGTCGACGATCGCGGTCAAGCCCATGCCTTTGGAGGTCATCTCGACGATCGCCTCGGCGAGCGTTGCATCCTGGCGCACGATCGGCAGCGCGCCGCCGGTGCGCATCACGTCGGAAACCTTGATCAACAGGCGCCTGCCCAGCGAGCCGCCCGGATGCGAGCGGGCGAAATCCTCGGCGGAAAAACCACGCGCATCGAGCAGCGCGAGCGCCAGTGCGTCGCCCATCGCCATCGCCGCCGACGTGCTTGCCGTCGGAGCGAGCCCAAGCGGGCACGCCTCGGCGTCGACGGCGGCATCGAGGTGGACATCGGCGTTCTGCGCCAGCGACGACTGCCCATTGCCGGTGATCGAGACGATTGCAGCGCCCTGGCGCTTGATGTGCGGGAACAGCAGCGTGAGCTCGTCGGTTTCGCCGGAATTGGACAGCATCACCACCACGTCGTCGGCGGTGATCATGCCGAGGTCGCCATGGCTCGCCTCGGCCGGATGCACGAAAAACGCCGGGGTGCCGGTGGAGGCGAGGGTGGCAGCGAGCTTGCGCGCCACGTGGCCGGACTTGCCGATGCCCGACACGACGACGCGGCCCTTGCATTGCAGCAACAGCGTGACCGCGGCCACGAACGCGTCGGACAGCCGGTCGGACAACGCGACGATGGCGCGCGCTTCGGTGGCGAGCACGTCGCGCGCAAGCCGGAGCGCGCGTTGCGCATCGACATTTTTGGGTGTCGCAGTCACGGGCAATGAGTATACCTGCCGCATTTGCGTGGTAAGTTTGGACCAAAGGGAGTGTCCGGCGCCGTGCGAGGCGGGCCGGGCGCGCGTCAATGTCCTGTGGCCTGCCGAGCGCGTGCGGCCGCGCGGGCAACAACTCGAAACGCGATTTCCGTCATCGATGCCGCATACCCTGCAGTCGATCCTGGTCCTGCTTGCCTCCGCGGTGGTGGTCGTGGTGCTTTGCCGCATCTCGAGGCTGCCGGCCATCCTGGGCTACCTCGTGGTGGGCGTCGCCGTAGGGCCGCACGGGATGCGCTGGATTCCCGACAACGAGACGACGCGCTTCTTCGCCGAGTTCGGCATCGTGTTCCTGCTGTTCTCGATCGGCCTCGAGTTCAGCCTGGCGCAATTGAAGGCGATGCGCCGCTCGGTGTTCGGGCTGGGCGGGCTGCAGGTGGCGCTGACCACGCTGGTGGCGATGGCGGCGTTCTACTGGTTCTATGGCTGGCAGGTGGGACTCGTGCTCGGCGCGGCGCTGGCGATGAGCTCGACCGCGATCGCGTCGAAGATGCTGGCCGAGCGCAACGAGCTGTCGACGCCGCATGGCCGCGACGTGATGGCGATCCTGCTGTTCCAGGACCTCGCGGTGGTGGCGTTCCTGATCATCATCCCGTCGCTCGCGCATCCGGGCAAGGAGATGATGGAGAAGCTCGGCTGGGCCGCGCTCAAGGCCGTCGCGGTGTTGGCGATCATCCTGTATTTCGGGCAGAAGCCGATGCGCGCGTGGTTCCAGCTGATCGCGCGCCAGCGCTCGGCCGAGCTGTCGATGCTGAACCTGCTGTTCGTGACGCTGGGACTCGCGTCGCTGACCGCGTACGCCGGGCTGTCGCTCGAGCTCGGCGCATTCATCGCCGGGATGATGATCGCCGAGACCGAGTTCCGCTACGAGGTCGACGAGCACGTGGCGCCGTTCCGCGACGTGCTGCTGGGCCTGTTCTTCGTCACCGTGGGCATGTCGCTCGACGTGCTAGTCGTGTACGCCAACATCGGCCTCGTGCTGTTGCTGATGATCGTGCCGATGGTCGGCAAGCTCGCGCTGGTGACGGCGCTTTCGCGGCTGTTCGGCGCTTCTCGCGTGACCGCGATCCGCACGGGCCTCTACTGCGCGCAGGCCGGCGAGCTGGCGCTGGTGATGCTCACGCTCGCCTTCGTCAACGAAGTGCTCGACGCGACGACGACACAGATCGTGCTCGCGGCGCTGGTGCTGTCGATGCTGTCGGCGCCGCTGCTCATCCAGTGGGGCGAGCCGCTGGTCAAGCGGTTCACCGCCAACGACTGGCTCGCGCGCGCGGCGCAGATCACGCAGATCGCCGCAAAGTCGATGGCGCGCCAGGACCACGTGATCATCTGCGGCTACGGCCGCACCGGGCAGAACCTCGCGCGGCTGCTGCAATCGGAGCAGATCCCGTTTCTCGCACTCGACAACGACGCGCACCGGGTACGCGAGGCCGCGGCCGACGGCGGCGACGTGGTGTTCGGCGATGCGAGCCGGCGCGAAGCGCTGCTGGCCGCGGGCATCGGCAAGGCGCGCGCGGTGGCGATCACGTTCGCCGACACGCCGCTCGCGCTGAAGATCCTGCACCAGGTGCAATACCAGCGACCGGAGTTGCCGGTGATCGTGCGCACCTTCGACGACACCGACATCGACGAGTTGCTGAAGGCCGGTGCCACCGAAGTCGTGCCGGAGGTCCTCGAAGGCAGCCTGATGCTGGCGACGCACTCGCTGCTGGTGCTCGGCGTGCCGCTGGCGCGGGTGCTGGCGCGCATCCGCGCGATCCGCGAAGAGCGCTACAGCCTGTTCCGCGGGTTCTTCCACGGCGTCACCGACACCGGCGACATCGCCGACAGCGCGCAACCGCGGCTGCATTCGGTGATGCTGACGCAGCGTGCGGCGGCGATCGGCCGCAAGCTTCAGGATTTTGCGCTGGGCGACGGTGTCGAAGTCACCGGCGTGCGACGCCGGGGGGCGCATTCGGCGAGCCGGGCCGACGATTGGACGTTCGCCGAGGGCGACGTGGTGGTGCTGCTGGGGCGCCCGGCGGCCGTCGACCGGGCCGAGAGCAAGTTGTTGCGCGGCAAGTGAAGGCAGCGGTAGAAAAATAGTGCAATCAGGCAGTTGTGCGCGCCATCCCGCGCAAATGACCCGCGGTCATTGCGGCGCCGCCCGCCGCGCGGCTACAATCCACGTTTTCCCCTCGACGCTTCCAGCGATCCCCTTGACCGACCCCAGGCGCCCCCGGACCGCGGTGTCATTCGACCCGCACGGCGACACCGCCGTCGAGCTCACCGACGTCACGTTCGGCTACGACCGCAAGCGTCCGGTGCTGACCGGCATCGACATGACGATCCCGCGCGGCAAGGTGGTGGCGATCATGGGTGGCTCGGGCTGCGGCAAGACCACGCTGCTGCGTCTCATCGGCGGGCAGATCCGGCCGCTGCGCGGCAAGGTGATTGTCGCCGGGCAGTCGGTGCCGCAGCTCGACCGCGATGGCCTGTACGCGCTACGCCGCAAGATCGGCATGCTGTTCCAGTTCGGGGCGCTGTTCACCGACATGACGGTTTTCGAGAACGTCGCGTTTCCGCTGCGCGAGCTGACCGACGTGCCGGAGGAGCTGTTGCGCGACCTGGTGCTGATGAAGCTCAATGCCGTGGGCCTGCGCGGCGCCGCGCGCCTCAAGCCTGCCGAGCTATCGGGTGGGATGGCGCGCCGCGTGGCGCTGGCGAGGGCGATCGCGCTCGACCCGATGCTCGTGCTGTACGACGAGCCGTTCGCCGGTCTCGATCCCATTTCGCTCGGCGTGGTCGGCCAGTTGATTCGCAAGATGAACGACGCGCTGGGCATCACGTCGGTGGTCGTGACCCACGACATCTACGAATCGCTGAAGATCGTCGACTACATCTATTTCGTGTCGGAAGGGCGCATCGTCGCCAAGGGCACGCCTGCCGAAGTGCGCCAGTCGCAGGACCCGTACGTGCGCCAGTTCGTCGATGGCGAGCCCGACGGCCCGGTGCCGTTCCACATGCGGGCGCGTCCGCTCGCCAGCGACTTCGCCGCCGATGCCCGCTGACGCGATCGCCCACGGGATGCGCAGGCTGGGCGCCGGGGCGCTCAACTCGGTCGCGCGCATCGGCTTCGCGACGCGCTTCTTCGGCGCGGTGCTCATGCATTCGCCGCAGGCGTTCTGGCGTTTCCGGCTGACGATGCGCGAGATCTATTTTTCCGGCGCGCTGTCGCTGGTCATCATCCTGGTGTCGGGACTGTTCGTCGGCATGGTGCTGGCGCTGCAGGGCTTCGATGCGCTGTCGAAGTACGGCGCTGGCGACTCGCTGGGCATCTTCGTCGCGCTGTCGCTGGTGCGCGAGCTGGGCCCGGTGGTGGCGGGACTGCTGTTCGCGAGCCGCGCGGGCAGCGCCGTCACCGCCGAAATCGGGCTGATGAAGACCACCGACCAGCTCGCGGCGATGGAAATGATGGCCGTCGACCCGCTCGCGCGGATCGTCGCGCCGCGATTCTGGGCAGGCGTGGTGTCGATGCCGCTGCTCGCCGCGCTGTTCTCGGTGATGGGCGTGTTCGGCGCGTACATCGTCGGCGTTCGCCTGATCGGCGCCGATGCCGGCACGTTCTGGGGCAACATGCGCGCCGGCATCGATTTCTGGCCGGACGTCACCAATGGCATCATCAAGAGCTTCGCGTTCGGCGTCGCCGTCAGCCTGATCGCGGTGTTCGAGGGCTATAACGCCAAGCCCACGGCGGAAGGGGTTTCATCCGCAACGACCCGCACGGTCGTCGTCGGATCGCTCGCGATCCTGGCGATCGACTTCGTCCTGACCGTCTTCATGTTCCGCGGCATGGGAGTGGTATGAACCGATCGACTCTGGATTTCTGGGTGGGGATTTTCGTGCTGATGGGCATCTGCGCGATCGTCTTCCTCGCGCTGCGTGTCGGCAACCTCACGTCGCTCAACACGGTGCCGAGCTACCGGCTCGAGGCGCGTTTCGACAACATCGGCGGATTGAAGCTGCGCGCGCCGGTCAAGGCGGCCGGCGTGCCGGTCGGGCGAATCGACCGCGTCCGCCTGGATCCCAAGACCTACGAGGCGGTGGTGTCGATGCGCATCGACAACGACTACCAGTTCACCAAGGACACGATCGCGTCGATCCAGACGTCCGGCCTGCTCGGCGAGGTTTACATCGGCCTGGGCTCGGGCGGCGATCCGCAGATGCTGGCGGACGGTGGCGAAATCACCAAGACGCAATCGGCGGTGGTGCTGGAGAAGCTCATCTCGCAGTTCATGTTCGACAAGGCCTCGGCGCCACCGGCCGCGGCCACTGCGGCGCCCGCCACCGCCGCACCGGCGGGAGCCCCCAAATGACGCGCGCCGTGCGGACGATAGCGCTGCTGGTGGCCGCCGGCGCGCTCGCCGGCTGTGCGGCGAGTCCCACGCGCGACGATCCGTTCGAGCCGTTCAACCGGGCGATGTATGCGGTGCACGAGCCGATTGACGAGCACGTCGTACGGCCGTTCATCGATGCCTATACCAAGTTCGTGCCGTCGCCGGTGCGCCAGGTGATCTCGAATTTCAACAACAACATCGACGACCTGTTCTCGGCGATCAACGACGGCTTGCAGGGCAAGCCCGACAAGATGGGCAACGATCTGGGCCGTGTGCTGATCAATTCGGGGCTGGGACTCGGCGGCATGATCGACATCGCTAGCCAGATCGGCGTGGAACGCGGCGGGGAGGATTTCGGTCAAACCTTCGGTGTCTGGGGCTTCGGACAGGGACCGTATATCTTCATTCCGGTATTCGGCCCGACGACAGTGCGCGATGGCAGCGGATGGATCGTGCGCCTGTATTGGGGACCGGTCGGTTACATCCCGGACGTGCCGTTTCGCAACACGCTCTACGGACTCGGTGCCATCGACCTGCGCTACCAGGCGCAGGACGCCGTCAGCTTCGTCGACCAGGCGGCGCTGGATCGCTATGCGTTCATTCGCCGCGCGTATCTGCAGCGGCGGCTCTACCAGGTTTACGACGGCAGCGTGCCGCCGGATAAAAAAGAGGAACAATGATGGTTGCAATGTATCTGTCCAATCTGCGCCGCATGGTGTTTTTCGCCGCGGCGCTCGTCGCCACCGTCGCGTTCGCGCAGGAAGCGCCGGATGCGATGGTCAAGCGCGTATCGCAGGAAGTGCTCGATGTCGCGCGCACCGACGCCAAGGTGCAGGCAGGCGACCAGGCGCGCATTCACGAAGTCGTCGACGGCAAGCTCTCGCCCTATTTCGACTTCACGCACATGACGGCGCTTGCAATGGGCCGCAACTGGCCCACCGCGACGCCCGACCAGCAGAAGCAGCTGACTGCCGAGTTCAAGTCGCTGCTGATCCGAACCTATTCGGGCGCGCTGTCGAAATACCGCGACGAGAAGATCGAGTTGAGGCCGCTGGCGGCGAATCCATCGGCGACCGACGTCACCGTCAAGACGCTGGTCGTCAAGAGCGGCGGCGGCGCCCCGGTGCCCATCGACTACAGCATGGCGAAGACGCCCGACGGCTGGAAGGCCTACGACGTGATCGTCGGCGGCGTGTCGCTGGTGACCAACTATCGCGACGAATTCAGCCAGCAGATCAAGGACGGCGGCATCGACGGCCTGATCAAGACGCTGAAGGCGAAGAACGGCTGACGTGCTGACACAGCTCTGCCCCGCCGCCGACGTTCCCGCGCAATCGGGATTCGCGCTGTCCGATGATGGCGGCGCCTGGCGCTTCCACGGCACGCTGACGTTCGACAACGTGACCGCCGTCTACGACGCGGCGAAGGCGATGCGATTGCCGACGCAGGGAGTCGTCGATCTCGCGGGGCTGATGCATGCCGATTCGTCGGCGCTCGCCGTGCTGCTCGCGCTGACCCGCCGCGCGATGGCCGAGGGCCGGCCGCTTGCATGGGCGGGACTGCCCGAGCCTCTGCGCGCGCTGGCGCGGGTATACGGCATCGAAGAGCTGATCGAGCCCGTCGCCGCCGTCGGCAACGGCATCGGCAGCTAGCGCGCGCATCCGACGCGCGCGCGTGCCGCCCGGTGCGCGTGCCGCGCTTCCAAGCCCTGACGTGACACCCGCGGTCGCCATCACCGGACTTTCGCGCCGATTCGGCGACGTCCAGGCACTCGACGGCGTCGACCTGCGCGTGGAGCCGGGCGAATTCTTCGGCCTGCTGGGGCCGAACGGCGCGGGCAAGACCACGCTGATCTCGATCCTCGCCGGACTGACGAGAGCCGATCGCGGCAGCGTCGCGATCCTCGGCCATGACGTCGTCGGCGACTATCGCGCCGCGCGGCGGCTGATCGGCATGGTGCCGCAGGAACTGGTGTTCGACCCGTTCTTCTCGGTGCGCGAGACGCTGCGCATCCAGAGCGGCTATTTCGGCATCCGCGACAACGACGGCTGGATCGACGAGATCCTGCATCACCTCGACCTCACGTCCAAGGCGGACGCCAACATGCGTTCGCTTTCGGGCGGCATGAAGCGGCGCGTGCTGGTCGGACAGGCGCTCGTGCACAAGCCGCCGCTGATCGTGCTCGACGAGCCCACGGCCGGCGTGGATGTCGAGCTGCGCCAAAGCCTGTGGGCGTTCATCCGCAAGCTCAACAGCGACGGCCAGACGATCATCCTCACCACCCACTACCTCGAGGAAGCCGAGGCGCTGTGCGGTCGCATCGCGATGATGAAGGCCGGGCGCATCGTCGCGCTCGATACCACCCGCAACCTGCTGTCGCGCTACGCGGCGCTGACGGTGCGACTCGGCGCTGCACGGGTCCCGCAGGCGTGGCAATCGCGGATCCTGCGCGAAGCCGGCACGCACTTCTGGATCGGGCTTGCGACGTATCCGGAGCTGGAGGAGCTGCTCGCGTCACTGCGCGGCGAGGGCATCGCGATCGAAGACCTCGCACTGACCGAGACCGACCTCGAGCAGGTCTTCATGCGGGTGATGAAAGAACCGGTGGCGGCGTGAGTGCCAACCCGCGACGCACGATGACGTCATTGCGCGGCCACGGCTGGCTGACGCTGCTCTACAAGGAGCTTTTGCGGTTCTGGAAGGTGAGCTTCCAGACCGTCGCGGCGCCGATCCTGACCGCGCTTCTCTACCTGCTGATCTTTTCGCACGTGCTGTCGTCGCGCGTCACCGTGTTCGGCGGCCAGGTGCCCTACACGGCGTTCCTGATTCCGGGGCTGGTGATGATGTCGGTGCTGCAGAACAGCTTCGCCAACTCGTCGTCGTCGATGATCCAGTCGAAGATCACCGGCAACCTGATCTTCGTACTGCTGGCGCCGCTGTCGCCCGCGCAACTCTACGCAGCGTACGTGCTGGCGGCGATGACGCGCGGCCTGGTCGTCGGATTGGGCGTGCTGGTGGTGACGCTGTGGTTCGAGCCTTCGGTCGCCGCGCCGATGCATCCGCTGTGGGCGATCGCGTTCGCGCTGTTCGGCAGCCAGATCCTCGCGACGCTGGGACTGATCGCGGGCATCTGGGCCGACAAATTCGACCAGCTCGCGGCGTTCCAGAATTTCATCGTCGTGCCGATGACGTTCCTGTCGGGTGTGTTCTACTCGATCCATTCGCTGCCGCCGCTGTGGCAGACCGCCTCCCACTTCAACCCGTTCTTCTACATGATCGACGGTTTTCGCTTCGGGTTCTTCGGCGTGGCCGACGTGCCGCCGCTGCGCAGCCTCGCGGTCGTCGTCCTGTTCGCGGTGCTGCTCGCCGCGATCACCCTGGCGGTACTCTCGCGCGGCTGGAAGCTGCGCCACTGACGGATTCCCCCATGGTCACACCCGATTCCATCCAGCAGTCGATCGCCGCGGGCCTCGCCTGCGACCATCTCGAAGTCCGCGGCGACGGCGCGCATTTCGAGGCGCTGATCGTGTCTGCCGCGTTCGCCGGCCTGTCGCGCGTGCGACGCCACCAGCTCGTCTACGCGGCGCTCGGCGATCGGATGCGCGAGGAAGTGCACGCGCTGTCGATGACGACCCTCGCGCCCGACGAATGGGCGGCGCGCGCGTCGCGGCCGGGAAACCCCGAACGTGGATAAGCTCGTCATCGAAGGCGGCGGCCGTCTCGAAGGCGAGGTGGCGATCTCCGGCGCCAAGAATGCCGCGCTGCCGATCCTGTGCGCGTCGCTGCTGAGCGCCGACCCGCTGACGGTGACCCATGTGCCGGAGCTCAACGACACGCGCACGATGCAGCGGCTGTTGACGCAGATGGGCGTCAAGTGCAGCGCGGGTGCGCCGGGCGAAGTGTCGCTCGACGCGCGCACGATCGACTGGCCGCTCGCGCCCTACGAGCTGGTGAAGACGATGCGCGCGTCGATCCTCGCGCTCGGACCCTTGCTTGCGCGCTGCGGCGAGGCACGCGTGTCGCTGCCCGGCGGCTGCGCGATCGGCCTGCGGCCGGTGGACCAGCACGTCAAGGGATTGATCGCGATGGGCGCCGAGATCGACCTCGAAAGCGGCTATATCAGCGCGCGCGCCGCCACGCTGACCGGCACGCGCTACGTGTTCGACGTGGTGACGGTGACCGGCACCGAGAACCTGATGATGGCGGCGACGCTCGCCACGGGCACGACGACGCTCGAGAACGTCGCGCGCGAGCCGGAGATCGTCGACCTCGCCGATTGCCTCAACGCGATGGGCGCCAAGGTCTCGGGAGCGGGCAGCGACCGGATCGTCATCGAAGGGGTCGCGCGGCTGCACGGCGCGACGCACCGGATCATGCCCGACCGGATCGAGACGGGCACGTTCCTCGCGGCGGTGGTGGCGACAGGCGGAGATGCGCTGCTGCGCGGCACGCGCAGCCATACGCTCGACGCGGTCAGCGACAAGCTGCGCGAGGCGGGCGCGACGATCCATTGCGACGCCGACACCATGCGTGTGTCGCGCAGCGGGCCGCTGGCAGCGGTGAGCTTGCGCACGGCCCCCTATCCCGGTTTTCCGACCGACATGCAGGCGCAGTTCATGGCGCTGGCGACCTGCGCCGAGGGCGCGTCGGTACTGACCGAAACGATTTTCGAGAACCGGATGATGCACGTGCAGGAGCTCGTCCGCCTGGGCGCCGCGATCGAGGTGGAGGGCAACACGGCGATCGTGCGCGGCGTGCCGCAGCTCGCCGCCGCCGAAGTGATGGCGACCGACCTGCGCGCATCGGCGTGCCTCGTGATCGCCGGGCTGATCGCGCAGGGCAGCACGACGATCGCGCGCATCTACCATCTCGATCGCGGATACGAGCACATCGAGCAGAAGCTCGGCGCGCTGGGTGCGCGGATCTCGCG
The DNA here is from genome assembly GCA_041691615.1 of Pseudomonadota bacterium. Lineage (GTDB taxonomy): Bacteria > Pseudomonadota > Gammaproteobacteria > Burkholderiales > Casimicrobiaceae > VBCG01. The sequence goes on from JBEPUI010000017.1 coordinate 28,439, forward strand.
CGTCGATTGAGGCGCGACGCCGACGCCACGCCACGATGCCGACAGGAACACCGCCCGAATCGCCGCTCGGCAAGGCGACTGTCTATGCGGACGCCTACGATCCGGCGCTGTTGTTCGCGATTTCGCGCGCGCCGCAGCGCGAAACGCTCGGCATCGACGGCGGCGCACTTCGGTTCGAAGGCGCCGATGCGTGGACGGCCTGGGAAACAGGGTGGCTCGACGCCACCGGCAAGCCGCAGGTGGCGGTCGCGCGCTTCGAGATTCCCTGCGACAGCCCGCGGATCGTCGAATCGAAATCGGTCAAGCTGTACCTGACGTCGCTCAACCAGGCGCGCTTCGCGCATGCCGACGATTGCGCGGCGACGTTGCGCCGCGACCTGTCGGCGGCCACGGGTTCGCCGGTGGACGTCGAGCTGATCCTTCCCGCTGACTACGCGAGGCTCGCGCGCGCCGAGCCTGCCGGCCAATGCATCGACGCGCTGCCGCTGACCGCAACCCACGACGCGCCAGATGCCTCGCAACTCGCAACGCTCGCCGGCACCGCCGATGAATCGCTGGTCTCGCGGCTTTTCCGCTCGGTGTGCCCGGTCACCGGGCAGCCGGACTACGCGACGCTGCAGGTCGCGTACCGTGGCACAACGATCGACCGCGCGGCGCTGCTCGCCTATCTCGTCGCCTATCGCCGCCATCCCGGATTCCACGAGCATTGCGTCGAGCGGATATTCGTGGACATCGAGCGCGCGTGCGCGCCTTCCGCGTTGTCGGTGGCCGCGCGCTTTTCGCGCCGTGGCGGCGTCGACATCAATCCCTGGCGCCGCCGCGGCGACACCGGCACGGCATTGGCCGGACCGACCTGCGTGCAGTAGGGCTAAGATCGGCAGGACCGAGTACGGCAGCACTGAGTACAACCTCTGGCTGCCTGCAAGACGGGCCTCAGTGCAACGGGGTGCGCGGTGCTTTGCTGCACTGCGTTAGAATCGTCTCCCAACCCCATTGGATTGCAGCATGTCGCGCATTGCCATTGCGCTGTCGAAGGGCCGTACGCTCGCCGATACGCTGCCGCTGTTCGCCGCCGCCGGGATCGTTCCCGTCGAAGACATCGACTCGTCGCGCAAGCTGATCATCGGCACGTCGCATCCCGACGTCGAGTTCGTGATGCTGCGCGCCGCCGACGTTCCCACGTATGTGCGCCATGGCGCCGCCGACCTCGGCGTGGCCGGCAAGGACGTGCTGCTCGAGCATGGTGGCGACGGCTTGTACCAGCCGCTCGACTTGAACATCGGCCTGTGCCGGATGAGCGTCGCCACGCGCCGCGGCTACGACTGGAAGGGCACCGTGCAGCGTGGCGCGCGCATCAGCGTGGCCACCAAGTTCATCGCCACCGCACGCGAGCACTTCGCCGAAAAGGGCATGCATGTCGACCTGATCAGGCTCTACGGCTCGATGGAGCTGGCACCGCTGGTCGGGCTCGCCGACGCGATCGTCGACCTCATCTCCACCGGCAACACGCTGAAGGCGAACGATCTCGTCGAAGTGGAGACGATCATGCCGATCTCCTCGCGGCTGATCGCCAATCCTGCGGCGTTGAAACTGAAGCGCGACCTGATCAAGCCGTTGATCGACCGCCTCGCCGCTGCGTCCGCGTCCGCGCACGCCGTGACCTGAGGTGGCGATGCCCAAATTCACGCCACGCCGGCTCGACACCGCATTCGAAGGCTACGAAGCCGCGCTCGACGAACTGATCGCGTTCGAGGCCGCGCAGGACGCGGGCATCGATGCCGCGGTGGCGGCGATCGTCGCCGCGGTGCGGACGCGCGGCGACGCCGCGGTCCTCGAATACACGAAGCGCTTCGACAAGCTTGCGGCCAAGAGCGTGGCCGAGCTCGAGGTCGGCGCCGGCGCGTTGCGCGCAGCCTTCGATTCGCTGCCCGCCGCCGAGCGCGACGCGCTAACGGCGGCCGCCGCGCGCATTCGCGAATTCCACGTGCACCAGCTCGGCAAGGATTGGTCGTATCGCGAGGCGAACGGCAACGAGCTGGGGCAGCGCGTGACGGCGCTCGATTCGGTCGGCATCTACGTGCCGGGCGGGCGCGCCGCGTATCCATCGTCGGTGCTGATGAACGCGATTCCGGCGCAGGTGGCGGGCGTTGCGCAGATCGTGATGATGGTGCCGACGCCCTCGGGCGTGCGCAATCCGCTGGTGCTCGCTGCGGCGCACCTTGCCGGCGTGTCGCGCATATTCACCATCGGCGGGGCGCAGGCGATCGCGGCACTCGCCTACGGCACGGCGACGGTGCCGGTGGTCGACAAGATCTGCGGGCCCGGCAACGCGTACGTCGCCGCCGCCAAGCGCCGGGTGTTCGGCGTGGTGGGCATCGACATGGTCGCCGGCGCGTCCGAGATCATGATCATCGCCGACTCGACCGCCAACCCCGACTGGCTGGTGCTCGACCTGTTTGCGCAGGCCGAGCACGACGAGCTTGCGCAGGCGATCCTGCTGTCGCCCGACGCGGAACTGCTGGACGCAGTGGAGGCGGCCGGGCAGAAATGGCTGAAGGACATGCCGCGCGCCAAGATCATCCTCGCGTCGTTCGCGCGCCGCGGCGCGCTGATCCGCACACGCGACCTGGCCGAAGCCTGCGCGATCGCCAACCGCGCGGCCCCCGAACATCTCGAGCTCGCCGTCGCCGACCCGGATGCGCTGCTGCCGCAGTTGCGCCACGCCGGTGCGATCTTCCTCGGGCACCACGCTTCGGAGGCGCTGGGCGACTATTGCGCCGGTCCCAATCACGTGCTGCCCACCGGCCGCACCGCGCGCTTCTCATCGCCGCTCGGGGTCTACGATTTCCAGAAGCGCTCGAGCATCGTGCGCATTTCGGCCGAGGGCGCGCGAGCGCTCGGCGGCATTGCCGCGACGCTCGCGCGCGGCGAAGGGCTGGTCGCGCACGCCCGCTCGGCGGAGGCGCGCCTGCAGGACCCGGGGCGCTGAAGCGAGATGGAGCGCGAACGCAAGGCGACGCTGCTGCGCGACCCGGGGGCGGCGCGCACGCACGACGCCGACGTGGCGGCGCGCGTCGCCGCGACGGTGCGCGACGACATCCGTGCGATGCACGCCTATCCGGTGCCGAAGGCGGAAGGGCTGGTCAAGCTCGACGCGATGGAGAATCCTTATTCGCTGCCGGCGGACGTGCGCGCGAAGATCGCCGCGACGGTGGCCAATGTCGCCATCAATCGCTATCCGGACGCCGGCGCCGATGCCATCAAGCAGGCGTTGCGGCACACGTTTGCGCTGCCCGATGGCGTCGAGCTGGTGCTCGGCAACGGCTCGGACGAGCTGATCTCGATGCTGACGGCGCTGGTGGCGAAGCCGGGTGCGACGATCGTCGCACCCGAGCCGTCCTTCGTCATGTATGCGATCAGCGCGCGCCTTGCCAACGTCCGCTACGTCGGCGTGCCACTCGCCGAGGACTTCGCGCTGGACGTCGACGCGATGCTGGCGGCGATCGCGCGCGAGCGGCCCGCGCTCACATGGCTCGCGTTTCCCAACAACCCCACCGGCAACCTGTTCGACACCGCGTCGATCGAGGCGATCGTACGGACGTCGCCGGGCCTGGTGGTGATCGACGAGGCGTACTACGCGTTCGCCAACCGCTCATTCCTGCTGCGCGTGCACGAATTCCCCAACATGATCGTCGTGCGCACGGTTTCGAAGGTCGGCATGGCGGCGCTTCGGCTCGGTTACGCCGTGGGCGAGCCGCAGTGGATGCGCGAGCTCGACAAGGTCAGGCCGCCCTACAATGTGAACACGCTGACGCAGGCCGTGGTACCGGTGCTGCTCGCCGAGGAAGCACTGCTGGCCGGGCAGGCACAGGCGATCTGCGACGAGCGCGAGCGGCTCGCGCTGGCAATTTCGGCATTGCCAGGCGTGCGCGTGTGGCCGACGCACACCAATTTCGTGCTGGCGCGCTTTGCCGACGCCAACGCGACGTTCGACGATTTGCGCGCGGCCGGCATCCTGGTCAAGAATATGCATGGCGCGCATCCATCGCTGACAAACTGCTTGCGAATCACCGTGGGCACACCCGAGGAAAACGACGCGCTGTTGCACGCGCTGACCGCCCGATCATGAATGCACCCGACTTAACGCCAGGCGCCCGCAGCGGCAGCGTCACGCGCGACACCCGCGAGACCCAGATCACCGTCGGCATCGACGTCGACGGCACCGGCCGCGCCGACCTCAACAGCGGCGTGCCGTTCCTCGACCACATGCTGGAGCAGATTGCGCGCCACGGCGTGGTCGACCTGTCGGTGCACGCCAAGGGCGACCTGCACATCGACGCGCATCACACCGTCGAGGACATCGGCATCACCCTTGGGCAGGCGCTCGCCAAGGCGCTGGGCGACAAGGCCGGGATTCGCCGCTACGGCCACGCCTACGTGCCGCTCGACGAGGCGCTGTCGCGCGTGGTGATCGACCTGTCGGGGCGCCCCGGCCTCGAATTCCACGTGCCGTTCAAGCGCGCGATGATCGGCACGTTCGACGTCGACTTGGCCCACGAGTTCTTCCAGGGCTTCGCCAACCACGCCAAGTGCACGCTGCACATCGACAACCTGCGCGGCGAAAACGCGCACCACCAGTGCGAAACCGTGTTCAAGGCGTTCGCGCGCGCGCTGCGCACCGCCGTCGAGCACGACGAGCGCGGCAACGGGATTCCATCGACCAAGGGCACGCTATAGCCGTCTCCTGAGGGTGCGGGGCGCTCGCCAGGCGAGGGCCGCGCCTGCTCCGCGGCCAGGCACATCCCATGTCAATCGCGGTCATCGACTACGGAATGGGCAACCTGCGCTCGGTCGCCAAGGCGCTGCGCCACGTCGCGCCTGATCGCCGCGTAATCGTGACCAGCGACACCCGGGCGATCCGCGATGCCGAGCGCGTGGTGTTGCCCGGGCAAAGCGCGATGCCCGACTGCATCCGGATGCTGGATGCGAGCGGCCTGCGCGAGGTGGTGATGCAGGTCGCCGCCGACCGCCCATTCCTGGGAATCTGCCTCGGGCTGCAAATGCTGTTCGGCCACAGCGAGGAGGGGCCGACCGACTGCCTCGCGGTGCTCGGCGGCGACGTCGTGCGATTCGACGACGAGACCATGACCGACGCGGTCGGCGGGCGCCACAAGGTGCCGCACATGGGCTGGAACCGCGTGCGCCAGCGCCTCGCGCATCCGCTGTGGCACGGAATCGACGACGATTCCCGCTTCTATTTCGCGCACAGTTATTTCCCGGTGCCCGCCGATTCCGGCATCATTGCGGGACAGACGGACTACCCGTTGCCGTTTACTTGCGCGATTGCGAGGGATAATATCTTCGCAACCCAATTCCATCCGGAAAAAAGCCACCGCGCCGGCTTGCAGCTACTTGCCAATTTCGCCGCCTGGAACGGCGGCTGATTCGGTTTCCAACGCTCGCGTCACCGCAGGCAAACTCCCCGCATCATGCAGATCATTCCTGCAATCGATATCAAGGACGGGCATTGCGTTCGCCTGAAGCAAGGCGAAATGCATTCGGCTACCGTGTTCTCCGAGGACCCGGCGGCGATGGCCCGGCACTGGCTCGAGCTTGGCGCCGAGCGGCTGCACATTGTCGACCTGAACGGCGCCGTGGCCGGCAAGCCGAAGAACGAGCTGTCGATCCGCGAGATCGTCAGCGTCATCGGCGAGGAAATCCCGGTACAGCTGGGCGGCGGCATCCGCGACCTCGACACCATCGAGCGCTACCTGGACGACGGAATCAGTTATGTGATCATCGGCACCGCGGCGGTGAAGAATCCCGGATTCCTGCACGACGCCTGCTCGGCATTCACCGGCCACATCATCGTCGGGCTCGACGCGCGTGACGGCAAGGTCGCGACCGACGGCTGGTCGAAGATGACGGGCCACGATGTGCTCGATCTCGCGCACAAGTTCGAGGACTACGGCGTCGAGGCGATCATCTACACCGATATCGGCCGCGACGGCATGATGTCGGGCGTCAACATCGAGGCCACGGTGCGCCTCGCTCGCGCCGTCAAGGTGCCGGTGATCGCCTCGGGCGGCCTGTCGACGATCGACAACATCAAGGCGCTGGCGCAATACGAATCCGAAGGCATCAGCGGGGCGATTGCCGGGCGCGCGATCTACGAAGGCACGCTCGATTTCAAGGAAGCCATCAAGGCCGGGCGAGCGGGCGCCACCGCGTGATGCGCGCGCGCCGGCCGGCCGTGCGCGGCGAATTTGCACGGCGGCGCAAGCTGCGCAGCTGACGACATGGGCCTCGCCAAACGGATCATTCCCTGCCTTGACGTCGCGGGCGGCCGCGTCGTCAAGGGCGTCAACTTCGTCAATCTTCGCGATGCCGGCGATCCGGTCGAAGTCGCCCGCCGCTACGATGCCGAAGGCGCCGACGAGCTCGCGTTCCTGGACATCCGTGCCAGCATCGAGTCGCGCAACCTGCTCTACGACATGATCGAGGCGGTGGCCAACCAGGTCTTCATTCCGCTGACGGTCGGTGGCGGGGTCAATACGATCGACGACATCCGCGCGCTGCTCAACGCCGGCGCCGACAAGGTCAGCATCAACACCGCGGGCATCCGCAATCCCGGCTTCATCGACGAGGCCTCCGCGCATTTCGGCGCGCAGTGCATTGTCGCGGCGATCGACGCCCGCAAGTGCGCGGTCGACGAGTGGCAGGTCTATATCCAGGGCGGGCGCACGCCCACGGGCATCGACGTCGTCGAATGGGCGCGCGAAGTCGCGGAGCGCGGGGCCGGCGAGATCCTGCTGACCAGCATGGACCAGGACGGCGTGCGCCGAGGCTTCGACCTGCGCTTGACGCGCGCGGTGACCGACGCGGTCGACGTGCCCGTGATCGCGTCGGGCGGCGTGGGTGCGCTGTCGCACCTGGTCGACGGCATACGGGAAGGCGGCGCCGACGCGGTGCTGGCGGCCAGCATTTTCCACTACGGCGAGTTCACCGTGGCGCAGGCCAAGGCCGCTCTGCGTTCGGCAGGCATCGAGGTCCGCGACTGATGGCCGGCGACTGGATGGACGAGGTGCGCTGGAACGGCGACGGCCTGGTGCCGGCGATCGCGCAGGATGCGGTGAACGGCCGGGTGCTGACGCTCGCGTGGATGAATCGCGACGCGCTCTCGCGCACGCAAGCGACGCGAACCGCCCACTATTGGTCGCGTTCGCGCGCCAAGCTCTGGCAAAAAGGCGAATCGTCCGGGCACGTGCAGACCGTCCGCGAAATCCGCGTCGATTGCGACGCCGACACGATCCTGCTGCTGGTCGAACAAGCCGGCGGCATTGCCTGTCATACCGGACATGAACGCTGTTTCTACAGGGTCCTGCAGGATGGCGCGTGGCGCGAAGTCGAGCCTGTGCTGAAGGACCCGCGGGAAATTTATGGCCATCAGCGCTGACGAGGACGTGCTGGCACGGATCGCCGCCACGATTGCGAGCCGTCGCGGCGCCGATCCCGCGTCGTCCTACGTGGCGTCGCTGTTCGCCAAGGGCGACGACGCGATCCTCAAGAAGATCGGCGAGGAGGCCACCGAGACGGTCATGGCGGCCAAGGATGGCCAGCGCGAGCGAATCGTCGCCGAGGTGGCCGACCTGTGGTTCCACTGCATCGTGCTGCTTTCGCGCCACGGCCTCGCCCCGGCGGACGTGCTCGCCGAGCTCGCCCGTCGCGAGGGCGTCTCGGGCCACGACGAGAAGCGCGCCCGCTGATCGCCAAGGCCTCGCGCCGCATCGCCGGGGTCCTGGCGCGCATCCTTTACAATCAGGGGGCAGCCGCGTGTTTTTCGCACGCGAAGCGAGGGCCAAAGGAATCGCGATGCAGGACCCGAACTGCCTGTTTTGCAGGATCGCCAAGGGCGAGATACCCAGCAACAAGGTGTACGAGGACGACGAGATCTTCGTCTTCCACGACATCCGCCCGGTTGCGCCGGTGCATTTCCTGATGATTCCAAAGGATCATCGCGCGACACTGTACGACCTGACCGACGACAATGAGCGCGCGATGGGGCGGATGATGATCCTGGCCGGCAAGCTCGCCCGCGAGAACGGCGCCAACGACGGATTCCGCCTGATCGTCAACACGGGCCGCGTCGGCAACCAGGAAGTGCAACATGTTCACGTGCACGTGATCGGCGGACCCGAGTCGCTCGGGCCGATGATCGCGCGCCAAGGCAACTGAGGAGGTTTGATATGGGCTCGATGAGCATCTGGCATTGGTTGATCGTCCTCGCCGTCGTGGTGATGATCTTCGGCACCAAGAAATTGCGCAACGTCGGCCAGGACTTGGGCGGCGCGGTCAAGGGCTTCAAGGAAGGCATGAAGGACGAATCCGACGCGGCGACCCGCGCGGCGGCCGATGAAGCGGCGCGGCAGGCGCAGATTCCCGGCACGACGATCGAAGGCGAGGTCAAGCGCGAACCGGTGTCGAAGTAGCGGCCGCGGGTTTTCGAGGCGATCGCATGTTCGACATCGGCTTTTCCGAAATCGTCGTCATCGCCGTCGTGGCGCTGGTGGTGATCGGCCCGGAGAAGCTGCCGAAGACCGCGCGCACGCTGGGCCACTTGTTTGGGCGCCTGCAACGCTACGTCGGCGAAGTGAAGGCCGACATCAACCGCGAAATGGAGCTGGACGAGCTGCGCAAGCTGCAGCAGGAAATGAAGTCCGCGGCGAGCGACCTCACGCAATCGGTGCAGTCGGCCGCGCAAAGCATGGAGTCCGGGGCGCGCGACCTCGGCAATGACGTGGCTGGGGCCGGCAACGACGCGGCAGCGGCGCTGGCGCCGACGCCGACCAGTGAAACGGCAACCCAGATGGCCGCGACCGAGTCGAACGCGGCGGCCGGCGTGGCCGGCAGTGCGGCCCCGGGCGCGACCGGCACGCCGCACGTCGCGATAGACGATCGCGCGGCATTTAAGGCAATGGCCGATCGCGCGGCTTCGCAGGATCCGCCGCGCCAGGGTGCGCTGCCGGGATTCGAAAAGATCTGAGCCGCAGCGCAATTTCGCGCGAGCGGCGCGTAGCCACGTGCAAGAACCATGATTGACGCCACCCGGATGAGCGACGCGCAGGAGTCCCCGCAGGAAACGTTCATCTCGCACCTGGTCGAGCTGCGCAGCCGGCTCGTCAAGGCTATCGCCGCGGTGCTGGTCATCTTCGTCGCGCTGACGCCGTTTTCCAAGGACCTCTACACGCTCGTCGCGCAGCCGCTGATGAATGCGCTGCCGCATGGTGCGACGATGATCGCCACTGACGTCACCGGGACGTTCCTGGTGCCGCTCAAGGTGACGCTGCTGTGCGCGTTTTTGATTGCGCTGCCGTGGGTGCTGTGGCAGACCTGGGCGTTCGTCGCACCCGGTCTCTACAAGAGCGAGCAGCGCCTCGCCGCGCCGCTGATCGTGTCGAGCGTGATCTTCTTCTTCTTGGGAATGGCGTTCGCGTATTTCCTGGTGTTCCCGTGGATCTTCGCGTTCTTCGTCGGCTTCACGCCGGCGGGCGTGCAGATGATGACCGACATCGACAAGTACCTGAGCTTCGTGCTGTGGATGTTCGTCGCGTTCGGGGTGACCTTCGAGATCCCGGTGGTGCTGGTGGTGCTGGTGCGCCTCGGCGTGGTGCCGCTGCAGAAGCTCAAGGAGTTCCGCCGCTACGTGATCGTCGGCGCGTTCATCGTCGCCGCGGTGATCACGCCGCCGGATGTGGTGTCGCAGCTGATGCTGGCGATACCGATGTGCCTGCTCTACGAGCTCGGCCTGTTCGCCGCGCGCTTCTTCCCGAAGCCGGCTGGCGATGCGGTCGAGCAGTCGACCACGCCCGCGGCGTAGCGTTCGCGGCGTCGCGCGCTCGGTTACTGGTCCTTCGCCTTCGGCCGCTTGCCGACGACCACGTCGAGATCGACGGTGTTCGGCGCGCGCCACACCTTGACCTTGGCTGTCGAGCCCGGCGCCAGCTCGGCGATCCGCTGCAGCAGTCCCGCGACATCGTGCGTCGCGCGGCCGCCGACATCGACCACGACGTCGCGCACCTGCATGCCCGCGCGCTCGGCCGGGCCATCGGGCTGCAGGCCGCGGATTACCACCCCGTCGGGACGGTCGAGCGCCAGCGCCTTCGCGCCGTCGTCGGTCAGGTCGGCCGGCTCGATGCCGAGCCAGCCGCGCGTGACCTCGCCGTGCTGGATGATCTGCTCGAGCACGGTGCGCGCCAGCGACACCGGAATCGCGAATCCGATGCCGAGCGATCCGCCCGACTGCGAGAAGATCGTGCTGTTGATGCCGATCAGGCGCCCTTGCGTATCCACCAGCGCGCCGCCCGAATTGCCGGGATTGATCGGCGCGTCGGTCTGGATGAAGTCCTCGAAGCGGTTGATGCCGAGGTGGTTTCGCCCGAGTGCCGACACGATGCCGGCGGTGACGGTGTTGCCGAAGCCGAACGGGTTGCCGATCGCGAGCACCACATCGCCGACACGCACCGAGTCGAGATCGCCCAGCGTGATCGCCGGCAGCTCGCCGCTGTCGGCCTTCAGCACCGCGAGATCCGACTCGGGATCGGCGCCGCGCACCAGCGCCTTGATCTGGCGGCCGTCGCCGAGCAGCAGCGTGATGTCGTCGGCGCCGTCGACGACGTGGAAGTTGGTGAGCACGTAGCCTTCGCGCGCGACGATCACGCCCGAACCGAGGCTGCGCGCGCGCTGCGGCGCCATGCGCTTCGCGAGCTCCGGAAAATAGCGGCGGAACATCTCGTCGTCGGCCAGCGGACTCTGCGCCTTCACTTCCTTGCTGGTGTAGATGTTGACGACCGAGGGCATCGCCTTCTTCGCCGCGTCCGCGTAGCTTGCGACGCCGGCGACCGGTGCAATGTCCGTGGAAACGGCCTGCGTGACGTTGATCGTCGGCGCTGCAGTTTGCCCCGCGAGACGCGGCACGAGGTCGGGCTTCAGGGTCGACACGACGAACAGCGCCGCCAGCACGAGCGTGCAGGCTTGCGCGAACAGGAGCCAGAATTTACGGAGCACTCGACGAATCGCCACGGCGAAAAGGAACGGGACCCGGGATTATATGTCGCGCGCGCTGCGGGAAGGCCCGCAAAGGCATGTCCGGCGAGCCGCGGGCCCGCTGGATTGGGCTTCGCTAACCACCTGATTGTGCGGCGGAATCCAGCCATTTTTGCGCACAAAGCTTCCGAAAAGCATGCGCAATCGCGTATAATCAGCAGGTTTTGCGACGAGCCTGTGTTTGCAGCACTCAACCGGGCTCGTTTTCAATCCGCGACACGCTAAAGAACAGCACACGAACGCAAGGACGCGCCGCATGGCAACCGAAGCAACGATTGACAAGGACAAGCGCCGCTTTTTGATCACGGCGACCAGCGTAGTAGGCGGCATCGGCGCCGTCGCGGTGGCCACGCCGTTCGTGATGTCGTTCTGGCCAAGCGAGCGCGCCAAGGCTGCCGGGGCGCCGGTGGAAATCGACATTTCCAAGGTCGAGCCGGGACAGAAAATCAACGTCGAATGGCGCGGCAAGGTGTGCTGGATCGTCAATCGCACGCCGCAGATGCTGTCCAGCCTGCCGAAGATGGACGATCGCCTGTCCGATCCCAAGTCCGAGCAGCCGCAGCAACCCGCGTACGCGAAGAACGAGCACCGCTCGATCAAGGACGACATCTGGGTTGCGGTCGGCATTTGCACGCACCTCGGTTGTTCGCCGACATTTCGGCCCGAATTGGCGCCCGCCGACCTCGGCCCCGAATGGCTCGGCGGTTTCTTCTGCCCCTGCCACCAGTCGAAGTTCGACCTCGCCGGACGCGTGTTCAAGGGCGTACCCGCGCCGCTCAACCTCGTCATCCCGCCGCACCGTTACGCGTCGGACACGCTCGTCGTGATCGGCGAAGACACCAAGGCCTGAGGCGAAAGAACATCATGAGCAAGCTACTGGCCTGGATCGACGACCGCTTTCCACTGACCGCACTGTGGAAGTCGCAAGTCTCCGAGTATTACGCGCCGAAGAATTTCAACTTCTGGTACTACTTTGGGTCGCTCGCGCTGTTCGTGCTGGTGCTGCAGATCGTCACCGGCATCTTCCTGACGATGAACTACAAGCCCGACGCTGCGCGCGCGTTCGAGTCCGTCGAGTACATCATGCGCGACGTCGACTGGGGCTGGCTGATCCGCTACATGCACTCGACCGGCGCGTCGATGTTCTTCATCGTCGTCTACCTGCACATGTTCCGCGGCCTGCTCTACGGCAGCTACCGCAAGCCACGCGAATTGCTGTGGGTGTTCGGCTGCCTGATCTACCTGTGCCTGATGGCCGAGGCGTTCTTCGGCTATCTGCTTCCGTGGGGCCAGATGTCCTACTGGGGTGCGCAGGTGATCGTCAACCTGTTCAGCTCGATCCCCGTGATCGGCGACGACCTGGCGCTGTGGATCCGCGGCGACTACACGATCTCGGACATCACGCTCAACCGTTTCTTCGCGTTCCACGTGATCGCGCTGCCGCTGGTGCTGCTCGGCCTCGTTGCAGCGCACCTCATCGCGCTGCACGAAGTGGGCTCGAACAATCCCGATGGCGTGGAGATCAAGCACCACAAGGATCCGGCCACCGGGCATCCGCTGGACGGCATCCCGTTCCATCCCTACTACACGATCAAGGACCTGGTGGGCGTCGTGGTGTTCCTCGCGGTCTTCACGATCATCGTGTGCTTCCTGCCCGAAGTCGGCGGCTACTTCCTCGAAGCCAACAACTTCATCCCGGCCAATCCGCTGCAGACGCCCGAGCACATCGCGCCGGTGTGGTACTTCACGCCGTACTACGCGATGCTGCGCGCCGTGCCGTCGATGATGGGCACGCAGGTCTGGGGCGTGATCGTGATGGGTGTTTCGGTGCTGGTCTTCTTCGCGTTGCCGTGGCTCGACCGCGGCAAGGTGAAGTCGATCCGCTATCGCGGTCGCCTCTTCAAGGCCTGGCTCGCCGTGTTCGTCGTGTGCTTCCTGGTCCTCGGCTACCTTGGCGTCGTGCCGGTCACCGTCTGGGGGCAGTTTCCCGAAAGCTGGCCGCTGCTCGGCACCGCCGATCGGGCGACCGTGGTCTCGCGCGTGCTGACCGTCGCCTATTTCCTGTTTTTCATCCTGATGCCCTGGTACACGGCGCGCGACAAGACGCTGCCCGAGCCGCAACGGGTGACCTTCCAATGAAGATGATCGCCATTGCCCTCGCAGTCCTGCTCGCCGCCGTTGCAGCACCTTCGCTCGCCAGCGAAGGACCCGACGTGCACATGGCGCCTGCGCCGATTCACCGCCTCGACAACGAGTCGCTGCAACGCGGCGCACGCACGTTCGTCAACTACTGCCTGACCTGCCACACCGCGAAGTACATGCGGTACAAGCGGCTGACCGACATCGGACTTTCCGAGCAGGACATCCGCGACAGCCTGATCCTCACCGACGCCAAGATCGGCGACACGATGACCGTAGCATTGTCCGCTGCCGATGCCAAAGCGTGGTTCGGCGCGGCACCTCCCGACCTGTCGGTCGAGGCGCGCGTGCGGGGCGTCGACTGGCTGTACAACTACATGACCGCGTTCTACCGCGATCCCAAGTCGGCCACCGGCTGGAACAATCTCGTGTTCCACAACGTCGGCATGCCGCACGTGTTGTCCGAGTTGCAGGGCAGCAACAAGGCGGTCGTCACGGAGTTCGAGGATCACGAAAAGGCGCTGGCCGCGGCGATCGGCGTCAAGGGGCTCGTGGAGCTGGCGCCCGCGCCCGGCGACAAGTGGATCGTCACCACGCTCGAGACCGACACACCCGGCACGCAGTCGCAGGTGCAATACGAAAACACCGTCGCCGACCTGGTCAACTACATGGACTACATGGCCGAGCCCGCGAAGAACCACCGCATCCGCCTCGGCATGTATGCACTTCTCTTCCTCGGCATCCTGTTCGTGTTCGCCTACGCGTTGAAGCGCGAGTACTGGCGCGACATCCACTGACCATTTCAGACGCCCGGGTGCGCGATGCGCCGCCGCGGCAAGCGGCCAAGCGCAGCGTTGCACCGGGCGCCAGGCGGCGCTGCCGAAAAGCCGCCTGTCGTAATTCTTGCAAGACGTTCGATGTCCGTTCCGGACGTCAGGGAGATTCACCATCATGATGACGCTCTATTCAGGCACGACCGACCCGTTCTCGCAGCGCTGCCGCATCGTGCTGCACGAGAAGGGCATGGACTTCCAGATCATCGACGTCGACCTCGACCACAAGCCCGAGGACCTGGCGGTGATGAACCCGTACAACCAGGTTCCGGTGCTGGTCGAGCGCGACCTGGTGCTGCACGAGTCGAACATCATCAACGAGTACATCGACGAGCGCTTCCCGCACCCCCAGCTGATGCCGGCCGATCCTGTGATGCGCGCGCGCGCGCGGCTGTTCCTGCACCGCTTCGAGAAGGAGCTGTTCATCCACATCGATGCGCTGGAAGGCAACAACCAGAAGAACGCCGAGAAGGCGCGCAACCTGGTTCGCGATTCGCTGCTGCAGATCACGCCGGTGTTCGCCAAGCACAAGCACATGCTGGGCGACGAATACTCGATGCTCGACGTGGCGATCACGCCGCTGTTGTGGCGGCTCGACTACTACGGCATCCAGATGCCCAAGCAGGCCGCTCCCTTGATGAAATATGCCGAGCGGCTGTTCGCGCGGCCGGCGTTCGCCGAGGCCCTGACCTCCGCCGAGCGCGGCATGCGCCGCTAGTCGCGCGTCTATTGACCCGCGAATCGGCGCGTAGCATCCTTTCGCGCATGTCCGAACAGTCCGCCAAGCCGTATCTGGTCCGCGCAATCTGCGAATGGTGCGCGGACAACGGCCTGACCCCGTATCTCGCGGTCAAGGTCAACGCCGAGACCAAGGTGCCGCAGAGCTTCGTCAAGAACGGCGAGATCGTGCTCAACATCTCGCACTCGGCGACGCGCAAGCTGACGGTCGACAACGATTGGGTCAGATTCACCGCGCGCTTCAACGGCCACTCGCAGGAAGTGCTGGTGCCGGTCGGCACGATCGCCGGGATCTTCGCCAAGGAAACCGGCTATGGCTTCGCGTTTACCGTGTCGGGCGATCCGGTGACCACGCTGGGCGATCCCAATGCGCCGCAGCCCGGCGACACCGATCCGCCCGACGGCAAGCCGCGCGTGCGGCCGTCGCACTTGTCGGTGGTCAAGTAGCGATTTCTCTTCCGGGCGCATGCAACATGCGCTCTTGCCGGCATAGCTCAGTTGGTAGAGCAGCGGTTTTGTAAACCGAAGGTCCCGGGTTCGACCCCTGGTGCCGGCACCATTACCTGTGCAGCTCGCGTGAGTAGTTCGCGACTCTCCGCCGTCAAAATCGAATGCCACGCGATGCCGGGACGCTCAGGCGCAGCACGCCTTGGGCGCAGCGGTTCCGGACGCTTCGGTCACCACCGGCGGGGCACAGCATCCGCTGGATGACGAGCCGCACGATGACGTCACATGCGCGTCGTTTGTCGGCGCCACATCGGCCGCGCCGAACACCGGGATGCTGTCCAGCGTGTGGAATCCTTCCCACGCAATGCCCTGCGGATCTTGCGTCCAGTGCTTGTTGCCGTGCGCGTAGCAGCAATGGGCGTTGGCTTCGTCGACGGTATTCGTCGCGTCCGCCGCGGAAAACTGCTCGCGAATGGCAGCCAGCTCTTCGGCGGACTCGGCTTGCAGGCCCAGATGGTTGAGTCCGGCGCGTCCGCCGCGCGTCGAGATCGCGAAATTCACGCGGGGATCATCGATCATCCATTTCGCGTAATCGGGCTTCTCGACCGTGGGCGGGGCGCCGAACATGTTCGAATAGAACCGGATGCTTGCGGCGAGGTCCGGGACGCCGAGGTGTACGTGAAAGCGTTTCATCAGTTGCTCCTGTTGCGCGGTTTGGAAGGTGGGCGCGCGGACGGTGCGCAGCCGGTCTCGCATACCTTGCCGCTCGCGCGGCAGCAGTTGGCCATCAGGTAGCCGATCAGGGCGTTCATCGCTTCGAGGTGCGGGCGGTAGTGAATGAATCGACCTTCGCGGTGATCCACGATGAGCCCGGCGTTTGCGAGCTCCTTCAGGTGGAACGACAAAGTTGCCGGAGCGAGCTTCAATCGCAGCGTGATAGCGCCGGGCGTCAGGCCGTCGATCGCGTGCTCGACCAGCAGGCGGAAGATGGCCAGTCGTGTTTCCTGCGCCAGGGCGCCGAGCGCTATGACCGCTTGGGCAGCCGTGTCCGGGGCAGTCCGTTTTCGTGCGGTTCTAGATTCCATAATTCCAATAATATAGAATTAGAAGGACGATGTCAAGAGCGACCAGGTCCAGTGGGAATTCAACCGCAAGAACCAGAGTTGCCACCAGGCGGCCCGCGGCGATCATCTCAACCACGCGACGAGTGGACTGTCATCATGAACACGAATATGAAAATGAACCTGGGCACCATTGCTTCGCCGCTGGGCAATCTCCTGCTGGTGAGCGACGATCGCGAGCAAGTCCGCGCACTGGACTTCGAGGATCACGCGGCGCGCATGCGCCGGCTGTTGCGCGAGAGCTACGGCGCGTACGAATTGACGGCCAAGGCGCCGCCGGCCGCGATCGCCGCCGCGCTCGAACGCTATTTCCACGGCGAACTCAATGCGCTCGACGCCATTGTCACGTCGAGCGTCGGCACCGACCTGCAGTGGCGAGTCTGGGATGCGTTGCGGCGCATTCCACCCGGCGAGACGATGAGCTATGGAGAGCTTGCCGTCGAAGTCGGCATTGCCGATCCGCGCGGCGCAATCGAAGTCGGCGCGGCCAACGGTGCCAACCCCATCAGCATTATCGTGCCCTGCCATCGCGTCATCGGCAAGAACGGCGACCTCAAGGGCTATGCGGGCGGTGTGCATCGCAAGCGATGGCTGCTCGAGCACGAAGGCGCGTTGACGAGCGCCGCGAGGCCTGCCATCACGCTCGAGCTGCCGGGCCTGTAAGTTCGCGTCGAATAACGCCAGGTCAGCGCTCGAAGCGCGTGGACAGCACCACCAGTGTCTGCGTCCGTTCGATGCCGGCCAGTTGCCCGATCAGGTCGAGTTGCGTGTCGAGCTCCGCCGTGGTCTCGGCCTCCACCGTCGCCACGTAGTCGAAAACGCCGCTGACGGCGCGCAGCGCGCTGCACGACGGCATCGCCTTCAATTCGCGCACCACGCGCTCCGATTGCTTGGCATTCACGTTGAGCAACACCAGCGCCGACAACACCTTGCCGAGGTTCTCGGACGTGCGCAGCGTGTAGCCGGCGATCACGCCGATTTTTTCCAGCCGGTTGATCCGCTCCTGGACGGTGGTGCGCGACGCACCGAGCTTGCGCGCAATCGACGCCGTGGATTCGCGCGCGTCGGCGCGCAACAGCGTCAGCAGCCGGCGATCTTCGGGTGTCATGGCGTTTCGCCTGGAATGTCGTCGAATCGACGTAATCTTACGCCAATTCGACGGATCGGCGGCTGTTTTCCGGCGCATCGAGCCTCTACGCTCGCGGCAACGACATTCCGTCCGGCAAAGGAGTTCCGCGATGCAAACCAGACTGGCGCTGCTCGGCGCAGGCAAGATCGGCGACGCGATCATCAACTTGCTGGGCGGAAGCGGCGATTACGCGTTGACGGTCGTCGACCGCGACGCCGAGCGTCTCGCGCGACTGAATGGTGCTGCGATCACCGCGTCGTCGATCGACTGCAGCGATACCGCGGCGCTCGGAAAATTGCTGCCCGGCCACGACGTCGTGATCTCGGCCTCGCCGTTCTACCTGACACCGGCCATCGCCACCGCGGCCAAGGCTGCCGGCGCGCACTACTTCGACCTGACCGAAGACGTGTCGAGCACGCAGACGGTCAAGGCGCTCGCCGCCGACGCCACGACCGCGATGGTTCCGCAATGCGGCCTCGCGCCGGGATTCGTGTCGATTGTCGCGCACGACCTGACGCGCGAGTTCGATTCGCTGCGCGACGTGCAGATGCGCGTGGGCGCGCTGCCGATCTACCCGACCAATGCACTGAAGTACAACCTGACATGGAGCACCGACGGGCTGATCAACGAGTACTGCAACAGCTGCGAAGCGATCATCGACGGCGAGCTGAAGGAAACGCTCGCACTCGAGGAGATCGAGGCGTTCTCGCTGGACGGCATCGGCTACGAAGCATTCAACACGTCGGGTGGCCTCGGCACGCTGTGCGACACATTGAAGGGCCGCGTCGAGAATCTCAACTACAAGACCGTGCGCTATCCGGGGCACCGCGACATCGTCAAGACACTGATCCGCGACCTGCGGCTCGGCCAGCGCCGCGACATCCTCAAGGACGTGCTCGAGACGGCGATCCCGATGACGCTGCAGGATGTCGTGCTGATCTTTGTCACCGTCAGCGGCATGAAGGAAGGCCGCCTGACGCAGCAGACATATGCCAAGAAGATCTACAGCCAGGTCGTCAACGGCCAGCATCTGTCGGCGATCCAGATCACGACCGCCGCCGGCATCTGCGCGATGGTCGACCTGCAGCGCACCGGCAAGCTGCCGCAACAGGGCTTCGTGCGCCAGGAACAGGCGAGCCTCGCCGACTTCCTCGGCAATCGCTTCGGGCGCTATTATCAGTAACGCACACACTGCCGATCCGGGACCGACGATGGACATCACCGCGCTGTTGCAATCGCTTTCGGTCGACTTGGCCGCGCATCGCGGCGGCGACTTGCCCGCGCGCTCGCCGATCGACGGCAGCACGCTCGTAACACTGCGCGGCGACGACGCGGCGACCGTCGCCGCCAAGGTCGCGGCGGCCAAGGCTGCATTCGAGCAGTGGCGCGATGTTCCCGCGCCGCGGCGCGGCGAAGTCGTGCGCGTGTTCGGTGAATCGCTGCGCGCGCACAAGGCGGATCTCGGCAGGCTGGTGACGATCGAATCGGGCAAGATCCTGCAGGAAGGACTGGGCGAAGTGCAGGAGATGATCGACATCTGCGACTTTGCCGTCGGCCTGTCGCGCCAGCTCTATGGCCTGACGATCGCTTCCGAACGGCCGGGGCACCGGATGATGGAAACCTGGCATCCGGTCGGCGTGGTCGCAGTGATCAGCGCGTTCAATTTCCCGGTCGCGGTGTGGTCGTGGAATGCCGCGCTGGCGTTGGTGTGCGGCAACGCGGTCGTGTGGAAGCCGTCGGAAAAGACGCCGCTGACCGCGCTCGCGTGCCAGGCGCTGTTCCAGCAGGCCGCGCACAAGGCCGGTGGCGTTCCTGCCGGGCTGACGCAAGTCGTCCTCGGCGCGCGCGATGCGGGCGTGGCGCTCGCAAGCGATGCGCGCGTGGCGCTCGTGTCGGCCACCGGCAGTTCGCGCATGGGCCGCGAAGTCGCGGCGATCGCCGCCAAGCGCCTCACGCGCACGCTGCTCGAACTGGGTGGCAACAACGCGCTGATCGTCGCGCCGACCGCCGAGCTCGACCTTGCGTTGCGCGCGATCACATTCTCCGCGGTCGGCACTGCAGGCCAGCGCTGCACGTCGCTGCGCCGGCTGTTTGTCCACGAATCGATCTACGACACGCTGCTCGCGCGATTGAAAGCCGTGTACACCGGGCTGCCGATCGGCAATCCGCTGGAAAACGGCACGCTGGTCGGTCCGCTGATCGACTCCGCGGCCGGCGAGAACATGCAGCGCGCGCTGACGACCGCGCGCGCCGAGGGTGCGACCGTGCACGGCGGCGAACCGGCCGCCATCAAGGGCGGCGGAGGCGGATGCTACGTGCGGCCGGCGCTGGTCGAGATGCGCGCGCAGACGCCGATCATGCAGACCGAGACGTTCGCGCCCCTGCTGTACGTGATGCGCTACAAGACGATGGCCGAGGCGGTTGCGCTTAACAATGCGGTGCCGCAGGGATTGTCGTCGGCGATCTTCACCAACGATGTGCGCGAAGCGGAGGCTTTCATGTCGTCGGGTGGCAGCGATTGCGGCATCGCCAACGTCAACATCGGACCGTCGGGCGCGGAAATCGGTGGCGCGTTCGGCGGCGAGAAGGAAACCGGCGGCGGGCGCGAATCGGGCTCGGATGCGTGGAAGGCCTACATGCGCCGCGCCACCAACACGGTCAACTACAGCGGCGCGCTGCCGCTCGCGCAGGGCATCCGCTTCGACGTCTGACGCGCGAGTCCCCTTCGGCGTCCGTGCCGCGCGATTGCGCGGTCGCAGCGCCGCGCCTCAATACAGCTTGAGGTTGAACGCGTTGGTCAGCAACTTGGCCATCTGCGAGCGAATGACCTGGACCGACGGCTGGAACGTGCCGTCGAGATAGCCGTCGATCACGCCACGTGCCCACAGGTAGTTGACGTGCCGGCACGTCGCCGAAGCCGGGTCGACATCCGGAAAGTGGCTGTTGCCACCGCCAGCGCAGTTGTAGCTGCGCGACGCGCCCGAGTCGCTGAACGTTCCGCTGGCCGGCACCGATGCGTCCGCGCCGGCCATGCCGCCGGCCACAAGCACGGCCATCGCTTCGCGCGTCGTCGCGTTCGTCGGGCACGCATTGCTCGCCGACGCGCAACCGAACGCGACGTTGATGCCCCGCGAGGCCAATTGGTGCACGTGCTTGCATTCGACGTTGGTCGCGGGCAGGTCGACGAACAGCGACGTGCCACCCGTGCTGCAGTCGTAGGCGCTGGCGCCGACCTTTCCCGTGGGCGCGATCGACGAATCGCCATTGGGCGCGCCCATTGCCCTTGCGACCATGATGGCGCTCGCGCCGCGCGATGCGTTCGTGTCCGGCTGGAACGTGCCGTCGCCGAATCCGAGGACGGCGGCGTTGTGCACGAGCGTCTCGACGAACTGGTACAGCAAATACGTATCCGGCACGTCGGGAAAGCTGTGCCCGACATGCAACGTCAGCGTGGTGGTGTCGCCCGTGGACAGCGTTTCGTTCAGCTGCACGTCCCAATGGATCGCGGGGCGCGTCGCGGGCGCGCTGACACTCACGCGGTAGCAGTCGCCGGTCGCGATGAAGCAATCGCCGACGGCGCCCGTGGCAATCGACGCATAGCCCGCGCTCGAATCGAGGGTGGCATACGTGGCGCCGACAGGGCCGGTCAATGTGCCCGCGGTGCCGGTGACGGCGGTCAGCGCGGCTGTCGTGACATTGCGCAATGCGGGTTCGACGATCACGGTTTCGCCGGGCTCGAGCATGCCGTTCAGGTTGGACGTGGTCGAGCCCGAATGCTGGTCGACGTGCATGCCGCCATCGCTGCTGGCAAACGCCAGGACATTGCCGCTGTTGTCGACGGCGTAAAGCACGCCGTTGGCGACGATGGGGCTTTGCCAGTGCTGGCCGCCGATGCGCGTCGTGCTCCACAGCAGCGTCCCCTTGACGGGGTCGTAGGCGCGCACGCCGCCGCGCTGGCTGAACAGCATACCGTTCGCCACCAGCGGCGAGTGCCCACCGGGTCCGGTTTGCCAGCCGGGCACCAGCGAAGGGTTATGCGACCCGTCCAGCGAAAGCTTCAATGCGGACAGGCCATTGCCATTGCCGACGAACAGCCATGTGGTCTCATTGGAATGATCGACCCAGGTTGCCGGCTGGCCGAATACTCCGCCGCCTTGCGGCACGTTGATGATCGGGCTGGTTTCGCCCCCGACATTGCCCACCGCGCCGGTGCCTGAGAGATCGTCGAGATCGACAAGCCGCAACTTGCCGTCCTTGCCGCTTTGCGCGGCGAGATGCGCAAAGGTCGCGCCCTTGGGCGATGCGAGTATCACCGGGCCGGTGCTGCCGAGGTCGGTGTCGCCGCTGTCCAGATTGCCATGGTTGGCCGGCGTATAGGAGTCGAGCGGCCCCGTTGCCGTGCCCGTACCGTCGGGATTGATCTTGAGAATGCTTTCGCTCCAGTTGGTGGTGCCGTTCCAACTGCCGTTGCCGGTGGCGAAATAGATGCGATCGGTGGCCGAATCGTAGACGACGCCCGGCCGCGCCCAAACGGCACTCTGATCCGCGTCGCAGCTCAGGGCCGCGGGTCGGGCTGTCAGGTGCGTCTTCATGTCGCTGCAGTTGATGTTGAAGACCTTCTCGGTGCCGGCCGCGAGGTCGATGGTGGTGACGTGGCCCTGGTAGTCGCAGCAGTCGCCCGGGTAGCCGCCGTTGACGACGTAAAGATACGTCTTGCCGCCGCTCTGCGCGAATCCGATCGCCGCGGCGCTTTTTTCGTTCTGCGGCTTGAGCGTGACGGTGAACGGCCATGGGCCCGTGGTCGTCTCGACGCCGGTGCCCACACTGAGTTTGTGCACCTTGCCGTCGAGCCCGTATGCGTACAGGAAGTTGCGATTGGGATCGATCGCGGGCGTCGAGGTCGTGTTGCATGGGCCCACCCCCGGGTTCGTGCAGCCGTTCGCCGGATACGACTTGCTCCAGACGATCGATCCGGTCGCCGCGTCGATCGCGAACGTCCACCCGGCGAGCGTGGTGACATAAAGCAGGTCCTTGGTGCCGCCGACGGTGCTCACGCCTTCGAGGAACACCGGCGCGTTGTCGGATGTGTCGCCCATCGGCACTTGGTAGCGGCGAATCAGGCGGCCGACGTTGATGCGCGTGATGCCGCGTTCCTGCGCGTTGTTGCCGTCATGCTGCGCGTTGCCATTGAACTGCAGCCAGTCGTAGGCCGTGGCGGGCGCGCAGGCGAGCATCGCGAGTGCGGCACATCCGAGGGTTTTCAACAGCGTCGTGCGCATGGGAAATGCCTCAAGGCGTAACTATGCCATTGACATAATGACGGTTCGCATCGCGATTGGCAACGCTTTTGTCCGTCCATGCGTCGGGCTCGGTCGACGCGTGGTGATAACATCGATTGCACATTCAGTCATCCACATCTTTCTTCCCACTTCGTGAATAACCTGGACTTCAAGGGCCGCACCGCGGTCGTGACCGGCGGTGCGGCGGGCATTGGGCTTGCAATTGCACGCCGGCTGCAGGCGAGCGGCGCGCGCGTTTCGCTATGGGATCGCGATGCCGATGCGCTGAGTGCGGCCGCCGCAACGGTCGGCGATGCCCACAGCGTCGCACTCGACGTGACGGATGCGTCGGCGGTCGACGCCGCCACTCGCGACACCGCACGCCATCTGGGCGGCATCGATGTGCTGGTGTGCAGTGCCGGCATATCCGGCCCGAACGTTCCATTGTGGGATTATCCGATCGACGAGTGGCGTCGCGTGTTCGACATCAACGTGCATGGGCTTTTCCATTGCAATCGCGCCGTCGTGCCGCAGATGCGCACGAAGGACTACGGACGCATCGTCAACATCGCGTCGATCGCCGGCAAGGAAGGCAATCCCAACGCGTCGGCGTATTCGGCGTCGAAGGCGGCGGTGATAGGGCTCACCAAGTCGCTCGGCAAGGAGCTCGCGAAGACCAACGTGCGCGTCAACTGCGTGACGCCTGCCGCGGTGCGCACGGCGATCTTTGACCAGATGAATCAGGAGCACATCGACTTCATGCTGTCGAAGATTCCAATCGGCCGCTTTGGCACAGTCGAAGAAATCGCGGCGCTCGTCTGCTGGCTCGCCAGCGAGGATTGCAGCTTCTCGACCGGCGCGGTGTTCGATCTGTCCGGCGGGCGCGCGACGTATTGATTTCGTACTCCCCGCGTTCGCGGGAACGATGTCGACGACGCTGGGTTCCCGCGTTCGCGGGAATGATGATGACGGCATGGGGTTCCCGCCTTCGCGGGAATGTCGTCGACGACGCCGGGTTCCCGCTGTCGCGGGGATGACAGCGTCACTTGCGCGGGGATGACAGCGTCACTTGCGCGGGGATGACAGCGTCACTTGCGCGGGGATGACAGCGTCACTTGCGCGGGAAG
>JBEPUI010000018.1:0-52049 GCA_041691615.1 Pseudomonadota bacterium
CGGCCCCTGACGCCGGCCCCGACACAGGCCCCGACACAGGCCCCGACACAGGCCCTGACGCCGGCCGGAACATCGCGTCGAACCGGGCCGCGGCGGACGTTCCGGCGCCCGCAACCCATTGACCTGACCACGATTTTCCCCCTATAATCGCTGTCTTTTCGCCCCGCCTCACCCGTTTTGCCAGAACAGTGGCGATCCTGGGACCCGGCGCCGGAAGAAACACAATGGAAACACCGGGCGAAACGTACCCGGCTCGCGCTTCGATGGATTGAAGTGTCGGCCGAGGCGACCGGAGTGGTCGCACGCGCGGCAGGTGGAACCTTGAGGTCGGGGTTCGTCGAGGCGCCAGCAAGCCACTTCGACTTTGCAATGACAGCACTTCGAATGTGCGCGCGGTCGTGGCGCAAAACAGCGTTAGTAAGCAATGAGTGAGCAATGCGTGAGCGCTGCGATTTCTGTGGCGGCTTCGCGTACCTCAGGACAATCAGCGGAAAACAGGATGCCCACAATCAATCAACTCGTGCGCAAGGGTCGCAAGCCGGCCAGCACGAAAAGCAAGGTTCCGGCGCTGCAGCAAAGCCCGCAGAAGCGCGGCGTGTGCACGCGGGTGTACACGACGACGCCGAAGAAGCCGAACTCCGCGCTGCGCAAGGTCGCCAAGGTGCGGCTGACCAACGGCTTCGAGGTGATCAGCTACATCGGCGGCGAAGGCCACAACCTGCAGGAGCACTCGGTGGTGCTGATCCGCGGCGGCCGGGTGAAGGACCTTCCGGGCGTGCGCTACCACATGGTGCGCGGCAGCCTCGACACCGCAGGTGTCAAGGACCGCAAGCAGTCGCGTTCGAAATACGGCGCCAAGAAACCCAAGGCCGCTTGATAAACGGGCTTTTAGCGCAATAGTTACTGCGATAAATCATCGGGCTCCGCCCGGGATTTATCGGAAAAACAAACCGGGCAAAAGTAGGGTTTTACTTTTGCCCGTGGAGAGATAGATGCCCCGACGCAGAGAAATACCGAAGCGCGAAATCCTGGCCGATCCGAAGTTCGGCTCCATTGATCTCGCCAAGTTCATGAACGTGCTGATGACTTCCGGCAAGAAGTCTGTTGCGGAGCGCATCGTCTATGGCGCGTTCGAAGCGATCACCAAGAAGGGCGGCAAGGATCCGCTGGAAGTCTTCAACCTGGCGATGCAGAACACGCGTCCGATGGTCGAGGTCAAGAGCCGTCGCGTCGGCGGCGCCAACTTCCAGGTTCCGGTCGAAGTGCGCCCGGTGCGCCGCATGGCGCTGGCGATGCGCTGGCTGCGCGAAGCGGCGCGCAAGCGCGGCGAGAAGTCTATGGGCGCGCGCCTCGCGGGCGAATTGCTCGACGCCGCCGAAGGCCGCGGCGGTGCCGTCAAGAAGCGCGAGGAAGTGCACCGCATGGCCGAAGCGAACAAGGCCTTCTCGCATTTCCGATTCTGACCAATTGGTTGGGCGTTGAGCGATCGGCGTCCAGCGCCGACCGCCATTCCCAACGCTCAATACTGAACTGACCATCGTGCCCCGACTTACCCCGATCGAACGGTATCGCAACATCGGCATCAGTGCCCACATTGATGCCGGCAAGACCACGACCACCGAACGCATACTTTTCTACACGGGTGTTTCGCACAAGATCGGCGAAGTGCATGACGGCGCGACCGTCATGGACTGGATGGAGCAGGAGCGCGAGCGCGGCATCACGATCACGTCGGCCGCCACCACGTGCTTCTGGAAGGGGATGGAAAAGAACTTCCCCGAGCACCGCATCAACATCATCGACACGCCGGGCCACGTCGACTTCACGATCGAAGTCGAGCGCTCGATGCGCGTGCTCGACGGCGCGTGCATGGTCTATTGCGCGGTCGGCGGCGTGCAGCCGCAGTCCGAGACCGTGTGGCGCCAGGCGGACAAGTACAAGGTTCCGCGGCTCGCGTTCGTCAACAAGATGGACCGCCAGGGCGCCAACTTCTTCAAGGTCTACGACCAGATGAAGTCGCGCCTGAAGGCCAACCCGGTGCCGATCCAGGTGCCGATCGGCGCCGAGGAAAAGTTCGAAGGCGTGGTCGACCTGATCCGCATGAAGGCGATCTACTGGGACGAGGCGTCGCAGGGCATGAAGTTCGAGACGCGCGAGATCCCCGCCGAGCTGAAGGCGCTCGCCGACGAGTGGCGCGAGAAGATGGTGGAAAGCGCCGCCGAAGCGAACGAAGAGCTGATGAACAAGTACCTCGAGACGGGCGACCTGTCTGCCGAGGAGATCAAGCTCGGCCTGCGCACGCGCACGATCGCCAGCGAAATCGTGCCGATGATGTGCGGCTCCGCGTTCAAGAACAAGGGCGTGCAGGCGATGCTCGACGCCGTGATCGAATACATGCCGGCACCGACGGACATCCCGCCGGTGACGGGCGAGCTCGAAAACGGCCAGGGTGGCCAGCGCAAGGCGTCGGACACCGATCCGTTCTCGGGTCTCGCGTTCAAGATCATGACCGACCCGTACGTCGGCCAGCTCATATTCTTCCGCGTGTATTCGGGCGTGGTGAATTCGGGCGACACGATCTACAACCCGATCAAGGGGCGCAAGGAGCGCATCGGCCGCATACTGCAGATGCACGCCAACCAGCGCGAGGAGCTGAAGGAAGTGCGCGCGGGCGACATCGCCGCGGCGGTGGGCTTGCGCGAGGCGACCACGGGCGACACGCTGTGCGACCCGGCGCATGTGATCACGCTCGAGAAGATGATTTTCCCCGAGCCGGTCATCCACGTCGCCGTCGAGCCCAAGACCAAGGCCGACCAGGAGAAAATGGGCATCGCGCTCAATCGCCTGGCGCAGGAAGACCCGTCGTTCCGCGTGCGCACCGACGAGGAATCGGGCCAGACGATCATTTCCGGCATGGGCGAGCTGCACCTCGAGATCCTCGTCGACCGCATGAAGCGCGAGTTCGGCGTCGAGGCGAACGTCGGCGCGCCGCAGGTCGCTTATCGCGAGGCGATCAAGAAGCCGGTGGAGATCGAAGGCAAGTTCATCAAGCAGTCGGGCGGCCGCGGCCAGTACGGCCACGTGTGGCTCAAGATGGAACCGAACGAGACCGGCAAGGGCTTCGAGTTCGTCGACGCGATCAAGGGCGGCAGCGTGCCGCGCGAATACATCCCGGCCGTGGAAAAGGGCCTGCGCGAAACGCTGCCCAACGGCGTGCTCGCCGGCTTCCCGGTGGTGGACGTCAAGGTCACGCTGTTCGACGGCTCGTACCACGACGTCGACTCGAACGAAAACGCGTTCAAGATGGCCGCGTCGATGGCATTCAAGGACGGCATGCGCAAGGCCACGCCGGTGCTGCTCGAGCCGATGATGTCGGTCGAGGTGGAAACACCCGAGGACTTCATGGGCAACGTGATGGGCGACCTGTCGTCGCGTCGCGGCATGGTGCAAGGCATGGAAGACCTGCCCACGGGCAAGGCGATCAAGGCCGAGGTGCCGCTGGCCGAGATGTTCGGATATTCGACGACGCTGCGTTCGCTATCGCAGGGCCGCGCGACGTACACGATGGAATTCAAGCACTACACCGAGGCGCCGAAGAACGTCGCCGAGGCGGTGATCAACAAGAAGGCATAGGACTCTGATCATGGCAAAAGGCAAATTCGAACGGACCAAGCCGCACGTGAACGTGGGGACGATTGGTCACGTTGATCACGGCAAGACGACGTTGACGGCGGCGATCACATCGGTGCTGTCGAAGAAGTTTGGTGGCGAGGCGAAGGCCTACGACCAGATCGACAATGCGCCGGAGGAGAAGGCGCGGGGGATCACGATCAACACGGCGCACGTGGAATACGAGACGGCGAACCGGCACTACGCGCACGTGGATTGCCCGGGGCACGCGGACTACGTGAAGAACATGATCACGGGGGCTGCGCAGATGGACGGTGCGATCCTGGTGGTGAGTGCGGCGGACGGTCCGATGCCGCAGACGCGGGAGCACATCCTGCTGGCGCGCCAGGTGGGCGTGCCGTTCATCATCGTCTACCTGAACAAGGCGGACATGGTCGATGACAAGGAGCTGTTGGAACTTGTCGAGATGGAAGTGCGGGAGCTGCTGACCAAGTACGAATTTCCCGGCGACGACACGCCGATCGTGATCGGCTCGGCGAAGCTGGCGCTGGAAGGCGACAAGGGCGAGCTGGGCGAAGGCTCGATCATGAAGCTGGCGGACGCGCTGGACAGCTACATTCCGCAGCCGAAGCGGCTGATCGACGGCCCGTTCCTGCTGCCGGTGGAAGACGTGTTCTCGATCTCGGGTCGTGGCACGGTGGTGACGGGGCGCATCGAGCGCGGGATCGTGAAGGTTGGCGACAACCTGGAGATCGTGGGGTTGAAGCCGACGCTGCAGACGGTGTGCACGGGGGTGGAGATGTTCCGCAAGCTGCTGGACCAGGGGCAGGCGGGGGACAACGTGGGGGTGCTGCTGCGGGGAACGAAGCGCGAGGAAGTGGAGCGTGGGCAGGTGCTGGCGAAGCCGGGGAGCATCACGCCGCACACCAAGTTCACGTGCGAGGTGTACATCCTGAGCAAGGAAGAGGGTGGACGGCACACGCCGTTCTTCCCGGGGTATCGGCCGCAATTTTATTTCCGCACCACGGACGTGACGGGCAGCTGCGAGCTGCCGGAAGGCACGGAGATGGTGATGCCTGGAGACAACATCGGGATGACGGTGACGCTGATCCAGCCGATTGCGATGGAAGAGGGCTTGCGCTTCGCGATTCGCGAAGGTGGCCGCACCGTCGGCGCAGGCGTGGTCTCCAAGGTGATCGAATAGGCATCGGTCAAAAGTAAAAACCTACTTTTGACCGGAACGGCGAAAGTCGGTGCGAAAAGCTTGGGACGGCCCGGCGCTTTTCGCAGGAATAAAAGCTACGAAGAACCGAGCATTTTGCGGTTGTTCAAAAGGTAAACGATGCAAAACCAGAAGATCCGGATTCGCCTCAAAGCGTTCGATTACAAGCTGATCGACCAGTCGGCACAGGAAATCGTCGAGACCGCCAAGCGCTCGGGCGCCGTGGTCAGGGGCCCGGTGCCGCTGCCGACGCGCATCGAACGCTTCGACGTGCTGCGCTCCCCGCACGTCAACAAGACGTCGCGCGACCAGTTCGAAATGCGCACGCACCTGCGGCTGATGGACATCATCGACCCGACCGACAAGACGGTCGACCAGTTGATGAAGCTCGACCTGCCGGCCGGCGTGGACGTGGAAATCAAGTTGCAATAACGACGAAAAGTAAACACCTACTTTTCGTCGGCAAGGCAACGGCAAGACGAAGTCAGCGCGAAAAGCTTGGGGCGGCCCGGCGCTTTTCGCGGTATCAAAGGCTACATAAAACCGAGCGTTTTGCGGATGTGGGTTCAAATGGTGCGGACGGCCAGTTGTCGGGCTCGTCCGAATGGAAATGCCGGCCAATTGCAGTCGGCGCCCGGAGCGATCCGGGAAAATATGAAGAGAGATTGAAAATGTCACTCGGACTTGTCGGTCGCAAAGTCGGCATGACGCGGGTCTTCACCGAAGATGGCAGTGCCATCGGGGTGACGGTGCTCGACGTCGCCAACAACCGCGTCACGCAGATCAAGACGCCCGAGACGGACGGCTATTCGGCCCTCCAGGTCACCTATGGCAAGCGCCGCGCGTCGCGCGTTCGCAAGCCGCAGGCGGGCCATCTCGCGAAGGCAGGCGTCGAATCAGGTGTGTTGCTCAAGGAATTCCCGGTCTCGGCGGACGTGCTCGCCAAGTTCAAGCCGGGCGATGTGGTCGGCGCAGACACGTTCGCCGCCGGCCAATACGTCGACGTGCAGGGCACGACCAAGGGTCGCGGCTTCACGGGCGCGATCACGCGTCACAACTTCAGCTCCAACCGCGCATCGCACGGCAATTCGCGGTCGCACAACTCGCCGGGCTCGATCTCGATGGCGCAGGACCCGGGCCGCGTGTTCCCCGGCAAGCGCATGGCCGGTCACTACGGCGACGAAACGCGCACCGTGCAGATGCTGTCGATCGTGCGCGTCGATACCGAGCGCGGCCTGTTGCTGGTGAAGGGCTCCGTCCCCGGCGCCGACGGTGGTCACATCGTCGTGGTGCCGTCGGTCAAGACCCCGGCAAAGAAGGGGGCATGACCATGGATCTCAAGATCATCAACGACCAGGGCAAGCCGTCGGCGACGCTCGCCGCCT
The DNA here is from genome assembly GCA_041691615.1 of Pseudomonadota bacterium. Classification (GTDB taxonomy): domain Bacteria; phylum Pseudomonadota; class Gammaproteobacteria; order Burkholderiales; family Casimicrobiaceae; genus VBCG01. Next base: position 6,238 of record JBEPUI010000018.1, read on the forward strand.
CGGATGCACTGTTCGCCCGAGACTACAACGAAGCGCTGATCCACCAGGTCGTCACCGCCTACCAGGCGAACGGACGCCAGGGGACGCGCGCGCAGAAGGGCCGCAGCGACATCAACAAGTCGCACAAGAAGCCCTGGGCGCAAAAGGGCACGGGCCGCGCGCGCGCAGGCCAGGCCAACAGCCCGCTGTGGCGCGGTGGCGGACGCATCTTCCCGTCGTCGCCCGACGAGAATTTCTCGCAGAAGCTCAACCGCAAGATGTACCGCGCGGGCCTCGCATCGATCCTGTCGCAGCTCGTGCGCGAGGACCGGCTGTCGGTGATCGACGCGATCACGCTCGACACGCCGAAGACCAAGCCGTTCGCGCAGAAGATCAAGGGCTTCGGATTCGCCGGCACGCTGCTGGTGGTCACCGACAAGCTGGAAGAGAACCTGCTGCTCGCGTCGCGCAACCTGCCCAATGTGCTGGTGCTGGAAACGCGCGAAGTCGATCCCGTGAGCCTCGTGCGCTTCAAGCACGTGCTGCTCACCAAAGGCGCCGTCGCGCAATTCGAGGAGGCGCTCGCATGAACGCCAAACAGTACAACACCGAGCGCCTGGCGACGATCCTGATCGCGCCCATCGTCTCGGAAAAAGGCACGTACATCGCCGACAAGTACGAACAGGTGATCTTTCGCGTGGTGCAGGACGCGACCAAGCCGGAAATCAAGGCAGCGGTCGAGGCGATGTTCAGCACCAAGGACAAGAAGATCGAAGTGACCTCGGTGCAGGTGACCAACGTGCACGGCAAGCAGAAGCGCATGGGCGCGCATGCCGGCCGCCGGCGAAACTGGAAGAAGGCCTACGTGTGCCTGAAGCCGGGTCAGGAAATCAACTTCGGGCAAGAGGTCTGATCATGGCGCTCGTCAAAGTCAAACCGACATCGGCCGGCCGTCGCGCGCTGGTCAAGGTCGTCAATCCGGACCTGTACAAGGGACGGCCGATTGCAGCGCTCGTCGAGCCGCAGAAGCGCGGATCGGGGCGCAACAACAACGGCCACATCACCGTTCGCCACAAGGGCGGCGGGCACAAGCACCACTACCGGATCGTCGACTTCAGGCGCAACAAGGACGGCGTGCCGGCGAAGATCGAGCGTCTCGAATACGATCCCAACCGCAGCGCCAACCTGGCACTGCTGCTGTACGCGGATGGCGAGCGCCGCTACATCATCGCGCCGCGCGGCGTCGCGGTGGGCGTGCAGCTCTCCTCGGGTGCCGAAGCACCGATCCGCCCTGGCAATACGCTGCCGCTGCGCAACATCCCGGTGGGAACGACGATCCATTGCATCGAGCTGAAACCGGGCGCGGGTGCACAGATGGCGCGTGCCGCGGGTGCGGGCGTGCAGCTGCTGGCGCGCGAAGGCGTGTATGCGCAGCTGCGGTTGCGCTCCGGCGAAATCCGCCGCGTGCACGTCGACTGCCGGGCGACGATCGGCGAAGTCGGCAACGAGGAGCACGGCCTGCGCTCGATCGGCAAGGCCGGTGCCAATCGCTGGCGCGGCATCCGGCCGACGGTTCGCGGCATCTGTATGAACCCGGTCGACCATCCGCATGGCGGGCGCAGCAACGGCGGCGGCCATCCGGTCTCGCCGTGGGGCACGCCGACCAAGGGTTACAAGACGCGCAAGAACAAGCGCACCGACGTGATGATCGTGCGCCGCCGGCACGCGACAAAGGGTTAAACGATGGCACGCTCAATCAAGAAGGGTCCGTTCGTCGATGGCCACCTGCAGTCGAAGGTGGAAGCGGCGCGGGCGATCAACGACAAGAAACCGATCAAGACCTGGTCGCGCCGCTCGACGATCACCCCCGATTTCGTCGGGCTCACGATCGCCGTGCACAATGGCAAGCAGCACATCCCCGTCTATGTTTCGGAAAACATGGTCGGCCACAAGCTCGGCGAGTTCTCGCTGACGCGCACCTTCAAGGGCCATTCGTCCGACAAGAAGGTAGCAGCGCCGGCGGCGCCCAGAAAGAAGTGAGGAGCCAACATGGAAACCGTTGCAACGCTGAAGGGCGTGCGGCTGTCGGCGCAAAAGGGCCGGCTGGTCGCCGACCAGGTTCGCGGGCTGCCTGTCGACAAGGCGCTCGACGTGCTGGCGTTCAGCCCCAAGAAGGGCGCGCGCATCATCCGCAAGGTGCTCGAGTCGGCGATCGCCAACGCCGAGCACAACGACGGCGCGGACATCGACGAGCTCAAGGTCACGACGATCTACGTCGACAAGGGCGTCACGCTGAAGCGCATGTCGCCGCGCGCCAAGGGCCGCGGTAACACGATCGGCAAGCAGTCGTGCCACATCCGCGTCGTCGTCGGCGACGGCAAGACGAAATAAGGGACTGACGTCATGGGACAGAAGATTCATCCGACCGGGTTCCGCCTTTCGGTCAACCGCAACTGGTCGTCGCGCTGGTACGCGAACAAGAAGAACTTCGGCGGGATGCTCGCGCAGGACATCAAGATCCGCGAATACCTGAAGAAGAAGCTCGCGCACGCGTCGGTGGCCAAGGTCACGATCGAGCGCCCGGCGAAGAACGCGCGCATCACGATCCACAGCGCGCGCCCGGGCGTCGTCATCGGCAAGAAGGGCGAGGACATCGAGACGCTGCGCACCGACCTGCGGCGCATGATGGGCAGCGACGTCGGCCTCAACATCGAGGAGATCCGCAAGCCGGAAATCGATGCGCAGCTGATCGCCGACTCGATCTCGCAGCAGCTGGTCAAGCGCATCATGTTCCGCCGCGCGATGAAGCGCGCGATCCAGAACGCGATGCGCCTCGGCGCGCAGGGCATCAAGATCATGTCGTCGGGCCGTCTCAACGGCATCGAGATCGCGCGTACCGAGTGGTACCGCGAGGGCCGCGTGCCGTTGCACACGTTGCGCGCCGACATCGACTACGGATTTGCCGAGGCGCGCACGACGTACGGCGTGATCGGCATCAAGGTTTGGGTTTTCAAGGGCGAGGTGCTGCCGCCCGGTTCCGAGCCGGCGCTCGCGCCATCCGCGGTCCCGGCCCCCGAAGCGGCCAAGCGTCCCCGTCGTACCGGAGCGAAGAATGCTGCAGCCAGCTAGAAGGAAATACCGGAAGGAACAGAAGGGCCGCAACACCGGGCTCGCGACCACCGGCAACAAGGTGAGCTTCGGCGAATACGGCCTGAAGGCGACCACCCGCGGGCGCCTGACGGCGCGCCAGATCGAGGCTGCGCGGCGCGCGATGACGCGCCACATCAAGCGCGGCGGACGCGTCTGGATCCGCATCTTCCCGGACAAGCCGGTGTCGAAGAAGCCCGCTGAAGTGCGCATGGGCAACGGCAAGGGCAATCCGGAGTACTACGTTGCGGAAATCCAGCCGGGCAAGGTCCTGTATGAGATGGACGGCGTCGATGAAGTGGTTGCGCGCGAGGCGTTCGCGCTCGCCGCCGCCAAGCTGCCGCTGCGCACGATGTTCGTGCACCGCCTGGTGAGCTGACGGGAGAGATGATGAAACGATCCGAGACAAAGAAGGCGCTGCAGGAAAAGGATGCAGTCGAGTTGAAGACCGAGCTCGACGCGCTCCTCAAGGAGCAATTCGGCCTGCGCATGCAGAAGGCCACGCAGCAGCTCACCAATTCGGCCAAGTTGCAGGACGTGCGCCGCGCCATTGCGCGAACCCGCACGCTGATGACCCAGAAGTCGGGCGAGGCAAAGCAATGAACGACCACGCACAGGAAGTCGCCAGCAACGTCGTGGCGAAGAAACCGCTGATCGCGACCGTCACCGGCCGCGTCGTCAGCGACAAGATGAACAAGACCGTGACGGTGCTGGTCGAGCGGCGCGTCAAGCACGCGCTGTACGGCAAGATCATCACGCGCTCGGCCAAGTATCACGCGCACGACGAGACCAACGAGTGCAAGACCGGCGATCTCGTCGAGATCCAGGCGACGCGCAAGCTGTCCAAGACCAAGGCCTGGAAGGTGACGCGCGTCATCGAGAAGGCCGAAACGGTCTAGGCGCTGTTTCGGCAGGGTTTTCACCCCGCCGGCGGACCCCAAGGGGTTGCCGGACTGGTGAAAACCTGCCATACTTTCGGTTTCCCTGCCGCACGATGGCTTGGCCGGAATCCCTTCCGGTCTCACGCATCGGGCGGTCGTTTCCCCGGACGGGGTCCAAAACTGGCCCGCGCCGCACGCAAAGCGCGCTTTACGGACGAGCGCTTTCGAAGGCCGGCTAAGTTGGAGAGAGTGGACACATGATCCAGATGCAGACGGTGCTGGACGTCGCCGACAACACGGGCGCGCGTTCGGTGATGTGTATTAAGGTGCTCGGCGGCTCCAAGCGCCGATATGCGCACATCGGCGACGTGATCAAGGTCAGCATCAAGGAAGCCGCGCCGCGCGGTCGCGTCAAGAAGGGCGAGGTCTACAGCGCCGTGGTCGTGCGCACGCGCCAGGGTGTCCGCCGCAGCGACGGCGCACGCATCCGCTTCGATACCAACGCGGCGGTGCTGTTGAACGCCAAGCTCGAGCCGATCGGCACGCGCATCTTCGGACCGGTGACGCGCGAACTGCGCAACGAACGGTTCATGAAGATCGTGTCGCTCGCGCCTGAAGTGCTGTAAGGAGCTTTTCCATGCGCAAGATCAAGAAGGGTGACAACGTGGTGGTCATCGCCGGCCGCGACAAGGGCAAGCGCGGCGACATCGCACGCATCGTCGACGACACGCATGTCGTCGTCAGCGGCATCAACCAGGTGAAGCGCAACACGCGCCCCAACCCGATGAAGAACCAGCCGGGCGGCATCGTCACCAAGGAGATGCCCATCGACGTGTCCAACGTCGCGATCTGGAATCCGGTCACGCAGAAGCCCGACCGCATCGGCGTTCGCGCGCTCGACGACGGGCGCAAAGTGCGTTTTTACAAGTCCAACGGCGAACTGATCGGCGCGTAAGGAGATATTCGAGTGAGCCGCTTCAAGGAACAGTACAACAAGGAAGTCGTCCCGTCGCTGACCAAGCAGTTCGGCTATGGGTCGGTGATGCAGGTCCCGCGCTTCGAGAAGGTCGTCGTCAACATGGGCGTCGGCGAGGCGGTCGCGGACAAGAAGGTGCTGGATAACGCGGTCGCCGACATGCAGAAGATCACCGGGCAGAAGCCCGTCGTGACCAAGGCGCGCAAGGCCATTGCCGGATTCAAGATCCGCGAAGGCTACCCGATCGGCTGCATGGTCACGCTGCGCCAGGAACGCATGTTCGAGTTCCTCGATCGCCTGATCTCGATCGCGCTGCCGCGAGTGCGCGACTTCCGCGGCGTGTCGGGCAAGGGCTTCGACGGCCGCGGCAACTACAACATGGGCGTCAAGGAACAGATCATCTTCCCGGAGATCGAGTACGACAAGATCGACGTGATCCGGGGAATGAACATCACCATCACCACGAGCGCTGCGACCGACGCCGAAGCCAAGGCGCTGCTGACCGCGTTCAAGTTTCCGTTCAGGAACTAACAACCGCCATGTCGAAACTCGCTCTGATCAACCGCAACGAAAAGCGCAAGAAGCTGGTCGCCAAGTATTCGAAGAAGCGCGCAGCGCTGGAAGCGATCGTCGCCAATGCGAAATTCTCGGAAGAGGACCGCTTCGCCGCGCGCGTCAAGATCCAGGCGCTGCCCCGCAACTCCAACGTGACGCGCGTGCGCAACCGCTGCTCGCTGACGGGACGCCCGCGCGGCGTGTTCTCGAAGTTCGGCCTTGGCCGCAACAAGCTGCGCGAATATGCGATGCGAGGCGAGATTCCCGGCATCGCCAAGGCGAGCTGGTAATGAGCCAAACAGCAGCGCACCCAAACACAGGTGGTGAAGCATGAGCATGACTGATCCCATCGCCGACATGTTGACGCGCATTCGCAACGCGCAGATGGTCGAGCGCGCCACGGTCGCAATGCCGTCGTCAAAGGTCAAGATCGCGATCGCCAAGGTCCTCAAGGACGAAGGCTACATCGACGGCTTCAAGGTCGGCGGCGAAGAAGCCAAGCCGCAGCTCGAGATCGCGCTGCGCTACTACGCCGGCCGCCCGGTGATCGAGAAGCTCGAGCGCATCTCGAAGCCCGGCCTGCGCATCTACAAGAGCAAGGACGACATTCCGCGCGTGATGAACGGACTCGGCATCGCCATCGTGTCGACGTCGCACGGCGTGATGACCGATCGCAAGGCACGCGCCACCGGCGTTGGCGGCGAAGTCCTCTGCATCGTCGCCTAACGGAGCATTGTCATGTCGCGAATCGGCCATCACCCAATCCCGCTGCCCGCCAAGGTCGAAGTAACCATGGCGCCCGGCGAAATCACCGTCAAGGGCCCGCTCGGCACGTTGACGCGCAAGCACACGCAGGCGCTGTCGATCAGCAAGGAAGGCGACACGCTGGTTTGCAAGGCCGGCGGCCCGGAGAACAACGCGATGCACGGGACGCTGCGCGCGCTGGTCAACAACATGGTCAAGGGCGTATCGGTCGGCTACGAGAAGAAATTGACGCTGGTCGGCGTCGGCTACCGCGCGCAGGCGCAGGGCGACAAGTTGAACCTGACGCTCGGCTTCTCGCACCCTGTCGTGCATGCGATGCCCAAGGGCGTCACCGTGCAGACCCCGGTGCAGACCGAGGTGATCGTCAAGGGCGTGGACAAGCAGCAGGTCGGCCAGGTGGCCGCGGAAATTCGCGCCTACCGTCCGCCCGAGCCTTACAAGGGCAAGGGCGTGCGCTACGCCAACGAAGTCGTGAAGCTCAAAGAAACCAAAAAGAAGTGATTTTCAACGTCGATTTTGCCGCCAAAAATTGCCGGGCTTTGCCCGCGATTTTTGGGTAGCCAAACCGGCGAAAAGTAGGTTTTTACTTTTCGACGAGGAATTTATGAACAAGAGAGAAGCTCGTGCCCGCCGCGCCCGCAAAACCCGGGTGCGCATTGCCGAGCAGCGCGCGACGCGCCTGGTGGTCGCCCGCTCGAATTCGCACATCTACGCGCAGATCATCGCGCCCGAAGGCAACAAGGTCCTGGCCAGCGCGTCGACGCTCGAAGCCGACGTGCGCAAGGATGTGAAGAACGGCGGCAATGCCGCGGCGGCCAAGCTGGTCGGCGAGCGCATTGCGGAGAAGGCGAAGGCGCTGGGCATCGAAGCCGTTGCGTTTGATCGCGCCGGATTCCGATTTCATGGCCGCGTGAAAGCGCTGGCCGAAGCCGCCCGCGAGGGCGGTCTCAAGTTCTGATGCGGATGGTTGAATCATGGCGATGAACCCGAAAATGGCGCGGATGCAGCAGCAGGATGACCGCAGCGACGGCCTCAAGGAAAAGATGATCTCGATCAACCGCGTCACCAAGGTGGTGAAGGGCGGACGGATCATGGCGTTCGCAGCGCTGGCGGTGGTCGGCGACGGCGACGGCCGCATCGGCATGGGCAAGGGCAAGGCGAAGGAAGTGCCGGTCGCCGTGCAAAAGGCGATGGAAGAAGCGCGCCGCAACTTGCGCAAGGTGCGCCTGAAGAGCGGCACGCTGCACCACGCGGTCGAAGGCCGGCATGGCGCCACCAAGGTGTTCATGCAGCCCGCGGCGGACGGTACCGGCATCATTGCCGGCGGCGCGATGCGCGCGGTATTCGAAGTGGTGGGCGTGTCCAACATCCTCGCCAAGTGCCATGGCCCGACCAACCCGTACAACGTCGTGCGCGCCACGCTGGACGCGCTGGAAAAAGGCAGCGCGCCCGCGGATATCGCGGCCAAGCGCGGCAAGACGGTCGAAGAGATCACCGGAGCCTGATAGCGATGACTTCGACCAGGAAAATCAAGCTGACGCTGGTGAAGGGCATCTGCCGCACCAAGCAAAGCCACAAGGACACCGTGCGCGGCCTGGGCCTCAAGTGGACCAACCACACGGTGGAAGTGATCGACACGCCCTCGAACCGCGGAATGATCAACAAGGTCGGCTACCTGTTGAAGGTTGCCGAGCCCGCCGCCAAATAGGGTGGTTGCAGCCACATTGAAAAGCGTCCGGTTGCCACCGGACTCGACTGGAGCACGTGATGCGTCTTAACACGATCAAGCCCGCCGAAGGGTCGAAGAAACCACGCCGCCGCGTCGGCCGCGGCATGGGCTCGGGCATGGGCAAGACCGCGGGTCGCGGCCACAAGGGCCAGAAGTCGCGTTCCGGCGGCTTCCACAAGGTCGGCTTCGAAGGCGGGCAAATGCCGCTGCAGCGCCGGCTGCCCAAGCGCGGCTTCGTGTCGCTGACCAAGAAGGACACCGCCGAAGTGCGGCTGTCCGACTTGGCAAGGCTGCCGGTAGGCGACGTCGACCTGCTGGCGCTCAAGGCCGCGGGGCTCGTGCCGCCGGGTGCCAAGCAGGCGAAGGTGATCAAGACCGGCACGCTCGACAAGGCGGTCAAGTTGAATGGCGTTCTCGCGACCAAGGGCGCGAAAGCGGCGATCGAAGCGGCAGGAGGCAGCCTCGCGTAAGCGACGGCGCCTTTAACCAGGGACAGGAAAAGAATTGGCCACCGCCACCGCCAACCCCGCGCTGAAAAGCGGCACCAAGTACGCAGATCTCAAGCGTCGCTTGTGGTTCCTGCTGGGCGCGCTGATCGTCTATCGCGTCGGCACGCACATCCCCGTGCCGGGGATCAACGCGGCGGTGCTGGACGACCTGTTCAAGTCGCAGCAGGATGGAATTCTCGGCCTGTTCAACGTGTTTTCGGGTGGCGCACTGTCGCGCTTCTCGATTTTCGCGCTGGGAATCATGCCGTACATCTCGGCGTCAATCATCATGCAGCTGTGCACGGTGGTCGTGCCTTCGCTCGAGGCGATCAAAAAGGAAGGCCCGTCCGGCCAGCGCAAGATCACGCAGTACACGCGCTATGGCACGCTCGGACTCGCGCTGTTCCAGGCGCTGGGCATCACGATCGCGCTCGAATCGCAGCCCAACCTGGTGATCGAACCCGGCCTGATGTTCCGCATGGTGTCGTCGATCACGCTGGTCACCGGCACGATGTTCCTGATGTGGCTGGGCGAGCAGATCACCGAGCGCGGGCTCGGCAACGGCATTTCGCTGATCATCTTCGCCGGCATCGCGGCGGGATTGCCCAACGCGGTCGGTTTGACGCTCGAGCAGGCCCGGACCGGCGCGTATTCGTGGATCCTCATCATCGGCATCGCGCTGCTGGTGGTGGCGGTCACGGCGTTCGTGGTGTTCGTCGAGCGCGCGGTGCGCAAGATCCTGGTGAACTACGCGAAGCGACAGGTCGGCAACAAGGTCTACCAGGGGCAGAGCTCGCACCTGCCGCTGAAGCTCAACATGGCCGGGGTTATTCCGCCGATCTTCGCGTCGTCGATCATCCTGTTCCCCGCGACGATCGCGCAGTGGTTCGGATCGGGCGAGCACACGATCTGGTTGCGCGACCTCGCCGCGACGCTCGCACCCGGGCAGCCGGTGCACGAGATCCTGTATGCGGCCGCGATCGTGTTCTTCTGCTTTTTCTATACGGCGTTGCAGTACAACCCGAAGGAAACCGCTGAAAACCTGAAGAAGAGCGGCGCGTACATACCCGGCTACCGTCCCGGCGACCAGACGGCGAAATACCTGGAGAAGATCACGCTGCGACTCACGCTGATCGGCTCGATGTACCTGGTGGTCGTGTGCTTCATCCCGAACTTCCTGATCGCCTGGAAGAACGTGCCGTTCTACTTTGGCGGAACCTCACTGCTGATCATCGTGGTGGTGACGATGGACTTCATGACGCAGGTGCAGGCGTACATGATGTCGCAGCAATACGAGAGCCTGCTCAAGAAAGCCAATTTCAAGGGCGGAATCCAGGCACGTTAATGTCGAAAGAAGACGTCATACAGATGCAGGGCGAAGTGGTGGAAATGCTTCCGAACGCCACGTTTCGCGTGAAGCTCGAGAACGGCCACATCGTGCTCGGGCACATATCGGGAAAGATGCGCATGCACTACATCAAGATATTGCCGGGCGACAAGGTGACCGTCGAACTGACGCCGTACGACCTGTCGCGGGCACGAATCACGTTCCGCGCGAAGTGACAGGAGAGCGAAATGAAGGTACTGGCATCGGTCAAGAAAATCTGCCGCAACTGCAAGATCATCCGCCGCAACCGCGTGGTGCGCGTCATCTGCACGGACCCGCGCCACAAGCAGCGCCAGGGGTGATTGCATTGTCGACAGGTACAGCGAATCTGAACTGGGATAGGTAAAACATGGCCCGCATTGCAGGCGTCAACATTCCGAACCACTCGCACACCGAGATTGCGCTGACGGCGATCTATGGGATCGGCCGTCCGCGCGCCAAGGCCATCTGCACGGCGTCGGGCATCGCGCCCAACCTCAAGGTCAAGGACCTGTCGGATGCGCAGATGGACAAGCTTCGCGAGCAGGTTGCCAAGTTCACCGTCGAGGGCGACCTGCGCCGCGAGGTGACGATGAGCATCAAGCGCCTGATGGACCTGGGCTGCTACCGTGGCACGCGCCACCGCAAGGGACTTCCCGTCCGCGGCCAGCGTACCCGCACCAACGCGCGCACGCGCAAGGGCCCGAAGAAGGGCCGCACGGTCGCGTTGTCCAAGGGCGTAACGAAGTGATCGAAGGATAGACGATGGCACAGCAACCGTCACACAAGGCAGCATCCGCGTCGCGCGTTCGCAAGAAGGTCAAGAAGAACATCTCGGAAGGGATTGCGCACATCCACGCGTCGTTCAACAACACGATCATCACGATCACCGATCGCCAGGGCAACGCGTTGTCGTGGGCGACGTCGGGCGGCGCCGGCTTCAAGGGCTCGCGCAAGTCGACGCCGTTCGCAGCGCAGGTGGCGTCCGAGGCGGCAGGCCGCGCGGCGCAGGAATGCGGCGTGAAGAACCTGGAAGTGCGCATCAAGGGACCAGGCCCGGGCCGCGAATCCGCGGTGCGCGCGCTGAACGCGCTGGGCTTCAAGATTTCGTCGATCACCGACGTGACGCCGGTGCCGCACAACGGCTGCCGTCCGCCGAAGCGCCGCAGAATTTAACTCGACAGGCAAAACATGGCTCGTTATATCGGACCCAAATGCAAGCTCGCGCGCCGCGAAGGCACCGACCTTTTCCTGAAGAGCGCGCGCCGCTCGCTTGATTCCAAGTGCAAGCTCGAAACCAAGCCTGGCCAGCACGGGCAGAAGTCCGGCATGCGGACTTCGGACTACGGCGTGCAGTTGCGTGAAAAGCAGAAGCTGCGCCGCATCTATGGAATCCTCGAGCGCCAGTTTCGCCGCTACTTCGCCGAGGCCGCGCGCCGCAAGGGCTCGACCGGCGAAAACCTGTTGAAGCTGCTCGAATCGCGGCTCGACAACGTGGTCTACCGGATGGGCTTCGGCTCCACTCGCGCCGAGGCGCGCCAGCTCGTCACGCACGGCGCGATTGCCGTCAACGGCAAGCGCCTGGACATCCCCTCCGCGCTGCTCAAGGGCGGCGAGGCCGTCGGCGTCGTCGAAAAGTCAAAGACACAGCTGCGCATCATCGATGCGCTGCAGCTCGCAGAAAAAGTGGGTTTCCCGGCCTGGGTCGAAGTCGACCCGAAGAAGCTCGCGGGCACCTTCAAGGGTGCGCCTGACCGTTCGGAATTCGGCCAGGACATCAATGAAAGCCTTGTCGTCGAACTGTACTCGAAGTAATTCGCGCGCCGGCCGCGTCCGCCGGCGCCATCACGGATACGTATAAGGGATCCGCATGCAAAGCAACGCCTTGTTGAAACCGCGCATCATCGATGTGCAAAGCACCTCGCCGTTCCACGCCAAGGTGGTGATGGAGCCGTTCGAGCGCGGCTACGGGCATACGCTGGGCAACGCGCTGCGCCGCGTGTTGCTCTCGTCGATGCCCGGGTTCGCGCCCACCGAAGTCAAGATCACCGGCGTGCTGCACGAGTACTCCGCGCTGGATGGCGTGCAGGAAGACGTCGTCGACGTCCTGCTCAACCTGAAGGGCGTCGTCCTCAAGCTGCACAACCGCGACCACATCGCGCTGCGCCTCGCCAAGTCGGGCGAAGGTCCGGTGACGGCCGCCGACATCGAGCCCAACCACGACGTCGAGATCATCAATCCCGAGCACATCATTGCGCACCTGACGGCAGGCGGCAAGATCGAGATGGAAATCCGCGTCGAAAAAGGCCGCGGCTACCAGCCCGCGACCGCGCGCGCCAAGCCCGAGGGCGGCCGCTCGATCGGCAGCATCCTGCTCGACGCGTCGTTCTCGCCGGTCCGCCGCGTGAGCTACGCAGTGGAAAGCGCGCGTGTCGAACAGCGCACCGACCTCGACAAGCTGGTGCTGGACATCGAGACCAACGGTGTCGTCGAGCCCGAGCAAGCCGTGCGTTTCGCGGCATCGGTGCTGGTCGAGCAGTTGTCGGTGTTCGCCGATCTCAAGGGCACGGATTCGCCGGCGTCGGAACGCGCGTCGCCGCAGGTCGATCCGATCCTGCTGCGTCCGGTCGACGACCTCGAGCTGACGGTGCGCTCGGCCAATTGCCTCAAGGCCGAGAACATCTATTACATCGGCGACCTGATCCAGCGCACCGAGACGGAGTTGCTGAAGACGCCGAACCTCGGTCGCAAGTCGCTCAACGAAATCAAGGAAGTGCTGGCGTCGCGCGGATTGTCGCTCGGCATGAAGCTGGAAAACTGGCCGCCGGCGGGGCTGGATAGGCCCTGAAAAGTGCACCCCTACTTTTCAGGGGAATAGTTACTCAAAAACGACCGGCATAGCCGGATCGTTTTTGACGATTGGAACAAGTAAAGAACAAGAATGAGCGCTGTGCGAAGCGGCGCCACCTAATTGAAGGGAATTTGCAATGCGCCATAGACACGGATTGCGGAAGCTCAACCGCACCAGCAGCCATCGCCTCGCGATGCTGCGCAACATGATGAACTCGCTGTTCCTGCACGAGGCGATCAAGACGACGCTGCCCAAGGCAAAGGAACTCCGCCGCGTTGCCGAACCGATGATCACGATGGCGAAGACGCCCACGCTCGCCAATCGCCGGCTGGCGTTCGATCGCCTGCGCGATCGCGACATCGTCACCAAGCTCTTCAACGACATCGGCCCGCGCTTCAATGCGCGGCCGGGTGGCTACACGCGGATCCTGAAGTACGGCTTCCGCCAGGGCGACGCCGCGCCGATGGCGCTTATCGAGCTCGTCGACAAGTCGGCGCCCGTCGAAGTGGACGCGGAAGGCACCGCAGAGGCGCAAAAGCAGGCCCGCAAGGATGCGAAGAAATCTGGTTCGACGGAAGGCGGCGCGGGCACGACCGACACAAAAGTGTCCGGCGTCAGGAAGGCGCTGGCGAAGCTCGGACGCAAGTCCGAGAGCAAGAAAGACGGCCAGTCGACGAAATAGCCACGCTCGTCGGCAGGGCGCAGTGCAAAGGCCGGGCCATGCCCGGCCTTTTCGCATTTATGACCAGGCGCATTTACGACTGCGCGAATTCACGACTTCGCGCATCTAGGACTACGCGCATCTAGGACTATGCGCATCTACGACGTCTACAACGATCGACCCTCGCGCAGCACGGCGAGGGCGAGCGACGGGAAGTCGCTGGTGATGCAGTCGACTTCCCAGGCCAGCAGCGTCTCGATGTCTTCCCGGTTGTTTCCCTGCCAGCCGGTGACATCCATTCCGGCGGCGTGCGCCTCGCGCACACGCTCGCGCGAGCCGGTCTTGATCGGGATCGCGCATCGACGCGCGCCGAGCCGCAACGCCGTCGCCAGATCATCGGCGGTCTCGAACTTGGCGATGAAGCCTCGCCGTTGTTCTGGCGCCACTCGCGCAACCGCTTCGAGCGCCACCGGATCGAACGACGTGACGGTGACGCGATCGGCGATGTCGTACTGGCGAATCGCTTCCAGAACCCGCTCGGCGACGCGGCGCAGCCTGTCCGGACGGTCGGTCTTGATCTCGAGCTCGATGCTTTCGACGCCGGCCACGATGTCGAGGACCTCGGTCAATGTCGGCACCCAGGCCGGTTCCGGCCACTGGGGAAAGATCGATCGCGCATCGAGGCGCGCCAGCTCGGCAACGGTCATCGCCGCCACAGTACCGCTGCCAGTTGTCGTTCGGTCGACGGTCGGATCGTGGATGACGACGAGCTGGTCGTCGGCGGAAAGATGGACGTCGAATTCGAATGCCTTGATGCCCTTGCCGAGCGCATAGCGAAACCCGGATAGCGTATTTTCCGGTGCCTCGTTCCGCGCTCCCCGGTGTCCGTACAGAATCATTCTTTTTTTCCCCTCAAGTCGCGCTGACACTGCGCGTTGACACCCGCTCGAACACGATGCTAGTGTAGGCATCGGGTGAGCAAATGTCCACGCACAAACGTGCACCGATAGAGCGCGCGACGGACCGGCAGTGGTCGGCGCCTCCGATCGTTTCGCCTCATCCGGGAAGCGCGCTCCAATCCGTCGACGGGCCGGACGCGCGAGCAACAGGAGCAGCCGTCGTCGACGAGTCCGATGACGACGTGACATCGGTGGCGCGGCTCTATTACCTCGACGGGCTGGGACAGCAGGAGATCGCGGGAATGATCGGTGTATCGCGTTCGACCGTGTCTCGCTTCCTGACCGCCGCTCGCGAGCGCGGCATCGTTCGCATTTCGGTCGATCCCTACGATCCGCGCGATGCGATGCTCGAGCGAAGGCTCGGCGACCGTTTCAAGCTCCGCAATGCCGTCGTCATCCGCACGCTGGGACGAACGGCGGAGACCGTGCGCCGGACCGTCGGCTACTACGCTTCCATTGCGGTGGCACAGCGATTCCAGCCTGGACAGACGATTGGACTTGCCGGCGGCCGCACGCTCTACGAACTGATCCACGCCTTCGCAGCGTGCGATCCGCCGGTCAGGCCGCGCGTGGTGCAGCTGATGGGCAACATCGGCCCCACGACCAGCGCCATCGATGCCACCGAGCTTTCGCGGATCCTCGCGTCCCGTCTTGGCGGCACGTTCTACACGCTCAACGCGCCCGCGTTTGCCAGCGACCGTCGCACCCGCGACGTTTTCATCGATCACGAGCACCTGCGGACGGTGCGGAAACTGTTTGGCGCGCTCGACATGGCGTTGGTCGGCATCGGCTCGCTCGACGAGTCGGCATTCGTCGAGCGTGACGCGCTGACCGCCGCCGATTTCGCCAGGCTGCGGCGCGCCGGCGCCATCGGTGAGATTTGTGGCCGCTTCTACGATCGTTCCGGCCGCGAATGCGAAACCGATTATCGCGACCGCGTCATCAGTGTCGAGCTGGACGAGCTGCGGCGCTGCCAGGAAGTCGTCGGTGTCACCAATGGTCCGCGGCGGGCGCGGGCGGTGTTCGCCGCACTTAAGGGGCGTCTCGTCAGTTCACTCGTGATCGACCAGCAGGGCGCCGAAGCACTGCTGGCGGAAGGGATGAACGCTGGCTGATTTTCGCGCCGCCCGCCGCGCAACGAGGGCAATCGCAGCCGTCAGTCATCACACTGTCGTACGGTGTCCAACCATGGAGGAGAGATCGTGGCTCAACTAGATCAAGACGCAACGCAACTGTCGCAGCAGCGAGTCGATCGCCGGACGTTCCTTCGGGGCGCAACCGCGGCAGCGGGCAGTGCCGCGATGGGGAGCTGGCCAGCCTTTGCCGCCCAGCCGGTGGAGATCCTCGTGCTGCACGTTTGGGGAACGCCGCCTGGCCAGGCGGCGGCATCGACGATGCACCCCATTGCCCAGCTGATCGAGGCCTTCAATGCCAAAAAGACCGGGATCACGGTCAAGGGCGAGACGCCAAGCACCGATTACTTCGCGACGCTGCAAAAGGCGCAGGCGCAGATCGCCGCCGGCAGGGCGCCCGCGCTCGTGACGACCCCGTGGTCGAACATTAATTTCGCGGTCCAGGGATTGCAGGTCGCTACGCTCGAGCAGATCGGCGGCAATGAGGTGCGCCCGGTCCTCGCCAACTACAAGGACGAAGTGCTGCCGCTCGTCACGATGAACAAGCAGACGGTCGGCCTGCCGCTGGCCTTCTCGTGCCCCGTGATGTACTACAACAACGACATCATGAAGCAGGCGGGGGTCGATCCGGCCGAGCTGTTCAAGGACTGGGCCTCGTTCAAGCGGCTGGGCGCGAAAGTCAAGGCCGTCACCGGCAATCCCATCCTCGGCCTCGGCAACAACGCCGACTGGGAAGCGCAGAGCATCATCCAGTGCAACGGCGGCCGCGTCCTCGACGACAACTTCAAGCCGGCTTGGGACAGCCCCGAATCGGTGGCCGCGATGACCACCATCGCCGACATCAACAAGGCGGGCCTCTATCTGCAGTCGACGACGGCGGAAAGCAACGCCGCGTTCATCGGCGGCTCGTTGGCGATCTGGATGGCGAGCATCGCGTCGCTGGGCGGTCTCTCCAAGCAGGTGAAGTTCGATCTGCGGACTTCGCCATTTCCGGTCTTTCCCGGCAAGCCCCGCAAGATGTCGAGCGGCGGCTCGTTTCTCGGCTGCTACGCCCGCGACAAGGAGCAGCAGCGGGCGGCTTGGGAATTCCTCAAGTTCGTCGCCTCGAAGGAGGGCGTGGAGATCTGGCTGAAGACCGGCTACCTGAATTCCACCAAGTTCGATTACCCGGTGTTGCCGGGCCAGGAATCCGCGTACATCCAGCTCAGGGAAGGATTGACACGCGAATCCCCGTGGCCCGGCTCGCGGGCGGCCGAGATCCAGAAGGTCTGGGGCACCTATGTCCAGAGAATATGGGCAGGCGACATCGGCGCCGAAGAGGGCTGCAAGCAGGCGAGGCAACAGGTCGAGCCGCTGTTGCCGAAGTCGTAGCGAATGTCGGTGCCGCTTTCGGCAACAACTCGAGAGGATGCAGCCGCCATCGAGCCGGCGGCTGCGACTCGACGCCGGACCTGGAGCCGCAACCGGCTCTGGGAGGCGGCAACGCCGTACGTGTTCGTGGCCCCTGTGCTCGTCATCGTGGGCGTCTTCATCTATTGGCCATTGATCTATTCGATCTACCTGTCGTTCTTCGATTGGAATTTCGTCTCGCCGGTGAAAGAGTTCGTCGGCTTCGACAATTTCGTCCGCCTGGCTGTCGATCCGCGCTTCCACCGCGCACTGTACGGAACCCTCGTCTACATCGTGGCGCTGGTGCCGGCCCAGGTGATCCTGCCATTGGGCCTGGCGCTGCTGCTGTGGCCGATCCGGCGGTCGCGCGCGCAGGCGTTTTATCGAGTGACGCTGTTCAGCCCGACGGTGATTTCGTTCTCGGTCGCGGCGCTGCTGTGGCTCTGGATATTCCATCCGCTGCAGGGATTTCTCAACAAGGTGATCTTCGATTTCGGCTTCGCCAAGGTGAACTGGCTGTCCAATCCGAATACCGCGATATGGTGCGTCATCGTCGTGTCGGTCTGGAAGACATTCGGGTTCAATCTGCTGCTGTACCTGGCGGCGCTGGAAGCGGTGCCGACCGACTACGTCGAAGCCGCGTCGCTCGACGGCGCCGGCGGCTGGCAAATGTTCCGCCTCATTCGATTCCCGCTGATCACGCCGACGTTCTTCTTCGTGCTGGTCACCACGGTCATTTCGGTCAATGACGAAGTCTTCGGGGCGATCAACGTCATGACCGACGGCGGGCCCTTCGACCGGTCGAGCAATATCGTCTACTACCTCTATGAGCAGGGGTTTCGCGTCTTCCAGATCGGGTCCGCCAGCGCAGTTTCGCTGCTCATCTTCATCGGCACCGCGATCCTCACCTGGATTCAGTTCCGCTATGTCGAACGGCGCGTCCACTATGGCTAGCCTCGCTCGCGCGTCCGCCAATGCCCAGTCGCCAGCGGCGGCGCGCTGGTCGGGTCGGCTCGGCAGAGGCACGGTCCACCTGGTGGTGATCGTGCTGTGCGCGATCACGCTCTTCCCGATGTTGTGGATGCTCTCGACGTCGTTCAAGATTCCGACGGAGGTCTTTACCAAGGACATCCAGATTCTGCCGCGAACGCCGACGCTGTCGAATTTCCCGGATGCCTTTCGTTACTTTCCGGTTGCGAACTGGTTCTGGAACAGCTTGTTCATCGCTGTCGTTACCACCGTCGGCAAGCTGGCGATCAGCATTCCGGCTGCGTTCGCGTTTGCACGCCTCAAGTTTCGCGGCGACAACTTCTGCTTTGCCGCCATCCTCGGCACGATGATCGTGCCGGCCGTCGTGACCTATGTGCCGAATTACATTCTCGTCTCCAGGCTCGACTGGATCAATACGAGTTCCGGCGTCGTCGTCCCCTCGCTGTCCAGTTGCGCCTTCTACATTTTCCTGTTGCGGCAATATATCCGGACCCTGCCCCAGGAAATCTTCGATGCCGCGAAGATCGATGGTGCGACGACATGGGAAACGCTCCGGCACATCGTTTTGCCGAACATTCGGCCCGGTATCGCCGTTGTCGCCATCCTCTCGTTTCTGCACTCGTGGAATCAGTACACGTGGCCGCTGCTCGTCCTCGATGACATGAAATCGAAGACCCTCGCCCTCGGCATGCAGGTATTCGCCTCGAACAGCGAATCGGCGCAGCTCTGGGGACCGATGATGGCGACGGCAGTTCTCGCCACGGTTCCGCCGCTGCTGCTCTATGCCCTTGCCCAGAAGCAGATCATCTCGACGTTCGTGACCTCCGGCATGAAGGGGTGACGCGCGGGATTCGTCCCGGCTTCGGCGTTTATGGTTTAGCATCGCTCAGGTGAAATCCACCGTTCTCGTCACGGGCGGCGCGGGCTACATCGGTTCGCACGTCGTCGCAGCACTCGCCGCCGCCGGACACGTTCCCGTCGTGTTCGACGATTTTTCCAATAGCGAGCGCGAGGTCATCGCGCGGCTTTCCGATCTCTGCGGAACGCCCATCGCCTGCGTCGTCGGCGACGTCCGCGATGCCGCCGCGCTGCGCAGCACATTCCACGATCATCCGATCGTCGCGGTCGTCCATTGCGCAGGCCTCAAGTCCGTCGGCGAAGGCGAAGCGCGTCCTTGGGCATACTACGATGTCAACGTTGGCGGCACATTCGCATTGACCCAGGTGATGGGCGAGGCCGGGGTCGGCGCGCTGGTGTTCTCCAGCTCGGCCAGCGTCTATGGCCAGCCCGATTCGCTGCCGGTCGACGAAAGCGCGCCGCTGCGTCCCGCCGGCGTCTATGGACGCAGCAAGCGCGTCGTCGAGGACTTCCTGCGCGATCTGTCACGCGCCAATCCCAACTGGCGCGTGGCGATCCTGCGCTATTTCAACCCGGCGGGCGCGCATCCGTCGGCGCGCATCGGCGAAGCGCCGCGCGGCCGGCCGAACAACCTGGTTCCGCTGCTGTGCCGGATCGCCGCCGGTGAATTCAGCGAGCTGTCGATCTACGGCAGCGACTGGCCGACACCCGACGGCACCGGCGTGCGTGACTACATCCACGTCGATGACCTGGCGCAAGGCCACATCGCGGCGCTCGAGCATCTCGGCCAGCACGCGGGCTCGCATACGATCAATCTGGGCCTCGGGCGCGGCTACTCGGTGCTCGACGTCGTGGCGTCGTTCGAAAAGGCGTGCGGGCGCACGATCGCGCGCACCTTCGTGCCGCGCCGCGCGGGCGACATCGGATGCTGCTATGCCGATGCTTCGCGCGCAGAAAAAGTCCTCGGCTGGCGGGCCGTGCGCGACCTCGATACGATCTGCGCGGACGCCTGGCGCTGGCAGCAGCATGGCGGACGCTACACGTGACGGCGTTCATTGGCGTGAAGCGATGAAGCGTTTCTTCGTCGGCGGCAATCGCATGGACGCGTACCTGCTGCGTGATCGGCTGGCGCATGCGAACATCGCCTCGCACGTGTTCAACGAGCACGCACAGTCGATCGTCGGCGACGTCCCGCCTGATGTCGCGCAGCCGCAAGTGTGGCTGGACGACGACGCCGATTTCGCGCGCGCGGGCGAAGTGCTGCGCCAATACCAGGTCGAGCGCGCGCGCAAGGGCACGCTCCACTGCACCCAATGCGGCGAGGAAAATCCGGCGACTTTCGAGTTGTGCTGGAAATGCGGCTGGCAATTGCCGCCGGCGACGACTTCCGCCTGAAACGGTCGAGCGCCCACTCGACCGAGCGGCAATCAGCGCGGCCGCGTCGCGTCGGCAACCATCGCTTCGAAATTCCACTTCGGCCGAAATCCCAGCAGTTCGCGCGCCCGCGCGTTCGATGTCGTGTAGTTGACTGGCGGCCCCGGCATCCGCGCGCGCACGACCGGCAGCCCCGTCGCCTTCTGCAGCGCTGCGACCGCGACGTCGAACGAGGTTGCGTCGTCGGGCCCGACGAACATCGTCGTGTTCTCGGCGCGCGACGAATCCAGCGCCATCACCGTCACTTCGGCGATGTCGCGCGCGTCGGCGATCGTCATCCGATAGGGCGTGCCGTTTTCCGCGCACTGGATCAGCAGCTTTTCGCGGCCGTCGTCGAGCGGTTCGAGCTCGGCCAGCGCCAGCGTGTTCCCGAACTCCCGCTGCTGGCGGATCTTGCTGCGCAGGAAGAAGCGGGGACCCGAGAAGAAGCTGTCGCGGTCGACCAGCTCGGTCGCATCCTGCGTATGCGAATAGCGCAGCACGACGTAAGGCAATGCCCTGGTTCGATGGAAGAACGCGACCATCTCCTCGCCCAGCAGCTTGGACAATCCGTAAATCGACGTCGGCTCACGCGGATGGCTTTCGTCGACGGGCAGGTAGCGCGGCCGCACCTCCGGGTGGACTTCGCCGGTGCTGGCGAACACAAAGCGCCGGACGTTGGCGGCCGCCGCCGCGGCCAGCAGGTGGAACGTGCCGGTGGCATTGGCATCGTAGACCTTGCTGGCGTGCGCGGGCAGCCACGACATGTAGGCACCCAGATGCAGCACCGCCTCGGCGTCGGCGCAGGCGCGCCCGACCGCAATGGGATCCTCGAAAGCGCCGACGACTTCGCGATACCCCGCGCGCACCGCGAGCGGATTCAGGTCGAATCCGGTGACGGTGTCGCCGCGCGCAAGCAGCAGGTCCACGACGCGGCGGCCGACGCGACCGGCCGAGCCGGTGACAAGTACATGCATGTGATCGGCTCCAGGCGAAAAATTGAACGGAACGAAATCCTTAGCGCTGCGAGCCGGTGGTCATGCCGGATACCAGGAACGGCTCTAACACGAGGAACAGCACGACCATCGGCACCATCGACATCGCGCCGGCGGCCATCAGTTCGGACCAGTCGATGCCGTGCTCGCCGATGAACGACACCAGTCCCGTGGTGATCGTCCAGTGCGACTGGTCGTTGATCAGCGTCCGCGCGAACACGAAGTCGGACCACGACAGGATCGCGAGGTAGATCGCGCAGGCAGCGAGCCCCGGGCGTGCCAGCGGAACGATGACGTAGACAAACGCCGACAGGTGGCTGCACCCGTCGATCATCGCCGCGTGCTCGAGGTCGCGGGGAATGCCGTCGAAAAAGCCCTTCAGCAGCCACGTTGCGAACGGCACCCCGACCGCCGCGTTGGCGAACATCAGCGCCCACAGGCTGTCGATCAGGCCGAACGTCGCCGCCATGATGAAAAACGGAATGACGATCAGGCTGCCGGGCAGCATCTTGGTCAGCAGCAGCGCGAGCCCGGTAATTTCCTGCGCACGGGTGCGAAACCGCGACAGGCTGTAGCCTGCGAGCGCGGCGATGACCAGGCTGATCGCGGTCGCGCCGACGGTGACCAAGAGGCTGTTGGCGAGCCACGTCGCCAGCGGCTTGCGATCGAACGCGGCGACGAACGCGCGCGCGCTCATGTCGGCGAGCGAGGGCACGAGGCTCGGCTCGCGCGCCAGCACCAGCGACGTGGGCATCACCGCCGTGACGAGCATCCAGTACAGCGGGAACAGCATCATCGCGCATAGCAGCGCCGCGCCCAGCGTCCATCCCCAAGGGTGCGAGCGGCGCTTCAGAAAAACTCCTTGCGCAGCTGCTTGCGCGCGACGAACACGAACAGCATCGCGATGGCCAGCATCAGCACGCCAACGACCGACGCGCGGCCCATGTAGAAAAAGCCGAACGCCTCGTTGTACGCGCGCAGTCCGAGCGTTTCGGTCGCTTGCGCGGGGCCGCCGGCCGTCGCCGCGTAAATGATGTCGAATTCGCGGAAGGCCCACAGGCCGTTGAGCACAAGCGCTAGCACGGCGGGGCCGCGGATGCCCGGCCAGGTGATCTGCCAGAAGCGCGCCCATGCGCCGGCGCCGTCGACCTTCGCCGCCTCGTACAGGTTGACTGGGATCGACTGCATCGCTGCCAGCAGCGTCAGCGTGAAAAACGGATAGCTCTTCCAGATCGTCGGCACGATCACCGCGAACAGCGCGGTCGACTCGGTCGTGTACCACGCGATATCGGTGGTGATCAGCCCGAGCGTGCGCAGCGCATAGTTGACAACACCGAACGACGCATCGAACATCCACAGGAACATGATGCTGACCATGACGCCGGGAACCGCCCACGGCAGCAGCATCAGGCTGCGCAGCCATCGCCGCAGCGGAAACACGCGATTGAGCAGCAGCGCGGTCGCCAGGCCGATGACGAACGCCGGGACGATGCTGCCGATCGTGTAGGCGACGGACACGTACACGTTGTGCCACGTGGCGCCGTCGGAGAGCACGTCGCGATAGTTGCCGAGGCCGAACGGTCGCTTGTTGAGCGCCAGGAAATTGAGGCTCTTGCCTTCACGGAAGCTCGTGGCGAAGATCAGGTACATCGGATAGGCGATCAATGCCGCGACCGCCACGACGGCCGGCGCGAGCAGCGCGTAGGCGAAGCGCCGCTCGCGCCGCGCGAGCGTGCGACGTTTCGCCGGCCGCGGCACTTCGGGCATTACGCGTCCCGCGCCGACGACTGCATGCCCTGTCACTTCGGCGGCACGCGCTTGGTCATGTCCGCCTGCATGTCCTTCATGATGTCGGCAGTGGGACGGTCGCTGCCGATCAGCTTCATACCGTATTCGACGAAGATCTTCGCGAACTCGTTGAAGTCCTCGCGCACGGCGATGTTCTGCGGAAAGAGGTTGACCGCGTCGGCCGCCGCCTTGTTGACCATCGCGAGCTCGGGGTTCGCGGCAATCTCCGGCGCTGCCATCACCGTCTTGCGCGGCGCCGGCGATGACGTCAGCTGGGTGAATTTAACTTGCCACTGCGGCTCGGTTGTCATCCGGATGAATTCCCAGACGAGCTTTTTCTTCTCCGCATCGAGCTTGGCGGGCATGTGCAGCGAATTGCTGGTGCCGCCCGGCGATACGGCAAAGGGCATCAATCCCATCTTGAGATACGGTCGCGTCGCGTCCGGCGCCTTCTTGATCTGCGCTGCAACCCAGGGCCCGTCGCGCAGCATCGCGATCTTGCCGTCGAGGAAAAGTTGCCGCGCCTGCTCGCTGGACGTGCCCTTCGGCGCGTTCTTCACCGCTGCGCGGAAGTCGTCGACGGCCTTGATCACCGCCGGGTCGGTGAAGTTGTAGGCGTGCTCCTTGAACAGGCTCGCCCCTTCGCCCGTCACCCACGTCGAGATTTCGACGAAGACGTTGGGATGCTGGTTGGTCGGCGCGCCCCAGCCGAAGCGTCCGGCGCTGGCGTCGGTGGTCGCGGCAATCGCCTTCAGCAACTGGTCGCTGGTTTTGGGCACCGCGACCTTGGCGTCGGCGAGCATCTTCTCGTTGTAGAAGAACATCATGCCGTAGCCCATCATCAGCACGCCGTAGGTCTTGCCGTCGTAGAGCATCTCGTCGTTGAGCTTCATGTACGACTGCCTGACGTCGGTCTTCGCGAGGTCGTCGTCGAGCGGCGCTAGCCAGCCCTGGCTCGCGAACGCGAGGTAATTGCGCGTCGGCAGGTGCACGATGTCGGGCGGGTTGTTGCCCGCGAAGCGCACGGTCATCTTGTCGATGTATTCGCGAAACGGTATCTGCTGCTTCTTTATCTTGACGCCGGGGTGGCTCGCCTCGAACGCCGCGATGATCGCCGTCCAATAGTCGGCAGCGCCCGGCTCCTCGAATTGCCAAGACGGAAACTCGAGCTCGATCGTCTTGCCTTGCGCCCAGGCGCTCGTGCACAACAACGCCGCGCACACGCCCAACAACCATGCCTTGATTCGCTTGCCGTTCATTCTGCCTCCAGTGAAGGGTGCTCGTGGTTCGCTCATCGCCGGACCGCGTGATCCCACAGCGATGGCTTCGGTTCGACGCCGAGGCCGAAGCCATCGGGTAGTTGATAGAAACCTTGCTCGCAGCGCATCGACGTGGCGACGTGCGCCAGGTTCTTGTCGAAGATCGATGGCTGGTATTCGTGATACGGCACATTCGGCAGCGTCGCCGCGGCGTGCAGGCTTGCCGCGTGGAAAATGCCCACGCCGATGCTGGCGTGCGGGATCACGTTGGCATGAAACGCCGCGGCGAGACGGCTGATGGCGACGAACTGCGAAACCCCGGTATGCCCCATCTCCGGCTGGATCACCGACACGCATCGGCGCTCCAGGCGCGGGAGCGCTTCGTGAATGTTGCGCCATTCCTCGCCGGCGGCGATCGGCACGGTTACGCGCGCAGCAACGATCGCGAGCCCTTCGATGTCTTCCGGCGCGACGGGCGCCTCGGCGAAGTAGGGGCCGTAGGGCGCGAGCTCGCCGATCAGTTGCACGGCTTCGGCGGCGGTGAACTTCCAGTGCAGGTCGACCATCAGCTTGATGTCCGGGCCGAGCGCCTCGCGCAATGCGCGCATTTCGGCGACGATGCCCTGGTGGGACACCGCCGCCGCATACTTGATCGCGTCGAATCCCTTCGCGACCCAGTCGCGCGCAAGTGCGACGCGGTCGTCCAGTTCGGTGCGCGGCAGCCCCGACACGTAAGCCGGAATGCGTTGCGTCCGCTGCCCGCCCAGCAGCTTGGCGAGCGGCAGTCCGGCGACCTTGCCGAAGAGGTCCCACAGCGCGATATCCACGCCTGCGATCGCGTCGGCATAGTAGCCGCCGCCGTAGCCGCGCACACGCATCAGGTCATAGAGGTCTTCCTGGATCACCACCGGATCGCGAGGATCGCGACCCAGGACCACAGGCCCCAGCACGTCGTCGATGATCGCGGTGACCGCCGTCGGCGCGACGATTCCGTACGTCTCGCCCCAGCCGACCGTGCCGTCTTCCGCGGTGACCTTGACCACCACCGACCGGTCTGTGGACGGATAGATCGTGCGGTTGCCGCGCCGCACGAAGTACCCGCGCGCATTGAGCTCTTCGCCGGGACCGAGCGGCCCGAGGTAGGGCATGTCGCGCGGCAGCGAAATGACGAAGGTCTCGACCGACTTGACGCGAAAGGCGAGTGGCATGCCGGCGTATTCCCTTCAGTGCGCGGTCGCGGGCAGCGCGGTAATGGCGTCGGCTGTCGCGCCAAGTGCTTTGCCGCCGGCGTCGAACACGTGCATGCTCGCCAACGGCACGCCGATGTCGATGATATCGCCACGTCGCGGCGCGACATCGCCGCCGGTCTTGATCACCAGCGTCTGGTCCTGCACCCGGACGTGCAGGTAGGATTCGCCGCCCAGCAATTCGGCGACGATCACTTCGCCGCGCAACGTCGGCTGGGCCATCGTCGCCGCACCGGTGGCCGCACCGACATGCAGATGCTCGGGGCGAATGCCCAGCGTCAGCGCGCTGCCGTCGGCGACCAGTGCCGCGACCCGCACGCGAGCCTGCGCGCCGCCGGCGAATTCGGCGACGACCTCCTCGCCCTGCATGCGCAGTGCATGCGCGGGCAGGAAGTTCATCTTCGGCGAGCCGATGAATCCGGCGACGAACAGGTTGGCCGGGTGACGATAGAGCGCGAGTGGCGGTCCCACCTGTTCGATGCGGCCGTCATTCATCACGACGATGCGGTCGGCAAGTGTCATCGCCTCGACCTGGTCGTGCGTCACGTAGACGATCGTCGCGCCGAGCTCGGCCTTCAGCTTGGCGAGCTCGACACGCATCTCGACGCGCAGCGCGGCATCGAGGTTGGATAACGGCTCGTCGAACAGGAACAACTTCGGCTCGCGCACGATCGCGCGGCCGATCGCCACCCGCTGGCGCTGGCCGCCGGACAAGTCGCGCGGGCGCCGCGCGAGCAGCGGCTCGATCTGCAGCGTCCTGGCGGCGCGCTGCACGCGCGCTTCGATTTCCGCCTTCGGATATTTTGCGCGCTTCAGGCCGAACGCCATGTTCTCCCACACGTTCATGTGCGGATAGAGCGCGTACGACTGGAACACCATCGCGATGCGGCGCTTGGCGGGCTCGAGATCGGTGACGTCGGCGCCGCCGATCGCGATGCTGCCATCGCTTGCTTCCTCGAGCCCCGCGATCAGTCGCAGCAGCGTCGACTTGCCGCAGCCGGACGGCCCGACGAACACGCAGAATTCGCCGTCTTCGACATGCAGGTCGATGCCGTGCAGGATCTCCGCGTCGCCGTAGCGCTTGCGGATCGCAACGAGGTCGAGTTCAGCCATTCACGACCGGCGGCGACAGCACGTCGGCGAGCTCGGCCAGCATTTCTCCCAGCTCGCGATGATCGCCTTCGTCCAGTTCGGGCCCGGGCGCGCGCTTGCCGGCGTGCGCGATGATGCCACGGCGGCGCAGCGTTTCCTTGGTCATTGCCCACCGGAACACCGCCTGGAAATTGAGCAGCGGCAGCATGCGCTGGAACCACTTGCGCACCGCCGCGCGATCACCTTCGAGGTGCGCGCGCATCAGCGCGACATGCAGCTCGCACAGCTCGCAAGCCGGCATCGTGCCGATGACGCCGCGCGCCAGCTCGTCGGTGATGTAGCGCCCGCCCGCGCCGCCGAACACGCCGCGCAGCGTGGGTGGCGCGCCGGCCAGCATCTGCGCGATGCGCGCGCCCGACGGCAACGACTCTTCCTTCACGTAGTGGATTTGCGGAACCGCGCGCAGCACATCCAGCACCACGCTCACCGGCAATCCGCTGCCGGAAGGCGGCGGGGCGTTTTGCAGCATCAGCGACACGGTGCCGGTAGCCGCGGCGATGCGCGTGAAATAGGCGATCACGTCCTGCGGTGCGGTGATCGTCTTGGGCGCCATCACCATCAGCGACGATGCCAGCTGCGTCTGCGCACGCCGCGCGACATCCTCGGTGGTCGTCGTTTCCGCCGACGATCCGCCTACCACCAGCGACACCTTGCCCCGGGCCTCGCGCGCGACGAGGTCGGACAGGCGCATCCGCTCGTATTGCGTCAGCGAGTCGCATTCGCTGGCGAAGCCGGGGTAGACGACACCGTCCGCGCGCGACGCGATCGCATAGTTGACAATGGCAACCAATCCGGCCTCGTCGGCCGAGCCGTCGGCGTTGAACGGCGTGGCGAGCACCGGGAAGACGCCGGTCAGCAGGGGCAAGGTCGCCATCGCGCGCGCTCCTCAGCCGGCGTGGGCGAGCGGCCTGCGCCCCCAGCCTGCGCGCAGCCTCGGTGACACCAGCGCCGCCGGCGACAGCGACGTGAGCCCGCCGTCGACGGGAAGGTCGACGCCGGTGATGAAGCCCGCTTCGTCGGAAGCGAGGAACAACACGGCGTTGGCGACATCGTACGGCTCGCCGACGCGGCCGATCGGATGCGCTTCGATGTCCCAGGCGTAGTCGCCGGCGCTGCGGCCTGCGGCCGTGCGCTCGGTGACGATCAGGCCAGGCGAAATCGCGTTGCAGCGAATGCCGTGCGGGCCGTATTCGACGGCGATCTGCTTGGTCAGCGCGTGCACGCCGCCCTTGGCGGCCGTGTAGGCAGCCAGACCGGGATTGGCGACCAGCTGGTTGACCGATGCGACGTTGACGATCGATCCGCGTCGCGCCGACGACATCGCAGGCAGCACCGCGCGGCACCATCGGAACACACCGGTCAGTCCCGAATCGAGCGTCGCGGCCCATGCTTCGTCGGTGGTGTCGATCGCACTGCTCGCCGTATATTCGATCGCGTTGTTGACGAGGATATCGAGTCGCGCGTGGCTTGCGAGCACGCGCTGCACGGTTGCGTCGATCAGCGATTGCGAAGTGGCGTCGCCGGCGACCGAAATGATGCGGCCCGGCGGCAGCGATTGGACCAGCGCCTGCAATGCGCGCTCGTCCCGCTCCACGGCGACCACCACCGCGCCTTCGGCGGCGAAGCGCACCGCAATGGCGCGGCCGATGCCGTTGCCGGCGCCGGTGACGATCGCGACCTTGTCGGCCAATCTCATGGGAATGTGTTCGAAAATGCGGGGAGCGAAAGTCGCCTGTTACGTGCAGGTTACGAACTAGCGCCCGCAGAGTCAACCCGGCGCCGCGGCGTTCGCGCGAGAGGCGGAACCGAGCGTCGTACGCCAAGCGCCTGTTCCGTGTGGCGTACGGCAAGCGCACCGCGTCGTGCGTCCGTTAGAATTGCAGCGATGAAGACCTTCATCCTGCTGCTCGCGGGCGCCGTTGCCTGCGCCTGCGCGCCGATCGACAACCGACCCGCCCCCGTGGACATGCACCCAGGCAACGCCGCCGCACCGGACATCTCGAGCGCCTCGACCGCCGCCGCCGTCGACGACCCGTACCTGTGGCTCGAGCCCAGCGACGACCCGAAGGCGCTCGAGTGGGTTCGCGCGCGCAACGCCGAGACCGTTGGCGCGTATGCGTCGACGCCCGCATTCACGACGATGCGCGACCAGATCCTCGAGGTGATGGACTCGGAAGCGCGCATTCCCTTCGTCGGCAAGATGGGACCGTATTACTACAACTTCTGGCGCGACAAGGCCAATCCGCTCGGACTCTGGCGGCGCACCACGCTTTCCGAGTATCGCAAGGACCATCCGAAATGGGACGTGCTGATCGACGTCGACGCGCTGGCCAAGTCGGAGAACGAGCGGTGGGTGTGGCACGGCGCCGATTGCCTGCGTCCGGACTATCGGCATTGCCTGGTATCGCTGTCACGCGCCGGCGCGGACGCGACGGTGGTGCGCGAGTTCGATCTCGTGTCGCGAACCTTCGTCAAGGACGGCTTCACGCTGGCCGATGCGAAGACGCAGGCCAGCTGGATCGATGCCAACAGCCTCTATGTCTCCACCGACTTCGGGCCTGGTTCGATGACCAAGTCGAGCTACCCCCGCATCGTCAAGGAGTGGAAGCGCGGCACGCCGATCACCGATGCGAAGCTGGTCTACGAAGGCACGAACGACGACAATTTCATCAGCGCGCACCGCGACCACACGCCCGGCTTCGTGCGCGACTTCGTGGTTCGCTCGATCGCGTTCTACCGCCATGAAGTGTTCCTGCGCGGCAAGAATGGCTCGCTGGTCAAGATCGATGTGCCCATCGACAGCGACGCGCAGGTGCGTCAAGAATGGCTGACGGTGCAGACGCGCACGCCGTGGACGGTCGGTGGCAAGACCTATCCCGCCGGCGCGCTGCTGGCCGCGAATTTCGACCGGTTCATGTCAGGCCAGCGCGATTTCACGGTGCTGTTCACGCCCACCGACACGATCTCGCTGGACAGCTTCTCATGGACGCGCCATCACCTGATCGTCAATACGATGAACGACGTGGTCAGCCATCTCGAAGTGCTGACCCCGAAGGCCGGTGAGTGGCTGCGCAGGCCGCTGGGCGGCGCGCCGGCGCTGAGCGCGATCACGGCGGGCGGCGTGGACGCCGACGAGAGCGACGCGTATTTCCTGACCGTCTCGGGCTATCTCGAGCCGACGACGCTGTACTACGGTACGCTCGGCAGCGTCGCGACCAAGACTGCGCCGATCAAGCACGCGCCACGGTTCTTCGATGCGTCCAAGTACCACGTCGAGCGCAATTTCGCGCAGTCGAAGGATGGCACGCGCGTGCCGTATTTCGTCGTCGCATCCAAGACCATCAAGCCCGATGGCAGCAACCCAACGATTCTCTATGGCTACGGCGGCTTCGAGATCTCGATGCAGCCGCACTACAGCGGCAGCGTCGGGCGCGCCTGGCTCGCGCATGGCGGCGTTTTCGTCGTGGCGAACATCCGTGGCGGCGGAGAATACGGGCCGCGCTGGCACCAGGCGGCGTTGAAGGCCCAGCGGCCGCGAGCGTTCGAGGATTTCGCCGCGGTGGCGCAGGATCTCGTGGCGCGCGGCATCACGTCCAGGGCGCACCTCGGCGCAATGGGCGGCAGCAATGGCGGTCTGCTGGTGGGCAACATGCTCACCGAATACCCGCAATTGTTCTCGGCGATCGTCTGCGAAGTGCCGCTGCTCGACATGAAGCGCTACACCCATCTTTCGGCCGGTGCGTCGTGGATCGCCGAATACGGCGACCCCGACAAGCCCGACGAGTGGGCGTACATCAGCACGTTCTCGCCGTACCAGAACGTGCACAAGGACGGCAAATATCCGCCGGTGCTATTCACGACGTCCACGCGCGACGACCGCGTGGGCCCCGCGCAGGCGCGCAAGATGGCGGCGAAGATGCTCGGCTACGGCGACGACGCGAGCCTGTACGAGAACATCGAAGGCGGCCACGGCGGCGCGGCCGACAACAAGCAGGCCGCGTTCATGGCGGCGCTGGGCTACGCCTACCTGTGGGACCACCTCAAATAGCGGGGTCAGCGCCTTGCGGTCGATGGTGAAACGGGCGCTGCGCGACGCGGCTCGCTGAGAGGCGCGTCGAGCAGCGCCTGGCCGCGCGCGGCGGCGGTGGCGTCGTCGTCGCGCGATGGTGCCTCCGGTGCGCCGCTGTCCGGCCGCGACGGATTCGTGCCGATCCTCCACCACATCAACGCGCCGGCAGCGAGCAGGATGAACGGGCCGAACCACAGCAGCCAGGTCGTACGCTTGACCGGCGGGTTGTAAAGCACGAAATCACCGTAGCGCTCGGTGAGAAACGCGCGGATCTGGTCGTCGCTCTTGCCGGCGACGGCGAGCTCGCGCACTTCGCGGCGCAGATCCTCGGCGAGCGGCGCATTCGAATCGGCGAGCGTCTGGTTCTGGCACACGAGGCAGCGCAGCTCGCCTTCCAACCGCTTCAGTCGCGAGTCGAGCGCGCCATCGGCCGACACCTGCGCGGTCGCAGCGCCAGTCGCGAGCAACAGGATGGCCGTCCATCGCCAGGAGAATCCGCGCGACAGCATCGAGGCGGGCCGGGTGACGGAGCGTGGGCGCCCAACAGCACCCGCGACGGGGGAGTGGCGGCGGGTCACGACTTCTGCAGCTCGCGGATCAGCGGCACGATCTTTTTCTGCAGCGCATCGACGGTGACCGGGCCGATCTGCTTGTAGCGGATCACGCCCTGCTTGTCGACGACGAAGGTCTCCGGCACGCCGTACACGCCCCAGTCGATGCCGACGCGTCCATCGGCGTCGACGACCGACACCGCATAGGGGTCGCCGCGCGCGGCGAGCCACGCCTTGCCGAGGTCGTCCTTGTCCTTGTAGTTGAGGCCGACGATCGTGACCAGGTTCTGCCGCGACATCTCGACCAGCAACGGGTGCTCGACGCGGCAGGACTCGCACCACGAAGCCCACACGTTGAGCAGCCAGACCTTGCCGCGCATGTCCGCTGTCGTGAGCGTCTTGTCCGGCGCGTGCAGCTGGTGCAACGCGAACGCCGGCGCGGGCTTGCCGATCAGCGGCGACGGCACTTCGCGAGGATCGCGGAACAAACCCACATATAGAAAGCCGACGATCGCGACGAATACCGCCAGCGGCAACGTCCATTTCCAGGCGCGTGTCATCGGGTTTGCGTTGCGTGAGCGTGGTTGATCGGATATCGGGTTCACATCGCGCGATAGTGCTTGCTCGGATATCGGCTTTGCGTTGCGCAAGCGTGCATGATCGGATTCATGTCGCCTGTGCGGTTCATGCGGCGAGACTCGACAGCGCCGCACCGATGCGGGCCTTGACGGCGACACGGTAGCGGCGATCGCCGACGGCGATGAAGCCACCCAGCGCCATGATGAACGCGCCGAACCAGATCCAGTCGACGAATGGCTTGATGTAGATGCGCGTGCTCCACGCACCGTTTTCGGCGACCGGCTCGCCCAGCGACACATACAGATCGCCGGTGATGCGCGTGGCGATCGCCGCCTCGGTCATCGACTGGCCGGAGGCGGTGTAGATGCGCTTTTCGGGCTTGAGCGTGCGTACGGCGGCGCCGTCGCGCGAGACGTCGATCGTGCCTACCAGCGCGCGATAGTTGGGACCCGGCGCCGATTCCACGCCGCGGAACGTGAACGTGTAGTCGCCGACCGCAACGGCCTGGCCGACGTCGAGCCGCACGTCACGCTCGACTTCGTAGCTCTTGACCAGCGTCACGCCGACGATGAACACGGCGATGCCGAGGTGAGCGATCACCATGCCGTACCAGGCGGCCGAGTTTGCCGCGAGCTTGCCGAGCAGCGTCGATTGCGGTGCATTGCGCAGGCGATGCAGCACCAGCGCCACGGTGGACGTGACCACCCACAGCGCGAGGAACAGCGCGAATGCGATCAGCGCCGACCAGCGACCCAGCAGCAGCGGCAGCAGCAGCGCGCTGACGAGCGCCACGGCGAACGCCCACTTGATGCGCGTCCACATCGACGGCAGATCGGCCTTGCGCCACGCGGCGATCGGGCCGAGGCCCATCAGGAACACCAGCGGCGCCATCAGCGGGTAGAACACCGCCTGGAAGTAGGGCGGCCCCACGGAGATCTTGCCGGCGTCGAGCGTGTCGAGGATCAGCGGATAAAGCGTGCCCAGCAGCACGCTGGCCATCGCGACGATCAGCAGGATGTTGTTGGCGAGCAGCATCGACTCGCGCGACACCGGCGCGAAACCCGCGCCCCCGCCCACCGCACTCGCGCGCCACGCGAACAGCGCCAGCGAGCCGCCGACGACGATCGCGAGGAAGATCAGCACGAAAATGCCGCGTGCGGGATCGGTCGCGAACGCATGCACGGACGTCAGCACGCCGGAGCGCACCAGGAACGTGCCGAGCAGCGACAGCGAGAACGCGACGATTGCGAGCAGCACCGTCCAGCTGCGAAACGTGCCGCGCTTTTCGGTGACGGCCAGCGAATGGATCAGGGCCGTGCCGACCAGCCAGGGCATGAACGATGCGTTCTCGACCGGATCCCAGAACCACCACCCGCCCCAGCCGAGCTCGTAATACGCCCACGCACTGCCGAGCGCGATGCCCATCGTCAGGAAGCACCACGCGAGCGTGGTCCACGGCCGCGACCAGCGCGCCCAGCTCGCATCGAGGCGGCCGCCGATCAGCGCCGCAATCGCGAACGCGAACGCCACCGAAAAGCCGACGTAGCCCATGTACAGCATCGGCGGATGGATCACCATGCCCGGGTCCTGCAGCAGCGGATTGAGATCGCTGCCTTCGACGGCGGCGGGCAGCAGGCGCTCGAATGGATTGGACGTGAACAGCAGGAACAGCAGGAAGCCGACGCCGATGAACCCCATCACCGACAACACGCGCGCGGCGAGCTGCTGCGGCAGGCTGCGGCTCGCCATCGCCACCGCGAATGCCCATCCCGAAAGCATCAGCATCCACAGCAGCAGCGAGCCTTCGTGCGACCCCCACGTGGCGGCGAACTTGTACTGGACGGGCAGCGTCGAGTAGGAGTGCTGCGCGACGTTCAGGACCGAAAAATCGCTGGTGACAAAGCTATAGGCGAGGCAGCCGAACGACACGGCGACCAGCACGAACTGCAGCGTTGCCGCAGGGCGCGCCACCGCCATCAGCGCGGCGTCGCGGCGCGCCGCGCCCCACATCGGCACGACCGATTGCACGATCGCCACGACCAGCGCGACGATCAGCGCGAAGTGTCCGAGCTCGGCAATCATTGCTTCGCCTCCAGGTCTTTCATCTTCAAGTATGCGAGCTCGGCGATCATTGCCTCGCCTCGAGGTTTTTTATCTCCAAGTATGCGAGCTCGGCAATCATTGCTTCGCCTCCAGTCTTTCATCTTCAAGTATCCGAGCTCGGCGATCATTGCTTCGGCTCCAGGCTTTTCATCTTCATCCCCTCGCGCGCTTCCTTCAGCGCCGCCGCCGCATTGGGCGGCATGTAATTCTCGTCGTGCTTGGCGAGCACCTCGGTCGCGCGAAACGTACCGTCGTCGCCGATCGATCCTTGAGCAACCACACCCTTGCCTTCCTTGAACAGGTCGGGCAGCAACCCGGTGTAGATGACGGGAATCGTCTGCGCGGTGTCGGTGACCTGGAAGTGCACGGTCAGCGAACCCGGATCGCGCTGCAGCGAATGGTCGACGACCATGCCGCCGATGCGAAACGCGCGTCCCTTGGGGGCTTCGTGCGCGATCACCTGCGACGGCGAGAAAAAGAACACCAGGTTGGACTGGAAGGCATTGAGGACCAGCGCCATCGCGACACCCAGCACGGCAAGTCCCGCGACGATCCACGCGAAGCGGCGCTGGCGGGCGGTCATCGCATCCAATCCCGGGCGATCGATGCGTCGCGATGCACGCAAGGCGTCATCGCAGCCCTCATCGCAGCCTGAGCATCGAGGTCTCGGACGTGTCGGCGTTCGCCCGCAGGTGCTCGCGCGCGATGCGCAGGCGCCGCCTCACGCCGATCAGCTCGATGCCGATCGCCAGCGCGAACATGCCGTACGCGCAACCGAGGAACCACGCATAGTTGCCCATCAGCGGTTGCCCATCACCGGTTGTCCATCAGCGGTTGCCCATCACCGGTTGTCCATCAGCGGTTGCCCATCACCGGTTGTCCATCAGCGGTTGCCCATCAGCACTTGTCCATCAGCAGTTCCCCATCACGCGCCCGCGGGTTTGCCGAGCCACGACGCGCCGGCCTCGCGCTCGACGATGATCGCCTGCACGCGCCACAGCACCACCGCGATGCAGTAGAACCACACGGCGAAGGTCATCACCAGCATCGCGGCGAGCATCGTCATCGCCATTTTCGGCGCGGCAGTCAGGCTGATCGTCGAACCCTGGTGCAAGGTGTTCCACCAATAGACCGAAAAATAGATGATCGGCACGTTGACGACGCCCACCAGCGCCAGCAATGCGGACGCGCGATCGGCGCGGCGCGGGTCGTCGATCGCCGCGCGCAACGCGATCACGCCGAGGTACAGGAACAGCAGGATCAGCGTCGATGTCATTCGAGCGTCCCATGCCCAATACGTTCCCCACGTCGGCCTTCCCCAGAACGCGCCGGTCCACAGCGCGAGAAACGCCATCGCGGCGCCGGTGGGGGCGAGCGCCTGCGCCATCATGGCCGACAGCCGGGTGTTGTAGCCGAGCGCCAGCGCGCTCCAGGCGGCCATCACCACGTAGATGAACATCGCCATCCACGCGGTGGGCACGTGGATGAAGATGATGCGGTAGGCATCGCCCTGCTGGGCGTCCGTGGGCGCGACCACCAGGCCGACGTAGAGTCCGATCGCCGCCAGCACCGTCGCGACGCCCAGGAACCACGGCGCGATCCGGCCCGCGAGCGGCAGGAACGTCACCGGTGAGGCGTACTTGAACCAGTTGATGCTCATCGAGGATCAGTCCAATGCAATGCGCACGGCGGCGGCGGTGGCGAACGGCGTGCCGAGCGCCGCAAGCAGCACCCCGGCGCCCAGCAGCGAAAAATGCGGGCTCGCCGACAATCCCGCATGGATCGCGTCGACCGCGCCGGCGCCGAAGATCAGCACGGGCACGTACAGCGGCAACACCAGCAGCGCAAGCAGGCTTCCGCCGCCGCGCGCACCGAGCGTCAGCGCGGCGCCGATCGCGCCCAGCATCGACAGGATCGGCGTGCCGAGCGCCAGTCCCACGACCAGCGTGAGCATGTCGCCTGTGCTCGCGTGGTACGCCATCGCGAATACGGGCGCGAGGATTACCACCGGCAATCCCGTGGTCAGCCAGTGCGCCGCTATTTTACCGGACACGAGGGCCGCCAGCGGGCGCGGCGACAGCGCGATCGCCTCGAGCGTGCCGTCGGCGAAATCGGCGGCGAAAAGGCGCGGCAGCGCGAGCAGCGACGACAGCAGCGCCGCGACCCACAGCACGCCAGGCCCGAGTGTTGTGAGCATTGCCGGATCGGGTGGCAGCGTCAGCGGAAACAGCATCACCACGAGCGCGTAGAACGCGAGCTGCACCAGCACCTCACTGCGCGAGCGCACCGCGATGCGCAGGTCGCGGCCGAGTGCCCACAGCAATGCGGGTAGCACCGCGGCCGGATTCACGCCGGCAGCTGCGCTGTCCGTCGCGACGCCGTTCAAAGCGCAAGCTCGGTCGTGAGACCGGCGGCAAGCTGCAGTGGCGCGTGCGTCGCCGTCACCACCACGCCGCCGCGCGCGAGCTGGGCCGACAGCGTCGCCGCAAGCCATTCGAGGCCGTCGGCGTCGAGCGCGGTGGCCGGCTCGTCAAGGATCCAAAGCGGGCGTTGCGTGAGCGAGAGCTTGGCGAGGTGCACGCGACGGCGCTGGCCTTGCGACAGCACGCGCACCGGCAGCGACGACTGGCGCGACAAGCCGAGCGCGGTCAATGCGTCACCGACTCGCTGTGCGGTCACCGGCTGCGCCGCGAGCGTTGTCAACGACGCGAGATTCTCGAACGCCGTCAGCTCGTCCTTCAACGCCGGCGCATGGCCGATGAACACGAGGTCGTCGCGCAAAGCCTGCGCCATCGGTTGCACGACCTGGCCGCGCCATTGCACGCTGCCGCGCTCCGCGCGCGTGAGCCCGGCAAGCACGCGCAGCAACGTGGTCTTGCCCGAGCCGTTCGCGCCGCGAACAACCAGCGCGTGACCTGCGTGCAGTGCGAAATCGACGCCGTGCCACAGCACTGCATCGCCGCGACGCGCGGCGAGTTCGTGCGCTACAAGCGTCGCGGACGTGGGCAATGGACGGAGGTCGAAATTTCGGGGGACGAACGGCGCGAAGCCTCGCCGACGGTCATTTTAACGCCCGGACAAATTCACCGGGTCATTCGCCCCCCGCGGGGTGAATATTCACGCCCAAAACCGGGGCTGCCGGATTATCATGTGCGCGCCGCTCCTGGTCGGTTCCACAAGGCCCGCAGAAATGAACCTGGCACGCGCCGTTGCCACGCTCCTCACCTTTCGACGCCCGTCGTGGCACGTGCTCGCCGCTCACGTCGCGCGTGGCGCGGCCGCCTTGGGCTTCGCCCTGCTGGCAACCGCGGCCTTGGGTCAGACGCAGTTCCGCTCGACGTTGACGTTCGACCAGGCCCCGCCGGACTACGCGGCGCGCGATCAGGTCACGGCGACGATCAACCTGTTCGGCGATACCAATGACATCAGCGGCATCAACTTCACGTCGACGCTGCCCGCCGGCGTCAAGTTCAGTTTCGCCCCCGCCGCCAATCAGTGCAACGGCACGGTGACCTCGACGGCGACGAGCTTCAAGTTGACCAACGGCTCGTTCCCGGCCGACGTCGGCTGCGACATCGTCGTGCTGCTGTACGCCGAGCCCACCGTCGACACGACCTACACGCTCGATACCGGCCCGATCAACTACGTCGCCAACGCCAATCCGTTCACCAATGGCGGCGACAGCGGCAACTTCACCGTCAGCGCGGGAATTCCGCCGACGTTCTCCGATTCGATTCCCGAGGATGGTCACGTCGGCGAGGATTATTTCTACTTCGTCGATGTAAGCGGCACGCAGCCGATCGTCGTTACGGTAACCGGCCTGCCGCCGGGACTTTCCTACGATGCCGTCAATGGGGAAATCGTCGGTACGCCCACGACGCTGGGCACCTACTCGGTCAACATCCACGCGGCCAATGGCTTCGCGCCGGACGCGGATGCCACGTACACGGTCAAGGTCCTGGGCCCCACGCTGGCGGCGAGCAAGTCGTTTCAGCCGTCGGCGATCCTCACTGGCAACACGACTCAACTGCGCATCACGCTGACCAACACGGTCGGCATCTCGCAGGTGTCGTTCAGCGATCCGTTTCCGGCAGGCATCACCGCCACACCGGCCAATACCACGCAATGTGGCGGCAACGTGACGCTCAGTGCAACGCAACTCGATTTCTTCGGCGACCTGCCGACACCGGGTTCGTGCACTATCGTTGCCACGGTCGTCGGCACGTCGGCGACGACGCGCACGATCGTCAACACGACCGGCAACTTCAGCTGGAATGACGGTTCGGGATCAATGCCGGGCGTCAGCGGGTCACTGCTGGTTCAGGTGCCGGTTCCACCGACGATCACCAGCGGTGCGCCGCCCAATGGCACCGTCGGCACGCCCTACAACTTCGGGATCACGGCGAGCGGCAGCACGCCGGTCGACATCACGGCGACCGGCCTGCCGCCGGGGCTGACGTTCGACACCGACGGCGACGAGATCACCGGCACGCCGACGACGACCGGCAGCTACATCGTCAACGTGCACGCGTCCAACGGCTTCGCGCCCGACGCCAACGCCACTTATACGATCGTTATCTCGGCGCCGTCGCTGTCGGCCGCCAAGTCGTTCCAGCCGGGTACGATCCTCACCGGTGGCAGCACGCAGTTGCACATCACGCTGACTAACACCACCAACGTGAGCCTGGTGTCGTTCAACGATCCGTTTCCCGGCGGCTTGAGCGCGACGCCTGGAACGAGCACGCAATGCGGCGGCACGGTATCGCTCACCGCCACGTCGCTCGGCTATTTCGGCAATTTGCCCAAGCCCGGTTCGTGCACGATCAGCGTCGATGTCGTCGGCACGTCGGCGACGTCGCGCACGATCGTCAACACCACCGGCAACATCAGCTTCAACGACGGCTCGCAGATCGCCGGCGTCAGCGGGTCGCTGCAAGTGCAGGCGGGCATCCCCCCGAACATCACCAGTGGCGGGCCGCCCGATGGCACCGTCGGCGTGCCGTACAACTTCAGCATCGGCGTGAGCGGCACCCCGATCGTCAGCGTGACGGTGACGGGGCTGCCGCCCGGCCTCGGTTTCAGCACCGCGACCCACGCGATCACGGGTACGCCCACCAAGGCGGGCTCGTATTCGGGCACGATCACCGCGCACAATGCTTTCGCACCGGACGACACGCAGGCATTCACGATCGTCATCCGCAATCCGCCGCTGTCGATCGTCACCGACACGCTGCCGCCGATCAAGGGTGGTCAGGACGTCAGCGTGCCGGTGGTCGCGGTCGGCGGCATTCCCCCGTACACCTTCGTCGTGCTGACGGGACAGGTTCCGCCAGGGCTCGGCTTCGATCCCTCGGGCCTGCTGAAAGGCGTGCCGACGCTGCCTGGCGTGTACACGTTCACCGTGCAGGTGACCGATTCGGTAGGCACGAAGGCCACGCATACCTACACGATCACCATCGCCAAGGGCACGCCAACGTTCGCGTTCGACGTCGCGCCCAATCCGGCGGTCGCGGGCCAGCCGGTGGTCGCCACCGCCACGTTGAGCGGCGGCGCGGGCGGCCCCGGCGGCAATGTGCAGGTATGGGTCGCGCATTCGGACGAACGCTGCCCGGTCGAAGCCGGCAGCGCGCCCGTCGCGGTCAAGACGCTCACCGCATCGCTGTCCGCGGCGTCGCAGGTCAAGTTCAGCTTCGACGACCTCGGCATCGACCACTACCGCATCTGCGCGATCTATGTCGGTGACGTTCGTTACAACACCGTTGGTGCAGGACCGCTCGACCTGTTCGTCATCAAGGGTGCGCTGTTGTCGCCACCGACGGTCGCCATCGCCGCGCCCGCCGAGGTCAAGACCAACAGCGCGCTGGTGGCGAGCGTTTCGGTCAAGCCGTCGGCGCAGGCGGCGATCGCACCGCTCGGCAGCGTGGTGATGCGCGCGGACGGTGCCGTGATCGGCACCGTGCCGCTGGTCGGTGGCATGGCGACCTTCAGCGTCACCGCGCCGGGACTTCCGGGCAGCGTGACGCTGTCGGCGTCCTATCTCGGCGACGGCGCGTTTCCGCCGGCGGTGGCGCCATCGGCGACAGTGGCGGTCAAGGCCGGCGATCCGGGAGCCGCGTCAATTCCTGCGTTGTCCAATGCCGCGCTGGCCTTGCTCGGATTGCTGATCGCCGCCACTGCTCTGATGCGCCGCCGCCTGCAACGCCGACGCTGACGCTTCCCAAGCGTGCGCGTCACGCCTCGCAAGCTGCTGTCACTGCTCGCCGGCGCGCCGCGCTGGCTGGTGGGCGGCGTCATCGTCGCGGTATTCGCCGCGGACGCGCTGACCGGCGCGTTCACGCTGCCGCTCATTCCCAAGCTCGAGGCGATCGCCTACGACACGCGGCTTGCGGCGGTAAGCCCCAACACCGGCGATCCGCAGGTGGTGATCGTCGACATCGACGAAGCTTCGCTGGCGCGCGAGGGTCGCTGGCCGTGGTCGCGCGACAAGCTTGCACGGATGGTCACGCAATTGTTCGAGCGCTACCACGCACGCGCGATCGGCTTCGACGTGGTGTTCGCCGAGCCCGACA
Organism: Pseudomonadota bacterium; assembly: GCA_041691615.1. Classification (GTDB taxonomy): domain Bacteria; phylum Pseudomonadota; class Gammaproteobacteria; order Burkholderiales; family Casimicrobiaceae; genus VBCG01. The sequence goes on from JBEPUI010000018.1 coordinate 46,690, forward strand.
CGTCGAGCGGCGCCGGCGTCATCGACAAACTCGCGGCATCGACTTTCGCGGCGGCGCCCGAATTGCGCGCCAAGTGGAACGCGCTGCGCCCGTCGCTTGACTACGACGCGATCTTCATCGCCGCGCTGCAGGGCAAGCCGGTGGTGCTTGCGTACGGCTTCAACGACACCGCGCAGAAGACCGGCGTGCTGCCCATGCCGGCGTTCACCGAAAAGGATCTGGCGGGCCACGTGATCCCGCTGGCGAGCGAGCAGGGCTATACCGCCAACCTGCCGTCGCTGACCAGCGCAGCGGCTGCGGCAGGGCACATCGATCCCGCGTTCGACGTCGACAACGTCGTGCGCCGCGTGCCGATGGTCAAGCGTTTCGGCGACGGTTACTACCCGGCGCTGTCGATGGCGCTGGCGGCGACAGTCGTCGAGGCCAAGGCCATCGCGCCGCGTTTCGACAGCAACGGCGACCTCGCGAGCTTCGACCTGGGCGGCATGAGCGTGCCGGTGTCGGCGGACGGGCTCGCGCTCATTCCATACCGTGGCGCGCGCCGCACGTTTCATTACGAGTCGGCGGCCGACATCATCGACGGCAAGCCGAACGTCACCGGCATCGAAGGTGCGGTGGTGCTGGTCGGCACGACGGCCAAGGGCTTGCAGGACCTGCGCTCGTCGCCGTTCGGCCCGGATTTTCCGGGTGTCGAGCTGCACGCCAACCTGCTGTCGGGAATGCTCAACGACGAGATGACGTCGGTGCCGCGCGGCGCGCGCGAAGTCGAGACGTTGATCCTCGTCTTGGCGGGATTGCTGGTGGTGTTCGTCATTCCATGGCGGCGACCGCTGATCACCTCACTTTGCGTCGCGCTGGTCGGCGTGGCGGTGATTGGCATCAACTTCTGGTTCTGGAAGCACGACAAGTCGGTGATTCCGCTCGCGCGAACGATGTCGATGCTGCTCACACTTTGGCTGTACAACCTGCTGACGGGGTTCCTCAAGGAAGCCAGCGACACGCGCGTGCTGACCGGCCTGTTCGGCGAATACGTGCCCGCCGAGCGCGTCGCCGAGATGCGTGTCAGCGGGGAGAGCTTTTCGCTGGAAGGCGAAAGCCGCGAGCTCACGGTACTGTTTTCCGACGTACGCCGCTTCACTGCGGTATCCGAGCGCCTGTCGCCGCGCGAGCTGTCGGCGATGATGAATGTCTACCTGACGGAAATGACGAAGGCGATTCACCAGACGCGCGGTACGATCGACAAGTACATCGGCGACGCGATCATGGCATTCTGGGGCGCGCCGCTTGCCAATCCGACGCATGCGCGCGACGCCGTCGACGCGGCGCTGGCGATGCGCGATGCGATGCCCGCGCTGGCGCCGGTGTTCGCGGCGCGCGGATGGCCCGAGCTGGTGATCGGCATCGGCATCAATACCGGCACGATGAGCGTCGGCGACATGGGATCGCGCTTTCGCAAGGCGTACACGGTGCTGGGTGACGCGGTCAATCTCGCGTCGCGCGTCGAGGGGCTGACCAAGGTGTACGGCATCACCATCCTGTGCGGACAGGACACGCACGACGCTGCGCCCGAATTCACCTGGCGCGAAGTCGACCGCGTGCGCGTCGTCAACCGCGAGCAGCCCATCGCGATCTACGAACCGCTGGGGCGCGTGGTCACGGCGAACGCACAGTCACGCCTCGCGCGATGGAACGAAGCGCTGGCGCTTTATCGCGCGCGCCACTTCGCCGACGCAATGGCGCTATTCGGCGCGCTCGAGGCCGAGGACGTGTCGACGACGCTGTACGCGCACTTCATCGACCGCTGCCGTGGGTTCACCGCCGCGCCGCCGCCCGCGGACTGGGACGGCGCGACGATCATGACTGTCAAGTAGCGCTAGTCATCCCCGCTTTCGCGGGGACGATGGGTCAGGTCGCGGGAAAGACGGAGAAGTTCGCGGGGACGGTGCAGGAAGCTTGCGGGAACGGCCTCAGCAACTCGCCGGCGGCACGCAGCGGTGGTAGCCGACGTTGCCTTCGAGCACGTTGCCGTTGCGCGAATTGAAGTAGTAGTCGAGGCCCACGCCGGTGACGCCGGGACCGGCCAGGAATCCTGCGAAATTGCCCTGCACCAGCGGCTGGCATCCGCCGCCCGCGCACGTGGCATTGGCGCCGGTGCCGGCCGTGGAAAACAGCGGTCCGACCAGCCGCGTGGTGCCGCTCATCGAGTAGGTCGCGTCGGCGCCGAAGCCCACGGTGAGGCCCGTGAGCGCGAGGCTCGCTTGCGTGAAGTCGACGGTGACGTTGCCCCCTGAGATCAGCGTGCCCACCGCACCCGACGAATCGGTCGGACGCGTGCCGCCGACCGGCGAGAAGCTGACGACGCCGGATGTTGGAATCGACGTCGCTGCGTTGCCGTAGATGTAGTGCAGGTTGCCGCCGTCGTTGTGCACGACGTCGCCATTGGGCAGCGTTTGCGTGATCGTCGAGCCGGAGCCGTTCCAGCGTCCCCAATTCAAACCGCCCGCGTCGACGGCCGAGCCCATGTCCACGACATTGGCGGTGCCGAGCGTCGCAGCGAGGTTGGGCGTGTGGATTGCTGTGACGCGTCCTGCACCGTCTACCGTGAACGGATTGCCGGTGGCGTCGACGCTGCCGAGCTCGAGCGTGTACTGGTCCGAGCCGACGACGTAATTGCGTCCGGTATCGATCAAGTCACCGTGGTCCAGGTCTTCGGTCGACTGGTAGACGAACGGTGCGCCCGGCACGGCGAAGCCCTGCGGGAATTCAGGGACCTTGGGAAACACGAGGTCGGCCGGCGCCGTGCGTGCAACCAGCACGCGGCCGGCGAGGTTGTCGGCGAGGAAGACTGGCGGAGCGGTCAATCGCTGCGGTGCCTGGCCATCGCGGACGATGAAATATTCGCGGGTGCCATACTCGGCGTCGCCGTAGGGCGTGAGCGCGGCCACGCGGCCGTCGAGCACGCCGCAGTACAGCCCGGGGGGCGCCGGCGGCGACTCGGGCGTGTCGCGGCATTCGCCTTCGGCGCATTCCTGCAGCACGAAGTGCGTGCCGCGGATGCCGATCGTCGCCTGCGTGGTGACCACGCTGTAACGGTCGTGGTCGATCTTGCCGATCTGGCCGGTGACCGTGCGAAAACCCCCGCGGACGAGGCGGAATACTGCGCGCTCATTGCCGTCGTTGGCACCGTTGAACACGAACTGCTCGATGCGGAACTCGGTGTCGGGCTTCAATGCCACCAGTGCGTCGTCGGCGAAGCGGATCTGCGCGTGGCTTTGCGCGCCGGTGACGACGGTGTCGCCCGCACCCACGTTATTGCCGGCGATGAGGCGGATGCGGTCGCTGCCGCGCACGGTGACGACATCGCCCACAGCCAGCACGACGCGGCCAGCCTGCGCGAGCGCCAGCGACGAGACCAGCGACAGCGCCAGCACGGCGAAGAGTGCGCGGGCGTAACGGAGCGTGCGAAGGTTCACGGTCGTTCTCCGCTATTTGAAATCGTAACGCAGCTTGAGCATCACGAGATTGCGCTGGTATTCGTACAGCTCGACGTTCGACTTGTTGCGCTGGTACTGGTATTCGAGGCGCGTGCTCCAGTTGCGGTCGATCAGGTAGAGAGCGCCGAGCGACAGCACGTAGTTGTCGTCCTTGCGCGTGACGTCGATCAGCGGAATGTCGCCGTCGTAGTCGCTGCGCAGGTAGGCTAAGCCCGCGTTGAACGCCCAGAACGGCGATGGCGACACGGTGACGTCGGCCGCCGCACCGAAGATGCCGCGCCCGAGGTCGGGGCGGTCGCGGACATCGCGCTCGCGTCCACCGTAGATCGACGCGTTGAGCACCGGCTGCCATTGGCCCAGCCAGCCGTGGCGCACGCCGAAGCCGAGCGCGAAGAAGTTGGCGTCGCGCACGTCGTTGTCGCCCGGATAGTCGATGCGCGCGTACTGCGGCGTGACGCTGATCGTCGTCGTGGGCGCCAGTTGCCGCCGCCACTCGAGCGCCACGCCGTCGCTGCTGCGATAGCGGTCGCCGTCGAGGATGATCTCGCCGTGTGCGTAGGTAAGCGCGAAAGTGTCGATCGCGCGACGGTAACTGCCGCCCAGGTTGATCGACGCTTGGGCGAGATTGAACTGGCTCTCGTTGAAATAGAAATTGCCGGTGCCGTTGATGCCGGCGTACAGCGACAGGCCGGGCGCCACCGGATGGTTGTACTGGACGCTGCCGGCCAGAAGGCCGAAGCCGTCGCCCTGGCGGACGCCGAGTTCTGCCACGGTCACACGACCCAGCACCGGCAGCGCGATGTCGGCTTGCGAAACGCCGGCGTTGGCGTTGCTGTCGTAGCCAACGCCCGCTTCGACGAACGCGGTGAGCTTGGGCAGGTATTGCGCTTCGCGCGCCGACAGCGCATCCAGATAGCGCTGGATGCCCGCGCGCACCGCAGGCGGCGGATCGAGCGCCCTGACGGCTTCGAATTCCTCACGCGCGCGGCGATCGTCACCGGCATAGAAGTAGGCGCGTGCAAGCTCGAGTTTGCCGCGCGCGTCGGCGGGGTTGCGCAGCGAGTAGCGCTCGAGTGCGAGGACGGCTTCGCCGGTGTGTCCCGTGTCGACGCCCGCGATGCCGCACCACAGGTCGGCCGCAGGCACGGCGTCGCGATCGACCTTCGCGCATTGCTCCCACGCGGCGGCCGAACGATTGCCTTCCACATTGGCGCGCACGTCGTCGATCGATTGCGCGAACGCGGGCGATGCCGCGAACAGCACGCCAGACCAAAGTGCGAGCTTATGAAACGACCAGCGACGCCGCATCCTGTCCCCTTGCGAAAGCCGCGGGCATCATAGCATCGAATCAAGGATTTACGGTGTCGATCCGTACGTGAATATTCGCGGCGCCCGGGGTGAGCGTTGCGGATTTGCCGACCAGGTCGCCGGGCCCCGGCGTTGCATTGCCGGTCTGCGAAACGCGCGCCTCGACGACGACATTTTTCGCCGACGAGATCGTCATTCCCGGCGCCATCGCCATCGAATCGTCGAGCACGAACGCGCGCGGCAGTTCGCGCACCGTCGTGCGCAACACGGCGAGCGGCATGCGCGGGCCATCGACCGCGCGCGCGAAAATGAACACCGTCTGCTCGGGCCGCGCGCGCGCAGCAAGGTCGGGTGCGAGCGAAACGTCGCCGGAGATTGCTGCGCCCGTCGCGGTGGCTTGCGGCGTGGCGGACTTCGCATTGGGCAATTGCGGTCCGCCAGTTCCTGCAGCGGCCGGCGGCGATGTGGCGTCCTGCGATGTGGCGTCCTGCGATGTGCCGGCCTGCGATGTGGCGGATTGCGATGTGGCGGATTGCGATGTGGCGGATTGCGATGTGG
>JBEPUI010000019.1:0-50010 GCA_041691615.1 Pseudomonadota bacterium
TATCGGAATACTTTACACACGGCCGTTTCCTCCGGACAACGCCGTTCCTAAATCGTTGAGAAATATCGCAATGTGCATATTTGCGCGATTCTTGCTACGACAATTTGCTTGCGGTCAGTTTGGAATGGAAACTCCCTGTTTGAATATTGAATGTCCGGCATAACCGCCGGCCACTAGAAGGGATCGCCATGTTCCGTATCGCCAACTACGTGGGTTCTAAGCTTGCGGTCGCAGCCATTGCGGCGATTTGCGCATCCTCCGCTTCGGCTGTTCCGATCACGATTACGGGTCAGTTCACGAGTACCACACCGGCCTGCGGTGCAGGTGCGGTGGTCTGTAGTGGCGTTGGGACGCCCGCGGTCACTTGGGGCATCCCGGTTGCCGGCACCGTGCTTCCAAGCTCGCTGATCTTTGCTCCCACCGTGGGGCTCGACGTTTCGAATGGGGACGTCGTGTCGCTTGGCACGTTGCAGTTCATTAACGGCACCGCGATACCCGTCTCCTGGATCGACGGCCTGGTCCTCAGCATCGATGTGTCGGGGGGGCGCGCCGAGCACCTCGACATAGCGATTTCAGTGGGCACGACGGTATGTCAGGGGGGTGAGCCGAACGACGTTTGTGCCGACTATATTTACTTCACCGACGCGACCGGATTTGGCAGCTTTCGCGTGTGGGAAGGTTTCTACGGCACCGTGGAGGTCAACGGATTGTTTGGCTCTCTGCACCTGGCCGGCTTCGGCGAGGTCACCGGTGTCGGTGTCGCCAACGTATTGACGGGAGAACTCGGACCTTCGATTCCGCCGCAGTTTCTCCCACCCGATTTACAGCCGGGCTTCTTCAACCCAAGCATCAGCGCCATCCCCGAGCCACCGAGCTCGTCTCTGCTCGTCGCCGGTCTCGCCGCCATGAGCTGGCTGAGGTATCGAAAGCGCAAAATGCCAAAGGGTCCAGCCTCGAATCCTGCGTGGATCGCTAGCGGCGCCTAGCAATGTCAGCTGCTTCTCGACTGCGTCATTCCCGGGGTGGTTTCTCGGAGGGCATAGCAGGCTGGAGTTGGCCGGAAGCGGAGCGTTGTCGACGTGCAGTTCCGATCCTTTTTGTTTCACGGGCCCGACGAAAGCTGGCCATCGACGGCGCGGCCGTTTGCGCAGGTTGGATTGACAGGTCGTAGAGTGTGATTGGGCAGCTTCTTCGGCCGTCGACTCCGAACATTTGCTAAATCAGCTTCTCCAACGTCTTCCGCAGCCGCTCCAATTCCGCGGCTGGCAAACCCTCCAGCGCATCCGGCGGCACGTCGGTGATGTTCTCGACGACGTCCAGCATGCGCCGGCCTGCGGCCGTCAGCGAGACCTGCTTGGCGCGCCGATCGTTGGGGTCCTGCGCGCGTTTGACCAGGCCACGTTGTTCCAGTGCGTTGATCAGCACGGTGGCGGCCGGCGCGTCGGTGCCCATGTCGTCCGCCAATTCGCTCAAGCTGCGCGGCCCGCGCTCGAGGCGCCACAGTGCGCGCACGCGGCTGAACGGCAAGCCCGTCGCTTCGGCGACCATGCGGCGCCATTCGCCGCGCGTTTCCATGACCAGCTCGACCAGCAGGCGCCACGTGCGCTCCGCATCGGATCGTGAAGTCGCGCCGTAACGCGCTGTGGGCCTCATGCGACGGCTCCCGCCTCCGGCTCCTGCAACAGGTGCGCGACGCGTGCGGCACTCGCGCGCCCACGCGAACCGGTCGTCACGATCGCAAGCACCATGATCAGCACGCCAAGGCCGGCGAAGATCCACCAGAAAGCGTGGGTCGCCTGCGCAAAGCTCGCGCGGGCATTGTCATCTCCCGCAGGATTGCCCGCCAGCGTGCCGGCCAGCGCAACGCCTACCGCAACGCCGATCTGGCGGCTGGTGGATGCGACGGCAGAAGCGATGCCCGCTTGCGCGCGCGGCATTCCCGACACCGCGGCAAACGTCACCGGCGCATTGACCATGCCGTACGCCACGCCGAACAGTGCGAACGCCGACAGCAGTTCGACGAGCGGCGTGTCGGTTTTCAGTTGCGCCAGCAGCACCGCGCTCAGCGAGAGCATCGCGCCGGCGACTAGCAGCGAAGGTCGCGCGCCATGCGTGCCCACGAGTCGGCCGGACAGCGGCGAAACGATCATCACCGCCAGGGCCATGGGCAACAAGGCAATACCCGTATCCAGCGCCGAGAGGCCGCGCACGTCCTGCAAGTAGAGCGAGTTGAGCAGCAGGAAGCCGCCGAGCGCTGCGAACATGCAGACGGCGATGACCGTGGCTGCGCTGAACGGCAGGCTGCGGAAGAAACGCATGTCCAGCAACGGCTCGTGCCGGCGCCGCTCATAGGCGACGAGCGCCGCAAACGCGAGCAGGGCGACGATGGCCGCGGCGTTCGCTGCCCAGCCGCGGCCGTGCTCGATCATGGCGAATACGAGCGTCGCCAGCCCGATCAAGAGCAGCGCTTGCCCGACAGGGTCGGGCCGTCGCGCCTTTGGCTCGCGCGATTCGGGTATGTAGCGTGCCGTCAGCCAAAGCGCCAGCAATCCGATGGGCACGTTGATCCAGAAGATGGAGTGCCATCCCAGCGTATGCGTCAATAACCCGCCGGCCAATGGACCCAGTGCCATCGCCAGACCCGACACCGCTGCCCAGATGCCGATCGCGCGTGCGCGCGCCTTGGGTTCGACGAACGCGTGCACGATGATCGACATGGCGACGGGATTCATCATCGCCCCGCCCAGCGCCTGCAGGACGCGCGCGCACACCAGCGATCGCACGCCAACCGCGAGACTGCACAACAGCGATCCCAGCGTGAACAGGGCCAAACCCGCCTGGAACACACGTCGCCTGCCGAAACGATCCGCCGTGGATCCGCCCAGTATCAGGAAGCTCGCGACAACGATCGTGTACGCATCGAGCACCCATTGCAGCCCGCTGATCGACGCTCCCAGGTCGCGGCGGATGTCGGGCAGCGCGACATTGACGATGGTGGCATCCATCGACACCAGCAGCAGGCTCATGCAGCAGATGGCCAGGACGAGGTTTTGCCGTGCCGGCGGGGGCAGCGTAGAGGAAGCGGGGCGGGAAATAGTTGTAGTCATACAATTATTATATAAACACAACTATCCCGGCGTCAAGGGCTCCGGTCCGGCAGCGCTGAACTATCCCGGCGTCAAGGGCCCGGTGCGGCGGCGCTAAAAACGCGTTGGTGTTCCGCGAGCCGACGCGGACCTCGCCGGACCTGCGTCATCGCATCTGCACGCGGCAAGAATGAAGCCTCAACCGCGACGCGCGGCCTCGATTGCAGCGACATCGATTTTCTTCATTTGCATCATCGCATCGAACGCGCGCTTGGCGACAGCGGGATCCGGATCGGTGATCGCTTTCGTCAGGACGATCGGCGTAATCTGCCAGGACAATCCCCACTTGTCCTTGCACCAGCCGCAGGCGCTCTCCTGGCCGCCGTTTCCGACGATCGCGTTCCAGTAGCGGTCCGTTTCGGCCTGGTCGACGGTAGCGACCTGAAACGAGAACGCCTCGTCGTGCGTGAATGCAGGGCCGCCGTTTAGCCCGAGGCACGCGACGCCCATCACAGTAAACTCGACGGTCAACACATCCCCCTTCTTTCCTGACGGAAAGTCTCCCGGTGCGTGGAGCACCGCGCCGACGGACGAATCGGGAAAGGTCTTCGCGTAAAAGCGCGCCGCCTCCTCGGCGTCGCGATCGTACCAAAGGCAAATCGTGTTCTTTGCTGGCGTCATGTCACTCCTCCAATGTTTCCCTACGCTAGGCCACATGCACCAGCCTCGTCAACCCGCCTTGCTGTTAGGCCGTGCCAACCCGTGAGCCAAAAGTGCCGGCGGATAGTCCCATGGCCGGCAACGATGAAGATCGATGACACATTGATCGGATAGGTGTTCGGGTATAGATTCGACGCACTCGATTTGTGTCCGGCGGATTTTGTGAATTCGGATCATGACGCTGGTCGTGATCGCGAAAACCCGGGCGTTACATTGATCAGCCAAAGGCGAGATCGTGACGACAAGCCGAAAACCCGAGAGCTTCGTTCGACTGCAGGAAGAGGGGCCGGCAAAATCCACCGAGCGGATCGAGGCGTCTGCGATCGGCGAGAGACCCGCGAGCCCTCGAAAGAGCGTGGCGATGATCGTCTGCCACGGCATGGGCCAGCAGGTGCCGTTCGAGACGATCGACAACGTGGCGCGCATCCTGCGCCGCGCGGATATCAGCCGCGGGGCACCGCCTGCCGATGTCGAAGTCGTCACGCGCTTCGTCGACCTGGGCATCGGCAAGCCGGTCGCCCGCGCGGAAATCACGCTGCAGCACGGCGACGCTGACATCGACGTCCACATCTACGAAGCGTATTGGGCGCCGCTGACCGCGGGCAAGATCTCGCTGCGCCAGGTCATCGGGTTCCTGCTGGATGCGGCGATCTGCGGACTGCGCACTTGCAACCAGACATTCCTGCGCTGGATGTTCGAGGCGTGGCAGGAGTTTCCGGTGACCCATCGGGCTTTCTGGAAGCTGCTGGTCGCTCTCGCCGTCGTGCTGTCGCTGGTGGTGATGAACGCAACGATCATGGCGGTCGTCGCGTCGCGTGCCCTCGGCCACGACGGGGGCGGTTGGCCGCAGCCGCAACTGCTCGGTGCGATGACTGCCGATTTCGTGGTGGTGGTCATCGCCTGGCTCTGCGCGGGTCTCGCGCTCGCCACCGCTTACGCGACGCATCAACGCATCGGCGAAAACACCATCGGCTGGGATCGCAGGTCGATGCACGTGCGCATGGGCACCGGATTGACGGGGGTGCTGGTCTGGATCGCGATCGTGGCCACGATAGTCGGCGGGTTGCTGCTTTGCGTCGATCTGGTCGGCGCCGTCGCGGGCTGGACGACGCTGTGGTCATGGGCGTGCCGGAAAGATGTGGTCAAGGCCTGCGAGCTCGCGTCACCGTCGATAGGACTGCTGATCGCGGTCTGGGCGATGGTCGTCGTCCTGAGCTACGCGATACGCAAGGTGCTGGTCGAGTACGTCGGCGATGTCGTGGCTTACGTGAACGCGCACGAAGTCAGCGAATTCCACGACATCCGCGACGCGATCCAGAAAACGGCGCACGACATCGGGGCCGCGGTCTACGGCTTGCGCCGCGACGACGGCGTGGGATCGCAGTATTCGCGGGTCGTCGTCGCCGGTCATTCGCTGGGCTCTGTCGTCGCGTATGACATGCTCAACCGCCTGTTGCTCGAGGACTCGTGGCGCCCGCATCCGAACGTGCTCGCGCGCACCGCCAGCCTGGTGACGTTCGGTTCGCCGCTCGACAAGACTGCGTTTATTTTCCGCAGCCAGAAGCCGGTCGAGGCGGAAGTGCGCGAAGCGCTCGCCGCCGGCATCCAACCGCTGATCGCCGGCACGAAGTACCGCGAAACGCTATCGTGGACCAACCTGTGGTCGAAGCCCGACTGGATCAGCGGCAACCTGATCTACTACGACAAGAATCCGCCCGCGGCCGCATGGGACGTGAAGAACCTCGAGGACGACTATGCCAACATTCCGTTGCTCGCGCATATCATGTATTGGCGCAGTCCGTTGCTCGCCCACACGCTGCTGGCAAGCGTGACGGCATGAAATTGCGACGCTGACGTGCGGCCGCGCGCGAGCGCGAATCGCGTGCCGTGGTTAAATTGGCCTCAGCCGGCGAAGCGCCGCCGAAGCCTTCGCCGCAAGTCCATCGAGAACCATGAAAGCCTTCATGCCGGACGAATCCACGCCCGCGACGCAGTCGCTCGGCGAAGCGCAACCGCGTCCCGAGGACGTTCCGCTGTGGGAAGAAACACGCCTGCTGGGGCGCACGCTGGGAACGGTATTGCGCGCGGAAACGGGCGAAGCGGGGTTTGCGCGCGTCGAGGCGATCCGCCAGGCTGCCGTGCGTTTCCGCCGCGCTTCGCCCGACGAAGCGCCTGCCATTCGCGCCGAGTTGCATGCACAGCTCGACGTGCTGGACGTGGAGCAAACGCTGACGGTGGTTCGGGCATTCAGCTATTTTTCGCTGCTCGCCAACATTGCCGAGGACGTGCACCAGAATCGCCGCCGGCGCGCGCACTTGCTGGCGCACGAGCCGGCACGGCCAGGCAGCGTCGCCTATGCGCTCGAGCGACTTTGGCAAACGCAGCTGCCGGCCCGGCGCATCGCTGCGTTCTTCAAGCGCGCCTTCGTGAGCCCGGTGCTCACCGCGCACCCGACCGAGGTGCAACGCCGCAGCATCCTCGAATGCCAAGCCGAAGTCGCGGCCCTCTTGCACCGCAGGGACGCGATCGGGCACACCGGCGAATCGCTGCAGGTGCTGGACGGTGAGCTCGAAGGCCTGGTGCTGACGCTGTGGCAGACCGCCACGCTGCGCACCACGCGATTGCGGGTGATCGACGAAATCGACAACGGCCTCAGCTTCTATCACTACACGTTCCTGCGCGAGCTGCCACGCCTGCATCTCGACCTCGAGGATGCGCTGCGCGCGCGTTCCGATCTCGGCGCCGGCTACCGCTTGCCCGCGGTGTTGCAGATGGGCTCGTGGATCGGCGGCGACCGCGACGGCAATCCCTATGTCACGGCCGAAGTCCTCACCGGTGCGATCCGTCGCCAGTCGGCGGTGGCGCTGCGCCATTACCTGGACGAGGTGCACGCGCTGGGACGTGAATTGTCGCTGTCCCGCGAATTGGCGCGCCCCACCGACGCACTCGATGCGCTGGCCGCGAGCGCCGGCGACCCGTCGCCCTTCCGCGACAACGAGCCGTACCGCCAGGCGCTGGTCGGCATTTATGCGCGGCTGGCCGCGACCCTGGTGGCGCTTACCGGATTGCGGCCCGCGCGCGACCCGCAGGTCGAGCAACACCCGTACGCCGATTGCGCCGTGTTCGCCGCCGAGCTCGATGTGATCGAGGCGTCGCTGCGCAGCCATGGTTCCGGCCGTCTCGCCGATGGCCGGCTGCGCATTCTGCAACGGGCGGTCGGCGTGTTCGGCTTCCACCTCGCGACGCTCGACCTGCGCCAGAACTCGATCGTGCACGAGCAGGTGGTCGCCGAGCTGCTCGCCAAGGCGGGTGTGACGATCGGCTATCGCGAGCTCGACGAGGCGCAACGCGTGGCGATTCTTTCGCGCGAGCTCGCGCAGCCGCGACCGCTGTCGTCGCCCTATATCGAATACAGCAAGCTCACGACCGACGAAATCGCGATCCTGCGCGTGGGTGCGCAGATCCGCCGCGATCTCGGTGCCGAGGCGCTGGCGAACTATGTGATCTCGAAGTGCGAATCGGTGAGCGATCTGCTCGAAGTGGGGGTGCTGCTTCGCGAAGTGGGACTGCTCACCTACGCACCGGCAATCGCGTGCCACGTCAACGTCGTGCCGCTGTTCGAAACCATCGCCGACCTTCGCGGCTGCTGCGACGTCATGGGCACGGCATTCGCGCATCCGCTCTATGGACAGTGGCTCAAGTCGCGCGACGACCTGCAGGAGGTGATGCTCGGCTACTCGGACAGCAACAAGGATGGCGGCTACGTCACCGCCAACTGGGCGCTGTACATGGCCGAGCGCGGGCTGGTCGACCTGTTCGCCAAGGCGCGCGTGCGCCTGCGGCTGTTCCATGGCCGGGGCGGCACCGTCGGCCGCGGCGGCGGTCCGGCGTACCAGGCGATCCTCGCTCAGCCGCGCGGCAGTGTCGCCGGCGCGATGCGCATCACCGAGCAGGGCGAGATCATCGCCAGCAAGTATTCGGACCCGGAACTGGGGCGCCACAACCTCGAGACGCTGCTGGCGGCGGTGATCGAGGCGAGTCTGATCGATCGGGCACCCGGAGAAGAGGCCGGCGACGACGACGATTTCCGCGAGGTCATGCGGGCGTTATCCGACACTGCCTATCGCGCCTACCGCGCGCTGGTCTACGACGACCCGCATTTCGCGGCGTACTTCCACGCGACCACGCCGGTCAGCGAAATCGCCGAGCTCAACATCGGCAGCCGCCCGGCCTCGCGCACCGGCTCGCGCAAGATCGAGGACTTGCGCGCCATTCCGTGGGTGTTCAGCTGGGGGTTGTGCCGCCTGATGTTGCCGGGCTGGTACGGGTTCGGCACGGCAGTCGACGCGTGGCTGCGCGCCAACCCCGAAGGCCTTGCGCTGTTGCGCAGGATGTACGCGGACTGGCCGTTCTTCCGTGCCTTCCTGTCGAACATGGACATGGTGCTCGCCAAGTCCGACCTCGCGATCGCCTCGCGCTACGCGGGCTTGTACGGCGACGCGGTGCACCGCGACCGCATTTTCGCCGCGATCCGCGATGAACATGCGCTGACCTGCCGGCACCTGTTCGCCATCACCGAGCACGCAACGCTGCTCGCGGACAATCCGACGCTCGCACGCAGCATCCGCAACCGTTTTCCGTACATCGACCCGTTGAACCACGTGCAGGTCGAGCTGCTGAAGCGTTTGCGCGCAGGCGACACCGACGAGCGCACGCGGCGCGCGCTGCACCTGACGATCAACGGCCTGGCGGCGGGCTTGCGCAACAGCGGTTGACCGGCCGTACGCCACCGGGCGCGATGCTGTGGTACGTTTGCCGTGTGCGGCTCACAAGCCTTGCGGGCCCCCGATGCTGACGCAGTTTCGCCATGGCTGACGCCCAGACCCCGTTGTTCGACCTCGGCGTTGTGATGACCACCGTCGTCAAGCCGACGCTCGCGCAGGCGGTGCGCTCGGTGTTCGCCCAGCAGTTCGCCGGCCGCATCCAGATCCTGGTCGGCGTCGATCGCTGGGTCGGCGAGCGCGCACTCGTCGATCAGCTGATCAGCGAATGCCCTTCGCACATGACGGTCACGCTGCTCGATCTCGGGTACTCGACGTCGCAGCGTCACGGCGGCATCTATCCCAGCCGCTTCGGCGGCGCGATGAAGACGATGCTGAGCTACGCGGCACACAGCCGGCATGTCACCTACCTGGACGACGACAACTACTACGCGCCGAACCATGTCGCGACGATGCTCGATGCGGTCGCCGGCAAATCGTGGGGGTTCTCGCTGCGCTATTTCATCGACGACGAGTCCGACCGGCCGCTGTGCGCGGACACGTGGGAATCGCTGGGGCCGGATCGCGGGGTGTATGCCGCCGCGCAGGGCGGTTTCGTCGACACCAATTGTTTTTTCCTCGACACGCTCGCCTGCAACGACGTTTTCGGCGAATGGGCGATGACGCGATTCAAAGGCGGCACCGGCGGCGATCGCCAGGCGCTGCAAAAGCTGCGCGATCGCCCGTGGGGAACCAACAACCTGCCGACGGTTTTTTACCGCACGCGGCTTGGAAAGAAGCATCCGTTCCTGCTGTGGCGCTTCAAATGCGCGGGCGTCGACCTTGCATCCTTCATGCCGCCGGCCAAAATTCCTGGTGAGGCGACCTGGCGACAATGTGCGGAGGCCGATCGTGCCGCGGCAGCCGGGGAGCGTGCGGGGGGCATGATGGCGACTGGCGCAATGGCGATCGATTCCTCGCCCTCTCAACTGCCACGCGAGCAATGACCGGCATGCAAGACCTCGACGCATTCGTGCGCGCGCTACCCCGCCCGACGACGGCCGATGCGCTGGTCGCGCAATTGCGCTCCGCAACGCTGGTCGGCGATGGTGCGCGCGCGATTGCCGGCATCGGCGCGGTGGCGCCGGGTGCCGTCGGTTCGCTGGCTTTTTGCGATGGCGCGAAGACTGCCGAGTTGCTCGCAGTGTCGCAGGCCGCGGTCATCATGGTGCCGGCCGGGACATCGATGGCGCCGCGCGCCGGCCAAACGTTCATCGTCACGGCCGACGTGCGTGCGGCGTTCATCGATGCAGTCGAATGGCTGTTGCCGGGCTCGAGCCGGCCGCCTGATCCGGCCGCCGGCATCGATGCCGAAGCGCATGTTGACCCCACCGCTGTAGTGTCGCCGCTGGCGGCGATCGGCGCGAACGTCACGATCGGCGCGCGCACGCGCATCGGGCCCGGCGCGGTCATCCACAACGACACGCGGATCGGCAGCGATTGCGTCATCGGGCCGAACGCTGTCATTGGCTGGGTGGGCCTCGCGTATCACGACCGTGCGGATGGCCAGCGGATGTTCTTCCCGCACCTCGCCGGCTTGCGCATTGGCAATGGTGTCGATGTCGGGGCGCAGTCATGCGTGTGCCGAGGCATGCTGTCGCACACGCGCGTCGGCAACGACGCCAAGATCGGCAGCCTCGTCTACGTGAGCCACGGGGTCGTCGTCGAAGCGCGCGCGTGGTTGTCGGCGGGCGCGGCGGTGGCCGGCCACGCGACCATTCGCGAAGGCTCGCTGCTTGGCATCGGCAGCATCGTCGTCGACAACGTGGCAATCGATGCGGGCGTGCTCGTGGGCGGAGGCAGTGTCGTCGTCCGCCACGCCGCCGCCGGCGAGAAGCTGCTGGGCGTCCCCGCGACGCCGGTGCCGGCGATGCGCCGTTTCGGGCCCACGCCACGCGACTGAAATACTGGCCTGCGCGAACTGCAAGCCAGGCCGCGCGACTGACACGCAGGCTAGGGCGGCTACAAGCCAGGCCGCGCGACTGACACGGAGGCTTGCGCGACTACAATCCCCGGCGCGCGAGCGCACGCGCCTTCGAACGCGCGCTACTGCTTGTCCGCGACGACGCGACCCTGCGCGTTCACATACACATGGTAGCGGTTGCCATCCTGGCAGGTCACATTGTGATCGTTGTCCTTGATGCGGGTCGCGTCGACCACCTGGCCGCAGGGCACGCCGAGCAGCGCAACCACGCTCGTCAGGTCCCTCAGTTCCGCGGGGTCGGTGGCGGCCATCGCATGCAACGACCCAGCCAGCGCCAGCGTGGCCACCAGCGCGCGAGGCAGATTTCGTGCGTTCATTGGTTCTCCTTCGGTTCGATCATACGGCGGCGAATTTCTTCGGGTCCGCGAGGATTCCCCAGATCGCTTCGCGCGAAGTCGCGATGGCAGTGGCGAGCGCAGGATCAGCATCCTGCAACAGCGCGAGCACCTTCAGCACCAGCAGGTCGTACGACTTGCGCAACGTGGCGAGCGTGGTTTGCAGCTTGCCGGCGTAGAACGCGCGAAACTGGTCGAGCAGGTCGTCGACCTGGTTCTTAAGCGTGAGCTTGGTCATGACGCCGATCGCGCTGGAATTGCGCAGGCGCAACTCGAGCGAAGTGAGATCGAGCGTCGGTGTGGCCGGCCTTGCCGCGGGCGCGGCCGCGGCAGCCGTTGTCGGTGTAGGTGCCGCGGGCGCACTCGCGACGTTTGGCGCCGTCGCCGCCTTCGCGGGCTTTGGCGCTGGTGCGGCCCCTTTCGGGACCGCAGCCGCAGAGGCCGTCGCCGCCGGCGGCGTTGCATTGCTCGGCGCGGGCGCGGGCGCGGGCGCGGGTGAAGGTGCAGTCGCAGATCGGGGCGCAGGTGCCGGCGCAGCCGCGGCGGCCGGAGCACTCGCTGAAGGCGCAGGCGCAGGCGTCGCTTGCGGCGTCGCAACGCCTGCGGTCGCGGCCGATGGCGCAGGCGGGCGCTGCGGATTGGCGCAGCCGGTCGCAATGGCGACGGCGGACAGCGCCAGTACATGGCGCCAGGTAACTGACGATCCGTACGCAAATTTATTCACTCGTTCTCCGCTGAGCCGTTTCCTGCACCGTAGCGATTTCGCCATGCGATGTCCCGGGCCACGCTCGCTTCGTGATTGCGCCGATCCGCAGTCGCCATCGCGACACTATGCGCCCGCGATCACTTTCAACAGCGCATCGCCGTAGCGCGCGAGCTTGGTGTTGCCAATGCCGCCGATGCGAGCCAGCGCTGCCAGGTCCGGTGGTTTTTGGGCGGCGATCTCGGCCAGCGTGCGATCGTGCAGGATGACGAACGCCGGTACCGACTGCTCTCGGGATTGTGCGAGGCGCCACGTTTTCAGCTGCGCAAGCAGTGCATTGTCCACGCCGGGCAGATCGGCGTGCGCCACGCCTCGCGAACGAGTCCTCGGCCGCGCCACGTGCCGCCGCATCGAAATCCGCTGCTCGCCTTTGAGCACCGGGCGCGCCGACGCAGCGAGCTTCAATGCGCCGTACGCAGTGTGGTCCACCTGCGCGTAGCCCAGCGCGACCAGTTGCCGCAGCACGAGCCGCCACGTGGCCTCGTCGACGTCCGCGCCGATGGCGAACACCGACAGCCGGTCGTGTTCCCACCGGCTGGTGCGCTCGTTCGCCTTGCCCCGCAGCACGTCGATCAGGTGCAGCGCGCCGAAGCGCTGGCCTGTGCGATAGATCGCCGACAGCGCCTTTTGCGCCATGTCGGTTGCGTCGAAGGTTTCGGGCGGCGCAAGGCACGTGTCGCAATTGCCGCACGCCTCGCTGGGTTCGCCGAAATAATCGAGCAGGCGCACGCGCCGGCAACCGGCCGTCTCGCACAAGCCAAGCAGCGCATCGAGCTTTGCGGCGGACACGCGCTTGAAATCGGCGCTGCCTTCGGACAGGTCGATCAGCCGGCGCTGCTGCACCACGTCGGCGAGGCCGTAGGCCATCCACGCGTCGGCGGGTGCGCCATCGCGGCCCGCGCGGCCCGTCTCCTGGTAGTAGCCTTCGATGCTCTTCGGCAGGTCGAGGTGCGCGACGAAGCGCACGTCCGGCTTGTCGATGCCCATGCCGAACGCGATCGTGGCGACGATCACCACGCCATCCTCGCGCTGGAAGCGCGCCTGGTTGGCCGAGCGCGCCGCGTTGTCCATGCCGGCGTGGTACGGCAGCGCGTTGATTCCCTTGCCTGCAAGCCATGCCGCGGTCTCGTCGACCTTCTTGCGCGACAGGCAATAGACGATGCCCGCGTCGTTGCGATGCTCGCCGGTGATGAACTCGAGCAATTGCGCGCGCGCGTCGTTCTTGTCGTCGATCGCGTAGCGGATGTTGGGCCGGTCGAAGCTCGCCACGAACACGCGCGCGTCGTCGAGCGCCAGGCGACTGACGATCTCGGTGCGCGTCAGCGGATCGGCGGTCGCGGTCAGCGCGATGCGTGGAATGTCCGGGAAACGCTCGTGCAGCACCGACAGCTGCAGATACTCCGGACGAAAGTCGTGACCCCATTGCGACACGCAGTGCGCCTCGTCGATCGCGAACAGCGCGATCGGAACGCGCTCGAGCAATTGCAGGCATCGCGCCGTCGTGAGCCGCTCGGGCGCGACATAAAGAAGGTCGAGCTCGCCGGCCGCCAGTGCACGCTCGACGGCGCGCGCCGTGTCCGCATCCTGGCTGGAATTGAGGAAGGCCGCACGCACGCCGAGCTGGGTCAACGCCGCGACCTGGTCCTGCATCAGCGCGATCAGCGGCGAGATGACCACGCCGGTGCCCTGGCGGACCAGCGCGGGAATCTGGTAGCAGAGGGACTTGCCGCCGCCGGTGGGCATCAGCACCAGCGCGTCGCCGCCTGCCGCCATGTGGTTGACGACCTCGTCCTGCGCGTGGCGGAAGCTGGCGTAGCCGAAGACATCGCGCAGGATGTCGAGCGTGCGCGGGGAAGTGCTGGACATAGGCGTTTGTAACATGGGGTAACTTCACCACACGTACAACCAGCGGCCGATCGCGACTGTGGCACCATTTGCACCGGCACGCCCTGCTGGCCCGGTTCGGGGCGCCCCGCCGGACGCCCGATAGGCAACGTTTGCGCTGGCCGGTAATCCAAGCCACTCCGGCTCCCCGCATTCATGTCCACCTTCCGACCCTGGTACGACGACCCGCCGCCGCGCCGCTCCGACGTGGTCACGATCCCGTTGTTCTGGGTGGCGTTGCTGCTGTCGCTGCTGGTCCACGTCGCGGCGATCTGGGTATTCCTTTCGCGGCATCCCGTCCTGTTGCCTGGACAGGAGCCGAGCGACGAGAGCCGCCCCTTGTCGGTGCAGATCGCCAAAGCCCCGCCGCGCGCGCCGTCGGTGTCGTCGGCCGCCAGTCCGCCTCCCCAAGCCAGTGCCCCGGAAGTGCAGCCGAAAAAGGCGGCGCCGCGCCCGCGGGTGCCGCCGATCCTCGCGGCGATTCCGCGCGTCCCTTCCGAGCAGAGCGTGATGCTGCCCGCGCCGATCACTCCGCCCACGATCGCGCCGCCGCCGATCGAAGGAGACCTGTCGTCGTACATCGCCGCGCAGCGGCGCGCGCGGGGCGAAGCGGCGCCGTCGGTCAGCGCCAATCCGGCGGACGATGCTGAAGCGCGCCGCGACCGCGCGATCGCCGCCAATCTCGCGTCGTCCAGTTCGCCCACTTACTACGGCGAGCCGAAGAACAGCGGCGGCGTGTTCCAGGTGACGTACCTGGGCTACGACGACGCCGAGTTCACGTTCTTCGGCTGGAACAAGGACATCCGCCGACGCGCGCAACAGAAGATCGAGGTGCGCCGTGGCGACAATGCCAACATCCGCATCGCGGTCGTCCGCAAGATGATCGCGATCATCCGCGAATACGAGCAGGAGGACTTCACGTGGAAGTCCGAGCGCGTCGGCCACAACGTCACGCTTTCCGCGCGGCCGCAGGACACCGCGGCGCTCGAGGACTTCATGATGCGCGACTTCTTCGACGCGGCGCCCGGCGCGCGCCGCTAGCGGGGAATCATCCACTGCGCGCTCTGTACCGGCGCGGTGCAACGCGATTCCCGCAATGCGTTTTCCGCTGCGTGATGACGGCGCCGACCGGATTGTCGTACTTATATCCGCACCCACTATCGCCGGCGGCTCCCAAGGGACGCGGCTCCTCGCGGACGGCGCAGCCGCAATGCGCTAGGATTGCGACCATGGATATCGGTTTCATTGTCGACCCGCTGACGGGCCTCAAGCCCTACAAGGACACCAGCATCGCGATGATGCGCGCGCTCGCGAAGCGCGACCATCGCGTCTACGCGATGCAGCAGGGCGACCTGTGGTGGCGCGGTGGCGAGACGCACGCGGCGGCCCAGCATCTGACGCTCGGCGCCACCGACGAGGACTGGCACCGCGCCGGCGACGCCGAGTCGCGCAAGCTCGCCGACTTCGACGCCGTGATGATGCGCAAGGATCCGCCGTTCGACATGGAGTATGTCTACTCGACCTATCTGCTCGAACAGGCCACGCGCAATGGCGCGCGCGTGTATAACGATCCGCGCGCCATCCGCGACCACAACGAGAAGATGGCGATCGCGCAGTTCCACGAGTTCATCTCGCCGACGCTCGTCACGCGCGATCCGGTGCTGATCGATGCGTTCATCGACGAGCAGCGCGACGTGATCGTCAAGCCGCTGGACGGCATGGGCGGATCGTCGATCTTCCGCGTCACGGCGGAGGATGCCAACCGCAACGTGATCGTCGAGACGGTGGGGCAACTCGGCACGCGCACGATCATGGTCCAGCGCTACATTCCCGAGATCGTCGACGGCGACAAGCGCATCATCCTGATCGCCGGCGTCGCGGTGCCGTACGTCCTGGCGCGCATCCCGCGCGCCGGCGAGACGCGCGGAAACCTCGCGGCCGGCGGGCGCGGCGTCGCTCGCCCGCTGAGCGCGCGCGACGCCGAGATCGCGGCGGCGCTGGGGCCGAAGCTGTGGCAGGCCGGCCTGCTGGTGGTCGGCCTCGACGTCATCGGCCCGTACCTCACCGAAGTGAACGTGACCAGTCCCACCTGTTTCGTCGAGATCACCGAGCAGACCGGTTTCGACGTCGCAGGCCGATTCGCCGAAGCGCTCGTAGCCGCGGTCGGTGCGAAGTGATCGGCATCCTCATCATCGCGCACGACTCGCTGCCCGAAAGCCTGGTGCGGACGGTGACGCACGTGCTGGGCGCGCGCCCGCCGCTGCTCGACGCGATGTCGGTGGCCGCGCGCGACGACCCGCTCGACCTCGTTCCCGCGGCGCGCAAGCGCGTCGCGCAGCTCGACGGCGGCAATGGCGTGCTGATCGTTTCCGACATCTACGGCGCATCGCCCTGCAACCTCGCCGTCAAGCTGCTCGATCCGCCGCGCGTCGAGGGCGTCACCGGCGTCAGCCTGCCGATGCTGATTCGCGCGCTGACCTATCGCGACAAGGACATGGGCACGCTCGTCATTAAGGCAATCTCCGGCGCGCGCGACGGCGCCCTGCACCTGGAGCCGCTTCATGCAACTTCGCGAGGTTGACATTGTCAACAAGCTGGGCCTGCACGCGCGGGCCTCGGCCAAGCTGACGCAACTCGCGGCCAAGTACAAGAGCGACGTGCACATGTCGCGCAACGGCCGACGCGTGAACGCCAAGAGCATCATGGGCGTGATGATGCTGGCCGCGGGAAAGGGCTCCAAAGTGACGATCGAAGTGGATGGCGCCGACGAGGACGAGGCGATGAAGGCGCTGTGCGAACTGATCGGCAACTATTTCGGCGAAGGCCAATGAGCATTGCGCGCACCCTCCGACGCCGCGGGGTGCGGCGATGATGGTGAGCTTCGCGCTGCACGGCATCGGCGTCTCCGGCGGCATCGCCATCGGCCGCGCGCAGCTGGTTTCGCACGCCACGCTCGAAGTCGCGCACTATCACATCTCGGCATCGCAGGTCGACGAGGAGATCGCGCGCTTCAACTCGGCGATCCGCGAGGTGCAGCGCGAGCTCGAGGGATTGCACCTCGCACTGACGTCGGGCGAAGTCCCTGGGGAGTTCGGCGCGTTCCTCGACGTGCACTGGATGATCCTCAACGATCCCACGCTGTCCGAGGCGCCACGGCGCATCATCGCCGAGCAGCACGCCAACGCCGAGTGGGCGCTGACGCAGCAGATGGCCGCGCTGGTCGAGCAGTTCGAGCAGATCGAGGATCCCTACCTGCGCGAGCGCAAGGCCGATGTCGTGCAGGTGGTCGAGCGCGTGCTGAAGCGCCTGATGGGCAGCCACAGCACGCTGCAGGCTGCCAACGAAGCCAACACCATCCTGGTCGCGCACGACCTGTCGCCGGCGGACGTGATCCAGTTCAAGAGCCACCACTTCGGCGCGTTCCTCACCGACCTGGGTGGCGTCACGTCGCACACCGCGATCGTCGCGCGCGGCCTCAACGTGCCCGCGGTGGTGGCGACGCACAACGCGCGCGCGCTGATCCGCGACGGCGAGATGTTGATCGTCGACGGCAGCAACCATGTGGTGATCGTCAATCCCGACCGCGCGGTGCTTGCCGAGTACCGGCTGAAGCAGGCCGGTGTCGAGCTCGAGCGGCAGAAGCTGAAGCGCTTGCGCGGCAAGCGCGCCACCACGCTCGACGGCCGCAGGATCGAGCTATGCGCCAACATCGAGTTACCCGACGACGTCGAATTCGCGCTCGAAATGGGCGCCGAAGGCGTGGGGCTGTTCCGCTCCGAGTTCCTGTTCCTCAATCGCGAAGGCCTGCCCAGCGAGGACGAGCAGTTCGAGGCCTATCGCGCCGTCGCCGTGGGCATGAAGGGCCGTCCGGTCACGATCCGCACGTTCGACCTCGGCGCCGACAAGACCAAGGAAGGACTGGGCGGGCTTTCGCGCGTCGCGCCCAACCCGGCGTTGGGCTTGCGCGCCGTGCGCTTCTGTCTCGCCGAGCCGCGGCTTTTCCAGACGCAACTGCGTGCGATCCTGCGCGCCTCGAACTACGGCAAGCTGCGCATCCTGATCCCGATGCTCGCCTCGATCGCCGAAGTCGACGCCGTACAGGCTGCGCTCGCAGTGGCCAAGGAAACGCTGCGCGAGCGAGGTGCGAAGTACAACGACGGCGTCGAGGTCGGCGGAATGATCGAGATCCCTGCGGCAGTGCTGTCGATCGGCGCGTTCGCCTCGCGCCTCGATTTCCTGTCGATCGGCACCAACGACCTCATCCAGTACACGCTCGCGGTCGACCGCGCCGACGAGGCGGTGTCGCATCTCTACGACCCGATGCATCCGGCGGTGATCCGCTTGTTGTCGCTGGCGATCGACGGCGCGGCGAAGGCTGGCGTGCCCATAGCCGTGTGCGGCGAAATGGCCGGCGAAGTGCCGATGACGCGGCTGCTGCTCGGGCTCGGCCTCACCAACTTCTCGATGCACCCTGCGCATATCCTCGAGGTGAAACAGAAGGTGCTCGCGAGCACCTACGCAACGCTGCGCGCCGCTGTCGATCGCATACGGCGCAGCGACGACCCGTACAAGGTCGGCGCGCTACTGGGCAAGCTCAACGCCTGATTCGAAAGCGCATGTCGTCGGCGCAAACGCCGGCGCCGGAATCATTGCGTCGTCACTGCTGTTTGCTCGCGTGCCACGGCCGTTGCGCGTTATGCTAATGTCATGAACATGTGGTTATCCAAATTGCTGGTCATCCTGGCCTGGCTGGGGCTTTCCGCGCCCTCTGTCGCGGCGGCCGTCGGCGCGCCGGCGCCGGCGTTCACGCTTCCCGACCGCGACGCCAAGGCCATATCGCTCGCGTCCGCGCACGGCCAGGTCGTCTACGTCGACTTCTGGGCATCCTGGTGCGGTCCTTGCCGCAAGTCGTTCCCGTGGATGAATGCGATGCAGCAGAAATACGGACCGCAAGGGTTCCGCGTAATCGCCATCAATGTCGACAAGCGGCGCAGCGACGCCGACCGCTTCCTGGCGCAGGTGCCCGCGCGATTCACCACGGTGTTCGACGCGGCAGGGGCCACACCGACGGCGTACGACGTGAAGGCGATGCCGAGCTCGGTGCTGATCGACGCCAGCGGCAACGTGTCGCTGGTCGAGGAAGGTTTTCGCGACGAGCGCCGCGACGAACTCGAAGCGCGCATCCGTGCGTTGCTTCCCCCCACTTGAGAAGCGAAGGACTACCGCAATGCGCCGCATCCTGATCGTCGCGCTGGCCATCGCATGCGCGGGTTGCGCGACGGTGACGCCGGTGAAGCCATGGGAGAAGGGCGAGCTCGCTCGCCCTTCGATGCAATTCGACAACGATCGCCTCGAGGCGAAATACACCGAGCACATCTACCAGAGCAAGGAAATGGCGAGCGGCGGCCACGGCGTGGGCGGAGGCGGGTGTGGCTGCAACTGAAGCGAAGTCCGCGGCGATCAATCCGCTGCTCGCCGCGGCGTTGGCGTTGCCCGGCATCCTGCCGGCCGCAGCACTTGCGCAATCGATGCCCGACCAGGGGATCTTTTCCGTCAACTACCTCGACTACCGCGACTGGCAACCCGGCGCCGATCGCATGAGCGTGAAGAGTCCGTCGTTCTACGTGCTGGCGCCGTTCGCCGACAAGTGGACGTTCGAGGGAAGCGTCGTCTACGACGCCATGTCGGGCGCGTCGCCGCTGTATTTCAACACGCTGTCCGGCGCGTCGGGAACAGGCATCACCGAATACCGCACCGCGGGCGACGCCAAGGTCACGCGCTACTTCGACCGCTATTCGATCGGCGTCGGCGGCGCCTATTCGCACGAGCGCGACTACATCTCGCGCGCCGGCTCGCTCGACGTGCGATGGTGGACCGCCGACCACAACACCACGTTCGCCTTCGGCTTCGCCGGCAACGCCGACTACATCCATCCCGCCGATCGCGAGCTCGACAACGGCCGGCGCCACACGCTGGATTTCCTGGCGGGCGTCACGCAGAATCTGTCGCCGGTGGACATCGTGCAGTCGAACATCACGTATTCAACCGGCCATGGCTACTACTCCGATCCCTACAAGCTGCTCGACACGCGTCCGGACGAGCGCCGCATATGGGCATGGCTGACGCGCTACAACCATCGCTTCGTGCAGCCCGACGCCACGCTGCAGCTCGGCTATCGCTACCTCAACGACTCGTTCGGCGGCGATTCGCACGCGTTCGACGTGGCATGGGTGCAGTCGCTGCCGGGCAACGTCACGTTGACGCCGAGCTTTCGCTACTACACGCAAGGCGCGGCCGATTTTTTCTTCGGCCCGCCGTTTCCGCAGGGTTTCCAGTTCGGCCAGAGTTTCACCGCCGACACGCGGTTGTCTGCATTCGGCGCGATGACGGCGGGCATCAAGGTCGCCAAGGTGTTCGCCGACGGCTGGGGCATCAACCTGAGCTTCGACTTCTACCGCCAGCGCTCCGGCTGGCGCGCGTTCGGCGCCGGCAGCGACGGCATCGAGGCGTTTTCGGCGCGCTGGATCAACGCGGGCGTCAGCAAGGCGTTCTGACGCCGTATTGCACGTGAGCCTTTCGCGCACCGCGTTTCGGGCGATGGGTGGCGACAACGAGCTGCTGCTGGGCGGTGCCGACCACCCCGAAGCGATTGCCGCGCGAGCGATCGACGACGTGATGCGCATCGAACGCAAGTATTCGCGCTATCGCGACGACAGCGTGACCACGGCGATCAACCGCGCGGCGGGCGGAGATCCGGTCGCAATCGACGCCGAGACCGCAGCGCTGCTCGATTACGCCCAGACCTGCCACCAACAAAGCGGCGGGCGCTTCGACCTGACGTCGGGCGTGCTGCGCACCGTGTGGGACTTCAATCGCAATCCGCCGGCGCGACCCGATGCCGCCGCATTGCGTGCCGCGCGCGAATGCATCGGCTGGCACGACGTGGAATGGGATGCACGGCGCATCCGCCTGCCGCGCGCCGGCATGCAGGTCGACTTCGGCGGCATCGGCAAGGAATATGCGGCCGACCGCGTGGCTTCGATCGCCGCCGACGCCGGCGCGCGCCACGGATGCGTCAATCTCGGCGGCGACGTGCGTGTCTGGGGCGGGCGCCCCGACGGAAGCGCGTGGCGCGTGGGCATTCGCCATCCGCGCGCGCCCGACGCCGCGATGGCGGGGGTTGACTTGCACGATGGCGCGGTGGCAACCAGCGGAGACTACGAGCGCTTCGTCGACATCGACGGCCGCCGCTATTGCCACGTTATCGATGCGCTGACGGGCGAGCCGGTGGACGCATGGCGGTCGATCAGCGTGGCCGCGCCGCTGGCGATCGTCGCCGGCAGTTACGCGACGATCGCCATGCTGCTCGCGGGTGACGCGGGACCATTCATCGACCGCGCCGCGCTGCGCTGGCTGGGCGTCGATGCCGATGGCGCCGTGCACGGCACGATCGAGTGAGCTGCCGCTATGACAACGCGCGCGAATTCGCGCAATACCTGCACGCTACGGCCACGTGAACCGACGCGGTGCGGAGTCGCCGGGCTTGGCTGGCGACGCGATGCGCGCGACGCATGCGAACTGCTACTGCGGTGAACACATCCCCACGCCCAGCGCACCGAACCCTTCCGACGCGTAGCCTCTGTCGAGCATGGCCTGGCGATCGGAGAGGCTCGTCACGAAGCGGTGGTTGGGCGCGCCGCCCATGCCGTTGTTGTAGAGCCGATAGACCGGAATCGACCCCACCGGGCAATTGCCGTTGACGTCCGGCAGCAGCATCTGGAACAGGTTGTCGGATTCGAGTCCCCAGTCCGGGAACAACGCGATCGTGTCTTCGCAGCCGAGTCCGTGCAACGCGTAGAAGTGTGAGCTCTTCGGCGCAAAGCTGCTGTTGAAGAACCGGCAAACACCGACCGCCGCTGAAGGTGCAGACGTCGCCGAATAGCCATTGAACGTCTTGCCGGTTGGCTGCCATTCGGGAAACTGCGGCCCCCCCAGCACGGCAATTTCGCCGAGCACCGGCGTGATGAAGTAATGATCGAATCCGGCGTTGTAGTACTCGCCGACGACGACCTTGGTGCCGCCCGTCGACCCGCCGCTGGTGCCGCTTCCCGACATCGCGATCGCCTGCGGGCTGCCGCTGCCATTGCTGACGATCGTCAGCGTTCCGCTGCGCACACCCGTGGTACCCGGACGAAACGTCACGCTCAGCGAACAGCTCGCGCCGACGACGAGGCTCGCGCCGTTGCAATTGTTGGAGGTCAGCGCGAACTCGCTCGCGTTGCTGTCGGTCACGCTCGAGATCGAGACCGTGCTGCCGCCGGCGTTGGTGACGGTGATGGTGCGCGCGGCACTTTGCGCACCGACGGCCAGTGCCGCGAACGCCAGGCTGCCCGACACGTTGAGCATGCCGGGCGGGGGCGCGCCGGTGCTTCCGGTACCGGTCAGATTCACGGTCAGCGATGGTGGCGTGCCATTGTTTCCGATCGTCAGCGTGCTGCTGCGCGCGCCCGCCGTGGTGGGGGCGAAACTGACCTGGACGGTGCAACTCGCGCTCGGCCCGAGCGATTTGGGCGCCGGCAGGCACGAGCCGCCCGCAACCTTGAATTCGACGTTGTTGCTGCTGGCGATCAGCGACAGCGTGCCGCCGCCACCAGTGTTGCTGACGGTGATGGTGTTGGTGCCGCTGTCGCCGCCGACCGCCACGCTGCCGAAGTCCTTCGCACCCGGCGTCACGCTGAATGCGGGTGCGGTCGGTCCGCCGCCGCCTGGGTTGACGACGCTGTCGATGTACGCGGCGAGGTCCGACTCGTCGCTGGCGGAAAGCTCGAACGGTGCGCCGAAACCGTAGATGGGCCCCATGTCGCCCTTGGAGTCCGGATTGCTGTTGATCGCGAAGTCGATCAGCCCGGGGTCGCCGGCGGCGCCGCGAAACAGCCGATTCATTTCCGATCCGGAGTCGTTGACGTTGTGGCACTGGTTGCACCCGGCGGAGCCTCCCGGATAGGACGCGCTCGGACTGCCGATATAGAGCTTGCGTCCATTGGCTGCGTCGTCGGTGGCTGCCGCATTGCCGGCCGCCAGTGCCGTTGCCAGTGCCAAGCCAGATGCCAAGAGCGCAAGGTATTTGTTCACGATCGCTTTTCCAAGAGTGCCGCTGAAGTAGGTTCCTACTATGACATCGTCATGAGACGGCGGCAAGACCGTCCGGACGGCGTCGACACCGTCGTTACCGCGAAAGTGGCGGCACGTCATGCCGCGAAATCGGGAATCCCGAGACTGGCGGGAAAATGCTGGTCCCGGTGAGGCGAACAGGAACCGGTATCGCAACCTTCCCGCCTTGGCACGGGCGTCGATCGCGGATACGCCTATCGCACAGGCATATAACGATATAAAATTGTCATTCCGCGCCGATTTGAGCCAGCTTGCAGGCGCGTTACAAATGTCGCTAAAGCGGTTGGGAACGAGCAGTCGAACCCGACTCGCGCGAAAAGAGCTGGTCGGGTTTTTTGTTGCAGGCATCCCATGGCTTCGTTCTCGGACACCACCGGCGGCACCGGCGCCGCATTGTCAAATTCCCTGCCTGGCCGTTCGGTCGGCGCCGTCACGGCCCGACTGGCGCAGTTCGACCAGTCGCTCCCGTTGTCAAGTGGGCGCTCACTGCCGGCGTATGCACTGGCCTATGAGACCTATGGGACGCTCAACGCCAATGGCTCCAATGCCGTGCTGGTGTGCCATGCGCTGAACGCCTCGCACCATGTCGCGGGGTTCTACGCCGATTGTCCGGACGACCTCGGCTGGTGGGACAATATGGTCGGTCCCGGCAAGGCGCTCGACACGGACCGGTTCTTCGTCGTCGGCGTCAACAACCTGGGCAGCTGTTTCGGCTCGACCGGGCCCGCATCGACAAACCCGGCCACCGCCAAGCCTTGGGGCGCCGATTTCCCGCTGGTGACTGTCGAGGACTGGGTGGATGCCCAAGCGCGCCTCGCCGACCGGCTTGGCATCGATGTGTGGGCAGCGGTCATGGGCGGCAGCCTCGGCGGGATGCAGGCGGTCGCTTGGGCGGCGAGGTATCCGGCGCGCGTGCGCAACGTGCTCGCGATCGCTGCAGCCCCCAACCTGTCGGCGGAAAACATCGCGTTCAACGAAGTCGCGCGCCAGGCGATCCTCGGCGATCCCGAATTCTTCGGCGGCGACTACTACGCGCACGGCGCGATCCCGCGCCAGGGGTTGACGCTGGCGCGGATGATCGGCCACATCACATATCTGTCCGGCGAACAGATGGAGACCAAGTTCGGGCGCCAGTTGCGCGACGGACTCAACTATTCGTTCGCGCCCGAGTTCCAGATCGAGTCGTACCTGCGCTACCAGGGCGACAAGTTCGCCGACTACTACGATGCGAACACCTACCTGCGCATCACCAAGGCCCTCGACTACTTCGACCCGGCGCAACGGACCGGCGGCGATCTCGCGCGGGCACTCGCCGCAGTCGCCGCGAAGTTCCTGGTGGTGAGCTTCACCACCGACTGGCGCTTTCCGCCGCAGCGTTCGCGCGAACTGGTCGGCGCGCTGGTGCAGAACCGCCTCGACGTGTCATACGCCGAAATCGACGCGCCGCACGGCCACGACGCGTTCCTGCTCGACAACCCGCAGTATCACGCGGTCGTGCGCGCCGCTTTTGCGCGCATCGACGACGACTTGCGCGGCGCGACTCGCGCGGCCGCTGCCGAGATTAGCCGGCCGGTCGACGTCGCGGGCGGCGATCCCGCTCGCGCCGACCACGCGATGATCGCGCAGTGGATCGCCCCGGGCGCGCACGTGCTCGACCTGGGTTGCGGCGACGGCACGTTGCTCGCGCATCTCGCGCACGCGCGCCAGGCGACCGGTTACGGGGTGGAAATCGGCAACGCCGGCATGCTCGCGAGCCTGGGCGCCGGCGTCAACGTGCTGCAACGCGACCTCGAAGGCGGGCTCGCGGGTTTCGGCGATGCGTCGTTCGATTGCGTGATCCTTTCGCAGACGCTGCAGGCGATGCGCCGCATCGAGACCATCGTCGACGAAATGCTGCGCGTCGGCCGCGAAGCGGTGGTGTCCTTCCCGAACTTCGGCCATTGGTCGCACCGGTGGCAGATCCTGCGCGGGCGCATGCCGGTGTCGGATGCGCTGCCTTACCAGTGGTTCGATACGCCCAACATCCACCTCTGCACAGTCGCGGACTTCGATGCGTTCCTCGCCCACCGCGGATTCCATGTGATCGATCGCAGGGTGCTCGCCGGCGGACGCGAAGTGCGCGTCGCGCCCAACCTGTTCGGAGAATTGGCGATCTACCGCTTCCGCCGCGCGCGCTGAGCCGGTCGCGTTACCGGGGCCGAAAACGCTGGCGATCGCGCGCCAGCCACTACAATCGTGCGATGGCCGACTTCGAAGACGCGGATGCAAGCGGGACCGCCTCGCCCGTTCCGCGGCGCGAGACCTGGCGCGACGCGCTTTTCAACCGACGCATGCTGATCTGCGTGTTCACCGGCTTCAGCTCGGGGCTGCCGCTGTATCTGCTGATCAACCTGATCCCCGCGTGGCTGCGCAGCGAAGGTGTCGATCTCAAGGCCATTGGCCTCTTCACGCTGATCCAGCTGCCGTTCACGTGGAAGTTTTTGTGGTCGCCGATCCTCGACCGCTACGCGCTGCCGGTGCTGGGCCGCCGCCGAGGCTGGATGCTGATCACGCAGGTGCTGCTGTTGCTGGCGATTCCGTTGTTCGGCTTCCTGCGTCCGCAACTCGACCTGTGGACGATCGCTTGGCTCGCCACCGCCGTCGCGTTCTTTTCGGCGAGCCAGGACATCGTGCTCGATGCGTTCCGGCGCGAATTGCTTCCCGATGCCGAGCTCGCACTCGGCACGTCGATCCACGTCAACGCCTATCGCATCTCCAGCCTCATTCCAGGCGCGCTCGCGCTGATCCTCGCTGATCACCTGCCGTGGTCGTCGGTGTACCTGATCACCGCGCTGTTCATGTTGCCGGGCATTGCGCTCACGCTCGCGGTGAACGAACCGGCGCGGTCGCGGCAGGCGCCGCGCACGCTGCGCGAGGCGATCGTCGAGCCGTTCCACGAGTTCGTCACGCGCGCCGGCTGGCGCAGCGCACTGACGATCCTGGCGTTCATCTTTCTCTACAAGCTCGGCGACTCGATGGCCACCGCGCTGGCCACGCCGTTCTACCTCGACATGGGCTTTTCCATGACCGACATCGGCGTGGTGGCGAAGAACGCCGGACTGTGGGCGAGCGTGGCCGGCGGCCTGCTGGCGGGATTGTGGATGGTGAAGATCGGCATCAATCGCGGCCTGTGGGTATTCGGCGTCGTGCAGCTGCTGTCGATCCTGGGGTTTGCGCTGCTGGCATTCGTGCACCAGCCCGACAAGCTGCTGCTGGCCGGCGTGATCGCGTTCGAGGCGCTGGGCGTTGGCCTCGGCACCGCCGCGTTCACCGCCTATATCGCGCGCACGACCAACCCCCGCTACACGGCTACGCAGTTCGCGCTGTTCACCAGCCTGGCGGTGGTGCCGCGCGCGTTCATCAATGCCAGCACCGGCTGGATCGTCGAGCGCATCGGCTGGGTCGATTTTTACCTGTTGTGTACCCTACTGGCGATCCCCGGAATGGCACTACTTTTGCGTGTGGCTCCATGGAACGAGCCGTCCACCGACAGAGCACCATGAATTCGCAGAAATTCAGCGCAATCGCGCACCGCGAACACGATTATTGCAACCCGATCTCGGCGACCAAGATCGAGCGCCTGCTCGACCTGCTGCCGCTGGTCGAATCCTCCCGCGTGCTCGACCTGGGCTGCGGGCGCGCGGAGCTCGCGCTGCGGATCATCGAGCGCTTCGGCTCGCAGGTCGTGGCGATCGACAATTCATCGCCGATGCTCGACGCGGCGCGCGAACGGGCGCAGTGGACGGGCGCGCTCGGGCGGCTGCACCTCGACAACACCGACATCCGCAACTACGCGGCCGACCCGGAGACGTTCCACCTGTCCGTCTACCTTGGCGCGGGCGGCATCGACGGCGGCATCGGCGGCATTTGCAGGAAGCTCAAGAACTGGACGCAGCCGGGCGGCTACGTGCTGATCGGCGAGGGTTACTGGAAGCGCAAGGCCGCCGCCGATTACCTGGCCGTGCTGGACGGCAACGAATTCGCCTATCTCGACCATCGCGGCAACGTGCAGGCCGGCATCGATTCGGGACTCGTGCCGATGCACGCGGCGGTCGCATCCGACGACGAATGGGACGAGTACGAGTGGAAGTACTCGCGCGCGATCGAGCGCTACGCGCGCGAGCAGCCGGACGATCCGGATGTGCCCACGATGCTCGAGCGCATCCGCCGCTGGCGCGACGCCTACCTGCGCTGGGGCCGCGATACGCTGGGCTTCGGCGCCTACCTGTTCTACCGCCCGGGCGTGCGCGTCGTCGGCGTCGGCAAGTAGGCGCCCCGCGAAGCTTCGTTGGCGGCTCGCCAGGCAGGATTCACTCGCGGCCCAACAAGGCTTCGCCCACCGGCCTGACCGGATTCGGCTAAACAGGCATCGCTCGCGACGCGCAATCCGAGCGGGCGCTCCGCTGCCAGTTCACCCCGGCATTGCCGGCCCTGCGCGCGTTCCGCGCTAAACTCGCTCGCCATGAAACGCACCGCCCTGATGCTGGCTTGCGCACTCGCCGCCGGTTGCACGACGCTGGCGCCCGGTTACGCCGACCTGACGCTCGAGAACCTGTTCAACGCCGAGCGCAGCTTCGCGCGTGCCGCGGCCGTCAAGGGCGTGCGCGCATCGTTCATCGACAACTTCGCGGCTGGCGCGGTCGTCTTCCAGCCCGGGCCGGTGCGCTATGCGGAATTCATTCGCACCCGCCCGGCACCCGCCGACCCTCTCGTTACGCTGCTCGAATGGGGCCCGCAGGCGGGTGCGGTATCGCACGCCGGTGACCTCGGATACACCACCGGGCCGTCTCGCTTCAGCAAGCGCAACGACCCCAAGGCCGAAGTGGGCTACGGCTACTACTTTTCGGTATGGACTCGCGCGAGCGGCGAGTGGAAGGTGCTGGTCGACGCCGGCGTGACGCAAGCGTCCGCGCCGCCGCAGGAAGGCATCCCCAACATGCGCGCGCCGATCTGGCGCCAGCCCGACCCGGTGCTGACCGACGCGCAGCGTTCGGCGAATCGTGACGCACTGTTCGCGATGGAACGCATGCCGCGCAATTTCGGCAATGCCGGTGGCGCCGGCAGTACCGGCGCTACCGCCTACGCGGACCTGCTGACGCCGTCGTCGCGGCTGTTGCGCAACGATCAGCCGATGCTGGTGGGCAACGCGCTCGCCGACTACGTGGCGGCGCAGCCCGCGACCCGCATCGAGTGGACGCCGATCGACGGCGCGATCGCGGTTAGCGATG
Organism: Pseudomonadota bacterium; assembly: GCA_041691615.1. Taxonomy (GTDB): domain Bacteria; phylum Pseudomonadota; class Gammaproteobacteria; order Burkholderiales; family Casimicrobiaceae; genus VBCG01. The sequence goes on from JBEPUI010000019.1 coordinate 28,031, forward strand.
ACCTCGCGTACACATACGGCACGTCGAAGCGCATCGCCGGTGGCGCGGCGCCGGTCGACGGCTACTACGTGCACGTGTGGCAGCGCGACGCAACCGGTGCGTGGAAGCTGATTGCGGAAGTCTCGCTACCGGGCGGCTAGCGCCACGTAGGCATCCGGCGCGACCGGCCGCCGCCGCTTACTCGATCGCGTCGAGCTTTTCCTGCACGGCGAGCCATGCGGTTTCGGTGCGTGCGAGCTTCCAGGTGATTTCGCCCTGGCGTTCCAACGCGATCTTGAGCGCGTCACGCGCGTCGGGCTCGTAGGCGTCGCTGCCGGCGAGCCAGTCGTCCAGCTCGCGCTTTTCGGTATTCAGCAACTCGATGTCGCGCTCGATGCGCGCCTGCTCGGCGGCAAAGGGCTTGCGCGCATCCGCGCGGCGCTGCCGCGCCGCCGCCTCGTCGCGTTTCTGCTGCCTGCGATCGGCGGGCGAGTCGCGCGGCGTCGCGGGCTGCGCCTTGCGCGATCCTGGCGACAGCACCCAGTCGCGATAGTCGTCAAGATCGCCGTCGAACGGCGCAACCGCCCCCGCATTCACCAGCCACAGCTCGTCGGTGGTGGCGGCGAGTAGGTGGCGGTCGTGCGCCACGACCAGCAACGCGCCGTTGTAATCCTGCAGCGCTTCCGAAAGCGCTTCGCGCATCTCGATGTCGAGGTGGTTGGTCGGCTCGTCGAGGATCAGCAGTTGCGGGCGAGCGCGCACGATCAGCGCCAGCACCAGCCGCGCCTTTTCGCCGCCAGAAAAACGCCCGGCGATGTCGTTGACCGCGTCGCCGCGGAAATCGAAGCCGCCCAGGAAGTCGCGCAGTTCCTGCTCGCGCGCGGCCGGGTGGGCGCGCATCAGCAGCGACAGCGGCGACGCGTCGAGGTCGAGCTGCTCCAGCTGGTGCTGCGCGAAATAGCCGATGCGCAAATTAGGCGCCGCGTAGCGCACCCCTCGCGCGAGCGCCAATTCGCCGGCCAGCGCCTTGACCAGCGTCGACTTGCCGGCCCCGTTGGGCCCGAGCAATCCGATGCGATCGCCGTTGTGGATCGCGAGGTCCAGTCCCGCGAATACCGGCGGCGCGTCGCCGTAGCGCAGCGTCGCGTCTTCGAGGCGCGTCAGCTCGCGCGCGGTGGCGTTGGACGGCGCGAATGCGAATTCGAACGGGCTGTCGACGTGCGCGGCGGCGATCATCTCCATGCGCTCCAGCGTGCGCAGCCGGCTTTGCGCCTGTTTGGCCTTGGTCGCCTTGGCGCGAAACCGGTCGACGAAGCTCTTCAGATGCGCGATCTGGCGCTGCTGCTTGTCGAAGGCCGCCCGCTGCATCGCGAGCTGCATCGCGCGCTCGCGCTCGAACACCGTGTAGTTGCCGCCGTACACCTTGAGCTTCTGCGCGTCGAAATGCACGATCACCTGCGCGACCCCGTCGAGGAAGTCGCGGTCGTGGGTGATCAGCAGCAGCGTGCCGGGATAGCGCTTCAGCCACTCCTCGAGCCACAGCACGGCATCGAGGTCGAGGTGGTTGGTCGGCTCGTCCAGCAGCAGCAGGTCTGAGCGCGCCATCAGCGCTTGCGCGAGATTGAGGCGCATCCGCCAACCGCCCGAAAAGCTTGCGACCGGATCGCCATGGCGCGCGTCGAGCACGCCCAGCCCGGCGAGCAGCTCGGCCGCGCGGGCGCGCGCCGCATAACCGCCGATCGCCTCGTAGCGATGATGCAGTTCGGCGACATGGTGGCCGTCGGCGTCGCTGTCGTGCTCGGCCGCCGCGAGCTCGGACTCGATCGCGCGCAATTCGTCGTCGCCGTCGAGCACGAAATCGAGCGCGGGCGTTTCCACCGCCGGCGTCTCCTGCGCGACGTGGGCAATGCGCCACCGCGACGGCAATTCCACATCTCCGGCCTCGGGTGCGAGCTCGCCGCGCAACACCGCGAACAGGCTCGACTTGCCGCAGCCGTTGCTGCCGACGATGCCCACTTTCTGCCCGACGTGCACAGACAGCGACGTGCGGTCGAGCAACCGCGTCGCGCCGCGCGCGAGCGTCACGTCGCGAAGGCGGATCACAGCGGGTTGCGGGCGAGGGCGCGCATCATGCGGTGATCGCGTAGTCGTAGTCGACGATCAGCGGCGCGTGGTCGGAAAAGCGCCGATTGGTGTAGATCGACACGGCGTGCGCGGTGGCGGCGATGGCGGGAGTTGCGATCTGGTAGTCGAGGCGCCAGCCGACGTTCTTGTCCCATGCCTGCCCGCGGTTCGACCACCAGGTGTACTGCTCGGGACGCGCGTCGATCTTGCGAAACACGTCGACAAAGCCCAGTTCGCCGAAGACCCGCGTGAGCCATGCGCGCTCCTCGGGCAGGAAGCCCGAGTTCTTCTGGTTGCTACGCCAGTTCTTCAAGTCGATCTGCTGGTGCGCGATGTTCCAGTCACCGCACAGCACGATTTCGCGGCCGCGCCGGCGCAACGATTCGAGGTGCGGCAGGAACGCCTCGAGGAAGCGGAACTTCGACGCCTGGCGGTGCGGTCCCGCCGAACCCGACGGCAGGTAGACGCTGATCACCGTCACGTTGCCGAAGTTGGCCTCGACGTAACGCCCTTCAACATCGAACTCGGGATGGCCGAAACCCATGCTGTGCGTGTGCGGCAGCTTGGAGTAGATCGCGACGCCGCTGTAGCCCTTGCGCTGCGCGGGATGGAACGTCGCAACGCACTTGCGCGGCGCGCGCAGCGCAGCCGGCACGTCCGCCTCGTCGCACCTGATTTCCTGCAGGCAGACAACGTCCCACGGCTCGGCGCGCGCGAGCCAGCGCGTGAATCCCTTGCGCTCGGCGGCGCGGATGCCATTGACATTGAGCGTGATGATGCGCATCGGTGACCCGGCCAAACCGGCGATTCTAGCCGGGCGGTATAATTCGCGCGGCTCACATGGCTTCCACGTCCGATTTCCGGCAGCGTTTCCTCGCATTTGCGCTGGCACGCGACGTGCTGCGCTTTGGGTCATTCGTCACCAAGGCGGGCCGCCAGACACCTTACTTTTTCAACGCGGGATTGTTCGACGACGGCGAAAGCCTGCGCCAGCTCGGCCGGTTCTATGCCGATGCGCTACGCGCCGCCGACGTACCGTACGACATGCTTTTTGGACCGGCGTACAAGGGGATCACCCTGGCGGCGGCGACAGCCATTGCTCTTGCCGAAAATGGGCACAATGTGCCCTTTTGTTTCAATCGCAAGGAAGCGAAGGACCATGGCGAGGGTGGCGATCTGGTCGGTGCGAAGCTCGCGGGTGATGTGGTGATCGTCGACGATGTCATTACCGATGGTGGCGCGAAGCGCGAGGCAATCGAACGCGTGCGCGCGGCCGGCGCACGACCGGCGGCCATCGTCATTGCCTTCGACCGCAAGGAACGCGGCCGCGGCGAACTGTCGGCAGTGCAGGAAATCACCCGCGATTTCGCGATTCCCGTGATCGCCATCGCCACCGTCGACGACCTTGCGCAATTCATCGAACAACAGCCTTTGCTTGCTGCACATGCGCCGGCGATCGCCGCGTATCGCAGTCGATATGGTGTGCAATGATCCGTCCTGAATTGCGTCGTGCGCGAGCTTCGCGCATATCAGCGGCCACGGCGGGCGTCGGCGCAGTGTTCGCCGCCCGCGCGCTGCTGGTCGCCGCCGCGGGGCTCGCCTTCGCCGGCGCGGCGCTGGCCGACACCTACAAGTGGGTGGACGAAAAGGGCGTCGTCCACTACACCGACAAGATGCCTCCCGAGCAGGTCAACAAGGCGGCCACCGTGCTCGACAAGCAGGCGCGCACGATCAAGCAGATCGAGCCGCCGCCAACCCCGGCGCAGCGAGCGACCAAGGACGCCGAGGACCAGCGGGCGCAGGCGCTCGCCAAGGATCGCGAAGCGGCCGACCGCAAGGACCGCGCGCTGATGCAGTCGTTTACCAGCGCCGAGGAAATTGAGCTGTCGAAATCGCGGGCGGTGGCGACGATCGACGGCCAGTTGCAGTCGGCGCACGCATACATCACGCAACTGGGCAAGCGCCGTGACGAAGCCGAGGCCAAGCGGCTTTCGTACGGCACCAAGCCGGTGCCCGATTCGCTCGAGCGCGAGATCGCTTCGATCGACGTCGAGGTGCAGAAGCAAAAGGACCTGGTCGTCGCGCATCAGCAGGAGCGTGTGCAGGCGATCGCTCGCTACGACGCATTCACTGCGCGCTGGCGCGCGCTGAGGTCGGAAGCGGACGCCAAGGCGGTCGGCGGCGCGCCGACGTCGGCGAATCCGGCGGGCGTCAAGGTGGCACCCAGGTAGTCGAGGGCCACCCGAGTCGCGCAGCACAAGGGGGTCGGCATGGCCCCGGCGTCACGCAACTCACGCATCGTGCAACTCCCCCGGTCGCATCCTGCGCAAGCGGCGCCGCGGCGCGTCGTTGTTGGCGCGCTCCGGCGCAAGGAGGCGCGCCTGCGATAATCGTCGATTGTCTTTCGCATCGGTCACCACACCATGGCTCAATACGTTTACACGATGAATCGCGTAAGCAAGATGATTCCGCCCAAGCGCGTGATCCTGAAGGACATCTCGCTGTCGTTCTTTCCCGGCGCCAAGATCGGCGTGCTGGGCCTCAACGGCTCGGGCAAGTCGAGCCTGCTGAAGATCATGGCGGGCGAGGACCGCGAGTACGAAGGCGAGGCGACGCCGATGCCGGGATTGCGCATCGGTTTCCTGCCGCAGGAACCGCAGCTCGATCCCGAGATGACGGTGCGCGAGGCGGTCGAGCAGGGAATGGGCGAAGTGCTCGAGGCGCATGCGAAGCTCGAGCAGATCTACGCGGCGTACGCCGAGCCCGACGCCGATTTCGACGCGCTGGCGGCGGAGCAGGCTCGTCTCGAGGCGATCATCGCCACGTCGGGCGCTGACGCGGGGGTGCAGATCGAAATCGCCGCGGATGCGTTGCGCTTGCCACCGTGGGACGCGAAGATCGGCACGCTGTCGGGCGGCGAGAAGCGCCGCGTCGCGCTGTGTCGCCTGTTGCTGTCACGTCCGGACATGCTGCTGCTCGATGAACCGACCAACCACCTCGATGCCGAAAGCGTGGAGTGGCTGGAGCAGTTCCTGGCGAAGTTTCCGGGCACGGTGATGGCGGTCACCCACGATCGGTACTTCCTCGACAATGCCGCCGAATGGATCCTCGAGCTCGACCGCGGCGTCGGCATACCGTGGAAAGGCAACTACAGTTCGTGGCTCGAGCAGAAGGGCGAGCGACTGCGCACCGAATCGAAGCAGGAAGCGGCACGCATCAAGGCGATGAAGACCGAGCTCGAGTGGGTGCGCGCGAATCCGAAGGGGCGCCAGGCGAAGAGCAAGGCGCGCATCGCGCGCTTCGACGACCTCGCCTCGTATGAGCACCAGGCGCGCAACGAGACCGCCGAAATCTTCATTCCGGTGGCCGAGCGTCTTGGCAATGCGGTGATCGAATTCAAGGATGTCAGCAAGGGCTACGGCGACCGGCTGCTGATCGACAAGCTTTCGTTTCACATCCCGCCCGGCGCGATCGTCGGCGTGATCGGTCCCAACGGCGCAGGCAAGTCGACGTTGTTCCGCATGATCACCGGCAAGGAGAAACCGGACAGCGGCGAAATCGTCATCGGCCACACCGTGCAGCTCGCCGTGGTCGACCAGTCGCGCGACTCGCTGCCCAACGACAAGACCGCGTGGGACGCGATTTCGGGCGGCCAGGACATCCTGACGATCGGCAAATTCGAAATGCCGTCGCGCGCCTACCTCGGCCGCTTCAATTTCAAGGGGCCGGACCAGCAGAAGATGGTCGGCACGCTGTCGGGCGGCGAGCGCGGCCGGCTGCATCTGGCGGCGACGCTGCTCAAGGGCGGCAACGTGCTGCTGCTCGACGAGCCTTCCAACGATCTCGACGTCGAAACGCTGCGCTCGCTTGAGGAAGCGCTGCTCGAGTTCCCCGGTTCGGCACTGGTGGTGTCGCACGATCGTTGGTTCCTCGACCGCATCGCCACGCACATCCTCGCCGCCGAGGACGATTCGAAGTGGGTGTTCTACGAAGGCAACTACCACGAGTACGAGGACGACAAGATCCGGCGTCTCGGCGAAGAGGGCGCCCGTCCGCACCGTCCCCGCTACAAGCCGCTGATGCAATAGCCGGATCGCGCGCTCGACGCGTGGGCCGCACGAGCCGGTCAGCTGGCGTGCGAGCGCCGCCTGCTCCCAGGCGTCGTGCTCTGCATTGACGCGCAGCGCGCCACCGGAACTACGCCAGGTCGACCGGCTTGCGCGAATGGAACGCGTCGGTGATCGCGCGCGCGATCCGCGTGTTCTCGGTGGCGTCGGCCAGCGTCAGTGGCAGCGGTGCATCGTTGCGCACCGCGTCAACGAACGCCTGCGCTTCGACGACGAAGGCGTCGGCGAAGCGTTCCCAGAACGTCGGCAGGCCCTCGCTGCGCGCGCCCTGCGCGTCGGCGATGTCGAGGCCGGCGAGCTTGGCGCCCTGGCCGATCGCGATGCGGCCTTCCGTGCCGAACACCTCGGTCACCGCTTCCATCCCGTGCGCGAGCGTGCGGGACGCCTGCAGCACGGCGAGCTTGCCGCCGTCGAATTCGATCGTCGCCACGCCGTTGTCAACGTCGCCGCACGCGGCCAGCCCCTGGTGCACGGCGATGATTCCCGAAGCGTAGACGCGCGTCGCCTTCGGGCCGCCAAGCAGGAAGCGCGCGCAATCGACGTCGTGGATGCTCATGTCGAGGAAAATGCCGCCCGAGGTCGGCGCGAACTTGACGAAGAATCCCGACGGGTCGTTCATGTCCAGCGTCTGCGAGCGAACCATGAACGGCGTGCCGATTGTGCCTTCGCGGATCTTGCGCATCGCCGCGGCGTAGGAGGGGTCGAAGCGCCTCACGAAACCGACCAGCGTCTTCTGCGACGGATGCTTCGCGGCGGCGGCTTCGACGCGCTCGCAGCCGGCGACGTCGAGCGCCAGCGGCTTTTCGCAGAACACGTGCTTGCCCGCGTCGAGCGCGGCGATCACCTGATCGGCGTGCAGCGATGTGGGCGTGACGATCACCACGGCGTCGACTTGCGGCATTTTCAGGAGGTCGCCGAACTCGGCGACGACATCGGGCAATCCCAGCGTCTGCCGCGCCCAGTCGCGCTCCTCGGCAACCGGGCTGGCCGCCGCGACCACGTCGGCGCCGCGCACGCGCCAGCGAAAGATTTCGGCGTGGCGTCGTCCCAGCCGCCCCAGCCCTGCCACCCCGATGCGTAATGCGCGTTCCATGCCTGTCTCCCGAGTTGGCGCGTGCAATCCGCCTTCCCGGCGGCGCGCGCGATCTGCTATTGTCACATCCCTTGAACGCGCCTTTCGAGCGCGACTCTCGCAAGGCCGCGTTGCCCGCGCCCGGCGACGCGACGCAAGACCTATTCCGACATGCAGAACCGCACGCGCTTCGCAGCCGACCGTCCGCTGGACATCATTTGCCTCGGTCGCCTGGCGGTGGATTTCTATGCGCAGCAGTTGGGTGCGCGCCTCGAGGACGTCGCCACGTTCGCGAAGTACCTCGGCGGCTCGTCGGCCAATACCGCGTTCGGCTGCGCGCGCCTCGGACTGAATGCGGCGATGGCCTCGCGCATCGGCGACGATGCGATGGGGCAGTTCCTGGTGGAAACCCTCGCCCGCGAAGGCTGCGATGTCACGCACGTCAGCCGCGACCCGTCGCGCCTCACCGCCGCGGTGGTGCTGGGCATCAAGGACCGCGAGACGTTTCCGCTGATGTTCTACCGCGAGAACTGCGCAGACATGGCCGTCACCGGCGACGATGTCGCCGACGAATTCATCCGATCGTCGAAGGCGCTGCTGATCACCGGCACCCATTTCTCGACGTCGCACGTCCACGAGGTGAGTACGCTCGCCTGCCAGCGCGCCCGCAAGCACGACGTGCGCACGGTCCTCGACATCGACTACCGGCCGGTGCTGTGGGGACTCACCCGGCGCGGCGACGGCGAGACGCGGTTCATCGCCGATGCGGGCGTCACCGCGCACTTGACGAAGATCCTGCCGCTGTTCGACCTGGTGATCGGCACGATCGAGGAATTCAACATCGCAGGCGGCAGCGAGGACATCATGTCGTCGCTGCGCGCAGTGCGCGCGGCCACGGCCGCGGTGCTGGTGGTCAAGCGCGGGCCGATGGGATGCGCGGTGATCGACGGCGCGATCCCGGCATCGCTCGACGATGCGTTCAACGGCAAGGGCGTGCGCGTGGACGTGCTCAACGTGCTCGGCGCGGGCGACGCGTTCAACGCGGGATTCCTGTCGGGGTGGCTGCGCGGCGAGGACTTCGACGCCGCGTGCCGTTATGCCAATGCCTGCGGTGCGCTGGTCGTGTCGCGCCATGGCTGCGCACCGGCGATGCCCACGCGTATCGAGCTTGATCACTTCATCGCCAATGCCGCGTCGATCCCGCACCCCGACCGCGACGCGACGCTGACCCGGCTGCACCGCGTGACGGCGCCGCGCAGGCCATTCCCAGAGGTGTTCGCATTCGCCTTCGATCATCGTCCGCAGTTCTACCAACTGGCGCGCGAAGCGGGCGCCGACGAGTCGCGCATTCCGGTGCTGAAGCGCCTGCTGGTCGACGCGGTCGCGAAAGTGGAGCACGACCTTGAGTTGCAGGGGCGCGTTGGCGTGTTGATCGACGGCACGTACGGCGCAGATGCGCTGGCGGCGGCGACCGGCCGCGGTTGGTGGATCGCGCGTCCCGTCGAGCTGCCCGGCAGCCGCCCACTCGAATTCGAGCACGGACGCTCGGTCGGCACGACGCTCGCGAGCTGGCCGCTCGAGCACATCGTCAAGTGCCTGGTGGCGTTCCATCCCGATGACCCCGTGGAATTGCGGCTCGAGCAGGAGACCCAGCTCGCGACCCTCTACGATGCGTGCCAGGCAAGCGGGCACGAGTTGCTGCTCGAAGTCATTCCGCCCGCATTGCCGAACCTGCAGGCCGACACGCTGCTGCGCGCGATCAAGCGGCTGTACAACATCGGCATCTACCCCGAATGGTGGAAACTGCCGTCGATGACCGCGGCGCAGTGGACGCAGATCGACGCGCTGATCGCCGAGCGCGATCCGTATTGCCGCGGCGTAGTGCTGCTGGGCCTCAATGCACCGGTCGCGCAGCTCATGCAGGGATTCGGCCAGTCGCGCGACGCGCGCAGCGTGCGCGGATTCGCCGTCGGCCGGACGCTGTTCGGCAAGCCCGCGAGCGATTGGCTGGCCGGCCGCACCGACGACGCGGGACTGGTGAACGCGGCCGCGGCGAATTTCGCGGAGCTGATCAGCGAATGGCGCGGGTCGCGCAAGTGAGCCGGTCACGCAAATGAGTGGATCGCAATCCACCGTTAGGCTGACGATGGCGCAGGCGCTGGTGCGCTATCTCGACGCGCAGCGCACGCGCGATGCTGCGGGTCGCGACATTGGCCTGTTCGCCGGCGTGTTCGCCATTTTCGGCCACGGCAACGTCGCCGCATTGGGCGAGGCGCTGTATGCGCATCGCGCGACGCTGCCGACGTTTCGCGCGCACAACGAGCAGGCGATGGCCCACGCGGCGATCGCATTTGCCAAGGCGTCGATGCGCCGGCGGATGATGGCATGCACGACGTCGATCGGTCCCGGCGCCACCAACCTCGTCACGGCGGCGGCGCTGGCGCACGTCAACCGGCTGCCGGTGCTGCTGTTGCCCGGCGACATCTTCGTCTCGCGCGCGCCCGACCCGGTGCTGCAACAGGTGGAGTCGTTCGCCGACGGCACGGTGTCCGCCAACGACTGCCTGCGGCCGGTGTCGCGCTACTTCGACCGCATCATGCACCCGCAACAGCTGCTGACCGCGTTGCCCCGTGCCATTGCCGTGCTGACCGACGCTGCGCTGTGCGGCCCGGTGACGCTCGCGCTGCCGCAGGATGTTCAGGCGGCGGCGTTCGATTACCCCGAGGCATTTTTCGCGCCGTGCCAGGTGACGTGGCGCACGCCTTCGCCTTCGGCACAGGATGTCGACGCGGCCGCCGCGGCGCTGCGCCGCGCAAAGCAACCGCTGATCGTCGCGGGCGGCGGCACGCTGTACAGCGAGGGCGGATCGACTGCGCTGAAGGCGTTCGCCGAGCGTCACGGCATTCCGGTCGCCGAAACGCAGGCGGGAAAAAGCGCGCTCCCCTGGGACCACCCGCTGCAAGCCGGCGCCATCGGCGTCACCGGATCGACCGCCGCCAACGTGCTTGCGCACGACGCCGACATCGTCGTGGCGCTTGGCACGCGGTTGTCGGATTTCACCACGGGCTCGCACGCGCTGCTGGGCGATGCGGCGATCGTGTCGATCAACGTGCAGCCCTTCGATGCGCTGAAGGCGCGGCCCGCGGCTACCGTGGTCGGCGACGCTGCACGCACGCTCGCGGCGCTCACCGCCGCGCTCGGCGGCTGGCGCGCCGACGCCGGCTGGACGCAGCGCGCCACCGAGGACAATGCGCGCTGGCGCGCCGACGTGGACGCGATCGTCGTGCGCAATGCCGTTCCGCCGGGCCAATTGCCCTACGAAGGCGACGTGATCGGCGCGGTGCAGCGCTCATTGCCGCAATCGCCGGCGCACGACGTCGTCGTCTGCGCGGCCGGCACGCTGCCCGCCGAGCTGCACAAGCTGTGGCGCGCGGCCGTGCCCGGCGGCTATCACATGGAGTACGGCTATTCCTGCATGGGCTACGAAATCGCCGGTGGACTTGGCGTCAAGATGGCGCTACCCGGTCGCGAGGTGATCGTGATGGTGGGCGACGGCAGCTACCTGATGATGAATTCGGAGATCGCCACCGCCGTGGCGATGGACCTGAAGCTTCTGGTCGTGGTGCTCGATAACCGCGGCTTCGCCTGCATCAATCGCTTGCAACAGGCCTGCGGCAGCCCGCCGTTCAACAACCTGCTCGACGATTGCGTGCACGGCGCGCAGCGCGTGCCGGGCATCGATTTTGCGGCGCACGCGCGTTCACTTGGCGCCGAAGCGCTGCATGTCGGATCGGTGGACGAGCTGCAGGCGGCGGTGCGCAGCGCGCGCGAATCGCCGCGCACCCACGTGATCGTCATCGACACCGACCCCGCGCGCACCACCGGCATCGGCGGCGCGTGGTGGGAAGTGGCGATTCCCGAGGTGTCGTCACGCGCCGAAGTTCGCGCCGCGCGACTGGAATACGACGCCGCCAAGCAGTGGCAAAAGGCCTGACCCGATGACGCTCGACGTCCGCATCGGCATCAACCCCATTTCGTGGAGCAACGACGACCTGCCGTCGCTCGGCGGCGAGACGCCGCTTGCGACGGCGCTGGCCGAAGGCAAGAAAATCGGCTACCGGGGATTCGAGCTCGGCAACAAGTTTCCGCGCGAGCCCGCGGAGCTGAAAGCGACGCTGGGCGAATTCGATCTCGCGTGCGTGTCGGGCTGGTATTCCGGACATCTGGCGCGACGCTCGGCCGAGGAAGAGATCATCGCCGTGGGTCCGCACCTCGACCTTCTCGCGGCCAACGGTGCGGCCGTCATGGTCTACGGCGAGGTCGCGGACGCGATCCAGGGCCAGCCGGTGCCGCTGTACAAGCGCCCGCGATTTGCCAATGACGCGCAGTGGCGCGAGTACGGTGCGCGCCTCGACGCCTTCGGTGCGCATCTGGCCACCCGCGGCGTGCGCCTCGCCTACCACCATCACATGGGCGCGTACGTGCAGTCGCCCGAGGATGTCGACACGCTGATGCAGGCGACCGGCGACAGCGTGGGCCTGCTGTTCGACACCGGTCACATCACGTTCGGCGGCGGCGACGCCGTCGGCGTGCTGTCGAAGCATGCCAGGCGCGTGTGCCACGTGCATTGCAAGGATGTGCGGCCCGCAGTGATGGCGATGGCGCGTAACCGGCAGTGGAGCTTCCTCACCAGCGTGCTCAACGGCGTATTCACCGTTCCCGGCGACGGCGCGATCGATTTCGATGGCGTGGTGAAGGCGCTCGCGCAAGTGGACTATCGGGGATGGCTCGTCGTCGAGGCCGAGCAGGATCCGGCAGTCGCGCCGAGCTACCAGTACGCGGACAAGGGCTTTCGCGCACTGCGCGCGCTGGTCGACCAGTATGACGAGGCCAAGGCATGACAACCATCGCCACCGCGGCGCTCGCCAAGGCCAACGCAACCGGGCGCGACATCGTCGACGTGACGCCCGCTTCGGGATTGCGCTACGTGAGCTTCGCCGCCCGCAGGCTCGCCGCCGGAGAATCGACGCGCGGACATGATCCGGCGCGCGAGTCGTGCATCGTCGTGCTGTCGGGCAAGGTCGACGTGCGCGCGGGCAGCCAGGCATGGCGCGACCTGGGTGATCGCGCCAGCGTGTTCGAGGAAAAATCACCGTTCGCATTCTATGTGCCGGCGGGCGTCGACTACGAGGTCACGGCCGCCACCGCCGCCGAGATCGCGATCGGCGCGGCGCCGGGCAGCGGCAAGGTCGCTGCGCGCGTCATCGAGCCTTCGTCGATGAGGCGGCTGACGCGTGGCCGCGATGCCAACACGCGTTACGTCTGCGACATCCTTCCCGAGACCGCGCCGGCAGAATCGCTGCTCGTCGTCGAAGTGCTCACCCCATCCGGGCATTCGTCGAGCTATCCGCCGCACAAGCACGACACCGATGCGTTGCCCGGCGAGAGCTTCCTCGAGGAAACCTACTATCACCGGATCGATCCGGCGCAGGGCTTCGTGTTCCAGCGCGTCTACACCGACGACCGCAGCGAGGACAAGAGCTTCGCCGTCGAGGACCACGATGTGGTGATCGTGCCACGCGGCTACCACCCGGTGTGCGTGCCGTATGGCTATCGCTCCTATTACCTGAACGTCATGGCCGGGCCGAAGCGGGTCTGGTCGTTTCGCAACGACCCGCGCCACGAGTGGATGCTCGCGCGATGATCGCGGCGCGCTTCGCGTTCGCGCAACAGGTCGCGCGCGAAGCCGGAGCGCTGGCGATGTCGCACTACGCGCGCCGCGGCGAGCTCGCCATCGAGTCGAAGGGCTTGCAGGATGTCGTCACCGTCGCCGATCGCGCCGTCGAGGCGATGTTGATCGAGCGCATCGCCACGGCATTCCCGGGCGACCCGGTGCTGGGCGAGGAAGGCGGGTTCAGCGCCGACTATGCAAGCGGCGGCCACGCCGGCCGGCCGCTGTGGGTGATCGACCCGATCGACGGCACCGCCAATTTCGCGCGCGGATTGCCGCTGTGGTGCATATCGATCGGCGTGATGCACGACGGCGACGCGGTCGCCGGCGTCATCTACAACGCGGTGACGGACGAGCTGCACGCGGGCAGTGTCGACGCGCCGGCCACCTGCAACGGGCGGCCGATTCGCGTGTCGGACGTCGACGATCCCCGCCACGCACGGGTGAGCCTCGGCTTCAGCTACCGGCGGCCACCGGCGATTCATGTCGAGGCGATCAGGCGGTTGCTCGACGCGGGCTGCGAATACAGCCGGCTGGGCAGCGGCGCGCTGGGCATGGCCTATGTCGCCGACGGACGATTCGAAGGCTACTACGAGCCGCACATCAACGCGTGGGACGTGGCCGCGGGCATCGCGATCCTGCGCGCCGCCGGTGGCTGGACGAATGCATTTTTCGCCGACGACGGTCTGGTGCGCGGCAATGCGATCCTCGCCGCCGCGCCGGGCATGCGCGAATTCCTGGAACGCGAGCTAGGGTCGACGCTGGCGCTGCCAGGCGCGGGCGCATGAGCCACGCGCCCGCCTATTCGCTCTGGCTGCTGCCCGAAGCCGAGGCGGTCGAGCAGCTGTCGGATGTCGTTGCGCGCCTTGCACCGCGCTTCGCGACGCGTGCGTTCTCGCCGCACGTGACTGTCCAGGGCGACCTCATGCGTCCGCTGCGCGACGTGGCGGCGGTTGCGCAGCAACTCGCGCACGCAACGCCTGCGCAAGCGTGGCGCGTGCGCGGCGTCGAGCTTTCCGACGCGTACTACCGCGCGTTCTACCTTACGTTCGACGACTGCCCGGCGTTCGTCACGCTATGCGCGCAATCGGCGCAGGCGCTCGGCGACGGCGCCGGCCTGTCGCCGTTCGCGCACCTGTCGCTCGCGTACGGCACGCTCGATGTCGCCGCCAAGACCGCACTGATCGAAGAATTCGCCGCGGAAATACCCGCCGCGCTCGGTTTCGACCGCATCGGCGTCGCGCTGTCAGGCAAGAGCGTAGGCATCGCCTCGTGGCGAACACTGCAAACCTTCGCGCTGGCGCCGGCGGCGCCGCGCACTCCAGGGGAATCGTCATCATGATCGACGTTGCATTGCTGGGCGCGGGCCGCATCGGCCGCATCCATGCCGGAAACATCGCGCGCCAGCCAGGCGTGCGGCTCGCCGCTGTCGCCGATGTCAACGCCGCGGCGGCGCAGGAGCTCGCCGCGTTGCACGGTGCGCGCGCGGTAAGTGCCGATGCGATTTTCGCCGACAAGTCGATCGCAGCGGTGGCGATCGGCTCGAGCACCGACACCCACGCCGAGTTCATCACGCGTGCCGCCGCCGCCGGCAAGGCGATCTTCTGCGAAAAGCCCGTGGACCTGGACCTTGCGCGCGCCCGCGACTGCGCGAATGCGGTGCGCAAGGCCGGCGTCGTCTGCATGATCGGTTTCCAGCGCCGCTTCGATCCGACGTTCGCGGCGCTGAAGGCGCGCCTCGACGCCGGCGAGATCGGTGACCCGGAAATGCTGGTGGTGACCAGCCGCGATCCAGGCGCGCCGCCGGTCGACTACATCAGGAAATCGGGCGGCATTTTCAAGGACATGCTGATCCACGATTTCGACATCTTCCGCTGGATATTGGCCGACGACGCGGTGACCGTGCATGCGCACGCGAGCTGCCTGACCGACGCCGCGATCGGCGAGGCCGGCGACGCCGACTGCACGGCGGTGACGATCCGCACCAGGAAAGGCAGGCTCGGCGTGATCAACACCAGCCGTCGCGCCGCGTACGGGTATGACCAGCGCTTCGAGGTGCTCGGCAGCCGCGGCATGCTGCAGGCGGGAAACCACCGGCCCACCGAAGTGGTGGCGTCGTCGGGCAAGCTCATTTCCAGCGACCTGCCTGAGCACTTCTTCCTCGAACGCTATCGCGTCGCCTACGCCGACGAGATCGCGCATTTCCTCGCCGCGCTGCGCGAGCGCACGCCAGTGCGCACGACGATCGACGACGGTGTCAAGGCGCTGGAGCTAGCCGACGCCGCCACGACCTCGTGGCGCGAAGGACGCGTGGTCGAGTTGTGACGGCGCGCCGATGATCGAGGCGCGCGCGCGCTTCCTGGTCATCGTCCGCGCGGGCGACCAGTCGCTGCATCCGCGCTGGACCGACGACTTCGCCACACGCGACTGGGATCTCGTCGTCAGCTACTTCGGCGACGATCCGGCGCGCTATCGCGACGACACCGCGACGCGCATCGACGACAAGGGCCAGAAGCTCGGCGGTTTGCATTCGCTGCTGACGCGCGAGGATTTCTGGCGGCACTACGACTACCTGTGGCTGGCCGACGACGACATCGCCATCGACCAGCGGGGCATCAGCGAATTGTTTCGCCGGACCGCGGAGCTCGACCTCGCGCTGACCCAGCCCGCATTGTCGTGGGACAGTTACTGGTCGCACCGGATCACATTGCATCACCCGGGCTTCGACGTGCGCATGACCAACTACGTCGAGGTCATGGCACCCTGCTTTTCGCGAGCGTTCCTCGACCGCTGCCTGCCGACCTTCGTCGAGAGCATGAGCGGTTGGGGGCTGGACCTGCTTTGGCCGAGGCTGCTGCCCGCGCGCCCGCGCCGCTGCGCGATCGTCGATGCGGTGCAGATGACGCATACGCGGCCGGTCGGCGCCGGGCTGCACTACGACAAGTTGAAGGCCGCCGGCATCACTGCGCGCTCCGAGCTCGACCACGTGATGCGCAAGCACGGCATCCCGATGGACCTGCCGTCGCTCGTCTATGCGGGCATAGACACGCAGGGTATGCCGATCGATGCGGGCAACCCGCTGGAGGCCGACCGGCTGCGGCAGATGCTCGCCGCGGACCGTGCGGCGTTCGCGGCGTACGAGGCCGCGCGCGAAGCGGGCGCTCAGAATGCCAGGCGGGCCGGTAGCGCCCGCTCGACGATCGAACGGTAGTCGGCGATCCGGCGTAGCGGGACATTGAAGGGCGACTTGGTTTCGTGGTCGAAGGCGGCAAACGGCTTGAGATAGCGGCGGCAGTAGTCGATGTCGCGCGCATCCATGAATTGCAGGCAGGTGGCGGGAAGGATGCTGTGATAGCGCACGAGCCACGCGAGATGATCGGGCAGATGTTCCTTCAGCCGGGCGTACGCCCACTCGTCGTGGTTCCACTGGAACACGCAGTGGTCGAGCCCGCAGCCCGGCGCACCGGTATGCACGGGGCGGTTCATGCAAACAATGTTTTCGGGCGCTTCGCCGGTCAGCAGGAGCACCTTGCCGAGATCATGCACCAGCGCGACCAGCAGCATTTCAGGCGTGGCCGCGTGCTGCTCTTCCATCGCATCGATCATCTGCAGCACATGCGTCTGCTGGCTCGTGCAATACAGCCGCTGGTCGCTGGGGTCGATGCACTGGCCGAGCATCTCGACCAGGCTCCACGGGCTGAGATTGCCGAACGTCGGCATGGCGTATTTGTCGCGCAGCGCCATCACGTCGTCGACGCGCTGGGCATCGTGCAGCGCCTCGATCGCGCGGGCACGCTCGCCGTGCCGCTCGGTCAGCGCGCGTGCCGGCGCGATCATTGTCGAGCGCTCCCGCGGTGGCGTTGCCAACGAATCAGGTGCTGCGGAGATTCCCGGGGTTGCGGTTTCCATGTCGCGGTAGGGGTCGGCGAAGAGTCCGGCTCGGGAAATGGTAGCACCGCGATGAACGCGGGGCCGAAGCGTGATCGCGCTACTTGCCGACCATCGCCAGCACGTCGGCCTTCAGGAAACGCTCGACCAGCAGCATGAAGCCGATCGACGGGATCAGCAGCAGCAACGCGGTGATCGACGCGATCTGGTAGTTGCCGCCGTTACTGGCATTGAACAGCAGCAACGGCAGCGTGGTCACGTCGGGCACGCCGACGAAATAGGTGCCGGTGAACTCGTCGAGCGATTCGAGGAACACGAAGATCGCGCTGGCGATCAGCCCGGGCAATGCCAGCGGCAGCGTGACGCTGGTGAAACAGCGCCATGCGCTGGCGCCCATGTTGCGCGCCGCTTCCTCGAGCGACACGTCGACCGCGGAAAACGCCGCCGAGGCGATCCATACCGCCAGCACGAGCCCGTGCGACGCATGCACCAGCACCACGCCCAGCACGGTGCCATTGAGGTTGAACTGGTAGAACATGCGCGCGATGTTGACGTACACCGGCAGGTTGGGAATGGCCTGCGGCAGCAGGAACAGCAGCAGGATCAGCGCGCGAAACGGCAGCTTGAGGCGCGCCAGCGCGTAGCCAGCGGGCACCGCCACCGCGAGCGCCAGCACCACCGTCAGGAACGCGATCCAGATGCTGGTGACGAGCGAGCTGATTGCGCCGCCGCGCGGGCTGAACACGCGAAACCAGTAAGTGAGGCCGTAGGCCTGCGGCAGCTTGTTGGGAAAGTACCAGCGCTCGGTGAACGCCCACAGCACCAGGTTGAGCAGCGGGCCGAACACGATGAATGCGATCAGCACGATGACCAGTGCGCGAAACAGCATGCCGCCGGTGCGTTGCGCCGCCATGAAAGAGGCTCCGCGCGGCGCCTCTGCGCCCGGGTTGCCGCGGGGCGTGACGGCGGCGCTCACGTCGCGGCTTCCTTCTGCGCCACCGCGTGACGAAGGTAGAACCAGGCGCCGGCGGCGGCGATCACCAGCGACATCAGGCACAGCGCATTGGCGACGCCATAGTCGCCATGCGAGGCGATCCGGTAGGCGACGTCGACCGTCAGCATCGTCGGCGAGTTGGGGTTGATCATCATCGGCACCGACAACACCGACAGCATCGCGACGTACGACAGCACGAGGCCGACCAGCAGCGTGCGGCGCGATTGCGGCAGTACGATCTCCCACAGCACGCGCAAGCGCCCGGCACCCAGGTTGCGCGCGGCCTCGATGTGCTGGACGTCCACCGACGCCATCGCGCCGGCCAGCAGCAGCGTCACGAACGGCGTCTGCTTCCATACGAAAGCGACCACGATGCCGCGCCAGTCGAGCATGCTTTGCGCGGTCAGCGGATCGGACAGGCCTCCGGCGATCAGCACGTGGTTCAGCATCCCGTTCTTGGCGAGGAACGTACGCATGATCTGCGCGGTGACGATGAACGGGATGAACAGCGGCCAGCGGTAAAGCCATCGCAGCGCATTGCGCGTGCGAACGTTCTCGCCCAGCGTCAGGTAGCCGGCGATGACGATCGAGATCACCGCGATGAGCAGCGTCGACAGCACGACGATCCACACGGTGAAGACGAGGTCGTTGCCGTAGAAGTCGAGCGACTTGCGAAAATGATCGAGCGTGGCGTGGCCGTCCTTGTCCGCGAACGCGGACACGCTCGAAATGACCAGCGGCAGCACGAAGAACAGCGCGACGATCGCCAGCGCCGGCAGGATCAGCAGCAAACCTGCCCAGCGCGTGCGTGTCTGGGCGGAACTGCCCGCGCTCACGGCGCCGCGCCTGCGGCGGCCATGAGCGCGGCGGGACCGAATGTCACTTCAGCACGACCCGCTCGTAGCCTTCGAGGATGTCGGTGAAGTAGTCAGACAACGGGAACGGCCGGCCGTACTGCTGCAGCGCTTCCGGCGAGACGTCCGCGAAGAGCTTGTTCCAGCTCTTGTCGTCCATCTTCGCCTTGACGTACTTGGCGTCGATGCCCGGATACCAGTTGAATTGCTTGACGATCCCCTCGGCCTGGATCTCGGGGCTCGCGGCGAAGTCGATGAACTTACGCGCCAGCGCGGCGTTCGCCGCTTTCGTCGGCACGACGTAGTACATCGGCTGGCCCGGCAGGCCGGGCTTGGGCAGCTCGAGCTTCACCGCGGGGTTCATCTTGCCGTCGGCGACCCACGTGTAGAACATGTCGACCCACACCGGGCCCATCGCGATCTCGCCGCGATTGAGCATGTCCAGCGTGCCCGCGTTGCCGGGCGTCAGCACCACGTACTTGTTGAACTCCTTGAGGCTTTCGAGCGACTTGTCGATCGTTGCCTTCTTCGACGCGTCGTAGGGTCCGCGCTCGAGCTGGTCGGCCATGCCGCTGTTGGCTTCGACCCAGCCGGTTACAAAGCCCACGCCGGACATGCCGCCCTTGACGCCGTTGTAGCCGAACTGCTTGGGATTCTTCTTCACCCACTCGGCCAGCTCCGCGAAGCTCTTGGGCGGGTTCTTCACCACGTCGGAGTTGTAGGCGAACACGATCTGGCTGTGGAACATCGGGATCACGTAGCCGCCAACGTCGGTGCCGAGCGCGTTGGTGGCGCTGTCGCGCGAGATCAGCTTGCCGGCGGCGATGTCCTTGGTATACGGCGAGAGCAGCTGTTCCTTCATCATCGTCGCAGCGCCGCGCTGGTGCACGACCGCAACGTCGATGTCCCATGTGGCGGCGTTGGCGCCTTTTTCCGCGGACAGTTTCTCGTAGATCTTCTGCGAGCCGGCGTCGCCGGGACCGGTGCCCACGGCGCGTACCTTGACGCCGGGGTTCTGCGCCTCGAACTTCGGGCCCAGGAAGTTGTTGACATAGTCGACCATGTTCTGGTCGCCGGCGGAAACGACGTTGAGCGTCGTGTCCGCGGTGGCCGGTACGGCGAATGCCAGCAGCGACGCGGCGAATGCAGCGCCGCAAATGCTCAGTGTGCGCATCGATCTCTCCTCAGTGATTATGTGCAGCCATAGGCGCGTTGGTCTGCCGCGCGGACCCGTGTTCGGGCCCGAACAGCAGCAATACATCGGGAGCGACGGCGATCCGCACGCTGGCGCCTTCCGCGCGCGAAGCTTCGTCGTCCACCCAGACTTCGTCGTTGCCGGCGCGGATCCGGTAGCGGAATCCGTTGCCGAGGTAAATGCGTTGCGCGACCACGCCGTCGAGCAGCAGCGAGCCAGCTTCGGTGGCCGCGGTCCCTTCGACCAGGCGTGCACAATCGCCGCGAAAATGCGCGCGCGTGGTGGCCGTCGCGGCATCCTGCGCCGAAGTCCACCCGTC
This sequence comes from Pseudomonadota bacterium, assembly GCA_041691615.1. Taxonomy (GTDB): domain Bacteria; phylum Pseudomonadota; class Gammaproteobacteria; order Burkholderiales; family Casimicrobiaceae; genus VBCG01. The sequence goes on from JBEPUI010000019.1 coordinate 48,314, forward strand.
GCCGGCGCGCATCACCGCGAGCGAGTTGTCGGCGCCCATGAAGCCGGCCACGAACGACGACGCCGGGCGGTGGAAAATCTCCTCCGGCGTGCCGAGCTGCGCGATCCTGCCGGCGTCGATGACGGCGATGCGGTCGGCGAGCGTCAGCGCCTCCTCGCGGTCGTGCGTCACGTACACGGCGGTGATGCCGACGCGCTTTTGCAGCGCGCGCAGCTCGTGGCGCAATTCGATGCGCACCTTGTAGTCGAGGTTGGACATCGGCTCGTCGAGCAGCAGCACCGACGGATCGACCGCCAGCGCGCGGCCTAGCGCCACCCGCTGCTTCTGACCGCCGGAGAGCTGCGAGATCGACCGCTTCTGGTATCCGTCGAGCTGCATCAGTTTCAGCATCTCGCCGACGCGCTCTGCGATCGCGTCCTTCTTCCATCCGCGCATCCGCAGTCCGTAGCCGATGTTGGCGGCGACGTCGAGATGCGGCCACAGCGCGTACGACTGGAACATCATCGCGGTGCCGCGCGCCTCGGGAGGCAATCCGGCGAGATCGCGGCCGTCGATGGTGATCCGGCCGGCGGTCGGCGTGACGAATCCGGCGATTGACCGCAGCAGCGTGGTCTTGCCGCACCCCGAACTGCCGAGCAGCGCGATCAGCTCGCCTTTGGCGACCGACAGCGAAACGTCGTCGAGCACCTTGGTCGTGCCATAGGCGGCCGAAACATGCTGGATGTCGAGATAGGGAGCGGGACGTGCGGGGTCGGCGTTATCCATGCGTGAAGTGCGCAAGCGTCGCCGGCGGCGATGACCGCATGATGATTCGCCGGTGAAGCCTTGATGTCAAGGCATCGTGCAATGCACGCACGCCCGCGCGGAGTAGACTTTTGCCTAAGCGGCTGCAATCCCGCGCCGCGGGCGTCCTGATGGATGCCGTCTTGGGGAGCGAACGATGGGTCTGATCGATTTCATGAAGGATGCGGGAGAAAAGCTGTTCGGCCATGGTGACGCGCAGGCGACGATGTCCGCGGCCAAGAGCGATCCGTCGAGCGACGCCAAGATCGCCGCCGCGAATTCGGCGGCAGGTGATGCGATTGTCACCTACATCAAGTCGCAGAACCTCAACGCCACCGGTTTGACCGTCACGTTCGACGGCGCGTCGTCGACGGTGAGCGTGTTCGGTGTCGCGCCCGACCAGGCGACGCGCGAGAAAATCGTGCTGTGCTGCGGCAACGTATCGGGCGTCGCGAAGGTCAAGGACATGATGTCGGTAGACCAGAGCGAGCCCGAGTCGAAATACTACACGGTGGTGTCGGGCGATACGCTATCAAAGATCAGCAAGCAGTTCTACGGCGACGCCAACAAGTACATGAAGATCTTCGAGGCCAACAAGCCGATGCTGTCCGATCCCAACAAGATCTATCCGGGCCAGAACCTGCGCGTCCCCGCGGCCTGATGGCGCGTGTGGATTGGCTGCGATGGCTCGCCGCCACGCCCGGTCCGGGCGGGGACGGCGACGTCGTGCCCATCGGCGACCCTGACGAGGACGAAGGCTACGGCGACGACGACGACGATGATGATGATGATGATGACGAAGACGACGAAGAGGAGCCGTGGCAGGTCGCGGAGACCTCGATCAATCGCGCTGAATCGGCACGCTGAATCGGCCACGCTGAATCGGCCACGCTGAATCGGCCACGCTGAATCGG
>JBEPUI010000020.1:0-48192 GCA_041691615.1 Pseudomonadota bacterium
TGACGATCCCCGGCGCAAGCCGACTGACGATCCCCGGCGCAAGCCGACTGACGATTCCCGGCGCCGGCCGACCGGAGCTGCACGCGATTTCCCGCCCGCATCCGCGCACAGGCCGCCGGCCGCCCCCGGACGAAAACCGGCATCCGGCGCGGCGCGCAACACGTTTGGCGCGACGGCGAGCAAGTCCCGCAACGCGCGCTCCGGCGCGGCTTCATTGACTCGGACGCCATCCGCCAAGTCGGCCCGACGCAAGCGCCAAGGCTGAAACACCGTCGGACCCCAGCTTTTCGCGCAGTCTGCCGCGGGCAGCGCCAAATCGGTACCACTGCAAAATTGCGGCGCCGCAGCATCTATCCCCGAGCATTTTGATGCAGCGCATCCCTGACGGCGACGTTCTGGGTGAGCCACTGTATCCGGTTGCACGGCAATAGCTTGTTTAACATCAATATGTTAATGACGATCAGTCGCATCGATCAAGGTCATCCGATCATGCGATTGGGATTTGCCGGCAAAAGCTCTATATTCGTTGTGCGCCGCAACCTTCGCGGCCATCAACACCGGGAGATGCCTGATGAAATCGAATGATCGCAGTTCACTGGAAATCATTCACGCGAACCTCGATGCCGTGCAAATGAGTTCCGCCGATCGCGAATCCGCACGCCGCCAGCTGCGCGTGGCCGATTCGGTCGCAACCGTCATCGCCCGCGGGATCGCGCTGATCTCCGGCCTCTCATCCTCGGCGCGCCGGCGCTAGGAATCGCTCGACCGCGACCAGCCGGAAGCGCGCGGTGCCGTGCGCCCGGCGCGGTTCGCTAGGCGTAACGGACTCCCAGCACTTCGTAGCTGCGAATGCCCGCCGGCGCGTCGACATCGGCGACATCGCCTTCGGTCTTGCCGATCAGCGCACGCGCGATCGGCGAGTTGATCGAGATCTTTCCGTCCTTGATGGCCGCCTCGTCGTCGCCGACGATCTGGTAGGTTTTTCGTTCGCCCGACTTTGCGTCCTCGAGATCGACGATCGCACCGAACACGATGCGTCCGTCGGCGTCGATTGCCGTGGGATCGATCACCTGCGCGCCTGCGAGCTTTGACTCGATTTCGGCGATGCGTCCCTCGATGAATCCCTGGCGCTCCTTCGCCGCGTCATAGTCGGCATTCTCGGACAGGTCGCCGTGCGAGCGCGCTTCGGCGATCGCCGAGATCACGGCGGGACGCTCGACGCTCTTCAACCGCGCGAGCTCGGCCTTCAGGCGTTTTTCGCCTTCGACGGTCATCGGGACTTTAGTCATGGCTTGGAACCGGGAAAGTGGGTCACCGCGCGGATCGTGCGAACCGCGCCCGAAAGGTCATGTTGCAATGGTCAGCTCGCGCGCGGTGCGGGGGGCGGCGTGGCGAGCCGCAGGTGCAGCGACTGGATCGAGTAAGGCGTGAGGCTCGGCAGGTTGTGCATGCCGATCGCCGCGGCATGGGCGCCGGCGATCGTCGTGAACGTCGGCACCTGGTCGGCCAGCGCGGCGCGGCGGATGTGATAGCTGTCCTGGATGGCGGTGCGCTTTTCCTCGACGGTGTTGATGATCAGCGCGATCTCGTCGTTCTTCAGGAGGTCGACGATGTTGGGACGTCCCTCGGCGACCTTGTTGACCGCCGTCACCGGCACGCCGGCGGCAGCCAGCGCCGCTGCGGTGCCGCGCGTGGCGACGAATTCGAAGCCCATCGCCAGCATCAATTTCGCGACTTCGGTCGCCCGCGGCTTGTCGGCGTTGCGCACGCTGATGAACACCTTGCCCGATTGCGGCAGCTTGATCCCCGCGGCGACCTGGCTCTTGATGAATGCTTCGCCGAACGATTCGCCGACACCCATCACCTCGCCGGTGGATTTCATTTCCGGCCCCAGGATCGTGTCGACGCCGGGGAACTTGATGAACGGAAACACCGCCTCCTTCACCGAGTAATACGGCGGCACGATTTCGCCGGAAACGCCCTGCGACTTGAGCGACTGCCCGACCATGCAGCGCGCGGCGATCTTGGCGAGCGGCCGCCCGGTGGCTTTCGACACATAGGGCACGGTGCGCGACGCGCGCGGATTCACTTCAAGCACGTAGACGATGCCGTTCTGGATCGCAAACTGCACGTTCATCAGGCCCACGACGTTGAGCGCCTTCGCCATCGCGACCGTCTGCCGGCGCATTTCCGCCTGCAGTTCGGCCGACAGCGAGAACGGCGGCAGCGAGCATGCCGAGTCGCCCGAATGCACGCCGGCCTGCTCGATGTGCTCCATGATGCCGCCGATCAGCACGTCGGTGCCGTCGCAGATGGCGTCCACATCGACTTCGGTGGCGTCGTTGAGAAAGCGGTCGAGCAGCACCGGCGAATCGTTGCTGACCTTGACGGCCTCCTTCATGTAGCGCTCGAGGTCGCGTGGATCATGGACGATTTCCATCGCGCGACCGCCCAGCACGTACGACGGCCGCACCACCAGCGGATAGCCGATCTCGGCGGCGCCGGCCAGCGCATCGGCCTCGGTGCGCGCCGTGCGGTTCGGCGGCTGCTTCAGGCCGAGCCGCGTGATCATCTGCTGGAAGCGCTCGCGATCCTCGGCCATGTCGATCATGTCGGGCGAGGTGCCGATGATCGGCACGCCGTTGCGCTCGAGGTCGCGCGCGAGCTTCAACGGCGTCTGCCCGCCGTACTGGACGATCACGCCCCATGGCTTTTCCACGTGCACGATCTCCAGCACGTCCTCGAGCGTCAGCGGCTCGAAGTACAGCCGGTCCGACGTGTCGTAGTCGGTGGACACGGTTTCGGGATTGCAGTTGACCATGATGGTCTCGAAGCCGTCCTCGCGCAGCGCCATCGCCGCGTGCACGCAGCAATAGTCGAACTCGATTCCCTGGCCGATGCGGTTGGGCCCCCCGCCCAGCACCATCACCTTCTTGCGGTCGGTCGGCTCGGCCTCGCACTCCTCCTCGTAGGTCGAGTACATGTACGCGGTGCGCGTCGCGAATTCGGCCGCGCAAGTGTCGACGCGCTTGTAGACGGGGCGGATGCCCATCGCGTGGCGACGCGCGCGCACGTCGTCCTCGGTGGACTTGGTCAGGTGCGCGAGCCGCCGGTCGGAGAATCCCTTGCGCTTCAGCTCGCGCAGGTCGGCGGCGGTGATGGATGCCAGCGTGCGCGTCTCGAGCTGCAGCTCGAGATCGACGATCTCCTTGATCTGCGACAGGAACCACGGGTCGATGCGCGTGTAGCCGTGGATTTCGTCGAGCGACATGCCGACGCCGAACGCGTCGGCGACGTACCACAGGCGCTCGGCGCGCGGATACGCGAGCTCGTCGCTGATCTTGTCCATCTCGACCGTCTTCAAGTTGAAGCCGTCCACGCCCGTCTCGAGCCCGCGCAACGCCTTCTGCAGCGATTCCTGGAACGTGCGGCCGATGGCCATCACTTCGCCCACCGACTTCATCTGCGTGGTCAGGCGGTCGTCGGCCTGCTTGAACTTCTCGAACGCGAAGCGCGGCACCTTGGTGACCACGTAGTCGATCGTCGGCTCGAACGACGCCGGCATGGGTTGTCCACCGGGGCCGCTGGTGATGTCGTTCTTCAGTTCGTCGAGCGTGTAGCCGACCGCCAGCTTGGCGGCGATCTTGGCGATCGGGAAGCCCGTGGCCTTGGACGCGAGCGCCGAGCTGCGGGACACCCGCGGGTTCATCTCGATGACGATCATCCGCCCGTCGTCCGGGTTGACGGCGAACTGCACGTTCGACCCGCCGGTGTCCACGCCGACTTCGCGCAGCACCGCGATCGACGCGTCGCGCATGATCTGGTATTCCTTGTCGGTGAGCGTCTGCGCCGGCGCGACAGTGATCGAGTCGCCGGTGTGCACGCCCATCGGGTCGAGGTTCTCGATCGAACACACGATGATGCAGTTGTCCTTGCGGTCGCGGACGACCTCCATCTCGAACTCTTTCCAGCCGAGCAGCGATTCCTCGATCAGGAGCTCATGCGTCGGGCTCATCGCCAGCCCGCGCTTGCAGATCTCCTCGAACTCGTCCTTGTTGTAGGCGATGCCGCCGCCGGTGCCGCCCAGCGTGAACGACGGCCGGATGATCGCCGGAAAGCCGATGTCGGCCTGCACGCGGTGTGCATCCTCCATCGTGCGCGCGCTGCCGGAGCGCGCCGACGCAAGGCCGATGCGCGTCATCGCCGCCTTGAACTTCTCGCGGTCCTCGGCCTTTTCGATCGCCTTCTTCGACGCGCCGATCAGCTCGACGTCGAACTTGGTCAGCACCCCTTCGCGCGCGAGGTCGAGCGCGCAGTTGAGCGCGGTCTGCCCGCCCATCGTCGGCAGCAGCGCGTCGGGCCGTTCGCGCTCGATGATGCGCGCGATCATCGGCCACGTGATCGGCTCGATGTAGGTGACGTCGGCCATCTCCGGGTCGGTCATGATCGTCGCCGGATTGGAGTTGACGAGGATCACGCGGTAGCCTTCCTCGCGCAGCGCCTTGCAGGCCTGCGCCCCGGAATAGTCGAATTCGCAGGCCTGGCCGATGATGATCGGGCCGGCCCCGATGATCATGATCGACTGGATGTCGGTGCGCTTGCCCACTCGCGTCAGCCCGGGTAGTTCTGCGGTGCGAGCTTCCGCTCGACGAGCTCGATCAGGATGTGGATCACCTTGATGTGCAGCTCCTGCACGCGATCGGCATAGCGTCCGCCGGGCGTGCAAATGACGATATCGGCGTGCGACTCGATCGCCGAGCCGGGCTTGCCGGTCAGCGCGATCACTTTCATGCCGCGCGCCTGCGCCGTCTTCGCCGCCGCCACCACGTTGCGGCTGGTGCCGCTGGTGGTGATCGCGACCAGCACGTCGCCGTCGTTGCCGTGACCCTCGATGTAGCGCGAGAACACCTGGTCGTAGCCGTAATCGTTGCCGACGCAGGAAAGATGCGTCGGGTCGCTGATCGCCGTGGCCGCGTAGGCGGCGCGGTCGTCGCGGAATCGCCCCGACAACTCCTCTGCGAAGTGCATCGCGTCGCACATCGAGCCACCGTTGCCGCAGGAATATACCTTGTGCCGCGCGGCGAGCGACGCCGCCAAAAGGTCGCCGGCACGCACCACCGCGTTCATCGCGGCGTCGTTGGCGAGCAACCCCGCCAACGCTTCGGCGGCTTCTGCCAGCGCCGCGCGCACCGCCTCAGTTGATGTCTTCGTGGTCATTGCGGCTGGCCCATCTGCGCGACGAAGCGGTCGAACAGGTAGCCGATGTCATGCGGGCCGGGGCTCGCTTCGGGATGCCCCTGGAAGCTGAACGCGCGCCGGTCGGTGCGCTCCATGCCCTGCAGCGTGCCGTCGAACAGCGACACGTGCGTGACTCGCACGTTGCCGGGCATCGACGCGGGATCGACGGCGAAGCCGTGGTTCTGGCTGGTGATCAGCACCTGGCCGCTGTCGCGGTCGAGCACCGGATGGTTGGCGCCATGGTGGCCGAATTTCATTTTCAGCGTGCGGCCGCCGGACGCGAGCCCGAGCAGCTGGTGGCCGAGGCAGATGCCGAACGTGGGCATGCCGCTGTCGACGATTTCGCGGATCGCGTCGACCGCGTAGTCGCAGGGCTCGGGGTCGCCCGGGCCATTGGACAGGAACACGCCGTGCGGCTGCATCGCCAGCACGTCGCGCGCGGAAGTCCTGGCCGGCACCACGGTGAGCCTGCAGCCGCGCTCGGCGAGCATGCGCAGGATGTTGTGCTTGATGCCGAAGTCGTAGGCGACGACGTGGAACCTCGCCTCGCCCTGCGGACGATAGCCCGCGCCCAGCGCCCATGTGCTGGCGGTCCACTCGTACCCGGTGCCGCAAGTGACGTCCTGCGCGAGGTCGAGCCCCGCCATCGGCCGGGTGCCCCGCGCCTTGGCGACCGCCTCGTCGGCGTCGCGCGCGGAGATTGCCGCGGCGGCGACGATGCAGCCGTTTTGCGCGCCGCGCTCGCGCAGGATGCGGGTCAGCTTGCGGGTGTCGATGTCGGCGATCGCGACGATGCCCGCGTCGCGCAAATACGCCGACAGGTCCTGCGACGCGCGGAAATTCGACATCCGCCGCGGCAAGTCGCGGATCACCAGCCCGGACACGAACACCTTGCGCGACTCGACGTCCTCGAGGTTGACGCCGACATTGCCGATGTGCGGATAGGTCAGCGTTACGATCTGCCCGGCGTACGACGGGTCGGTGAGGATTTCCTGATAGCCCGACATCGCCGTGTTGAACACCACTTCGCCGCAGGTGCCGCCCTGCGCGCCGATCGACGTGCCGCGAAACATCGTGCCGTCGGCGAGCGCCAGCAATGCCGGCGGGCGCGGCGCGAACAACGCGGCCGGAATGTCGTTGGCGGCGGCGGTGACGGTGGCGGAGTTGGCGTGGGGCATGGGGCGTGGGACCCCTGTTCGCGTGCGGTGGACGTGCAAACGGGGAAGGTTGCCCTTCCCCGCGTCGAAGCACCGTATTCTACCGCCACCGCGCCGTGGCGGCAACGCCGCGTCGCTTGGGACAGCTCGCGGCGCTCAGCCGAGTCCCAGCACGTCGGACATGTCGTAGAGCCCCGTGCTGCGTCCGGCGAGGAAGCGCGCGGCGCGCAGCGCGCCCGCGGCGAACGTCGCGCGCGACGTCGCCCGGTGAGTGAGCTCGATGCGCTCGCCCGCCCCTGCGAACACCACGGTGTGCTCGCCGACGACGTCGCCGCCGCGCAGCGTGGCGAAGCCGATCGTGCCGGCCTTGCGCTCTCCGGTCACGCCTTCGCGCGCGTAGACCGCGTGCGCGTCGAGGTCCACCCGCGCGCCCTTGGCGGCGGCCTCACCGAGGCGCAGCGCAGTGCCGGACGGCGCGTCGATCTTGTGCCGGTGGTGCATTTCGACGATTTCGATATCGTAGTCGGGACCGAGGCGTGCCGCCGCGAATTCGACCATCGCCACCATCACGTTGACGCCGGCGCTCATGTTCGGCGCGAACACGATCGCCGTCTGTTGCGCCAGCGCTGAGAGCGCGGCCTTTTGTGCGGCGGCGAGGCCGGTGGTGCCGGCGCACAGCTTGCGGCGATGCCGCACGCAAGCCTCGGCGTGCGCGAGCGTCCCCTCGGGACGCGTGAAGTCGATCAGCACATCGCAGGCGAGTACGGCCGCGTCGATGTCCGCGCCGACGATCACGCCGGTTTGCGCGCCCTGCGCGCGACCGGCGTCGGCACCGATCATTGTGCTCGACGCGACGTCGAGCGCCGCCGTCAATTGCAGGTCGGGCGCGGCCAGCGTGGCCTCGACCACTGCCAGGCCCATGCGCCCGGACACACCGGCCACGCCGATGCGCAGCGCCATCGCTTTCTAGGTCCCGTCGCGCTTGAACACGTCGAGGAAGCGCTGCCAGAGGCTGCGCTCGTCGCCTGCCGGTGGCTGTCCGAGCGACCGCTCGGCCGCGATGCGATTCAATTCGGTCGCCGATTGCGGCAGCTCGTCGCCTTCCCAGCGCGCGAGCTTCTGGTCGATGAAGAACACGCGGAACTCGCGGCGCTCGATCAGCTTGTCCTGGCGCGTGTAGCGGTAGGTGTAGTCCCAGCGGTCGGCATGGAACGGATCGGCCAGCAGCGGCGTGCCGAGGATCGTGCGCACCTGGGTCGTCGTCTGTCCGACCTTCAGCTTCTCGACCATGTCCTGCGTGATGTAGTTGCCCTGGTTGATGTCGAGCTTGTAGATGCCGTACGAATGCAGCGTCGGCATGTACTGGTCGACCGTCTGGCACGACGACAGGGCGAGCGAAGCGCACACGCAGGCGGCAAGACGGGGGAAAATGGCCATGGGCAGGTTATTCACGCGAAGCGCGGTCGCGCACTTTAGTTGATTTCCGGGCGGCGCGCGCTGGTCGCTATTATAGCCACAGGGGCGACCCTAACTTCACCCGGGCGGATGCCGATGACCAACCATGATCTGAAGAGCGCAGGACTCAAGGCCACGCTGCCGCGGCTGCGCATCATCAATCTTTTCGAGACGTCAAAAGTCAGGCACCTCACGGCCGAGGACGTCTATCGGCTGCTGGTCAACGAAGGCCTCGACATCGGGCTCGCGACCGTCTACCGCGTCCTCACCCAGTTCGAACAGGCGGGACTGCTGCAGCGCCACCATTTCGAGTCGGGCAAGGCGGTGTTCGAGCTGAACGAAGGCAAGCATCACGACCACCTGGTGTGCATGCAGTGCGGGAGGGTCGAGGAGTTCTATGACGCCGAGATCGAAAAGCGCCAGACCAAGGTCGCGCACGAGCGCGGATTCGAGATCAGCGAGCACGCGTTGTACCTCTACGCCGACTGCACCAAGACGCGCTGCCCCTATCGCAAGGGCGGCGAATAAGCCGACGGTCAGTGCACTTCGCGGCGGTTGAAGTCGCGCAGGCGAAATCCCAGCAGCGCGAGCGTCCCGAAGTAGGCGGCCGCGCCCGCGACGATCAATCCCGACAGCCGTACCGCCTTGTGCGCGAAATTCGCGTGCAGCCACAAGTCCGCCGGACCGGCGAGCCACGCGAGAACCGCCGCGAGCACGCCCAGCGCCACCACCAGCCGCGAGATGAATTGCCCCCAGCCCGGCTGCGGCACATAGAGCTTGCGGCGAACCAGCAGCATGCAAAGCATCGCCGCGTTGAACGTGGCGCCGATGCTGGTGGCGAGCGTCAGCCCCGCGTGGCCGATCTGCCACATCAGCGTCAGCGCGAACGCCTGCGTCACCAGGACCGTGGCGAACGCGACCTTGACCGGCGTCTTCATCATCTGCCGCGCGTAGAAGCCAGGCGCCAGGATCTTGATCAGGATGATGCCCGGCAGGCCGATGCCGTAGCCGAGCAACGCCGCGCGCGTCTGCAACGCGTCGTTGATCGAGAACTTGCCGTACTGGTAGAGCGTGCTGACCATCGGCAGCGCCAGCAGCCACAGCGCCACTGCGGCGGGCAGCGCCAGCAGCAACGCGAGGCGCAATCCCCAGTCGAGCAGCGACGAGTATTCGGCGGGATTGGCATCGCTGTGATGCTTGGCGAGCGTGGGCAGAAGCACGGTGCCGAGCGCGACGCCCAGCAGCGCACTGGGAAACTCCATCAGCCGGTCGGCATAGGTTATCCACGAGATCCGCCCGTCACCGAGCCATGCGGCGAGCTGGGTATTGATCAGCGCCGAAATCTGCGCCGCCGACACGCCGATCACCGCGGGGCCCATCGCCCGCAGCACGCGGCGCACACCGGGGTCGCGCCAGTCGAGGCGCGGCCGCGACAGCATTGCGATGCGCGCCAGCGGCCGCAGCTGGAATACCAATTGCGCGACGCCACCCACTGCCACGCCCCACGCGAGCGCGACCACCGGCGGGTCGAAATACGGTGCGGCGAACACGGCCGCGCCGATCACCGCCAGGTTCAACAGCACCGGCGTGAATGCCGGCACCGCGAACCGGTGATAGACATTGAGCACGCCCGATCCGAGCGATGTCAGCGAGATGAACAGGATGTACGGAAACATGATCCGGATCATCTGCGCCGTCAGCTCGACCTTGCCCGGCGTATTGGCGAAGCCGCCGGCGAGCACGTAGACGAGCCAGGGTGCCGCGAGGATGCCGAGCGTGGACACGACAAACAGGATCAGCGCCAGCAGCGTGCCGACCTTTCCGACCAGCGCGCGCGTCTCGTCGGCGCCGCGCTGGCGATGGTATTCGGCGACGATCGGGACAAATGCCTGGCTGAAAGCGCCTTCGGCAAACAGCCGGCGCAGCAGGTTGGGCAGGCGGAATGCCGCCTCGAAGGCATCCATCGCGGGTCCGGCGCCGAAGGCGGTGGCCTTGATGCTTTCGCGTGCAAGGCCGGTGATGCGCGACAGCAGCGTCATGCCGCTGACCGTGGTGACGACGCGGAGTAGATTCACGGGCGAAGTATTGCAGGTCGCGCGGGCGCCACTGGCTCGAGCGGCGCTAACGTCTTGCGCGAATTGGAAAAATCGGATAATATCCCAAGTCTTTCTCGCGCTTGGCACCACGCCCCGGCGAAGGCTGGGCGGCCGAAAACGATAGCCGGGTTTATGCCCGGCTTATTACACACGACAGCGACACGACAGCGGGGCACTCCCCCGTCAACAAGGAATAGACAGACATGGCCAATTCGGCGCAAGCCAAGAAGCGCGCCCGGCAGGCGGAATCGACGCGCAAGCGCAACGCGAGCCTCAAGTCGGAACTGCGCACAGCGGTCAAGAAGGTCAAGAAGGCGATCGCGACCGGCGACAAGTCGACCGCTTCGAAACAACTGCAGCAATCGCAATCGGTGATCGACCGCATTGCCGACAAGCGGATCGTGCACAAGAACCTCGCGTCGCGCACCAAGTCCCGGCTCGCGCAGGCGATCAAGGCAATCGCTTAAGGCCGATAAGGTCGATAGGGCCGATGAGGCCGATAAGGCCGATGAGGCCGATAAGGCCGATTGCTGAAAACGGGCCGTCGCACGCCAACGGAAGTCCAGCGGGCGGCAGAGGTAAGCGAAGCACGTCAGACGACGTGCCGGGCGCTTCCGCCACGGCCGCGTGCCCAGGGCGTCCAATTGCGGACGCCCTTTCCATTGGCGTCGCCGCAATGCATGCCGGCCTGCGTGACAAATTCGATCGCTCAAACGGGCTCGCGCGGCTCCTGCAACCCGATCGCATCCATGCCCGGCGGCAAGAGGCGCTGCGGCGTGTGCATCGCATCGGCGACGAACGCCAGCGTCAGCTCGTTGTCGCGCGCGAAATTGAGGAAGAACTGGTAGAGGCGCGGCTCGCGCTGCGCGAGCTCGCAGTCGACGATGAGGGCCTTCACATCGCGCACGCTGATCGGCAGCACCAGCGGCGAATACGCGAGCCTCTGGTCGGAACCGAACGCCGAAGTCAACCCGGCGAGGCGCTCGGCCCAATCGCCGGGACGAAACGTTCGGCCCGCAGTGGTGACTCCCCACAGCACGGCATCGACCCGGTTCGCGGCGTCGGCAGGATCCGGATCGGTCGGCACCGAGATATTTTACGCCGGCTGCGCGAATATTCGCGTTATGTACGGCACAGCTGACGCATCAAGCCTTGCAACATTGCGTGCAAGCGCTACCATCGCGCAACGTGCCCCACTTTGCCCATCATTGTCGATAAGCCGCACATGTCCGTCGCAGCAGCCACGCTCGCCACCTCCACCGCGATGCCCGACCCGGGCATCGAATTGTGGGAACAGCATTTCCGCAATCCGTTGCCTGCGGTGGACAACGCACACGCGATGCTCGCCGATGCGAAGACGTCGGAGCGCACCCGCGGCTGGGCGGAACTGACCGTCGCGTTCAATCACCTGTTCCACACGTCACGGCCCGCCGAAGCCGAACTCGGCATGCTGCGCGCCGCCTCGCACTTCGCGGCGACCGGCGACCGGCGCGGACAACTGCTCGCCGAGATCGGCAATGCGCGCCTGCTGGTCGTCAAGCAGGCCCCGATGCCCGCGCGCGACCGGCTGATGGCCATTCGCGACGAAGCCACGGCGCTGCTGGGGCCCGAAGACCGGTTCTGGCTGTTGAATGCGCTGGGCGCGACGTTCTACTACGCCGACCAGATCGACGAGGCGATCCGGCACATCTACCACGCGCTCGAGACGCTGCGCTCGGTCGACCTGTCGCCGCAGCTGCCGACGGTGATGTCGAACCTCGCTGCCGCGTTCGTCACCATCGGCGACTACGAGCCCGCGCGCGAGCTCGCGCAGGACGCGCTGGAGCTGCTGACGCGGTTCAACAATCCGCAACTCGTGCTGTTCGCGCGCTCGAATCTCGCCGAAGCGCTGCAGGGATTGGGCGATGCGCCGGCCGCGCTGGCGACGGTGGAAACGATGCTCTCCGACGTCACGCTGCGCGAAGCGCGCGCTGCGCAGAACCATTATTGCTCGATCGCCGCCGAAGTCTATGCGTTCAACCGCCGCTACGACGAGGCCGCCGAGGCCGCGGCGCTCGCGCGCCAGATCTGGGAAGCCTACCCGGGCGGATTCAACGAAGTGCACGTGCTGTGGGCCGACGCGGTGCTGGCGATGGCGCGCGATTCGGGCGAAGCCCCGATGAACGCACTGACGCAGGCGCTGGCTGCGGCGACCAAGGTCAAGTACCTGCCGGTGCTTTGCAAGGCTCACGCGCTGGCCGCCGAGCGCCTCGCGACGCTCGGACACTTCGACGAAGCCTACGCGCACCAGCAGCTATTGCTGGTCGCCACCACCGAGCGCCTGACGCACCGCGCGCGCGCCAAGTACGACCTGCTCAAGTTCGACCACGAGCTGCGCCACGCGCGCGCCGAGCGCGACCGCGCCGAGCGCCAGCGACGTGAAAGCGAGGCGCTGAACCGCCAGCTCGAGCGGCTCAACAACGAGCTGTCGCGCAAGATCCGCGAAGTCGAGGAATTGCAGTCGCGGCTCGCGAGCGAAGCGGTGCACGATCCGCTGACCCAGCTGTTCAACCGCCGCTACCTCGATTCGGTCGTGCCGGCGCTGCTGTCCGGTGCCGCGCGCCGCGAAGGCTCGGTGGCGGTGACGCTGCTCGACCTCGACCGCTTCAAGAAAGTCAACGACGCCCACGGACACCTCGCCGGCGACAAGGTGCTGATGCAGATCGGCCGCTTGTTCTCGCTCGCGCTGCGGCCTTCCGACGTGGTCTGCCGCTACGGCGGCGAGGAATTCTGCATCGTGCTGCCCGACACCGACGGCGAAGGCGCCCGGGTCGCGCTGACGACGCTCGCAGATCGCCTGCGCGAGACGGTCGTCGATTGGGGCGCCGAAGTGCTGACAGGCTTCACGTTCTCCGCCGGCATCGCGGTGTTCCCTCACCACGGCCAGACACTCGCCGAGCTCATCTCGGTCGCCGACGAGGCGCTGTACGAAGCCAAGGGCAGCGGGCGCGACAAGGCCATCATCGCGCGCGTCGGATTCGTTCCGAAGGACGCGACCGGCACGCCGTCGGCACGGCGCTAGCAGCGCACCTGGAGGCGCGCGGACCACGGCGGCGCGCATGCTAGACTTCCCGTTTATAACGACCGCGCGCCATCAACGTGTGCTGCGCGATGCCAAAGCGTCAACGATGACGCCACCCGTCCGCCATTTCCTGCAGTTGCGCGACTTCTCGCGCGACGAAATCGACCACCTGTTCGCGCGCACGCGCTGGATCAAGGATCGCTTCAAGCGCTACGAGATCTACCAGCCGCTGCGCGACCGCACGCTGGCGATGGTGTTCGAGAAGGCGTCGACGCGCACTCGCGTGTCGTTCGAGGCGGGAATGAACCAGCTCGGCGGGATCGCGATCAACCTCAACCGTGGCGACACGCAACTGTCGCGCGGCGAGCCGATCGAGGATGTCGCACGGGTCATTTCGCGGATGGTCGACGTGGTGATGATCCGCACATTCGAGCAGACGATCATCGAGCGCTTCGCCGAGCACTCGCGCGTGCCGGTGATCAACGGGCTGACCAACGAATACCATCCCTGCCAGATCCTCGCCGACATGTACACGTTCGTCGAGCACCGCGGTTCGCTCGCGGGCCGGACGGTCGCATGGATCGGCGACTCGAACAACGTCTGCAACACCTGGCTGCAGGCCGCCGAGTTGTTCGGCTTCGACCTGCACGTGTCGACGCCGCCCGGCTACGAGGTCGAGGCAAACCGCGCCGACGGCCGCACCCTCGCGCGATTCACCGCGTTCGCCGATCCGATCGAAGCCTGTCGCGGCGCCGACCTGGTCACCACCGACGTGTGGACGAGCATGGGCTTCGAGGCGGAGAACGACACGCGGCGCAACGCGTTCGCCGACTGGATGGTCGATGCGGACATGATGCGCGTGGCGCGGCCCGACGCGCTGTTCATGCATTGCCTGCCCGCGCATCGCGGCGAGGAAGTCTCCGCCGAGGTGCTCGACGGGCCGCAAAGCGTCGTGTGGGACGAGGCCGAGAATCGCATGCACGCGCAAAAGGCGTTGCTGGAGTTCCTGTTGTGCGGCCATGTCGAATGACACGCATGCCGGCAGGCGCCATCGCGTGACGCACCGTCTTCTCCATCCACTGCCAGGAGCGACTTCATGATCGACCACATGTCCGTCAACGTCGGCGACTACAACCGCAGCAAGACCTTCTACCTTTCGGCGCTGGCGCCGCTGGGTTATGCGGTGGTGATGGAGTTCGAGAAAAACGCCGGATTCGGCATCGGCAATACGCCGGATTTCTGGATCGGCGAAGGCAAGCCCAACGTGCCGCCGGTCCACGTCGCGTTCGCCGCAGCGTCGCATGCCGTCGTCGACGCGTTCTACCGCGCGGCGATCGCCGCCGGTGCGACCGACAACGGCCGGCCTGGACCGCGGCCCCACTATCATGAGCACTACTACGGCGCCTTCATCCATGATCCCGACGGCCACAACGTCGAAGCATGCTGCCACCTGCCAGAATGACTGAAAACGAGGAAAATCCATGCACGTAATCCGATTGCCGAGCACCGCCGCACGCATCCGCGCACGCACGCGCGTCTTCATCGGTGCGCTGGCCTGCGCGCTCGTCGCATCCGGCGCCGCGCGCGCGGAAGCGTGGCCGGATCGGCCGATCAAGTTTGTAATGACCGCACCCGCCGGCAGCTCGATCGACGTGCTGGGGCGTGCGATCGCCGACAAGCTCGGGCCGCGCCTCGGCCAGCCGGTCGTGGTGGAGAACAAGCCCGCCGCGGGTGGCACGGTCGCCACCGGCGAAGTCGCGCACGCGACGCCCGACGGATACACGATGCTGCTCGGCTACAACGGCCCGCTGGCATTCACGCCGCTGCTGCAGAAACTTCCCTACGACGTGCAAAAGGACCTGGCGCCGGTGATCACCACCACCAGCCAGCCGAACGTGCTCGCGATATCGGCGACGCTGCCGGTCAGCACGCTGGCCGATCTGGTCGCCTACGCGAAGGCAAGTCCGGGCAAGCTTTCGTACGCGTCGGTGGGCAACGGCAGCTCTTCGCATCTCAACATGGAGCTGTTCAAGCAGATGGCCGGCATCGACGTCGTTCACATCCCGTTCAACGGCTCGCCGCCGGCGGTGATGTCGACGATCCAGGGTGAAACGCAGATGCTGTTCGCCGTGATGCAGCCGTTGCAGGCCCAGATCAAGGCCGGCAAGCTGAAGGCGATCGCCGTCACCACGGTCAAGCCTTTTGCGCTGCTGCCCGGCATCCCGTCGATCGCCGAGTCGGGTTACCCGGGATTCGAAGCGCTCGCGTGGAACGGCGTGATGGTTCCCGCCGGCACGCCCAAGGCGATCATCGACCGGCTGAACCGCGAGATCAACGCAATTTTCCGCGAGCCCGATGTGATCGAGAAAATGAACGCGCAGGGTTTCGCGCTCGTGGGCGGCACGCCCGAGCAATTCGGCAAGCTCGTCAGCGACGAAGCGGCGCGGTGGACACCGGTGATCAAAAAGGTGGGATTGAAGATCGACTGAGGATCAGCCAAGCGTCGAACGCCGATCGACGCGAGCGCTTTCGCCAAGGCCTTCGCGCGGCCCACGTTGAAATCATCGGCGGCCGCTGGATTGCTTGCGCGCTTGCTATTTCCCGTCGTCGCCCGTCAATCGAGCCAGCGGCGACACGGGGGACGACTGCAACAGCCCCGATTTCACGTAAGTGGCCAGCTTGGCGCGCGTGTCCGCGATATCCAGGTTGCGCATCGTAAGCTGCCCGATCCGGTCCTGCGGACTGAACGGGGACGCGCCCTTTTCCATCGTCAGGCGTTCGGGCATGTAGGTCAGGTTCGGGCTCGTCGTGTCGAGTACCGAGTAGTCGTTGCCGCGGCGCAATTCCAGCGTCACTTCGCCGGTGATCGCGTGCGCCACCCAGCGCTGCGCGGATTCGCGCAGCATCATCGCCTGCGGGTCGAACCAACGCCCCTGGTACAGCAAGCGTCCAAGGCGCCGTCCATGATCGCGGTATTGCTCGATCGTGTCCTCGTTGTGGATGCCGGTGACCAGCCGTTCGTAGGCGATATGCAGCAGCGCCATGCCGGGCGCCTCGTAGATCCCCCGGCTCTTCGCCTCGATGATTCGGTTCTCGATCTGGTCGCTCATGCCGAGGCCGTGGCGTCCGCCGATCGCGTTCGCCTCGAGCATCAGCGCGACGTCGTCGGCAAACGTCGTGGCGTTCAACGCCACCGGACGGCCCTGCTCGAAGCGCACGCTCACGCGTTCCGCCTTGACCGCGACATCGTCGCGCCAGAACGCGACACCCATGATCGGCTCGACGATCCTGATGCCCTTGTCGAGGAATTCGAGGTCCTTGGCCTCGTGCGTCGCGCCGAGCATGTTGGAATCGGTCGAATAGGCCTTATCCGTGCTCATCTTGTAGCCGAATCCGGCGCGATTCAGGTATTCGGACATCTCCTTGCGTCCGCCCAGTTCGTCGATGAACCGCGCATCGAGCCAGGGCTTGTAGATGCGCAGGTCCGGATTGGCGAGCAGGCCGTAGCGGTAGAAACGCTCGATGTCGTTGCCCTTGTACGTGCTGCCATCGCCCCAGATGTGCACGTCGTCATCGCGCATCGCCACCACCAGCAGCGTGCCGGTGACCGCGCGCCCGAGCGGCGTTGTGTTGAAATACGTGACGCCCGCGGTGGAGATATGGAATGCGCCCGACTGGATCGCCGCAAGGCCTTCGGCGACCAGCGCCGCACGGCAGTCGATGAGCCGCGCCAGCTCCGCCCCATAGGCGCGCGCCTTGCGCGGGATGTCGTCGTAGTCCTGCTCGTCCGGCTGGCCGAGATTCGCGGTGTACGCGTAAGGGATACACCCCTTCTCGCGCATCCAGTGCAGCGCCGCGCTGGTGTCGAGGCCGCCCGAGAACGCGATGCCGACCTTTTGGCCAACGGGGAGGTCCTGCAGGATGTGCGACATGTCGTAGTCGGAGGCGGTGTCGGTGAACCTCACATTTTAGACGACTCGCCGCGCACGCGCGCCGTCGTCGTGCGCGCAACCCGCGCGGCCCGCCGCGCTCGCATGAGCCACGCATCGACCTCGAGCGTCGATTCGGGCATGCTTCCCGCCTCGCCCTAACCCCGCCAAGCGAACCATGCCGGAATTGCCGGACGTCGATGTCTATCGCGACGCACTCGCCGCGCGCATAGCCGGGAAGACCCTGGCCGGGATCGACATCGTCAATCCATTCGTGCTGCGCACCGCGGTGCCGCCGATCAGCTCGGCCGTCGGTCGGCGGGTGCGAGCGGTCCGGCGCCTCGGCAAGCGCATCGTCATCGAGCTCGACGGCTCGCTTTACCTGGTTCTGCACCTGATGATAGCCGGACGGCTGCGATGGCTTCAACCGGGCGCGAAGGGCCCGGGCCGGATCACGCTCGCGCGTTTACTGTTCGACAACGGCACGCTCGTGTTCACCGAGGCCGGCAGCAAGCGGCGCGCGTCGCTGCACCTGGCCGACGGCGATGCCGCGTTGCAGGCGTTCGACATGGGTGGCCTCGAGGTCTTCGACGCGACGCTTGCCGAATTCGCCGCGCGGCTCAGGCGCGAAAACCATACGCTCAAGCGCGCACTGACCGATCCCGGGCTCATCAGCGGCATCGGCAACGCGTATTCGGACGAGATCCTGCACCGCGCCCGCCTGTCGCCGCTCAAGATGACGAAAAAACTCGGCGATACGGAATTCGCGCGGCTGTTCTCGGCCGTGCGCGAAGTGCTGGCCGAATGGCGCGAGCGACTCGCCGCCGAGGCAGGCACCGGCTTTCCGGAGAAAGTGACGGCGTTCCGCCCTGAAATGGCGGTGCACGGCAAGTTCGGCGCGCCCTGCCCGGTGTGCGGCTCGCTGGTGCAGCGGATCGTCTACGCCGAAAACGAATGCAACTACTGCGCGAAGTGCCAGAACGACGGCGTGATCCTCGCCGATCGCGCGTTGTCCCGCCTGCTGCACGGGAGCTGGCCGCGTTCGATCGACGACCTCGGCTGAGGTGCCGCGGGCTGGCCGGCGCGATGCCGACGTGCTAGCGTTGTCGGAACCACCTTTTGGGAGCAGTGGCAGATGCCGTCGTTCGATATCGTCTCGGAAGTCAACCAGGTCGAGGTCCGCAATGCCGTCGACCAGGTCAACAAGGAAGTCTCCACGCGCTTCGATTTCAAGGGCTCGGATTCGCGCGTCGAGATCGGCGACAAGATCCTCACGCTGTTCGCGGACGACGAATTCAAGCTGTCGCAGGTGACCGACATCCTGCTTGCCAAGCTCGCGAAGCGCGGCGTCGACACCCGTTGCCTAAAGCACGCGGATCCCGAGAAGGTCTCCGGCAACAAGATGAAGCAGGTCGTGACCGTGCGCACCGGCGTCGAGCAGGAGCTCGCCAAGAAGATCGTGCGGCTGGTCAAGGACAGCAAGTTGAAGCTGCAGGCGTCGATCCAGGGCGACGCCGTGCGAATTTCCGGCACCAAGCGCGACGACCTGCAAACCGGCATAGCGCTGGTGAAGAAATCGATCACCGACTTCCCGCTGCAGTACGATAATTTCCGCGACTGACCGGATGGCGTTGCCGCGCACGATCACCGCGGGCTCGCTTGTGCTGCGTCCGCTGACGCCGAGGGACGCGCCGACCGTGCAGCGCCTCGCCGGGGACGCAAGGCTGGCACTGATGACGGCGAACATTCCGCATCCCTACCCGCCGGGCGCCGCCCGGGCATGGATCGCGACGCACGCCCGCGCGCGCCGCAACGGCGACTTCGTCTACGGCATCGAGCGGGGAGACGGCACGCTGGTGGGGACAGTGGGGCTTCGTGTCGCGCCGAACGCGCACGGCAACGTCGGCTACTGGATCGGCCAAGAGTACTGGGGACGCGGCTACGCGACGCTCGCGGCAGGCGCCGGGATCGCCGCGTTATTCACCCATACCGCATTGAGCTGGCTGATGGCTGCCCACCTTGCCGGCAACCACGGCTCGGCACGCGTGCTCGCCAAATGCGGGATGCGCGCCGTCGCACGCGTGCGCGTAGAACATCGCGGCAAGCAAGCGACGCTGGTGCTGCGACGGATCGACCGGGGGGCGTGGCTGCGTGAAAGAAACACGCGGCGCAGCGGCGCGGTTGGCTAGGACAAATCTGCGAGAACAGGCACTCGGCGCAGCCGCGCGGTCGTCTAGGCGAAGTCCTCGATCAGCGCGGCCAGCGTGGCCACGCTCGCGGGGTTCTCCGCGCGATACTGCGGATGATCGACTCCCAGCACGAGGGCGGCGCCGGCGCGCAGTGCCGCGATCATCGGCTGGGTGAACTCGAAGCGCAGGAAATGCACGGCCGAGGTCTTGTCGGCGTTCTCGCGCTCCATGTCCTCGTCGGCGATCGCGTCGGCGCGAGGGAAGCCTTCGACGCGGACCCACACCCGGTCCTCGATGCCCTTCAGCGCCGCCAGCGCAGCCTTGCGCTCGGCTTCGTCCTCGTATTCGATCAGCATCGTCGCCTTGAGGTTGCTGCCGTCGGGAACGAGGGGATTGTAGGACTGCAGCTCTTCGTCGATGCCCGCCTGCTCGAAAATCCGCTCGCTGCGCAGCATTTCCTGAACCTGGTAGCGCATCGTCAGCTCGTCTTCGAACAGCAGCGTCACGTGCTTACCCAGGTGCACGGTGCGCGCTTTCTTGTGCGCGATCACACGCGCGCGGAACTCGATGCGGGCCTTCGCATAAGCCTCGAGCGTCATCAGCGATTCGCGGGTTATGTGTGCCAAGTCAGCGTGCCAAGTCAGTGTGCCACGTCATCGCTCGATGCCGTAGGCGATGCACATCAGCGTCAGCGGGTGCTCCTTGCGCGGCACGGGACCCGGTTCCTGGGCGCCGGTCTCCTTCTGCAAGCCGATGCCCTCTGCGATGCGCCGGCCGGCGATCGGGCAATCGGAGCTCACGAAGTCCGGTTCATCGGCGCCCATCTGGCGGAACACCGGCTTGCCGATCTTCATCGACATTTCGATGAACTCCGATTTGACGCCCCAAGTGCCGTCATGGCCGGCGCAACGCTCGACGGTATTGACCGTGGTTTCCGGAATCCACTCCAGCGCCTCGCGCGTCTTCTGGCCGACGTTCTGCACCCGCGAATGACAGGGAATGTGATAGCTGACCTTGCCGAGCGGCTTGACGAAGTCGCGCTTCAGCAGCTTGTCCTTGTCGCGGGCCACCATGTACTCGAACGGATCGAACATCGCCTCGGCGACAAGCAATACCTCCTCGTCCTCGGCAAACAGCAGCGGCAGCTCCTGCTTGAACATCAGCGTGCACGACGGTACCGGCGCCAGGATGGCGAAGCCTTCGCGTGCGTACCGCGCCAGCTCCGGAATGTTGAGGTTCTTCAACGCCTCGACCGACGCGAAATCGCCGAGCTCGAGCTTGGGCATGCCGCAGCACGCCTCCTGCTCGACCAGCACGTACGGGATTTCATTGTGCTCGAGAAGGCGCGTCAGGTCGTGGCCGATGCCCGGCTCGTTGTAGTTGACGTAGCAGGTCGAGAAGATCGCCACGCGCCCCGGCGTGCGCGCACCGTTGCGCACCGGCCATGCGAGCGAGCGTTGCGCGTGCTCGCGAAAGCGCGCCGACGAATAAGGAGGCAACTGCGTGTTCGCGGCCACGCCCAGCGCCTTGTCCATCACCGCACGAATGGCGGGTGTTCGATTCGCCCAATTGACGGCTTTGACGACGACCGGGATCGACGCCAGCTTGCCGACCTGATCGGTCGATGTCAGCAGCCGGTCGCGCACGCGCGTGTTGCCTTCCTCGAACTTGATCGCCTTGCCGCGCAGCATCAGGTGCGGAAAGTCGACGTTCCACGGGTGTGGCGGAACGTACGGACACTTGGTCATGTAGCAGACGTCGCACAGGTAGCACTGGTCGACGACTTTCGAGTAGTCGGCCTTGGCGACGCCGTCGATCTCGCCGCTCTTGCCCTCGTCGATCAGGTCGAACAGCGTCGGGAATGCGCCGCACAGGCTGACGCAGCGCCGGCATCCATGGCAGATATCGAAAATGCGCTGCGCTTCCGCGTTGAACGCATCGTGGTCGCGGAATTGCGGATTGCGCCAGTCGACCGGATGCCGTGTCGGCGCTTCGAGATTGCCTTCGCGAATCACATTGGGCTATCGTGGAAAAACCTGCGGGATTCGCGCGTTGCCGCCGTGCACGCGAAGCTTTGCGGCGTCGCGCGGCATGCGCAAACGCCGGGGTCCGCGCGATCGCAACGCATGGCTCGTCGCAATAAATTGGCCAGCGGCACGGCATCGACCAGCGGCACGGCGACAGTCGTGCGCCGTTCGCGCCGCCGGCCCTGTCGCGGCTTCAGTCGGCCAGCGCGTCCAGCGCCTTCTGGAATCGGTTGGCGTGCGAGCGTTCGGCTTTCGCAAGCGTCTCGAACCAGTCGGCGATTTCCTCGAACTGCTCGTCGCGCGCCGACTTGGCCATGCCGGGATACATGTCCGTGTATTCGTGCGTTTCGCCGGCAACGGCGGCCTTGAGGTTCAATCGCGACGATCCGATCGGCAGGTCGGTCGCCGGGTCGCCGACGGCGGCCAGATAGTCGAGGTGGCCGTGCGCGTGGCCCGTCTCGCCTTCGGCGGTCGATCGAAACAGCGCCGCGACGTCGTTCTGGCCCTCGACGTCGGCCTTGCTTGCGAAATAGAGATAGCGGCGATTCGCCTGCGATTCACCGGCGAACGCGGCCTTCAGGTTGTCGTGGGTCTTGGTACCCTTCAATGGCTTCATGGGCTTGCCTCCTGTGTTGAGCGGAGGCCGCGCAGCGCATCGCGCCTCCGTTGGAATCGCGCGGCCGGTGGATGTTCCGGCCGTCGCTTCTGATGCAAATCGTACGCGGGAGCGCGCATCCCGTCCAATTGGCGAATTCAATTCGCGTGATAGTGCGCGACTATGCGTGATTCGGGGTGGCAAGGCCGCCCGGGTCAATCGATGCGCGCGTACGCTGGCAGCGTGAGGAATTCCACGAAATCATCGTCGTTGACGAGATCGGCGAACATCGCCGCCGCCTCGTCGTAGCGCCCGTCGCCGTAGGCGTCACCCAGCGATTCGCGGATTTTCGCGAGCTCCTGCGGGATCATCATGGCGACCATCGGCTTGTCCACCTTGCGCCCGTCGGCCAGCTTGCCTTTTGGAGAGCGCATCCATTGCCAGACTTGCGATCGCGAGATCTCGGCCGTCGCGGCGTCTTCCATCAGGTTGAAGATGGGGACCGCACCCTGCCCGGACAACCACGCGCCGATGTACTGGATCGCCACGCTGACGTTGAGGCGCACTCCGTTTTCGGTGATCGGCGCTTCCGGTTCGAAGCGCAGCAGGTCGGCTGCCGTCACCTTGACCTCGTCGCGCGGCGCCAGCGCGATCTGGTTGGGCGTGGGCATCAGCCGGTCGAATGCTTCCCTGGCGACGGCGACCAGCGCCGGATGCGCGACCCACGTGCCGTCGTGCCCGTAGCGCGCTTCCCGTTCCTTGTCGGCCTTGACCTTGGCAAAGGCTTCCGCATTGGCGGCTTCGTCGTTCTTCACCGGGATCTGCGCGGCCATGCCCCCCATCGCATGCGTGCCGCGGCGATGGCAGGTCTTGATCAGCAGTTCGGCGTAGCTCTTGAGGAAATGCGTCGTCATCGTCACCAGCGCGCGATCGGCCAGGCAGAAGTCGCGGTTGACGCGAAATTTCTTGATGCAGCTGAAGATGTAGTCCCAGCGTCCCGCGTTGAGCCCCGCCGAATGGTCGCGCAGCTCGTACAGGATCTCGTCCATTTCAAACGCGGCGAGGATCGTCTCGATCAGCACCGTCGCCTTGACGGTACCGCGCGGAATGCTCAGCGCGTCCTGCGCCATGACGAAAACGTCGTTCCACAGCCGCGCCTCGAGATGGCCTTCGATCTTGGGCAGGTAGAAGTAGGGCCCGCTGCCGCGCGCGCGCAACTCGGCGGCGTTGTGGAAGAAATACAGCCCGAAGTCGAACAGCGCCGCGCTGGCCGGCTCGCCGTCGACGCGCACGTGCTTCTCGTCGAGATGCCAGCCGCGCGGGCGAACGAAAAGCGTCGCCGTGCGCTCGTCGAGCGCGTAGCGCTTTCCTTCCGGGGACGCGAACTCGATGCGCCGGCGAATCGCGTCACGCAGGTTGACCTGCCCCTGCAGGTTGTTGTCCCACGTCGGCGTGTTGGCATCCTCGAAGTCCGCCATGAACACATTGGCGCCCGAGTTGAGCGCGTTGATCACCATCTTGCGATCGACCGGCCCGGTGATCTCGACACGGCGGTCGACGATGTCGGCCGGCACCGGCGCGCACGTCCAGTTGCCCTCGCGCAGGTCGCGCGTCGCAAACGGAAAATCCGGCAGCGTGCCGTGGTCGAACGCGCGCTGGCGGTCGGCGCGCGCGGCGAGCAATTCGCCGCGGCGGCCGTTGAACGCGCGATGCAGCGACGCTGCGAATTGCAGCGCCGCCGACGACAGGATTTCGGCGTATTCGGGTGCAATGCGCGCGTCGATCTCGATTCCCGGCGGAAGGTTGTGCAAGGCCATCGTGTCCCCGTTGGAAAATAGGCTGCCATTCGTCGCAATGTTTGTGAAAGCGACTTTCAAAACGCATTTTAGCGCGTTTGCTGCAGCGCCGCATTCGTCGGTCGCACCAGCACGCTGCGGGGACCGGGGGCGCGTTAGCCGGACGCGCGATTGCGCGGTGCGACCGAGCGCAACAGTGGCTGCAACTGGTCGGTGACCGAGGCTGCGGTATGGCGCTCCAATGCCCGGTAGCGTCGCACGAATTCCGCGCCCGTCGACGTCAACGCCGTGCCGCCGCCTCGCTTGCCGCCGGCGGCGGTCGAAACCGCGGGTTCGACCAGGCACCGGTTGGTCTCGTCGACCAGCAGCCAGGCCCGCCGGTAGGACATGCCGAGCTTCCTGGCGGCCGACGTGATGGACCCCGTTTGCGCGATCGCCTCCAGCAGCGCAATCTTGCCGGGACCGATCGCCAGGTCGGCGCCGGGTTTTCCCGCGCGAATGTGGAACTGCACGTCGGGCTTCATCGATCGACCGGCCATGAACGTCAGGAATAGCCGGTGCTGCGATGGTCGAAGGACACCGCCTTGACCAGCGCAAAGATGGGCTGCTGCTCGCGAATGCCGAGCTGCACCAGCGAGCGGCGGGTGATGCGCGCGGTCAGCGTCACTTCACCCACCGCCAGTTGCACGTCCACTACCGGACCGGTCTCGTCGCGAATGGCGATCACGCGCCCGGACAATATATTGAGGATGCTGATCGACGTTGGCCGCTGCACCGCCAGCGACACGTCGCGCGCGCGAATGCGGGCGCGCACTCGCTTGCCGATCGCCGCGTCGACCCTCGGCACCGTCAGCTCGCCGCCGGCGAATCCCAGCGTGGTGAGCTGGTCGCCGGGATCGTGCGCGGTCACCGTGGTTTCGATCACCGCACCGCCTTCGAATCGCCCGGTGTACGGCTTCAGATCCATCCGTCCCATGATCTCGTCGACGTCGCCGACCGCGAGGCAACGTCCCTCCGACATCACCACCACCGCATCGGCGAGCCGGGTGATCTCGGGCACCGAATGGCTGACGTACAGGATGGGAATCTCGAATTCATCGCGAAGGCGCTCGATGTAGTCGAGGATCTCGGTCCTGCGCGGCACGTCGAGCGAGGCGAGCGGCTCGTCGAGCAACAGGATCCGCGGTTGGGACAGCAGCGCCCGGCCGATCGCCACCCGTTGCTTCTCGCCGCCGGAAAGCGTGTCCGGCCGGCGCGCCATCAACGCGGCGAGGCCGAGCACGTCGATCACGCGCCCCGGCTCGATGAAATGCGCACCCGCCGCGTGAAGGCGGTGGCCGTACATCAGGTTGGCGCTGACCGACAGGTGCGGGAACAGCAGCGCATCCTGGAACACATAGCCGACGCGGCGCTTTGCAGACGGCACGTTGATCCGCTGTTCGCTGTCGAACAGCGTGACGTCGTTGATGCGAACGTGTCCCCGCCGGGGCTTGGTCACGCCGGCAATGACATTGATCAGGCTGCTCTTGCCCGCACCGGAGCGGCCGAACACACCGACCACCGGCGCGTCGGCACAAAAAATCGCCTGCAGCAGGAAGCCGCCCAGCTGCTGCTCGACGTCAACGTCGATCATCGGCTGCTTTCGGCTTGCGCCGCGGCGTGAGCCACTCGGACGCCATCAGCGCGAGGATCGACAACGCAACGGCGACGAGGCTCAATCGCAATGCCTGCAGGTCGGCACCTGGCACCTGGGTAAAGGTGTAGATCGCGAGTGGCAACGTCTCGGTCTCGCCGGGAATATTCGACACGAACGTGATCGTCGCGCCGAACTCGCCGAGGCCGCGCGCGAAGGACAGCAGGATGCCGGTGACAATGCCCGGCAGCGCGAGGGGAACGGTGATCGAGGCGAACACCCACAGATGCGATCCCCCCAGCGTTCGCGCGGCCGTTTCGAGGCGCCTGTCGATCGCGTCGATCGACAGGCGGATCGCACGGACCATCAGCGGGAAGCCCATGAGCGCGGACGCGAGCGCCGCTCCGGTCCAGCGGAACGCCACGACGATGCCGAACCAGTCGTTAAGCAGGCCTCCGATCGGCCCGCGCTTGCCGAACAGCAGCAGCAGGGCGTACCCGACCACGACCGGCGGCAGCACCAGCGGAAGGTGGACGATCGCGTCGACGAGCGTCTTGCCGGGAAAGTCCGCACGCGCGAGGACGTAGGCGACCAGGACGGCGAACGGCAGGCTGACCAGGACGCTGACGGTCGCGACCCGCAGGCTCAGCAGGACGATGCCGATTTCTTCCGCGCTAAGGCCATGCATCGCGCGGTGTGTGGCTCATTGAACCTGTCCGAATCCGTATTTCCGCCAGACTTTGCCCGCGTCGGCAGAACGAAGATAGTCCAGCAGCGGCCTGGCGGCCGGCGACTTGCTGCTTGCGAGCACCGCGGCGGG
The DNA here is from genome assembly GCA_041691615.1 of Pseudomonadota bacterium. Taxonomy (GTDB): domain Bacteria; phylum Pseudomonadota; class Gammaproteobacteria; order Burkholderiales; family Casimicrobiaceae; genus VBCG01. The sequence goes on from JBEPUI010000020.1 coordinate 25,997, forward strand.
ATAGAGGATCGGGGGATGCGTGTCCGCCGGAAACGTATCGACGATCCGCACGCCCTTGTCGGCGAACGCATCGGTACCGTAGACGATGCCGAACGGTGCTTCGCCGCGCGACACCAGCGCAAGCGCTGCACGCACGTTCTCGGTGCGCGCGACCTGTTTTTCAATGCCCGCCCAGACGCCCAGCGCCTCGAGCGCCCCTTTGCCGTACTTGCCCGCCGGGACGCTATCGGGATTGCCCATCGCGAGCTTGTCGCTGCCCAGCGCCGCCGCAAGACCGAAGCGCGGCGCGATCGTGAGTGCCGACGTGCTGGACGCGGGAGCGACCAGAACCAGCGTGTTGCGCAACAGCGTCACGCGCGTGCCGGGCGCGACGAGGTGCCGCTGGTCGACGTAGTCCATCCAGGCGAGATCCGCGGAGATGAACAGGTCGGCCGGCGCGGCCCCTTCAATCTGCTTGGCGAGCGCATTGCTGCCGGCGTAGGCAACAACCACCTTGTTGCCGGTGTCGACTTCGAATCGCTTCGCTTGCGCGTCCATCGCTTCCTTGAGGCTCGCGGCGGCGAACACCGTCACATTGGCTGCGACCGCGGGGATCGTGCCTGCGACACCGACTGCGGCGACGAAGAGCCCAACCAACAACGATCGAGCGAAACGCATTTCGAACTTCCGTTCGCGGGCCAAGCTCGGTAATATACGGTGATATATAGCGCCTCGCAAGGTGCCCGCCGCACCGCTTCACGACGCTCGACGCGATACGCGCTGATTCGGACAAAGGCGCAGCCTCCCACGCGATGCGCACGCAATGGCTGGCGCTGCGTGCGCGATCCGCCGGGCCGCGAGAAGCGACCCGCCCGAAGGCGCGCAGCGAACTGCGAACGGCGCGGACGCGCGAAGCGAACCGACGGACCGGGTCAGGCGGCCATTACGGGCTGTTTGCCGCTCGCCGCAGCGGCGGCGATCTCCACCAGTCCCACGCTCACGCCGCGATTGACGGCGCTGACGACGGCCTTCAGCGTCGCGGTGACGATGTTCGAGTCGAGCCCGACGCCGTAGACCGAGCGTTCGGCGCCGACGCGCAGTTGCACGTACGACACGGCCGTCGCGTCCTCGCCGGCACCGATGCCATGTTCGTGATAATTCTGCACATGGATGTCGATGCCGAGCGTTGCGCGCAGCATCTGCACGAACGCGTCGACCGGGCCGTTGCCCGCACCCTGCAGCGTGCGCTCCATGCCGTCGATGACCAGCCGCGCCGCCAGGTGCTCGACATGCCCGTCGTCGGGATTGTGCTCGGCGCGATGGTCGCGGTAAGCAATCGGCGCGTCCGGCGCCACGTATTCGCGCTCGAACACCGCGCGGATTTCCGCGGATTGCAGCTCCTTGCCGGTGGCGTCGGTGATCTTCTGCACGGCGTGGCTCAACTCGATCTGCAACAGCCGCGGCAGCGCAAACCCGTAGTCACGCTCCATCAGGTAGGCAACCCCGCCTTTGCCCGACTGGCTGTTGACGCGAATCACCGCGTCGTAGGTGCGGCCCACGTCCGCGGGATCGATCGGCAGGTACGGCACGTCCCACTGCGGTTTGCCGCGCGCGAGCCAGTCGTTGCGCTCGGCGAGCCCCTTCCTGATCGCATCCTGGTGCGAACCCGAGAATGCCGTGAACACAAGGTCGCCGCCATACGGATGGCGCGGGTGCACGGGCAGCTGGTTCACGTACTCGACGGTGCGGATGATCGCGTTGATGTCGGAGAAATCGATGCCCGGATCGATGCCTTGCGTATAGAGATTGAGCCCCAGCGTGACGAGGCAGACGTTGCCGGTGCGCTCGCCGTTGCCGAACAGGCAGCCTTCGACGCGCTGCGCGCCGGCCATCTGCGCGAGCTCGGCGGCGGCCACGCCACAGCCGCGGTCGTTGTGCGGATGCACCGACAGCACGATCGAGCCGCGACGCGCGAGGTGGCGACTCATCCACTCGATCTGGTCGGCATAGATGTTGGGGGTCGACAGCTCGACCGTGGACGGCAGGTTGACGATCGCCTTGTGCGATGGCGTGGGCTGCCAGACACCGGTCACCGCGTCGCAGATCTCGCACGCAAAGTCGAGCTCGGTCGCGGTAAAGCTCTCCGGCGAGTACTCGAACGTCCACTCGGTGGCCGGATATTGCGCCGCGATGTCGCGAATGAGCGTCGCCCCCGACGTCGCGATCGCGACGATACCCGGCCGGTCAAGCTTGAACACGACGCGCCGCTGCGTGGTCGACGTCGAGTTGTAGAGATGCACGATCGCGCGTTTCACGCCAACGAGCGCCTCGAACGTGCGGCGGATCTGCGCTTCGCGCGACTGCGTCAGCACCTGCACGGTGACGTCGTGGGGAATCAGTTCCTCGTCGATCAGCTTGCGCACGAAGTCGAAGTCGGTCTGCGATGCCGCCGGAAAGCCGATTTCGATTTCCTTGTAGCCCATGTCGAGCAGCAGGCGGAACATCCTCATCTTGCGCTCGGCATCCATCGGCTCGATCAGCGCCTGGTTGCCGTCGCGCAAGTCGACGCTGCACCATGCGGGCGCCTTGTCGATCGCTCGCGACGGCCACTGCCGGTCATGCAATGCGACGGCGGCGAACGGCTGGTATTTGCTCTGCGCGGGTGCTTGCGTGCTCATGGCTTCGATCCTTGATGGTCTTGCTGGCCCTGCGATGCGTGCCGCGCACGCAACGGGGTCGACGGCAACGACATCCCCGTTGCCGGGTGGCGTTGCAACGGGACTGCTCGAATTGAGGGGTAGGGTTATGTGCGCGCGGGGCGCAGCAGCAGCAGGCCGCACGGCAATGCTGCGTCGTTCGCGAGTCCGGGGGACATGGCGCGAAGCGGGGCCGTGAAGGCGTCGATGCGGGTAAAGCCGGTGTTCACGAAAACGACGTTAGCGCAAATTGATGCGGTGCGCAAGCGCCGAAGCACGGTTTTTGCCCGGGAAACGACCTGGGGTGTGGCTATTGCGCTGCAGCGGGCTTCACGGCGCGGCCGGTCGCGCACGGCGCTTGCGCATCATCCAGGCGCTGACGACGAACCCGGAGATCGCGTAGACGACGAAACCGGCGAACAGCACCGTCGCCGGCTGGTACGACAGCAGCGCGATCATCAGCACGAACACGAAGATCGCCAGGAACGGCACGCTCTTGCGCAGGTTGATCGCCTTGAAGCTGTAGTACTTGAGGTTCGACACCATGATCAGGCCGGCGACCACCGTGATCACCCAGGCGAACCAGCGAATGCCGGCGGGATCGATCATGTAATCGTCGATGACGAACACGAACCCTGCCACCAGCGCCGCCGCCGACGGACTGGGCATGCCCTGGAACCAGCGCTTGTCCGCCACTTCGAGCAGCGTATTGAAGCGGGCCAGACGCAGTGCCGCACCGGCAACGTAGACGAACGCCGCGATCCAGCCGAGCTTGCCCATGTCGCGCAGCACCCACTCGTACATCACCAGCGCGGGCGCGGCACCGAAGCTCACCATGTCGGCGAGGCTGTCGTACTCGGCGCCGAACGCGCTTTGGGTGTGCGTCATCCGCGCCACCCGGCCGTCGAGGCCGTCGAGCAGCATCGCCACGTAGATCGCGATCGCCGCCAGGTCGAAGCGCGCGTCCATGCCTTGCACGATCGCGTAGAAGCCAGAGAACAGCGCGGCCGTGGTGAACAGGTTGGGCAGCAGGTAGATGCCACGCCTGCGGATGCGGTTCTTGCGCAATGCGCGCTGGGTGTCGAAATCGACCATGGCGAGATTCCTATCGCAGGTTCGCGAGGATAGTCGATGTCGCGTAGACGACGTCGCCGACCGCGGCGCGCGGAGTCGCATCGGGCGGCAGGTAGACGTCGACGCGCGAGCCGAAGCGGATGAATCCGTAGCGCGCGCCGCGCGCCAGGCGGTCACCGGCCTTCACGTAGCAGAGGATGCGGCGCGCGATCAGCCCCGCGACCTGCACGCAGGTGATGTCGGCGTTGCCGGCCGTCACGAGGTGCAGCGCGTTGCGCTCGTTGGCCAGCGACGCCTTGTCGAGCGCGGCATTGACGAAAGCGCCCGGGTGATACCAGACGTCGCGCACGTCGGCGTCGACGGGACTGCGGTTGGAATGCACGTTGAACACGTTCATGAACACACTGATCTTGATCGCGTCGCGATCGAGATACGGATCCCGGGTTTTTTCCACGGCCACGATGCGGCCGTCGGCGGGCGACAGCACGGCGCTGAGATCGGCGGGAACAACGCGCGGCGGATCGCGGAAGAACTGCAGGATGAAGAGCGTCACGACGACGCCCAGCACACCCAGCGGCCACAGCCAGACCCACAACAGCGCGGTGACGATTGCCGCCGCCGCGATAAACGGCCAGCCTTCGCGTGCGATCAGGGGGTGCGGATAGTCGGGCGAGGCCAAATTGGGGCAATCGGATGCGCGAACCGGTCGCGGGCCGCCCAGTATAGCGGCGCCTATTGCTTGATGCTGTCGTCGATGCGCTTCGACATGTCGGCGGCCTGGTCGCGGATCGTCGATTCGAGGCCGCGCGCGCGCTCGAGCTCGTTGCGCGGCACCGGCGTGGCGGTCGTCGGGTCGAGGTCGGCGGGCGCGGCGTAGCCGGGGACGCGGTTGCCGGCGTGCGGTCCCTTGCCGGTCATCGTGGTCTCGGGTCGCGGCAGCAGCTTGAACAGCACCGTGCGGCCGAGCCACGCGACGATCAGCAATGCGATCAGCAATGCGATCAACCCGGCCCATCCCCGCTGCAGGCGTGCAAGCGGCGGCCGGTGGTTCCGGGACGGGTGCGAGCGCGGCAGCGGAATCGGCATCTGCGAAAGTATAGCGCCGCGCCGCCCCCGTTCGTCGGCCCTAGTTGCGCGTCTGGTCGACCAGCTTGTTGCGCGAAATCCAGGGCATCATCGAGCGCAGCTTCTCGCCGACGACTTCGATCGAATGCTGCGACGTGATGCGCCGCCGCGACAGCAGCGTCGGCGCACCGGCGCGGTTCTCGAGGATGAAGTCGCGCGCGTATTCCCCCGACTGGATCCGCGCCAGCGCATCCTGCATCGCCTTTTTGGTCTCGGCCGTGACGATCTTCGGCCCGGTCACGTATTCGCCGTACTCGGCGTTGTTGCTGATCGAGTAATTCATGTTGGCGATGCCGCCTTCGTAGATCAGGTCGACGATCAGCTTCACCTCGTGCAGGCATTCGAAGTACGCCATTTCCGGCGCATAGCCCGCATCCACCAGCGTCTCGTAGCCCGCCTTGATCAGCTCGACCAAGCCGCCGCACAGCACGGCCTGCTCGCCGAACAGGTCGGTCTCGGTCTCCTCGCGGAAGTTGGTCTCAATCACGCCGGCGCGCGCGCCGCCGATCGCCGCCGCGTAGGACAGCGCCAGGTCGCGCGCCTTTTTCGACGCGTCGTGGTGGACGGCGATCAGCATTGGCACCCCGCCGCCCGCGACGTACGTCGAGCGCACCGTGTGGCCCGGCGCCTTGGGCGCGATCATCACCACGTCGAGGTCGGCGCGCGGCACGACCTGCCCGTAGTGGATATTGAACCCGTGCGCGAACGCGAGTGCGGCCCCCTTCTTGATGTGCGGCTCGACGTCGCTCTTGTAGGTGGCGGCGATGCTTTCGTCGGGCATCAGCATCATCACGATGTCCGCGCCCTTGACGGCGGCGGCGACTTCATCGACCTTGAGCCCCGCTTTCTTCGCCTTGTTCCACGACGCGCCGCCCTTGCGCAAGCCCACGGTGACCTTCATGCCGGAGTCGGCGAGGTTCTGCGCGTGCGCATGTCCTTGCGAGCCATAGCCGACGATCGTGATCTTCTTGCCCTTCAGCAGTGACAGGTCGGCATCCTTTTCGTAGTAAACCTTCATCGTTCAATCCTCATGGTTGTGTCGTTCCCGCATTGCTTGTGGTTGTTCGTGACGGCGTCGTTCCCGCGAAATCGTTGCACGCCTGTGACGCCGTCATCGCCGCGCCGGCGGAAATCCCGCGCTGTTGAATGGTGCGCACCTAGATCCGCAGGATGCGCTCGCCGCGGCCGATGCCCGACGCACCCGTGCGCACCGTCTCCAGGATCACGCCGGGCTCGATCGCGCCGAGGAACGCGTCGAGCTTCGAGCCGGTGCCCGTCAGCTCGATCGTGTACACCTTGTCGGTGACGTCGAGGATGCGCCCGCGGAAGATGTCGGCAAGGCGCTTCATTTCCTCACGGTCCTTGCCGGAAGCGCGCACCTTGACCAGCATCAGCTCGCGCTCGATGTGATTGCCCTCGGTCAGGTCGACGACCTTGACCACGTCGACCAGCTTGTTCAGGTGCTTGGTGATCTGCTCGACCACGTCGTCCGAGCCGGTCGTCACGATCGTGAATCGCGACAGCGTCGGATCCTCGGTCGGCGCGACGGTCAAGGAATCGATGTTGTAGCCGCGCGCCGAAAACAAACCGGAAATGCGCGACAGCGCACCGGCCTCGTTCTCGGCGAGTATCGACAGGATATGTCTCATCGCGCCGCTCCTCCCGGTGATCCGCAGCGGCACTGGACGAGCGCGCGTGCGGCAGTGTCGGCCATTGGGTTCGCGCTCACAGTTCCTCCGCCAGGATCATTTCCGTCAGTCCCTTGCCGCCGGGGACCATCGGAAACACGTTCTCGGTCTGGTCGGTCAGCACGTCGACGAACACCAGCCGGTCCTTCATCGACAGTGCCTCGCGCAACGCGCCTTCGACATCGCCCGGCTTGTCGATCTTCATGCCGACGTGGCCATAGGCTTCGGCCAGCTTGACGAAATCGGGCAGCGCGTCCATGTACGACTCGGCGTAGCGATTGCCGTAGAAGAACTGCTGCCATTGCCGCACCATTCCCATGTAGCGGTTGTTGAGGTTCACCACCTTGATCGGCAGGTGGTATTGCTTGCACGTCGACAGTTCCTGGATGCACATCTGGATCGACGCCTCGCCGGTGACGCAGACCACCGTCTCGCCGGGGTGCGCCATCTGCACGCCCATTGCCGCCGGCAGCCCGAAGCCCATCGTGCCGAGTCCGCCCGAGTTGATCCACCGGCGCGGCTTGTCGAACTTGTAATACTGCGCCGCCCACATCTGGTGCTGGCCGACGTCTGACGTGACGAACGCGTCGCCGTGCGTAAGCTCGTAGAGCTTCTCGATGACGTACTGCGGCTTGATCAGCGGGCTCTTGCGATCGTACTTGAGGCAATCCTTGCGTTGCCATTCCTTGATGTCGGCCCACCACGCCTTCAGCGCCGTCGCATCCGGACGTTGGGGCGAGCCTTCCACCAGCTTGATCATCTCGTCCAGCACTTCGGCGACGTAGCCGACGATCGGCACGTCGACCTTCACGCGCTTGGAGATCGACGACGGATCGATGTCGATGTGGATGATCTTGCGATCGGAGCGCGAAAAATTCTGCGGGTCGCCGATCACCCGGTCGTCGAAGCGCGCGCCGATGGCGATCAGCACGTCGCAGTTCTGCATCGCCATGTTCGACTCGTAGGTGCCGTGCATGCCCAGCATGCCGGTGAACTGCGGGTCGGTGGCGGGAAAGCCCCCCAGTCCCATCAGCGTATTGGTGCAGGGAAACCCGAGCAGGCGGACCAGGCGGGTCAGCTGCGGCGCCGCATCGTTGAGGATCACGCCGCCGCCGGCGTAGACCATCGGCCGCTTGGCGTCGAGCAACAGCTGCACCGCCTTCTTGATCTGCCCTGCGTGGCCCTTGGTCACCGGGTTGTACGAGCGCATCGACACGGTCTTCGGATAGCTGTACTCGGCGCTTTGCTGGGTGATGTCCTTGGGGATGTCGACCAGCACCGGGCCCGGACGGCCGCTTCGCGCAAGGTAGAACGCCTTCTTGATCGTCACCGCGAGATCGGCGACGTTCTTCACCAGGAAGTTGTGCTTGACGCAGGGACGGGTGATGCCGACGGTGTCGCATTCCTGGAATGCGTCCTGGCCGATCGCGTGCGTCGGCACCTGCCCGGTCAGCACGACCATCGGCGCCGAGTCCATGTACGCGGTGGCGATGCCGGTCACCGCGTTGGTCACCCCGGGGCCGGACGTCACCAGTGCTACGCCCACCTTCTGCGATGAGCGCGAATAGCCGTCCGCAGCATGCACGGCACCCTGCTCGTGGCGCACCAGCACGTGCTTGACCTTGTCCTGCTTGAACAGCTCGTCGTAGATATTGAGAACCGCGCCGCCGGGATAACCGAAGACGTATTCGACGCCTTCGTCCTGCAGGCAGCGGATCGTGATTTCCGCACCCGTCAATTGCATTGCTCGCCTCGCGCCAGGAAATGGGGTCGTTAGCACCGGCAACGCGAAAGGTTGCTTGGTGCTACGGCTGCCAGACATCGATCGACACGCCGGGTGGGCGCTTACCGCCGTGGGCTTTGACTGTATAAAAAGCCGTTTCGGTACGGAAACATCCGTCGCGCCCGCTTGGAGGCTCCCCGGCACTTGTGGCGCCGATAGAGGCGGTGCGAAACGTCCGTTTTTGCAGCACAGCATCCGGTGTTTCACGCCGGACCAGTCGTACATTAGCGGAACAATCCGCGGCCGGTCAAGCAGAATTGCTGCACTGAACAATTCGGCGCCGCCGGGCGTTGCGCCAATGCCTCGGGCCCGTCGGTGCCCTATAATTCGCGCAAATTGTCGCAAGAAGGCCCATCCACTGGCTTCCCGTCAGGAACTGTCCGCTTTCCTCGCCGGCGTCGAGCGGCGTGCATTCAAGCAGGCGATGTTCGCCGTGCGGGACGAGCACGTCGCGGTCGATGTCGTGCAGGACGCCATGCTGAAGCTCGCCGAGCGCTACCCGGACAAGCCGCCGGCCGAGCTGCCGCTGCTGTTCCAGCGCATCCTGCAGAACACCATCCACGACCACTTCCGGCGCCAGAAGGTGCGTTCGACGTGGACCACCGTGCTGTCGGCGCTGGGCCGCGGGGACGGGGACGACGACGACTTCGACGCGCTGGAGGCGATCCCCGCCAAGTCGGGATCGAGCGAGGCCGGCGACCCCGCCGCGCGGGCGGAGCAGGGACAGACGATGGCGATCATCGAGGCCGCGATCGCCAAGCTGCCTGCGCGTCAACGCGAAGCCTTTCTGTTGCGTTACTGGGAAGAACTCGACGTGGCGGAAACGGCGGCGGCGATGGGCTGCTCCGAAGGCAGCGTGAAAACCCACAGTTCGCGCGCGGTGCATGCATTGTCCGCGATGCTTTCCGTCAAGGGATTACGGCTATGAGCGCCACCGACGAACAATTCGCACGCAAACTGACGGCGCTGCTCGACCAAGCCGCGGCCGAGATCCCTCCCGGGATCGCCTACCGGCTGCAACAGGCCCGCGCCCGCGCGCTGGACGGCGAGGCTGCGGCGGAGGTCGCGACGTCGATGGCGCACGCGCTCGCCGGCGGCATCGGCGCCCGTCCCGGTTTCGGCCAGCATGGACGAGGCCGGTCACCGTGGGTCCAGTGGCGGCTCTGGCTCGGCGTGGCGATCATTGCCGCCGCCGCCTGGGGCGCGCTGCAATGGAACAACTATCGCCAGGCGAAAATTTACGAGGAGCTCGACGCGCAAATCCTGTCGTCCGATTTGCCCATCGACGCCTACCTCGACCAAGGGTTCGACGCTTGGCTCAAGACCTCCGCGTCCGACAACTGATCGCGGCGGCAACCGCGGCGCTTGCGCTGTCGTGGGGGGCCATGTCGCCTGCGCTCGGCCAGATCCCGATGTCCTCGCCCAAGTGGGCTGACCTGTCGCCGCAGGACCGGACCACGCTCGCCCCGCTCGCCCACGACTGGGACCGGCTGGACGCCCAGCGCAAGCAGAAATGGATCGGCCTCGCCGGGCGATACCCCGAAATGACCCCCGAGCGCCAGGCGCGGATGCACAGCCAGATGCAGGCGTGGTCGCACCTCACCCCGGACGAACGACGCGTCGCCCGCGAAAAGTACGAGGCGATGAAGAAGCTCACGCCGGAACAAAAGGCGGACGTGAAGCGCAAGTGGGACGAATACCGCAACCTTTCTCCCGAGGAGCAGGCGGCGTATCGCGCACGCTCGGCCGCGGCCAAGGCCGCCTCGACCGCCGGCGGGACGCCGCGTCCGCAGTCCCCGTCGTCGCAGGGGGCGAAGTCCATCCCCAATTCGGCACCGTCCGTGGCGCCGGCCGCTCGCGCGACGCCTGCGCCGCCCACCACCCCGCCGCCGGGACCGGCCGCACCCGCACCAACCGCGTCCAACGTGCTGATCCCGGCGCCGCCGATGCCTGCGACCCAACCTTCCGCCGCCCCGGCGGCGCGCTGACCCTGCCGGCCGATCCCGCGACCGCCGAGGCGGGACTCGCACGCCGCGTCGGTGCCGCGCTCTACGAGTTGCTGCTGCTGACGGCGCTCGCCTTCATCACCCAATTCGCGCTGCTGCCGCTGGTTTCGCCCGGTCACGCGAGTGCTGCACGCGCGCTGTCGATTCCGCCGGTGGCCGCGCGAACGTTCCTGTTCTGCGTGCAATTCGCGGTCGGCGCGCTCTACTGCGTGGGATTCTGGACCGGTGGGCGGCGCACGCTCGCGCAAAAGACCTGGGCGCTGCGCCTCACGACCTCCGCGGGAGAAACACCCGAGCTCAAGCGCGCGCTGGCGCGCTACTTCGCGATATGGATCGGGCCGGCGCTGGCACTCGTCGCGTACCTGCCCCTTGCGCAAGCCGGCCACGGCGGTTACGCGGCGATCCTGCTGGCTTTCAATTTCGCGTGGGCGGCGTTCGATCCGCAACGGCGCTTCCTGCACGACCGCATCGCCGGCACGCGCGTCGTGGTCTCGCGCTAAGCGTATCGCCGGTACTCGGGCTCTTGTTCGCGCACCCAGCGTGACGCCGGCGCGCGCGCCGGAGTCGCACGCCAGACGTGGTCGCGCCGGCGCCCGAGTCGCAGTCGCTCGTCATTCGACGACCGCATGGGCCGTCGCTGCGACCGTCGGCGCGCGCCCCAACGCGACACCGACGGCGATCAGCAGCATGCCCGCAATCGCCAGCGGCGTGAGCGTCTCGTCGAACAGTGCGAACGCCATCAGCGCCGTCACCGCGGGCACCAGGAAGAACAGCCGCGCGACATCGGCCGCCTTGCCGCGGCGCAGCAGCCAGAACAGCAGGCTGTTGGCGCCGGCCGACAGCACGACCACCGACCAGCCGATCGCGAACACGAACGACGGCGTCCAGTCGATGTGCGCGTGCTCGCCCCACGCGACGAGCGGCAGGTAAGCGGTCGCGCAAGCGCCGAACTGGATCACCGCGCCGCTGCGCAGGTTGACGTTCGCGCAGTGGCGTTTCTGATAGAGCGTGCCGACGCTGATCGCGAGCAGCGCGATCACCAGCGCGACGATGCCGGCGGGGTCGTCGGCGCCGATCTTGTGCCACACCACCAGCGCGACGCCGGCGAGACCCATCGCGAGGCCGGTCCATTGCCGCAACACGACACGTTCGGCGAGCCATGCGCGCGCCAGCATGACGGTAACCACCGGCTGCAGGCCGACCAGCATGGCGCTGGTGCCGGCCGACGTACCCCGCGATATCGCGAAGAACACGCCACCGAGATAGGCGCCCTGGATCAAGAGCCCCACGACCACCGAATGCATCGCTTCGCGGCGCGAAGGCCACGGCACGCGGAAGATTCCCACCACCGCGAGCATCACCGCGGTGACGAGGCAGAAGCGCGCGAACAGGAAGGCGAACGGCGTCGCGTGCGGCAGGCCGTACTTGGCCGCGATGAATCCGGTGCTCCACAACACCACGAAGACCGCGCCGAAGGCGGTATCGCCCCGACGCATCGGCACGTGCGCGCTCATCGCACGACCCGCTCCGGCGTGCGCCGCGCGCGTGGCGAGCTCACGAGTTGTGGTTCGCCTTCGGCGGCCGCTTCGGCTTCGGCGGCCGCTTTGCCGTGGGCTTGGCCGCGCGCGCGACTTTGCGCAATGGCTTCGCGTAGCGCGCGGCGCTGTCGATGATCTCGCGCTTGGCCTCCTCGGCGCCCACCCATCCTTCGAGCTTCACCCACTTGCCGGGCTCGAGGTCCTTGTAGTGCTCGAAGAAATGCGCGATCTGCTGCGTGACGAGCGCCGGCAGGTCGCGCGGCGACTGCACTTCGCGATAGATCGGCGAAAGCTTGTCGATCGGGACCGCCAGGATCTTGGAATCGCCGCCCGCCTCGTCGTTCATCTTCAGCATGCCGATCGGGCGGCATCGCACGACCACGCCGGTGATCAGCGGCACTGGCGAAACGACCAGCACGTCGCAGGGGTCGCCGTCGCCGGACAGGGTCTGGGGGATGTAGCCGTAGTTGCACGGATAGTGCATCGCCGTCGACATGAAGCGGTCGACGAACATCACGCTGGTCGCCTTGTCGACTTCGTACTTGATCGGCTCGCCGTGCATCGGGATTTCGACGACGACATTGCAATCGTTGGGAACGTCCCGGCCCGCGGGAACGCGATCGAGGCTCATGCGGATTCCTAAGGCGCTGGTCGTGCCGGATTATACGTGGCCGTCATCGCCGAACCGGTATCCTCGCGGCATGGATTCCATCTCCGCCAGCCCGACGATGGTCGAGCAAGCCTATCGCGCGATCCTCGACGCGATCTGCGACGGCGTTCTCGCGCCCGGTGAGCGGCTGACGCAGGAAGGTGTAGCCAGGAAGCTCGACGTATCGCGCCAGCCGGTCAACCAGGCGTTGATGCTTCTCAAGCAGCAGCGATTCGTCGTCGACGCCGGAAGGCGCGGGCTGATGGTCGCGCCGCTCGATCGCGAGTTCATGCGGTGGATCTACGAATTGCGCCTCGGCATCGAGCCGATCGCTGCGGCGCTGGCCGCGCGGCATGCCACGGCGGCCGACTGCGATCGCGCGCACGCGCTGATCGTCGCGGGCAGGCAGGTGCTGGACGGCAACGCCATCGCGCCGCTGATCGGCGCCGACATGTCGTTCCACATGTGGATCTACGCCACGTCGCGCAACCGGTTGTTCGTCGACACCATGGAGGAGCTGTGGCATCACCTGCGCCGGGCGATGCGCGAGGTGCTGTTGCAGCGTGACTATCGCAAGGCGGTCTGGACCGAGCACGACGAGATCCTGCGCGCGATCGGGAAGCGGGACGAGGCCGGTGCGGCGGCGCTGGTGCGCGCGCATCTGCGCAATGCGGCGACCAGCGTCGGGGTGAGCCTTCCCGCCGCGCTGGACTGACGCGCCGGGCCGGCGCTAGTCGATGACGACGGTGTTCCAGTTTTCCACGCGCACGGTCATTTCGCACCCGCCGCTGACGTGGACACCTGCAACCGGCGTGATTTGCACGCCGAATATCAAATCCTGGCCGGGCAGGAAGAACGCGGCCGGCGCCGTGGAGCTCGCGGTGGCGCCCAGAGACGCCGATACGCTGGCGGGAATGTAAAAACTGGCCCAGCTGTTCCATGTGGCGCCGTCGTCGGTGCTGTAGACGAGGCGCGTTCGCGCCTCTCCGTCGGCATCCGGGTCGAAATAGGTGCTCGCGACGCCGGTCGCCATCCTGGTGTAGCCGTTGATCGCATACGGCGCGGTCTGGCAGGCGACCAGCGATGCGTCGCCCTCGAACGCCTCGGCCTGGTGAAGCATCTTCGGCGCGAGCACGTTGCCCATCCGGTTGAGCAGCAACGCCATCGCCGCGCGCGTGACCGCATCGTTCGGACAGAAGTGATTCGCGTCGCTGCAGCCCATCGTGATGCCGCGCTGCTTCAGCCACTGTGCCGCAATGCAGTACGAAGAATCGCTGGCGACGTCGACGAATGGCGACACGCAGTTCACCGCCCAGGCGGGCGTAGCGGCGCAGGCAAGCCCGAGCAAGGCGCAGCCTAGAACGAAACGGCGGATGCGTAAAACGTGGACCATGACCGTGCCCCCTGCACGCAAGTAGCGGATGATCCTCCGACCGACGGCGCCGCGCAACGCTAGCCGTACAGCCGGTAGACCGAACTGTAGTGCGCGTAGACGGTGACGATGTCGGCGAAGCCGTCGCGTTCGGCGGCGCGCAACTCGCGAAACGCGCGCGCCGGCCTGCCCGCGTAGATCCAGCCCGAGGGCACGCGCGTCCCCGCCTCGACGTGCGCGCCGGCGCCAATGCACGCGCCGGCTTCCACCACCACGCCATCGCCGATGATCGAGCTCATGCCGACCAGCGAACGATTGCCTATCGTCGCGGCACCCATCCGCACGTTGTGGCCGATCGTCACGTCGTCACCGATGATCAGGTCGCCGCGGCGACGGTCGGTGACCATGAAGGTATTGTCCTGGACGTTGCTGCGCGTGCCGAGCACGATCCGGGCGTCGCCGGCATCGGCGACGCAGCCGAAGTAGATGCTCGCGTCGTCGGCCATCTCGATGCCGCCGGCGAAGATCGCCGTGGGTGCTGCGAACGTCGCCGCGACGCGCGCGAAGCGCGGCGGCCGCAGCGGTTCGCGCACGGGATGCGGCGCGAGGTCGGTCGAAGGTGCGGGTGCGAGCGGCGCTTGCGCGCGCAATGCCGCGTGGTGCGTCGCGAGCTCCGCGCGGTTGATCGCACGCACGGCGACCGCGGGACTGCCTGCGTAGACCATCGCGCCCGCGAGCATCTTGCGCGGCGGCACCACCGCGCCGGGCATGATCAGCGCGTGGTCGCCGACGCTCGCCCCGTCCATCACGGTCGCGGCATCGGCCACCACCACGCCGTCGCCGAGCGTGCAGGCGTGCACGAGTCCGAAGCGTCCGACCGTCGCGTCGTCGCCGATGATCGCCGGATAGACGCTGTCGGCAATGTGCACCGTCGCACGCACGCCGAAGAATCCATTGGCGCCGACGCGGATCGCCTCGCCGTCCGCGCGCAAGGTCGCGTAGTCGCGCAGCACCAGTCCCGGCCCGGCGTGCACGCGTCCGGCGACCAGCGCCGTGTCGGCGATGTCGAACGGCGTTGCGAGGGATGGGCTGAATGCGAGGTAGTCGAGGCGCATCGATGGGGGAGCCGGGGTTCGTGGCCCCTAGAATATCGGACGCTCGCGGTACGTGCCCCAGACCGTCTTCAGCTTTTCCACGATGTCGCCCATCGTCGCCCCCGCGGCGGCCAGCTCGATCGTGACCGGCATGATGTTGCGCGCGGGATCGCCGGCCACATTGGCGAGCTCATCGAGCAGTGCGCCGAGGCGCGCGGGGTCGCGCTCGCGCCGGACCTTGTTGAGGCCGTCGACCTGGCGAGTCGCCGTCGACGCATCGTACGGATGCAATTCGAGCTCGAATTGCTCGTCGGCGATCGCATACTTGTTGACGCCGATCACCGGCTTCTCGCCGCTGGCCTTCTTCAGCGCCGTGTCGTATGCGAAGTCGGCAATGCGGCGCTGGAACCAGCCTTCCTCGGTGAGCTTGATCGTGCCGCCGCGGCGGTCGACCTCGTCGATCACGCCGAAGATCGCGCGCTCGTATTGCGTCGTCAGGCTCTCGACGAAATACGAGCCGCCCAGCGGATCGACGACATTCGCGACGCCGGACTCGTCGGCGATGATCTGCTGCGTGCGCAGCGAGATGCGCATCGCCTCCTCGGTCGGGATCGCGAATGCCTCGTCCATGCCGTTGGTGTGCAGGCTTTGGGCACCGCCCAGCACCGCCGCCAGCGCCTGCAAGCCGGTGCGAACGACGTTGATCTGGTACTGCGGCTTGGTCAGCGACGCGGCCGCGGTCTGGCAATGGAAGCGCAGCCGCATCGATTCCGGATTCTTCGCACCGAAGCGATCGCGCATCAGCTTCGCGTATACACGCCGCACCGCGCGAAACTTGGCGATCTCCTCGAAGAAGTCGGCCTGGCACACATAGAAGAACGCGAGCCGCGGCGCGAACTCGTCGACATGCATGCCTGCCTTCTGCACTTCCTCGACGT
Source organism: Pseudomonadota bacterium (assembly GCA_041691615.1). GTDB lineage: Bacteria > Pseudomonadota > Gammaproteobacteria > Burkholderiales > Casimicrobiaceae > VBCG01. Next base: position 41,939 of record JBEPUI010000020.1, read on the forward strand.
AGGTGATCAGGTTGCACATCGTGAACGCCACTTCGTCGAGCGGCGAGCTGCCTGCCTCCGACACGTGGTAGCCCGAGATGTTGATCGGGTTGTAGCGCTTCATGTGCTGCGCGCAATACGTGATGCAGTCGCGCACGATGCGCACCGAAGGCGCGATCGGGTAGATCCACTCCTTCTGCGCCTGGTATTCCTTGAGGATGTCGGCCTGGATCGTTCCCGAAAGCTGGTTCAGGTCGTAGCCGCGCTTCTGCGCGAGCGCCACGTACATCGCGAGCAGGATCCATGCGCTGGGATTGATCGTCATCGACACCGAGATCTTCGTCAGGTCGATGCCGTCGAACAGGCGCTCCATGTCGGCCAGCGTGTCGATCGCGACACCTTCGCGGCCGACCTCGCCCTCGCTCATCGGATGGTCGCTGTCGTAGCCCATCAGCGTCGGCATGTCGAAGTCGGTCGACAGGCCAGTCTGGCCCTGCGCGATCAGGTACTTGAAGCGGCCATTGGTATCCTCGGCGGTGCCGAAGCCCGCGATCTGGCGCATCGTCCACGTGCGTCCGCGATACATCGTGGGATACGGGCCGCGCGTGTACGGAAACTGCCCTGGCAGCCCGATGTCGTCGCGCGGCGTGTCGGCGAGGTCCAGCGAGGTGTACGTGCGCTTGACGGGGAACCCGCCGAGGGTGGCGAACTCGGGCTGGCGCTCGGGCGCCCTTGCGAGAAAGCGCGCGACTTCGTCGTGCTCCCAGGCGTCGACTTGCGCACGCAGGCGCTGGTCGTCGGTGGGCGATTCGCGATCGGCCGTGGTCTTGTTCATGCGTCGTCTCCGGAAGGCAACTCGGCGATGAGGCGCATCGCCGCGGAATGCGGGCTGGTCGTGCGCCGGGCAAGCTCGTCCAGCAATCCCGACAGCTGTGCGTGGCGCCGCTCGGCAAAGCGCTCGCGCAAGATCTCCTCGCCCGCCTTCAGCAGGCGGCGCTCATCGATCATCGCGCGGCGCGCCGCCATTTCGCCGCTGTGCTCGAGTGCTGCGCGGTGCGCGTCGATCGCGGCGACGAGTTCGCCCACGCCCTCGCCGCGCGCCGCACTCGTGGCGACGATCGGCGGCCGCCACGCGTGCTGCGCCGCTCCGATGCCCAGCGTCAGCATGTTCTTCAGGTCGGCGATCGTGCGGTCGGCGTCGGCGCGGTCGCATTTGCTGACCACGTGGATGTCGGCGATCTCGAGGATGCCCGCCTTGATCGCCTGGATGTCGTCGCCGAGGCCGGGGGTGGACACAACCACGGTGGTGTGCGCGGCGCGCGCGACGTCGACCTCGTCCTGGCCGACACCGACGGTCTCGATCATCACCACGTCGAAGCCGGCCGCGTCGAGCACGTCGACCGCCTCGAGCGTTCCACGCGCCAGGCCGCCCAATGCGCCGCGCGTCGCCATGCTGCGCACGAACACGCCTGCGTCGCCGCAGAGCTCGCCCATGCGTATGCGGTCGCCCAGGATCGCGCCGCCGGAAAACGGCGACGACGGGTCGATCGCCACGATCGCCACCGTGCGTGCGCTCGCGCGGATCGCCGCGGCCAAGAGCGCCACCAGCGTGGACTTGCCGCTGCCCGGCACTCCGGTGATGCCGACGATATGTGCGCGCCCGGCGCGGCGGAACATCTCGTCGAGCGCCGGCCGGCATTCGGCGCCGCCGCTCTCGGCGCGCGTCAGCAAGCGCGCGATCGCTCGCGTGTCGCCTTTCAGCGCGCGCGGCACGAGCAGATCCGATGCAACGTAGGCCATGGCGCGAAGCCGTCAGCCCGCGAGCCGCTGGTGCATTTCGCGGAACACCTCGCGGTCGTCGATGACGCGGCGCGCCTTGAAATCGGTGCGCGCAAACGTGCCCGGCGCGACCACGTCGACGCGGGCGCGCAAGCCCAGCATCTTCGCCAGGCGCCGCGCCGCGTCGTCGCGCAGCGCGGCCAGCGCGCCGTCGCCGCGTTGCGCCCACTCTTGCGCCGCTTCCACGCGCACCAGCAGCTCGTCCATCGCGCCGTCGCGGGTGATCACGATGCGGTGCTCGCCGCCGTAGCCTTCGAGCTGGTTGACGACCGCGTCGACTTCGCTCGGATAGACGTTTTCGCCGCGAATCGTGAACATGTCGTCGATGCGGCCGAAGATGCCCTGCGGCAGCCGCGGATACGTGCGCCCGCACGGATTGTCCGCGTGGTCCCACAGCGTGAGGTCGCCGGACAACAGGCGGATCATCGGCTGCGACGTGCGCTCGAGATGCGTGTAGACCGGCGTGCCGCGCCGGCCATACGGCACGCGGACGTGCGTCGCGGGATCGCACACCTCGGTGTAGATCACGTCCTGCCACAACAGCATGCCGTCGGTCTCGGCGGTGCCGGCGATGTTCATGAACGGCGTCATTTCCGCCATCGAGCCGCAGTCGATCACCCGCGCGCCGTAGATTTGCGCGATGCGATCACGGACGGCCGGAACCGATGCACCCGGCTCGCCCGAGAAGAACATCGTCGCGAGGCCGAACGCGCGCGGGTCGTAGCCCTCGGCGCGCGCGACTTCGGCGAGATGCAGCGCGAACGACGGCGTCGAATAAAATCCCTTCGGCTTCATCAGGTCGAGCCACATCGCCGCCCGCGCGGTCATGCCCGGCGCGCCCGCGCCGAACGGAAACGCCTTGGCGCGCAGTCGCTCGGCGCCGGCGAGCGAGCCCCACGATCCCATGTACAGGCTGAAGATCGCGGCGATGAAAATCGTGTCGCCGGGGCGCAGTCCCATCGCGTACAGGATCCGCGCATGCGCGTTGGCGATCGCATCCCAGTCGCCACGGCCGATCGCGAACGCCGTCGGCCGGCCGGTGGTTCCCGAAGTGCCGTGCACGTGGAACACCTCGGCGTCGTCGACGCACAGGTAGTCGCCGAATGGCGGCACGCGCGCTTGCGCGTCGCGCAGGTCCTGCTTGGTGACGACCGGCACGCGCGACTCGAAATCCTCGAGCGTGCGCAGCTGGTCCGGATGGAAGCCCGCGTCTTCCCACTTGCGGCGATAGAACGGCGAATGCTTCCAGGCGTGACGCGTGACTTCGCGAAGGCGCACGAGGATCGCCGCGTCGCGATCGGCGGGCGGCATGGTTTCGCGGCGCGGGAACCAGTAGCGCTCGCCCGGCGGCGGAAGGTAGCCCGCGTCGTAGCGCGGCGGAAAGCTCCACGCTTCCATCAGCGCGGCCCGCGCTCGCGGACCACCCGCTCGACCATCGCGACGATCGCATCGGGCGGCGTGTCCTGCAGCATCAACTCCTTGACACCTAAAGCTTTTAGGTGGACGCAATCCTCGTCGGAAATGACCCCGCCGCCGATGACCAGGATGTCGTCGGCGCCGCGCGACTTCAATGCGTCGAGGATGCGCGGGAACACGGTCATGTGCGCGCCGGACAGTATCGACACGCCGATCACGTCGACGTCTTCCTGCACTGCAGCCTCGACGACTTCCTCGGGCGTGCGGTGCAATCCCGTGTAGATGACGTCCATGCCGGCGTCGCGCAGCGTGCGCGCGACGATCTTGACCCCTCGGTCGTGGCCGTCCAGCCCGACCTTGGCGATGATCACGCGAATGCGCTCGCGCGTGTGGTCCGCACGCTTGGGCGCCGGCGTTTCCGGGTCTGCGGTCTCGGGTATCACGTGGTCCTCCGTCGCCCTACGAGAGGGTTTGAGCATTATTGCATACCGTATTCCATAATTGACGAATCCACAGGCCAGCTTCGCCGCATCCAACCCGCGTCGCCGATAATCCACGTTGCCATGGAACGCCGAATCCTCGTTGTGATGATCGTGATCGCCGTCGTGATCGCCTCCATGCTCGCGTGGCTGACGCTGTCGAACTTCCATCATTGGGGCCGCCGCTCGGATGACGCACAGCCGCTGGCCACCGAAACGCGCAGCGTCGAGGCGTTTCACAAGCTCGTCGTCAACGGTGCTGCCGAGGTCACGCTGGTGCAAGGCGGCGCGCCGTCGGTGCGCATCGAATCGGAGCGCGATGCGCGGGTGACGAGCAAAGTCGCCAAGGGCGTGCTGACACTCGACACGCACGATGCGCGGCACGGCATCGCGCGATTCTTCCATCGCCAGCCACGCAACCGCGCGCACGTGACGGTAACCTTCGCCGCACTCGACGCCCTCGAATTTTCCGGCGCCGTGAAAGTCCATTCGTCCGGCCTCACGACGCCGTCCCTGCACGTGGACGTCTCCGGTGCGGGATCGCTCGCGTTCGACCACCTGTCGACCGACGACCTGTCGATCGAAGGTGCTGGCACCGTCAAGGCGACGATGGCCGGGCGCGCGACGCGCCAGCGCGTCGACATTTCCGGCGCCGGCAACTACCAGGCCGCCGAGCTCGCGAGCGAGACCGCGAAGGTCGAAGTGAGCGGCGCCGGCAATGTCGTCATCAACGCGAGCAAGTCCCTCACCGTCGACATCTCCGGCGCGGGCGCTGTCGCCTACGTCGGCAGCCCGGACGTGAAGCAGAGCATCAGCGGCTTGGGCCGCGTACGCCAGGTCGGCGACAAGCGAGAGGTGCGCGCGCAGCAGGCGCCGCGCAAGCGGCATTTCAATGCGATTGCGGCCACGCGATCGCCGGACCGCTCGACGACGGCTTGAACAGCAACGCGAGTCCGGTGCCCGGATCCCGGTCGGCGTGAATGCCGGGCTCGACGCGCACATCGGTCACACGGCAGTCGCGCAACAGATCGTCGATCATCTGCGCCGCGTCGCCCACCGGCTCGAACGCGAACAGCGGGCAGCGAAAGCCTTCTGCATCGCGAGGCGAGAACGGCGACGACAGCGACAGCCGCAGCTCGCCGCTACCGTCTTCCAGACGATGCGCACTGACGATCGCCACCGGTTCGCCCACGCTCGCGCGCATCCTGCGCAGCGCATTGCTCGCGAACACCTGCGCCGCGACTTCACGCTGCGCGAGCCTGCCGGCGGCGAGCGCCTGCGGCAGCGGTGACGGTGCGCGCGGCAGTGCGAGCACGGTCGCGCCGGGCGCGGCAAGCTGCGCGGCCAGCGCCTTCGCGAACGGCATCGTCCACGCACCGGACGCGTCGCCGCGAAAGCCGGCGCCATCAGGCGACGTCAACGCGCTGCCGACGATGAATCGCAGGTGCACCGATTCCTCCTGGGCCACCACGACGCTCGACGGCGGGAGCGCGAGCGGCGCGCCGCCGCTGGCGAGCGCGTCGATCGCCGCGCGCCGCAGGCGCGGCCATTCTGCAGGCTCGAGCGCGCTGCCGCCCACCAGCGCGTTCGCCAGTGCGAACGTGCGATGGCCTGCCAGCGCCTTGGCATCGTGCTCGCGCAGGATGTCGCCAAGGCCGGCGACATCGGAAAGCGTCGCCGGCAACTGCGCAGCGCCCTCGCTTGTCTCGCGACCGGCGACGATGATCACGGGAATCGCGAACAACGCCACGGCGAGGCGCCCGCCGTCGCGCGACGCCGGCCGGCTCATCACTTCGCTCACGCGCCGCCACAGGTAACGGTAAAACGCCACTGAAGGCGCGGCGGCGAACAGCGCGGCCAGCGGCGCGCCCGACGCATCGTCCAACAACGCTTCGATGTCGGCTTCGACCGCGCGATCCTCGGCAGACGCGGCCTCGACACCGGACGCGCCGAGGCTTCGCATCGCACGCGCGAAGAGCGGTGCGAACCGGGCATCGGCGGCGGGCGCGACCACGCGCGGGTCCATCAGCTCCAGGGGCATCCGCAATTTTCGCACGCGCAATTGGATCCCCGCACGGCGGGAACGCGACCGGGGCGAATCGGATCCCGGCGTCGCGCGTGCAAAGCGCGGTAAAATCAACGCTTTGCACACATAAGTAGACGCGATGCGAGTTTCGCGATTCCTGTTGTCCACGCTGAAGGAGGCGCCGGCCGAGGCCGATGTCGTGAGCCAGAAGCTCATGCTGCGCGCCGGCATGATCAAGAAAGCGTCGTCGGGCATCTACAGCTGGCTGCCGCTGGGGCTCCTCGTGCTGCGCAAGGTGGAAGCCGTGGTGCGCGAGGAAATGAATCGCGCCGGCGCGCTGGAGTGCTACCTGCCGCACATCGTTCCGGCCGAGCTGTGGCAGGAGACCGGGCGCTGGGACAAGTTCGGACCGCTGCTGCTGAAGATCAAGGACCGGCAAGGCCGCGATTTCCTGTTCGGTCCGACGCACGAGGAGGTGATGACCGACATCGTGCGCCGCGATATCCGCAGCTACC
>JBEPUI010000021.1:0-46955 GCA_041691615.1 Pseudomonadota bacterium
ACGTCGTCCATTGCAACGTCGTCCATTGCAACGTCGTCACTACCACCGACCCTGAAGCGACAATGACGCGGAAGCACGATGCCCCGGCGCCCGCACGGCGCAAGTCAGCGTCCGATGTGGGCGAGCTGATCGGCAATACCATCCTGAAGTTGCGGCGCGACCGGCGGATGACGCTCGATCAACTCGCGTCGCGCACCGGATTCAGCAAGAGCTACCTGTCGAAGATCGAGAACCATCTCAGCGTGCCGCCGATCGGTACGCTGTCGAAGATCGCGCAGGCGTTCGCATGCGACATCGGTCACTTCCTGCGCCAGGAAGAGCATTTCGCGGTAGACGCGGTGTCGGTCGTCCACGTGCGCGAGCGACAACCGGCCGTGCGCGGGGGTACGGCATTCGGCTACGACTACTCGAGCCTCGCGCACAAGAAACGCAACAAGCGCATGGAGCCATTCATCTTCACGTTCCCCGCCGACATCGACGTGGACACGTTCTTCGAGCATGAAGGCGAGGAATTCATCCTCATGCTGCGCGGCCGGGCGGAATTCGAGACCCGGCGCAATGGCGTTACGGAGAAGTGGCTCCTCGACAAGGGCGACAGCCTGTACATCGACTCGCAGATACCGCACCGCGGACGAAGCCTGGGCGGCGAAGCCCAGGCCGTCGTCGTCGTCTATCAGCCGAAGTCAGTGCCCCACTAGCCTCAGGCGCGTCCTGCCGCGGGACGCACGGGTTCACCGCCCGCGCCGCGCATTGCACGGCGATTCACGGCGCCGGGGGCCGTTTCGCGCGCGAACAGCACCGCGACCATCGTGACCAGCGCGATGCCGATCATCAGCAGCGACACCGGCCAGGTCGAACCGTGGTTGCTGCCGACCATCGCGGCGGCCACGATCGGCACGATGCCGCCGCCGATCGGCGCGGCGAGCTGGTAGCCGAGCGACGCGCCGCTGTAGCGCAGGTTGGACGGGAACATTTCGCTCAGGAAACTCGCCTGCACGCCGTACATGATGCCGTGGCCGACCGACATGCCGATCACGAACGCCAGCACCACCATCGTCGGATCGCGCGTCTCGATCGCCCAGAAGATCGGAAAAGCGAGCGCGATCGCGGCGAGGCATCCCAGCATGTAGATCGGCCGGCGGCCGACACGATCGGACAGCGCGCCGAACAGCGGGATCGTGACAAGCTCGACCGTCGCACCGATCGCGATCGCGCCGAGCACGAGGCTTCGCGGCAAGCCGAGATTTGTCACCGCGTAGCTCAACCCGAAAATGGTGATGACGTAGATCCACGAGATCTCGGTGATCCGTGCCCCGAGGCCCAGCAGCAGGTCCTTCGGGTGGCGGCGGATGGTCTCCAGCACCGGATAGCGCACGATCGTTCCTTCGCGGACATTGCGCTTGAACTCGGGCGTTTCCTCGATGCGAAGGCGAATGAAAACGCCTATCACGACCAGCACAGCGCTGGCTATGAACGGCACGCGCCAGCCCCACGCCATGAAACTCGCATCGTCGAGATAGGCCAAGGCGAAGAACGACGCGGTTCCCAGCGCCAGGCCCAGCGGAAAGCCCATCTGCACGATGCTTCCGTAGAATCCGCGCCGGTTGGGAGGCGAATGCTCGATCGCCATCAGCACCGCGCCGCCCCACTCGCCGCCGACCGCGATGCCCTGCACCAGCCTGCATGCGACAAGCAGGATCGGTGCGGCAACGCCGATGGTCGCGTAGGTGGGCAGCAGCCCGATCAGCATCGTCGCCACACCCATGCTGACCAGCGTCAGGATCAGCATCGACTTGCGCCCGAGGCGATCGCCGAAGTGGCTCAGGATGATCGCGCCGAGCGGCCGCGCGAAGAAACCGACGCCGATCGTGCCGATCGCGAGCAGCTTGCCAACCAGCGGATCTTGCGTGGGGAAAAACAGCTTGTTCAGCACCAGCGACGCGGCCGTCGCGTAGATCAGGAAGTCGTACCACTCGATCGTCGTGCCGATCGCACTGGCCGCTACGATGGAGCGCATCGAGGCAGGTTTGTCGTCAGGTTTTGTTGCCGGATGCGCAGCCATCGGTATCCTCCATCGGTTGATCGGGAAATGCCATGCACCTGCGTGAATGCACCGGCGCCAAGCCGCGCGGGACGCTGGTCTGTCGAGCCAGCTCGTGTCCTCGCGCGGCGACTGCGCGCGCCGTTGCTAAAACCGGATTGCGGTGCGGCGCTATTCGCCCGTCGCGGCGAACGTGGTCGGCGTGTGCTGCGTCTTGACCTGCTTGCGGTTTTCCGCGTCGAAGCCCGCGCTGTTGCGGAAGATGTTCGGCTTGCGATAAATCGCGAGGATCGTGCAGCCTTCGGCGCTGTGGGTCTCGTGCATCGATCCGGGCACGCGGTATACATATTCGCCGGCACGGCAGATGCCGTCGTGATCGGAGAACGAACCCTCGACCACCCAGCTCTGCTCGATTTCCGGATGCTTGTGGAACGGCAGCGTCGTCCCGGGCGCCCAGCGCAGCAGGCAGGTCAATTCGCCCGCCTGCTTGTTCTCGTACAGCACCTTGATCTCGATGCCTTCGAATTGCGACGGGCGCCATTCGATGGCCTGCGGATCGACGTACACCGAGCCGCCTTGCGTCGGTTCCAGGTGACCTTGCAGGCGTTCGTCGAAATGCTGGGTCGGGCTCGACATGGTTGCGTTTCTCCAATCGATGGTCAGGCGGAGTGTTCGGGCGATCCTCGATGCACCGCGACGGCGGCCGCACGGCGTGACGGCCTTGCCATCGGGACGACGGTGAAAAAGGGTCGCCTGACAGGAAACATTAATTTCATAGTAGATTACTTGTGTTTCGTCCGCAAGGGGCGCGAGCGGGTATTTGCGCGAGCCGCAACCGCCGCCGTCGCGAGCGCGGTGCGTGCTGCATTTTCGTGTCTTGGGTTCCGGACAGAGCGCCGGTCAAGGTTGCGCTCGCCGTAGCCCGGCGGGCGGCGTTGACTACCAGTAAGTCTCCAGCGTCACGTGGCCAGGTTCCTTGCGCCGGTGACGCTTCATGCCGCGGGTCAACAGGATCGCCTGCACGTCGTCGACCATGGTCGGATTGCCGCACAGCATCGTATGCGAATTCTCCGCGGTGAGCGCAAGCCCGACCCGCGTCTCGAGGCTGCCGTCGGCGATCAGCGCCGGGATCCGGCCGGTGAGCGCGCCAGGGTGCACTTCGCGGCTCACCACCGGCACGTACGAAAAAGCACCGCTGTGCGTTTGCGAGAGGTCGGCCATCACGCTGCGATACGTGAGGTCGGATGGCACGCGCACCGCGTGCACCATCACCACGCGCGAGAATTTCTCCCAGGGATCAACGGTGCGCAGGATCGACAGGAACGGCCCGATGCCGGTGCCGGTGGACAAGCACCACAGCACGTCGGTGGCCAGCGTCTCGGCGACGCAGAAGAACCCGTTCGCGCGCGGCGCGAGCCACAGCGAATCGCCCTTCTCCAGTGCCGCGAGCCGTGGCGAGAACGGTCCGTCCGGCACCACGTTGAAGTAGAACTCGTGATGCGGCGCGCCCGGCGGATTCACGAATGAATAGGGCCTGCCGATCATCGCTTCCTTCGAGCCTTCGGGCGACGGCAATGCGAGCCGCGCGAACTGGCCGGCGATGAACGAAACCTCGGGTGCCGCGACCTCGAGTGACAGCAGGCCGCCGGTCCAGCGCTTTTTCGCCGCCACGCGTCCCTCGATCCATGCCGACATTGCGATCTTTCGTCGAAGCCCTAAAATTGCGATTATGCCTACATCGTTCGTGCGCAAGGCGGCCAACGTGTTCATCCGACCGCCCGGCGCCGGGGACGCGGCGGCGTTCGCGACCCTCGTTCGGCAAAGCCGCGGACTGCACGAGCGCTGGGTCAGCGCGCCGTCCACGCCCACGCAATTCGCAAGCTACTTGCGCCAATTCGACGGCCGTGTCCCCACGCATCGCGGATTCGTCGTGGCGCAGAACATCGATCGCGAGATGGTCGGCGTCTTCAATCTTTCCGAAATCGTGCGCGGTGTGTTCTGCAGCGCATATCTCGGCTACTACGCCTTCGCGGCCGGCGCGGGACGCGGCGCGATGAGCGAAGGCCTGGGTCTCGTGCTCGACACCGCGTTTCGCGACCTCAAGCTGCACCGGATCGAAGCCAACGTGCAACCGGCCAATGACCGCTCGCTCGAATTCCTGGCGCGTGCCGGCTTTGTGCGCGAAGGCTATTCGCGCCGCTACCTCAAGATCGGTGGCCGCTGGCGCGATCACGTGCGATTCGCGATGCTGGCCGAGGACTGGCGCGCAATGCGCCGCTCGCGGTGAGCACCCGCCATCGGATGCCGCCGAAGCGCGCCGTGCTGCTCGCAGTGCTCGCGCTGGCCGGCTGCGCCGACACGCCGCTTGTCGCGGATACACCGCGCGTCGTCGTGGCCCAGCGCATCGCACCGTGGGAAGCGCACGAGGATTGCGCGAATGCCGCCGAAGGCGATCGCATCGACTACCGGTTCAACACCACTGTTCCCGTGGATTTCAATCTCTACTACCGTGAAGGCGCCGCCGTGATCATTCCGCTGTCGCGAAAGGATGTGTCCGCCGATTCTGGCATCTTCGGTGTGCAGATTCCGGCGCGCTATTGCCTGGCATGGCAGGCGGGATCCGCCGGTGCGCTCGTCGACTACTACATCACGCTGCACGCGCGGTCGCGATGAGTGGCGCTGCCCGAGGCAACACGCCACGCGGGTCCCTGGTGAGCGCTGACCAAGCCACCGGCGCCGCGCCTGTCCCGGGCGACGCCAACACGTTGCTGTTCGACCTCGACGGCACGCTCACCGACAGCCGCCCGGGAATCTTCGCGTCGATTCGCCATGCGCTGGCGGCGATGGACGCCGACGATGCGCACGACGACGAAGCGCTGCGCCGCTGCCTCGGGCCTCCGCTGCGCGAATCGTTCGCAAGCCTGCTCGCGTCGCGCGATGGCGCGGTGATCGACCGCGCGATCGCGCACTATCGCGAACGATTCGCCGAGATCGGCTGGCGCGAGAACAGCGTCTACGTCGGCATCGCGGATTCGTTGGCGGCACTTTCCGCGCGCGGACACCGGATGTTCGTGTGCACGTCCAAGCCACTGGTCTACGCGCGCCGCATCGTCGAGCACTTCGGCCTCGCCGGATGGTTCGCGCGCATCGCGGGCCCCGGCCTCGACGGTGCGCTCGACGACAAGCGCGACCTGCTCGCGCTGCTGCTGCGCGAGGAGCGCCTCGATCCAACGCGCACCGTGATGATCGGCGACCGACATCACGACCTGCTCGCGGCGCGCGCCAACGGCACGCGCGCGGTCGGCGTGCTCTGGGGTTATGGCTCGCGCGAGGAACTGGCCGCGGCCGACATGCTGGTCGCGAGCCCCGAGCGCCTCGTACAAGATCTGGCGCGCGTCACGCCGGGAGCCGGCATGGCGCCGGCCATGCGTTAAATCGGCGTCAGCTGGCGCCGGCCAAGTCGGCGTAGTTGTACGTCCTGCCTGGCTCGATCGCGCGCTCGACGAGGTTGGCAATCGTGACCGAAGCGACGCGATCCGCGGCGACGAGCTGCCCGCCGTCGTGGAAATCGCGGAACATGCCGACGTCGGGCAGGTCGCCCTCGGCGCGGCTGCGCATGAACACCTGCATTTGCGTGTCGATGATGCCGGGGCGCAGCGTGATCGCGGCGAATCCGGCTTCGGCGTGATCGGCGACGAGCGCGCGCGTCAGCATTTCCATGCCGCACTTGCCGACGCTGTACAGCGAGGCGCCCGCGATCACGCGGCCGGCAAGGCCCGAACTGATGTTGACGATGCGCCGGTCGGTGCCTGCTGCGCCGAACGCATTGCAAAATGCGTTGCACAGCACCGCGGGTGCGACCAGGTTGACAAGCAGCGACGAGGCAAGCTCGTCCGCCTGCAGCGCGCCCATCCTGCCGACCGGCCCCGCGACCGCGGCGTTGTTGATGAGCAACGCACGCGCGGGCTTGCGTGCCGCGGCCTCGAGCATCGCCTGCTGCGCGATTGCCCCCACCGCCGCGGCGTCCGCGAGATCGCACTGCAGCAGTTCGAATCCTTCACGCGACAACCGCGCCGGCGCCGACCGCCCGATGCCGAACACGGTCCAGCCGCCGTCGAGCAGCCCGGCTGCCAGCGATTCGCCGAGCCCGCGCGACACGCCGGTCACGAATGCGACCTTGTTCATCGAATGCCTCCCGTTGTTCCAAATGTGTCGCGCGCGCCGTGCGATGCCGACCCGTCCCGCGTGTCAGCGATGGCCGCTCATCGAAGCGAACACGATGACCGCGACCACGACTGCCAGCACCAGCAGCGCGATCTTCCACGGGCTCTTCGGATATTCGCCCTGGATCGCGCCCGATACGCCGTTGATCACGCACTGGAAACTTCTGGCGCCGAACGTGTAGGTCATGAGCCACACGGGTGCGAGGATATGCTTGAACGTCTGCGCCGAATAATGCGCATCGACCTGCAGGTTGCGATACGTGTCGCCGGGAATTTGCGCTGCGCAGAGCTGCTGCGCCTGCGCATCCATGTCGGCGCGCGCGCGGCGCGCCGCGTCGGCCAGGTCGACCTGATAGCGCTCGACGACCCAACCGCTGACGTAGCCGGCATCGTAGGCTTTCAGCGCGGTCATCGGAAACGGCTCGACGCCGCGCATCAGCGCGGGATGCACGCCCACCGAAGCGCAGACGAGGTCGTTGTCGAACTGATGCGCAAGGCGGCCGGCCGCAGGCTCCCATCGCACCTGCCTGACTTGGCGCGTGCGCAACTGTCCGCCTTCGGTATAGCTCTCGGTGGTCCAGTAGTAGTGCCCGGCTTCCGCGGTCCAAGGCGCGTCGACATGCGCGTTGAACGTCCAGTACGGAAGGTAGATTCCCTTGGCGGTGTCGGTCAGCGCGCGCCGCTTCAACGCCCCCGGCGCGAGCCATAGCTTGCCGTACCAGGCGCGAATGCGATCGCGCGCGCTGTCTTCGGCAACGGTGAACGGCAGCACGCCTTCGGGCCGGATCACCTCGTTGCCCTGTTCATAGGCAACGAGCTGCGCCGAACCGCAGAACTCGCAGTTCTGCGCCTGGCGCGCGGGGCCGACGATCGATATCGCGTTGCAGCTCTGGCATCGCACCTGGCGCGCCGAGTTGGCAACGCCTGCCGCGGCGGCGGCGGCACCGGCGCCCCGGTCCAGCATGCCCCGCAGCGTGGCGGCGAGATCGTGTTCGGCGACTGTGCCTTCGGCGGGCAGCGGCGCCGCGGATTCGGTGCCGCAGAATGGACACACGAGGTTCTGCTTGCCGGGGTCCCATACGGCTTCGCCCCCGCACGCGGGGCAAATGAACTTTTCCCGCGCGTTGATTTCGGGCATCGGCTGGGGCGAGACCAGCCGCTAGCGCGGGAAGTATCCGATTACCTGCCAACCCTTGGCGGTCTTTTCGAGCGTCATTCGCTCCTGCACGAATTCGCGATTGGCGAACGAGGAACGAAACAGAATCACCGCGAATTCGCCTTTGCCGGCACCGGGGACGGAGCTCACGAATTGCGTCGACAGCACGGCGCGGCGCTGCACGGCGCCGAACGGTCCGCGCGCATCCTTGAGCGCCTTGGACCAGCGTTCCACGGGCATCGCCTTCCGGAACTTGGCGCCGGCCGCCGCGTACGTCGCCGGTCCGTCGAGCTTGTCGGCGAGGTCGAGCCACGCGCGCGCCGCCGATTGCGCCTCAGTCGCGCGCGTATCCTGCGCGTGCGCAGGCAGCGATGCGGCAATGGCGAGCGCGACCAGCGCCAACAGGAAGCTGCGGCGCATCAGGTCTTGAGAAACTGGTTGACCGCGTCGCGAGTCACGCGCCACTGCGTGCCGATTTTCCTGCCCTTCAGGTCGCCCGCTTCGAGGCTCGCGACCACGTCCGTTTCGCCGACGCCGAGCATTTGCGCGACTTGCGCGGGATTTAGCAGCTCGGGCGTCGCAGCCGCGCCATTGCCGGGCGCCTGTGCTGAAGTTGCAGGCGCCGCGATGCCGGGCGTCTGCTGCGCCATCAGGCCGCCGGACTGGTTCATCATCTGCTGCGCCATCGACATGCCGACGGCCATTTCCGCCGCCATGCCGCCGGGGCCACCGTTGCCCTTTTCCAATCCTTGCGCCATCTGGAATTTAACGTAGTCATTGAGGTTGCCGACCGCCGCCATGCTGGAGCGCTTGTCGATCGCCTGTTCGACCTCCGGCGGCACGGAAACGTTCTCGACGATGAACGACGTCATCGCAAGCCCGTATTTCTCGCCGATCACCGGGTTGATGATCGGCAGCAACGCATCGCCGAGCTCGCTGTAGCGCGCCGCGACATCGAGCGCGGGGATTTTGGCCTTGGCGAGCGCGTCCGAGAACACGCTGACCAGCCGCGAGCGCATCGCGTCGCCGAACTCATCGAGGCGGAAATGATCGTCGGTGCCCGCGACCTCCTTGAGGAACTTGGGCACGTCGACGATGCGAAAATCGTAGGTGCCGTAGGCGCGCAGGCGCACGATGCCGAAGTCGGCGTCACGCATCATCACCGGGTTGGCGGTGCCCCATTTGTTGCCGGTGAACAGCCGCGTGACGACGTAGTAGACGTCGGCCTTGAACGGGCTCTCGAACGCGTATTTCCAGCTCTTGAGGTTGGTGAGGATCGGGATGTTGGCGGTGGTCAGCGTATGCGTGCCCGGGCCGAACTGGTCGCCGAACGCGCCGAGGTATACGAACTGCGCGACCTGCGACTCGCGCACGATCAGTTGCGCGCCGTTCTTGATCTCCTTGTCCTCGTCGGGAAAGCGGAACGACAGCGTGTCGCGCGAATCATCGGTCCACTCGATGATGTCGACGAACTGTTTCTTCAGAAAATCGATGATGGCCATCGCGAGCTCCGTGACTGTGCGGTTCGTGCCGGCGGCTCCGCGTGGGATGCCCCCGACCTGGAATCGTAGCCGAATCGCTACTGCTTGCCGGCGGCGAGCTTCGCGTCGATCTCGGCCTTGGCCAGCATCTGCTCGAGCTGCGCCAGTGGCAATGCCCCGGGAACCACCGAGCCGTCGACGAACACGAGCGTGGGCGTCGCCGAAATGCGCAATTTCTCGCCGAGCGCCTGGTTGGCCGCCACGGGGTTGGCGCATTCGCCCTTGTTGTCGGGAAGCTTCTGGCTGTTGAACCACTCGTCCCACGCCTTGCCGCGGTCGGCCGCGCACCAGATCTGCCTCGATTTCAGCGCGGCGGCAGGGTGCAGCGAGTCGATCGGGAACGGAAACGTGTAGATCGTCACGTTGGTCATCCCGCCCAGCTCCTTCTCGATGCGTGCGCAGAACGGGCAGTCGGCATCCGAGAACATCGCGATGCGCCGCGAGCCGTCGCCACGCACACGCTTGAACGACTGGTCGAACGGCAGGCTGTCGAACGCGACACGGTTGAGCTTGCGATAGCGCTCGTCGGTCAGGTTCTGCTTCGACGCGAGGTCGTAGATCGAGCCGATGAACAGGAAACTGACCTTGGGATCGACGTAGACGATGCGGTCGTCGGCCAGCACCTCGTAGAGGCCTGCGATTTCGGTCTTGACGATGCTGCGCACTTCCATGCCGGGAATGCGCTGCTCGACCAGCTTGCGGATCGCCGCCGCATCGGGCGTCATCGGCGCCACCGTGGACTTCGTCGCCCCGGCGGAGGCCGCGGGCGTTTGCGCCTGCGCAGGCAGGCCCGCCAGGGCGCCGAGCGCAAGGGTGGTGGCAACCATCAAGCATTTGATATGCATGCAAAACTCCGGATAGGGGCGGGCGTTCGACAGTTTAACGGAGCGCAGGTTGCGCCAATACCCGTTTGATCCCCGGAAACCGGTCGATTGTCGACATTCCGTGGTTGCGAAGCCCCTTGAGCCAGCCCCGGTCCAGCCCGAACATCCGCGCCAGAGTATCGGTAAGCGTCTGCATCGCCCCCACCGGCTCGGCGCGGCGCCGGGCATAGCGGGCGAGCAGCATCGGTGAGCCTGGGTCGGCTAACGGACCCCGCTCGGCAAGGACTTGCGCCAGCACCGCCGCATCGCCGAAACCGAGGTTGACCCCTTGCCCGGCCAGCGGATGCACGCCATGGGCGGCATCCCCCACCAGTGCGAAGCGGTGCGCGACCACGGTCGGCAGCCGCAGCAACGACAACCCGAATTGCGCAGGGCCTTCGCGCAACGTCAGCTCGCCGAGTGCATTTGCCCCCGCGTCGGCTACGCGGCGCGCAAGATCGGTCGCCGGCAGCGTCATCAGTTCCTGTGCGAGCGCGGTGGGGGCCGACCACACGATTGAAATGCGTCGCCCCGGCATCGGCAGGAACGCCATCACGCCGCCGTCGGCCATAAACCATTGCAGCGCGCGGCCGTGGTGTTCATGCTCACATTCGAAATTGGCGACGACGGCCGCCTGCGCATAGGCCTTGGGCGCGACGCGGATTCCCGCCGCCTCACGTGTCCACGAGCGCAGGCCGTCGGCCCCGACCACCAGCTTCGCGCGCAACGCAGCGCCATGGGCCAACGACAGCGTCGCGCAACCGGCTTCGAAGGCCAGCGTCGAAAATCCGACCGGCGCGACGATCGCGACACCCGCGGCATGCGCGCAGGCGACGAGTGCGGCGCGCAGCGCGCGTTCCTCGACGATCCATGCCAGCGCGCGAACATCTAGGTCGTAAGCTGCGAATGCGATTGCGCCGCCGGCATCGCCCTCGACGCGCATCGCCTCGATCGCGGTCATGCGATCGACCGGCAGCGCCGACCACGCGCCGATGCTGTCGAGGAAAGCGGCGCTGCCCGGACTTACCGCGTAGATACGCGTGTCGAATGTTTGCGCTTCGACTTCCGGTGCCACAACGGGGTCGCGGTCCGCCAGCGCGACCGACAGGCCGTTGCGTGCAAGCGCGGCCGCCAGCGCCAGTCCCGGCAGTCCCGCGCCGGCGACGACGACGTCGAAATCGCGCACGCCGCTCATCCGCACCTCGCCTTGACCAGGTCTGCTGCAGGTAGCGCGCCCGACTGCCGGCGGTGCGATCGATGGCCGTCCGCCCTCATGCCGCGGGCAACGTCTCGATGACGAGTTCCTTGTTGGTGTAGATGCAGATATCGGCGGCGATGCCCATCGCGGTCTGCACGATCTGCGTTGGCGTCATATCGGTGTTGTCCAGCAGCGCGCGTGCGGCGGCCTGCGCGTACGCGCCGCCGGACCCGATCGCGACGATTCCGAACTCGGGTTCCAGCACGTCGCCGCTGCCGGTGATGATCAGCGACGTGGACTGGTCCGCGACGGACAGCATCGCCTCCAGCCGGCGGAGCACGCGATCCGAGCGCCAGTCCTTGGCGAGCTCGACGGCCGAGCGCGTCAGGTTGCCCTGGTGTTTCTCGAGCTTCGCTTCGAAGCGCTCGAACAGCGTGAACGCGTCGGCGGTGGCACCGGCAAAGCCTGCGAGCACCCGGTCGTGATGGATGCGCCGCACTTTGCGCGCAGTGGCCTTGACCACGACGTTTCCCAGCGTCACCTGGCCGTCGCCGCCCAGCGCGACGCTCGCGCCGCGGCGCACGGAAAGGATGGTGGTGCCGTGGAAAGTTTGCATGCGGAGGTTGCGGGCGCGGTGCAGGGGAAGCCGGTGCGCTGCGACTGGCTCGCGCGCCGGCGTCGCGGTTATTGCGGCTTCTTGACGAAATGCCGCGGCGAGATGCCGATCAGCAGCAACAGCGCGCGCACGATCGGCGATGCACCGGCGATCTGCACCGCGCGGCGTTGCGACTCGATCCGGTTGATCGCGTTGAGCAGCGCTCCCGCGCAGACGAAGTCGATGCGCTCCACACCGGAAACGTCGACCGGCACCACGGCGCGCCCCTGCGCGAATTCGGCGAGCTGCGAAAGCTGCGGTGTCGCCGAGCCGGCCAGCACGCCGTTCCACGCGAGCATTTCGCCTTGTGCCTGCGGTTCGCCGTCGCCGTCGGCGGCGTCGGCATCGGGCGCCTTGGCCACGGCGTCGTTCCTGGGCGGCGGCTCCCATGACGGCGGCGAGGTCTCGAAAGCAATCGCGTATTCGATCGCCCGGTCGTCGAAGGTCGCCTGCTCGTGCAACCACTGCATCAGTTCGAGCGACAGCAGCCACACGCCTTCGCCTGCGTCCTTGCCGCGCTTGACCATCGTCTCGACCGCCGCGCGCAATTTTTCGGGGCGCTGCAGCACCAGCTGGAACTGGCTGCGGCGCGCGTGGATCAGCGCATCGGCGAGCAGCTTGGCGCCGGCGTCGTCGAATCCGGTGACCGACGCCAGGTCGATCCGGGCCTGGGGAATCTTGCGCTCGATCGCGCGCTTCAGGCCGTCGAACTGCTGCGCGCTGGCGGCCGACAACTTGCCGGTGATCGCGAGATAGCCGCCGACCACCGCCTTGGCGCCGATGCTCGGCTTGGCCGCGTCGTCCCACGTCGGCGCAGAGCGTTCGAACTGCACGAGGTACTGCATCGCGAGCTGGTCGAACGCCGCGCGATCGCCGGAACGCTGCAGCAAATCGAACAGCGACAGCCATGCAAGTGCCGAAAGCTTGGCGTCGTGGTCGTTGACGAGGCCCTGCTCGAGCAGCGCGCGCGCCGGCTGCGCCTGTCCGCTGGCGTAGAGCAGCGCGGCATTTTCCAGTACCGCGCACAGTCCCGGGTTGGCCTGGTTGACCTCGATCGACGACGTCGGGGGCACGGCGCCCATCAGGCTCGCCCCGGTGACCGTGATGTCGCGCGCGGTAGGCTCCGAGCGCGCGCGCTGCTGGATACCCTTGCCGATCGCCTGCGCGGCGAGCTCGCGCGCGGATTGGGGAGGGGACGCGTTCGGGCCCGGCACGCGCTTTATGGGTGCGGGTTCGGGACGCTTGGGCGGCTTCTGGAACAGGGCCATCGTGCGCGGACTCTAGGCAACAAGTTGAACGTGCGGCTCGCGGTCAACGACCGCGCCTCTGCGTGCGTGAATGCCACAGGCGGTCACGTGCGGCCACCCAACGGCAGCCGACAAAGGCGGCTTGCCTGAAATTATGCAGGCGTCATCGCCAGCCCGCAAATTGGATGTCGCCGGGACTTACGGCAAGATACCCAACTTGCGCTCGAGCAAGCATTGGCGAAACACCGCTGACGCCCGGGCAATCGACGGACGTTCGTTCAATCTCCCCGCCCGCGACCTTCGGTTGCCGGTCATGTTCCCTCCGGCCGGCGCGTCACGCTTCGGCGAGGTTCTTGGCCGCGAAGTCCCAGTTCAGCAGCTTATCGATCACCGCATTGACGTGATCGGGGCGACGATTCTGATAGTCGAGGTAATACGCGTGTTCCCAGACGTCGATCGTCAGCAGCGCCGTCTGGCCCTTGGTGAGCGGCGTTTCGGCATTGGGGGTCTTGGAGAGCTTCAGCTTGCCGCCTTCGGCCACCAGCCAGCCCCACCCGGAGCCGAACTGGGTGACGCAGGTTTGCGCAAAATCGGTCTTGAACTTGTCGTAGCCGCCCAAGTCGCTTTCGATCATGTCGGCGATCTTGCCGGAGGGCTTGCCGCCGCCGTTGGGCTTCAGGCAATTCCAGTAGAACGTGTGGTTCCAGACCTGCGCGGCATTGTTGAACATGCCGGCCTTGTCCGCTTTGCCGGCGGTGTCCTTGATGATCTTCTCGAGCGTCGCGCTCTCGAACTCGGTGCCCTTGACCAGGTTGTTCAAGTTGTCGACGTACGCCTTGTGATGCTTGCCATGGTGAAAACCCAGCGTGTTCGCGGAAATGACTGGCGCAAGTGCGCCTTCTGCAAAGGGAAGTGGCGGTAACGTGAACATGGCTCAACGGCTCCAGATGGTTGGGAAACGGATGCGTGCGACCGACGCGCGAGCGGCGCGGGAAACGCGTTGCGGCAGACTGGCCGGAAGGCGCATCGCCTCGGTGGCGACTTCAGCGCAGGACCACGACACCGCACGCGATGCGTGCCCCGGAATTACCGGTCGGCTGTGTAGTGTAGTCGTCCGGACCCTGGTGCACGATCAGACCCTTGCCGACGATGCTGTGGGCGCCTGCCGACACGCTGACGCCGCGCAGCACGAACGTCGAGCTGGCCACGCCGTTGGCGTCGGCCTTCAGTTGCGGCATGTCGCCGGCGTGGTGCGGCGCATCGGGCGCGCCATGGGGCCGGTCATCCGGGTTGAAATGTCCGCCCGCGCTCATGCCGTCGCCGGAACTGCAATCGCCGGTGGCATGAACGTGGAAGCCATGCACGCTGTTGGGGACGAGGTCATGGACAGTGGCGATGACGAGCACCTTGTCGCCCTCCTGCGAGAACTGGACCGAGCCGGTGGCCTGGTTGCCCTTGGTCGCCTCGAGCAGGGCGAACGCCTTGGTGAGCACCCTTGCTGCGCCCTTGGCCGGCGGGGCCGGGGGCGAAGACGAGCAACCCGCGACCAGCAGCGCCGCCACGATCGCGGCCCAGACGGGAGCCTTGCGCAAAGACCTAGTCCCCGTACAGCTTCTGCACGCGCTCGCGCCGCTCCTGCGCTTCGAGCGACAGCGTGGCAGTGGGCCGCGCCAGGAGGCGCGGCACGCCGATCGGTTCGCCGGTTTCTTCGCAGAATCCGTACGAGCCACCGTCGATCAGCCGAATCGATTTCTCGACTTTCTTGAGGAGCTTGCGCTCGCGGTCGCGCGTGCGCAGCTCGAGGGTGTACTCCTCCTCGAGAGTCGCGCGGTCTGAAGGATCGGTAGTGACTTCGTTTTCGCGCAGATGCTCGCCGGTGTCGTCGGCGTTCTGCAGCAGTTGGTCGCGCAGGTCGACCAGGCGTTGCCTGAAAAAGGCCAGCTGCGCCTCGTTCATGTAGTCCTTCTCCGGCGCCTTGAGGATGTCCTCCTCGGTGAGCTCGCGAACTTTTTTCAATGCGGTTGCCGTTTTGCCTGCCATGCTGACTCCATTGCGCTTTTTGTGCGCCGCTCGCGTTGCGTGAGCCCCGGCGGGTCGATCTGCCCGGGCCGCGGTAAACATTGGATTATAGCCCGATTGAATGCACTCGCGCTATCCGTCCGTACAGCCAAGCCGAACTCGCCGCGCAACCGTATAATTGCGACAAAACAAGGCGTTCCGATGCCCTCTGCGCAGCAAATCACGCTGACCCGGCCCGACGACTGGCATCTGCACTTGCGCGACGGCGACGCCCTCCAGGCCGTCGTCGAGGCGACTGCGCGCGTGTTTGCACGAGCAATCGTCATGCCCAACCTGAAGCCGCCGGTCGCCGATGTCGCGGCGGCGATCGCCTACCGGCTGCGCATCCTGGCGGCGCTGCCCGCGGGTTCGGCCTTTGAGCCGCTGATGACGCTCTACCTGACCGACCGCACGAGCGCCGACGAAATCGCTCGCGCCAAGGCGTCGGGCCTGGTCGTCGCCTGCAAGTACTACCCGGCCGGGGCCACGACCCACGCCGAGGCCGGTGTCACGTCGATCGATGGGCTTTGGCCGGTGTTCGAGGCGATGCAGCAGCACGACGTGGTGCTGTGCGTGCATGGCGAAGTCGTCGACGCCGACGTCGACGTTTTCGACCGCGAGCGAGTGTTCATCGACAGGCACCTCGGCAGGATCGCCGCCGATTTCCCCGGACTGCGCATCGTCGTCGAGCACGCAACCACGCGCGACGCCGTGCAGTTCGTGCAGGCGGCCGGAGCGGGCATCGCCGCGACGATCACGCCGCAGCACCTCATCTATTCGCGCAATGCGATGCTCGCGGGATTCATGCGGCCGCACCTTTTCTGCATGCCGATCCTGAAGCGCGACGAGCATCGCCAGGCGTTGGTGGCGGCCGCCACGTCGGGCGATCCCAAGTTCTTTCTCGGCACCGACAGCGCGCCGCATTCGCGCCACGCGAAGGAAAACGCATGCGGCTGCGCGGGCTGCTATTCGGCGCCGGCGGCGATCGAGCTCTACGCCGAAGTGTTCGAGGCGGCCGGCGCGCTCGAACGCCTCGAAGGCTTCGCGAGCTTCCATGGCGCCGATTTCTACGACCTGCCGCGCAATGCCGGAACGATAACGTTGCACAAGGACGCGTGGACGATGCCCGCGGAGTTCGCGTTCGGCGGTGAGACGATCGTGCCGTTGCGCGCGGGCGAAAGCGTCGGCTGGCGGTTGTCGGCCAGCAGCTAGGATTGCAGCGCGGCACGGATGCGGGCCGCCCGTTTCGGGGCAGCGCGCCGCAGCAGTGCTATCCTGAACGCTCGAAGCCAGCCAGACTGTCGCTGCACTCGCAAGGGCGCAGAGGAAAGTCCGGGCTCCGCAGAGCAGGATGCCGGGTAACGCCCGGCCGCCATAAGTCGTTCGCTCGCGCGAACCGACCAAAGCGAGGAACAGGGCCACAGAGACGAGTCGCCGCCGGTCAAACGGTGGCGGGTGAAACGCGGCAACCTCCATCCGGAGCAACGCCAAATAGGCGGACGACGACGCTGCTCGCCGAGTCCGCGGGTAGGCGGCATGAGCGTCACGGCAACGTGGCGCCTTAGATGAATGGCAGTCATAGCGCAGTCAAATGCGCCGTAACAGAACCCGGCTTATCGGCTGACTTCGAATTATTCCAGACCGCGTCCGGGCTCCCGGACGCGGTTCAGTTTCACCGCTAACCGATTCCCCCCGCCAGCTGGCGCGCAGTCACCAGCGTGCGCAACTCGGTCTTGAGGATCTTGCCCGCGTTGTTCTTCGGCAATGCGTCGACGAACACGTAAGCCTTCGGACGCTTGAAGCGCGCGATGCGATCGATGCACAGCGCGTCACATTCCCGCTCGACGGCCCGCGTGTCGGCGTCGCCCCGCACGACGAGGCATGCGACGACTTCCTCGCCCCATTGCGCGTGCCGGCGCCCGACCACCGCGACTTCGGCGACGCGCGGATGCCGCTGCAGGATTTCCTCGACTTCGCGCGGATAAATGTTGCTTCCGCCGCTGATGATCATGTCCTTGCTGCGGTCCTTGAGCGTCAGGTAGCCCGCTGCGTCCAGCACGCCTACGTCCCCGGTGTGCAACCAGCCGCCGGCCAGCGCCGCTTCGCTCGCCCGCGGATCGTTCCAGTAACCGCGCATCACCGTCGCGCCGCGCACCAGCACTTCGCCCACCTGCCCGGCCGCGACGTCGCCGCGCAGGTGATCGCCGCTGTCGCTGCCGATGCGCACGTCGATGCCCGTCTGCGCGACGCCCACCGATCCCAGCCGCGCGTCGTCATCGCGCGCGACGGCGTCGCCAAGCATGCGGCGATCCATCGCCGTGATGGTCATCGGCGACTCGCCCTGGCCATAGATCTGCGCGAGCCGCGGACCGAGTGCCGCGAACGCCGCACGGCAGTCGGCGACGTACATCGGGCCACCGCCGAACACCAGGCACTTGAGGTGAGCGAGCGCGGCCCCGGCGAGTGCTGGACTGTCGACCAGGCGCTTGACCATCGTCGGCGCGGCGAACAACAGCGAGCGATTCCAATGAGCGATGAGTCGCAGCGTCTCCGCCGCGTCGAATCCCCCGGACTCGGGAATGACACTGACCGCGCCGCGTGCAACGTGCGGAACCACGTACAGGCCCGAGCCGTGCGACAGCGGCGCCGGATGCAGGATCGCGTCGCCCGGCGTGATCGCCTCGACGTCCTTCACGAAGCAACCCGACATCGCGCGCAGGTTGCCGTGCGTGATCTCCACGCCCTTGGGACGGCCGGTCGTGCCGCTCGTGTAGAACAACCACGCGGGCGCCACCGAGGCGCGCTCGGCTGGTTGCTGCTGCAGTGCGCCGCCCAGCAGCCCGGCATGGTCGCGCGTGCCGAACTCGATCACGCGTTCGACGCCGGCCGGCGGCACCAGCGCGCTCGCCCATTCCCGGTCTGCGAACACCCAGCGCGCGCCGCAATCGCCGAGAATGAAATACAGCTCCTGCGGATGCAGCCTGGCGTTGACCGGCACCGCGACCAGGCCTGCCCACCAGCACGCGTAGAGCGTCTCGATGTATTCGACGGCATTGCGCGACACGATCGCCACGCGCTCGCCTTCGCACAGGCCGGCGTCGCGCATCGCCTGCGCCAGCGTTGCGCTACGCGACGCCAGCGCCGCGTAGTCGTGGATGACTGCGTCCCCGCGCGCGACCGCGGGCGACGTCGGCCACGTGCGCGCGGCCAGCGCGAGATCGTGGGCGAGGTTCGTCGACAACGCCGTCACGCCGTCGACGTCAGCGCCGCCGCCGCGCGTCGCGCAGGATCTCGCGCGCCGCATTGCGCCCGGGAATGCCGGTGACACCACCGCCCGGATGCGCGCCCGCGCCGCAAAGGTAAAGCGCCTTCAGCGGCATCCGGTAGTCGGCATTGCCGAGCACCGGACGCGCGGAAAACAACTGGTCGAGCGCCAGCGCACCGTGGAAGATGTCGCCGCCGATCAGGCCGAACTCGCGCTCCAGGTCGAGCGGCGTCATCGCGCGCCGGCCGATCACGCTCGCCTTGAAGTTGGGTGCCATCGCATCGACGGTGGCGATCATAAGGTCGGCCAAGTCGTCGCGCGCGTCGTCGAAGCCGCGCCCGCTGACCGTCGGCATCTGCGGATGCACATGCTGGCAGAACAGGCTCGCGACGTGCATGCCCGGCGGCGCGAGCGTCGGATCGACGACCGACGGGATAAGCACCTCGACGATCGGCGCCTTCGACACGCCGGTGGACTTGGCGTCGAAATACGCGCGCTCCATGTAGTCGAGCGATGGCGCGATCACGATTCCCGCCGCGTGATGCGGCGCGGCGACCGTGCCGCGCGCGCAGCTGAAATCGGGCAATTCCGACAGCGCGACGTTCATGCGGAATGTGCCGGAACCGCATCGAAAGCCATCGATGCGCCGGCGAAAATCGGCGTCGAGGTGCTCGGCGGGCACGAGGCGCTCGAACAGCAGCTTCGGATTGACGTTGGCGACCACGCGGCGCGCGCTCACCACTTCGCCGCCCTCGAGCTCGACGCCCACCGCGCGCCGGTTTTCCACGACCACGCGTGCCACCGGTGCGCGCGTGCGGATGACGACGCCGCGCGCCTCGCATTCGTCGGCCATCGCCTGCGTGATCGATCCCATGCCCCCGCGCGCGTGTCCCCATTGCCCGCGCTTGCCGTTGACTTCGCCGAACACGTGGTGCAGCAGCACGTAGGCGGAACCGGGCGCGTAGGGGCTCTGGAAATTGCCGACCACGGAATCGAAGCCGAAAGCCGCCTTGATCGGCGCCGATTCGAACCAGCGGTCGAGCAACTCGCCGGCGCTCTTGGTGAAGAGGTCCATCACGTCGCGCTGCCCGGGCAGGTCGAGCGCGCGAAAGCGCCTGGCGACCTTCCATGTGTCGAGCACCGCGGCCATGCCGCCGCCGACGTTGGGCGGCGTCGCGTGCAGCAGGTCGCGCAGCACGTCTGCGACGCGGTCGAGCATCATGTAGTACGCCGGCAGCCGCTCGGCATCACGCGACGAAAAGCGCGCGACTTCGGCTTGCGTGGCGGCAAGGCCGCCGCCGACGCGGATCGACTCGCGCGATGACAGCGGCAGGAAGTTGGCGAACGGCCGCTCGATCACTTCGAGCCCGTGCCCCACGAGGTGCAGGTCGCGAATCACCTGCGGGTCGAGCAGGCTGACGGTGTAGCTCGCCGTCGAATTGCGAAATCCCGGATGGAATTCCTCGGTGACCGCCGCGCCGCCGACGATCGCACGGCGCTCGACGATGCACACCGTTTGCCCGGCCGCGGCCAGGTATGCCGCGCAGACGAGGCCGTTGTGACCGCCGCCGACAATGACCGCGTCGAAACGCTTGCGGCCGACGCTCACGGGATGGCGACGCACGTCGGAGGCGCCGGCGCGACTACTCGTCCATGCCCGCGGCGACCGTCGAGAATCCGCAGTCGACGTAAGTGACTTCGCCGGTGATCGCGCTCGCCAGATCGGACAGGTAGAACGCGGCGACATTGCCGACTTCGTCGGTCGTGACGTTGCGCCGCAGCGGAGCGTTCTTCTCGACGAAATGCAGGATCTTGCCGAAGCCGCCGATGCCGGCGGCGGCGAGCGTCTTGATCGGTCCCGCCGACAGCGCGTTGACGCGAATCTGCTCGGGACCCAGGCACGAGGCGAGGTAGCGGACGTTGGCTTCGAGGCTCGCTTTGGCGAGACCCATCACGTTGTAGTTGGCGAGCGCGCGCGTCGACCCGAGGTAGGTCAGCGTCAGCAGCGAGCCCTTGCGCCCCTGCATCAGCGGTCGCGCGCCCTTGGCGAGCGCGGCGAAGCTGTAGCTCGACACGTCATGCGCGGTGGCGAACGCCGCCCGCGACAGGCCGTTCAGGAAATCGCCGGCCAGCGCCTCGCGCGGCGCAAACGCGATCGAATGCAGCAGGCCGTCGAGTCCGCCCCATTCGCCCTTGACCGATTCGAACAGCGTGTCGATGTCCTCGTCGCGCGTGACATCGCAGCGCCACGTGAGGCACTCGCCGAAATCCGCGGCCAGCCGCATCACGCGATCCTTGAGATCGTCGTTGACGTAGGTGAAGGCGAGCGTTGCGCCTTCGCGCTGGCACGCGCGCGCGACGCCATACGCGATCGACCGGTTCGACAGCACGCCGGTGATCAGGATCCTGCGGTTGGCGAGAAAGCCCATGGTGGCGTCTGGCGGCTGTCAGGAGAGCAATGACAGCGACGGCCCGATGATGCCGCACATCAGGCGGCTGTTCGGCACGCCGGGCTGCGCGTCTTCGACGCGCGAGCCGGAATAAAGCACGACCGAGTGGCCCATCACGCCGTCGGGACCCGTGGTTTTGAGGCCAGCGACTTGTGACGTCCACGTGATGTCGCCGTCCGAGTTGGCAAATATCACGGGGATCAGGTCCTGTGGCGGTTTCGCGCTGCCGGTTGGCGCCCACGCGGGACCCGCCGAAAACAGGTTCGGCGAACTGCAATTCGCATCCCGCTGGATCGCCAGCCGGTAGGTTCCGGGCAGCAGGTTGGTCGCGAACATCGTCACCAGCACGCCGTTGCCGCGATCGACGAACCGCACGTCGGCCTGTCCCGAGCCACCGTTCGCCGGCTTCAACACGGCCTGCACGCCCGCGCCCGTGCCCCTCGCGGACGTCGACATCGCATCGTAGGCGCCGCAGGCGCCGAGCATCAGGCAAATGCACGCAATGGCTGTGCGACGAAACATGTAGGGCCCTGCATCGCGATTCGAGGACGCCAATGATACGGTACCCGCGTCCGGGCGCCGACGCCCGCGAAGTACAATTCGAGCCTCCGCAGCCCTCGCGAATCAAGGCAATCCCATGTCGACCATGACGCCGGAGGAAATCGTCTCCGAACTCGACAAGCACATCGTCGGCCAGGACCGCGCCAAGCGCGCGGTCGCGATCGCGTTGCGCAACCGCTGGCGCCGCCAGCAGGTGCCCGAGCCATTGCGCCAGGAAATCACTCCGAAGAACATCCTGATGATCGGGCCGACCGGTGTCGGCAAGACGGAGATCGCGCGGCGCCTGGCGCGGCTCGCCGATGCGCCTTTCGTCAAGGTCGAGGCGACCAAGTTCACCGAAGTGGGCTACGTCGGCCGCGACGTCGACACGATCATCCGCGACCTGGTGGAAATCGCGATCAAGCAGACGCGCGAAACGGAAATGCGCAAGGTGCGCGACCGCGCCGCCGACGTAGCCGAGGAGCGCATCCTCGACGCGTTGCTGCCGCCGACGCGCGAAGTGAATTTCCACGACATGAAGCCCACCGACAATGCCACGCGGCAGAAATTCCGCAAGATGCTGCGCGAAGGGCAGCTCGACGACAAGGAAATCGACGTCGAGGTGTCGATGCTGCCGTCGCAAATGGAGATCATGGCGCCGCCCGGCATGGAGGACCTGACGTCGCAGCTGCAGGGCATGTTCCAGCAGCTCGGCACCGGCCGCAGAAAGATGCAGAAACTGAAGATTCCCGATGCGTTGAAGACGCTGACCGACGAGGAGGCGGCGAAACTCCTCAACGACGACGAGATCAAGGCGCGCGCGCTGGCGAGCGCCGAGCAGAACGGCATCGTGTTCCTCGACGAGATCGACAAGATCGCCGCGCGCTCCGAAATGCAGGGCGCCGACGTTTCGCGCCAGGGCGTGCAACGCGACCTGCTGCCGCTGGTGGAAGGCACGTCGGTGACCACCAAGTACGGGACGATTCGCACCGATCACGTGCTGTTCATCGCCTCCGGGGCGTTCCACCTGTCGAAGCCTTCGGACCTGATTCCCGAATTGCAGGGACGCTTTCCGATCCGCGTCGAGCTCGATTCGCTGTCGGTCGCCGACTTCGAGCAGATCCTCACGGCCACCGATGCATGCCTGACCCGGCAGTACGCGGCATTGCTTCGCACCGAGAACATCGACGTGCAGTTCGCGCCCGATGCGATCCGCCGCCTGGCCGAGATCGCGTTTGCGGTCAACGAGCGGCAGGAGAACATCGGCGCACGCAGGCTCTACACGGTGATGGAGCGCCTGCTCGACGACCTGTCGTTCAACGCCACCAAGTACGACCGGCAAACGATCGAGATCGACGGCGCCTACGTCGACGAACGGCTGGCGGGCATCGCCGGCGACGACAACCTCGCGCGCTACATCCTGTGATCGCGCGGCTCGCCGGCATCATCCTGCCGGTGTTCGCGGTGATTGCGCTGGGCTATGCGTGGGGAAGGCGCAACCGGCCCGACATGACCACGGTCAACCGGCTCAGCATGAACGTGCTGGGGCCGGCGCTGATCTTTTCCGCGCTGTCGAGCCGCGAATTCGACCTGCGCGACAGCTGGCCGCTGATGATCGCGAGCGTGGGCGTGGTGCTGGGTTCGGGGCTGCTCGCATGGCCGTTCGCGCGCCTGCTGCGCGAGGACCATCGCACGCTGCTGCCGCCGGTGATGTTCAACAACTGCGGCAACCTCGGACTGCCGCTCGCCGCGCTGGCATTCGGCGGCGCGGGCTTTTCGTCGATGGTGGCGCTGTTCACCGTATCCAACCTGCTGCACTTCACTGTCGGCGTGTGGATGATCGATCACCACGCGCGCGTGGGCAAGCTGCTGCGCACGCCAATGGTGATCGCGACGATCGCCGGCTTTGCGTTCGCACTCACCCACCCGCCGATGCCCGGATGGCTGGACGTCGCGATCCGGATGGTCGGTGACGCGCTGGTGCCGGTGATGCTGATCTCGCTGGGCGTGCGGCTCACGCAACTGTCACGCGGCGACTGGCGGCTGGGCATCATCGGCGGCGCGTTGTGCGCCGTCACCGGGCTCGTGCTGGCCGCGGGCCTGGCACCGCTGCTCGGCCTGTCCAGGATGCAGACGGGACTGCTGTTCCTGTTCGGTTGCCTGCCGCCGGCCGTGCTCAACTTCATGGTCGCCGAGCAGTTCAACCAGGAACCCGCGAAAGTCGCGGCAATCGTGATGATCGGCAACGTCATGGCGATCGTGTTCGTGCCGATCGGCGTAACGCTGGCGCTGCGCTGAGGACGCACCGCCGCTTGCAATTAATTAAATGTGTAATTAATATCGCGGAGTGAAATCCGCTCCCGAGCGCCGCGCACGCGGCCGGCCGATCCAGCATGCGCATCCGCAGACGCGCGAGGCGCTGCTCGATGCCGCAGTGGCGCTGTTCGCCGAACAGGGCGTGGCGGCGACGACGACCGCCGGGATTGCCGCGCGCGCGGGCGTCACGCCGGCGCTCGTCCACTACTACTTTCGTCCGCGCGAGCGGTTGCTCGATGCGGTCGTCGACGAACGGCTGTCACGCTTCGTCATGCACGCGACACGCGCGCTGCCGGGTCCTTCGGCGCCGGTCGTCGAGCTCGTCGGCGCGCTGATCGACGGCGTGTTCGACGCGGCGCAGCGCATGCCCTGGATGCCGCCGATCTGGATTCGCGAAGTGGTGAGTGGCGGCGGACTGCTGCGCGAACGCATGATCAGGCACCTGCCCGTCGATGTGATTGCCCCGCTGGTCGACCGGCTGATCGCGGGCAAGCGGCGTGGCGAAGTCCCCGCCGACATCGAACCCCGCTTCCTGTTCCTGTCGATAGCAGGTGCGACGATGTTCCCGCTCGCCACCCGCGCGTTGTGGCCGAAAGTTCCGGGCGGCGCGGCGCTGTCGGCGGCGAAGCTGCGCCGTCACGCCCATGCGATGCTGAGAGGCGCATTGACCGACGCCCCACGCAAACAACCAAGGACACCGCGATGATCGTCAATCGTTGTCGCGTTCGCGCGAGCTGGTGCATCTTCGCCGGCGCCGCGCTCGCGCTCGCCGCCTGCGGCCAGCCGGAAGCGCCCGGCTACCAGGGCTACGTCGAAGGCGAATACGTCTATGTCGCTTCGGCAGTGGCCGGGCGACTCGATGCGTTGGCCGTCAGGCGCGGCGACCAGGTTGCCGCGGGCGCGCCGCTGTTCACGCTCGAATCCGACAACGAGGCCGCAGCGCATGCGCAGGCCGACGCGCAACTGCAGTCGGCGAAGGCGCAGCTCGCGGACCTGAAGTCGGGCAAGCGCACGCCCGAGGTCGACGTTGCCCGCGCGCAGGTCGCGGAAGCAGTGGCCGACGAGCGCAAGGCCTCGCTCGCGCTGGCCCGCGACGAGGCGCAATACCAGGTCGGGGGCATTTCCCGCGCGCAACTCGACGACAGGCGCACGCAGCACGAAGCCGCCGTCGCCAAGGTGAAGCAGCTGCAAGGTCAAGTGGCCGTGGCGATCCTGCCGAGCCGCAACGACCAGGTTCGCGCGCAGACGTCGCAAGTGGCTGCGGCGCAGGCCGCGCTCGACCAGGCCGCATGGCGGCAGCGCCAGACGCGCATCGATGCCACCCGCGCGGGCGCGGTGGTCGACACGATCTACCAGGTTGGCGAATACGTGAACTCCGCGAGTCCCGTGGTCAAGCTGTTGCCGCCGGAAAACATCAAGGTGCGATTCTTCGTTCCGCAATCGGTTGCCGGCGGACTTGCGGCGGGCCGCGCCGCGACCATCCATTGCGACGGCTGCAGCGCGGATGTCGCCGCCACCGTCACATGGGTCTCGCCGACGGCCGAATACACGCCGCCGATCATCTACAGCAACGAGACTCGCTCGAAGCTCGTGTTCATGGTGGAAGCGCGGCCGCAGGCGTCCGACGCCGCGCGCCTGCGTCCCGGCCAGCCGGTGAGCGTGGCGCTGCGATGACCGCTGCGGCCACCGCCGCGAATGTGAGCGCCAACGCGACTGCGGCGTGGCGCGCGAACGCCGGTCGCCCCGCCGACACGGCGCCGGCGATCGACGTGCACGACCTGCACAAGCGCTTTGGCGACAAGGAAGTCGTCAAGGGCTTGTCCCTCGCCGTGCAGCACGGCGAGATCTTCGGCTTTCTGGGTCCGAACGGCAGCGGCAAGACGACGTCGATCCGCATGATGTGCGGGTTGCTGACACCGGATGCCGGCAGCGGCACCTGCCTCGGCCACGACATTGTCACGCAGGCGGACCTGATCAAGCGCAACGTCGGCTATATGACGCAGCGCTTTTCGTTCTGGGAAGACCTGACGATCCGCGAGAACCTCGACTTCATCGCCCGCGTGTTCGAGATGCCGGATCGCAAGCAGGCGGTCATTGCCGCGCTCGACGGACTGGGGCTCGCGGCGCGCGCGAACCAGCTGACCGGCGAGCTGTCCGGCGGATGGAAGCAGCGTCTCGCCCTCGCCGCCTGCATGCTGCATCGCCCGCGCCTGCTGCTGCTCGACGAGCCCACGGCAGGTGTCGACCCCAACGCACGGCGCGAATTCTGGGAGGAATTGCACAAGCTCGCTGCGGACGGCATCTCGGTGCTGGTCAGCACGCACTACATGGACGAGGCCGAACGCTGCCACAAGCTCGCGTACATCGCCGCCGGACGCCTGCTGGCGCAAGGCACCGCGGACGAGATCATCGCGCAGCAGCACCTGGTCACGTACGAATTGACCGGCGCCGACACCAACGCCATTTCGACGCGCCTCGCATCGATGCGCGGCGTCGAGGAGACCGCCGCGTTCGGCGGCAGCCTGCATGTGACCGGGACCGACGCGACGGCGCTGGAGCAATCGTTGCGCGAAGCCACCGCGGGGAGCAACGCGAAGATAGAGCGCATCGACACCAGCCTCGAGGACGTGTTCATCCACATGATGCGCAAGTCGAGTGCCGGCGACGAGGCGAAAGCATGACCGGCGGCGACCGCGGAACGTCGCGCTTTTCGTTCGCGCGCTGGTGGAGCATCGTGCTCAAGGAATTCCTGCAGCTGCGCCGTGATCGCGTCACATTCGCGATGATCGTCGGCGTGCCGATCATCCAGCTGACGCTGTTCGGCTATGCGATCAACACCGATCCCAAGCAGATGCCGACGGCGCTGCTGATCGCCGATTCGAGCGAATTCACGCGCGCCGTGGTCGCGGCGATGCAGGCGTCCGACTACTTCAGAATCGTCGACGGCGTCCACGACGAAGCGTCGGCGCACAGCGCGCTTGCGCAGGGCCGCGTGCAGTTCGTGCTGAACATTCCGGCGGATTTTTCGCGGCAGGTCGTGCGCGGCCAGCACCCGTCGATGTTGCTCGAAGCCGACGCGACCGATCCAATGGCGACGTCGATGGCGCTGGCAGCGGCGAACGGCATCGTGCAAAGCGTCGTCGCCCGCGATTTTCGCGGGCCACTGGCCGCGCTGTCCGGCGGCGCCGCGCCTTTTTCGATCGACGTCCACCGGCTGTACAACCCGGAGTCGATCACGCAATACAACATCGTTCCCGGATTGATGGGCGTGATCCTGACGATGACGATGGTGATGATGACCGGCCTTGCGATCACACGCGAGCGCGAGCGCGGCACGATGGAAAACCTGCTCGCCACGCCCGCGCGGCCGCTCGAAGTGATGAGCGGCAAGATCGTCCCGTATGTGGCCATCGGGCTCGTGCAGGCGACGATCATCCTGTGCGCCGCGTACTGGATCTTCCACGTGCCGTTCGCCGGCAGCATCATCGCGTTGTACGTGTCGGCACTGCTGTTCGTAGCGGCTAACCTGACGGTGGGAATCACGCTGTCATCGCTCGCGCAGAACCAGTTGCAGGCGATGCAGCTGACGTTCTTCTACTTTCTGCCCAACATCCTGCTGTCGGGCTTCATGTTCCCGTTCCAGGGCATGCCGGGGTGGGCGAGGGCGATCGGCACGGTACTGCCGCTGACGCATTTCAACCGGCTGGTGCGCGGCATCCTGCTGAAGGGCAATGGCTGGGTCGACTTGTGGCCCGACATCTGGCCCATGCTGCTGTTCACCGCGATCGTCATGACGATTGCGCTCAAGTTCTACCGGCGCACGCTCGACTGATGAACACGCCATCCGCACCCGCCGTTACCGCGCGATTGCGGCATCGCTGCCCGAATGCGCGCCGCGCGTTCGCGCGCGCGATTGCGCTGTACGTGACGGCGAGCCTCGCCGGTTGCACGCTGGGGCCGGACTTTCACGTGCCCGATCCCTCCTCCAGCACGCGCTACCTGCCGGCGCCGGTCCCGGGCGCGCTGACGGCCGAAGGGACGACGCAACGCTTCGTTGGCGCCGACGACATTCGCGCCGATTGGTGGGCGCTGTTCGCATCACCTAGACTCGATGCGCTGGTAGCGCAGGCGCTGGCAGCCAGTCCAACGCTGGACGAGGCGCGTGCGAGGCTCGTCGAGGCGCAACGCAATCGCGACGCCGGTGGCAGTGCCGCGTTGTGGCCGAGCGCCAACCTGCGCACCGGCGTCGAGCGACAGCGCATCGATCCGTCGGTGCTCGGCTTTCCGCAGGCGCCCAATCCCGGGCCCTTCACGCTCTACGACATCGGCGTCGATGTCTCGTACACGTTCGACGTCTTCGGGGGCACCCGTCGCCAGCTCGAGGGGCTTGCGGCGCGAGTCGACTACGCGCGCTTCGAGCTGCAGGCCGCGCAGCGCATGCTGGCCGCCAACCTCGTCACGACCGCGCTGCGACAGGCGTCGCTGGCCGCACAGATCGACTCGCTTGATCGCATCGCCGGCGCGCAACGCGATTCGCTCGCGATCACGCAACGACGCTACGACCTCGGCGCGATCGCCGAAGTCGAGTTGGCCAACCAGCGTGCGCTGGCCGCGCAGACCGCCGCGCGACTGCCGCCGCTGACCGCAGAGCTCGCGCAGACCGGCCATCGGCTGGCGGTATACGCGGGGCACGAGCCCGCCGCTGCCGAAGCGACGCCATTCACGCTGGCCGACTTCACGCTGCCGCGCGAAATTCCGCTGACGTTGCCATCGCAGCTTGCAATGCGCCGGCCCGACGTGCGCGCGAGCGAAGCGCTGTTGCATCGTGCAAGTGCCGAGATCGGCGTGGCGACGGCGAACCGCTATCCCCAGTTCACTTTCACCGGCGGTGGGTCGACGACACGCACCACGTTGAACCAGATCGCCGATGGCATCAACCTGTGGAACATCGGCCTCGACCTCATGCAACCGCTGTTGCGCGGCCCCGAGCTCAAGGCGCGCGAAAGCGCGGCCGTCGCCGCGTTCGACGCCGCCAAGGCGACCTATCGCCAAAGCGTGCTGCATGCGTTGCAGAACGTCGCCGACACGATGCGTGCGCTCGATGCTGACAACCGGTTGCTCGCAGCTCGCAGCGACGAGGCCGTCGCCGCGCAGCGTGCCTACGAAATCACCCGCCAGCGCTTCGCGCTGGGTGGCGTCAGCCAGCTTGCGATGCTCGATGCGGAGCGCACGCGGCTCGAAGCCACGCTGGCGCGCATCGAGGCCGAGGCGGCGCGCCATGCCGACACAGCCGCATTGCTCGATGCGCTGGGCGGTGGCTGGTGGGGTGAGGCGCCGAAGTAGGCGCGCGTGGTCAGCGCTGGTGCCGCTCCCGTCGAGCGAGCCACCGGTACCGCAGCTTGTGCTTCGTTCGGTGTTACATCTGTCGACCGCTACGCAGCTCCCCTCGAGCGAGCCACCGGTACCGCACTTTGTGCTCCGTTCGGTGTTACACCTGTCTACCGCTACGCAGCTCCCGTCGAGCGAGCCACCGGTACCGCCCTCTACGCTTCGTTCCTCGGTCGCCGATGGTCCTCGGCGACGTATCGTCAAGGCGCTCCGAGTGCGGTACCGGTGTCTCGCTCGGCGAACAGTCATGCGCACGCCACGACCAGCGATCGGAACGTTTGGACGGTTCGCGACATTGATGTCGCGTTGGATCTGGCGCATCGAGCCTTCGCGGCCATTGCGACGCGTGAAGCGCTGAGGCGTTGGACGACTCGATACGTAAGCGACATGCAACATTGGCGATACGTCGACTGTCCCGCAACGCTTCCTTCGATTGCGTTGCCGACGTGACATCCGCACTGCGCGCGTTGTGCAGGCAGGACGCCGGTGTGGAACCTGTAGCGCCTTGACGAGGTCGCCGATGACCATCGGCGGCCGAGGAGCGAAGCGGAAGGGGCCACACCGGCGGCTTGCCTGAAGCCACTTGCACGAGGCCTGCCCACACCGGCGGCTTGCCTGAAGCCACTTGCACGGGGCCTGCCCACACCGGCGTCTTGCCTGTAGCCACTCGCACGGGCCTTCGCCACGCCGGCGGCTTGACTTGCAAGCGCCAGCGTATGCGCCCTACCCCACGAACCGACGAATCAATACTTGACCGAGCATCCGTAAGGCGTGGTGCTCGCCACGCGCACCGGCTTGCCACTGGTGACTTCGGACAGCGCCGCCTGCACGAAGTTGTCAGTGGCGTTATGTGCCGATGCGCGCGCCGAGCGATGGTCGTCGATCGCGCCGTCGTAGACGACCCTGCCGGCGGGGTCGATGACGAACATCTGCGGCGTGGTCTTGGCGGCGTATTGGCGGCCGACAGCGCTGGTGCCGTCGATCAGCACCGCCTTTTGCAGCGCGCCTTTCGACTGCATCCAATCCTTCATCTGCGCGGCGGTCTTGAACTCCGGATGCTGCTGGTTGGTCGAGTTGATCGTCAGCCACACGACGTCCCTGGTACTCCAGGCTTGTTGCAGCCCTTGCATCGAGCGCGCCTGGTAATGCGATTGCACGAACGGGCACTCGGGGTTGGTCCACTCGAGCACGACGTACTTTCCGCGGTAATCCGACAGGCGAACCGCCTTGCCGTTGGTATCGGAGAGCGTGAATTCGGGCGCTTGCGAGCCGGCCTGCTGGGCTGAAGTCCCGGCCGACACCGCGGCCAGCGCGATGATGGAAAGCGAAGTCGCGAGTCGCATGATCGTCCTTTTGGATGGTTACGGTGGATCGGCACGCGCGGCGTCAGATCGTCGCCAGCGCATCGAGAACCACCTGTTGCGTAAGAATCTCGGGCAGCAGCAAAGGTTCCTTGCCCGGCCGATAAAGCACGTAGACCGGCACGCCGTTGCGTCCCAGCCGGGCCAGCGCCGCGGTGATCTGCGGGTCGCGCCGTGTCCAGTCGGCGCGCAACAGCGCGACTCCGTGCTGCGCGAACGCGCCGCGCACCGCGTCGCGCTGCAGCGTCATGCGCTTGTTAACCTGGCAGGTCACGCACCACGCGGCAGTGAAATCGACGAACACCGGCCGTCCCGCCGCCGACAGACTGGCCACGCTTGCCGGTGAAAACGGCTGCCAGCCGCCTTCGGCCCCGGACGTCGTCGCCGCCGGCGTCGCATCCGCGCTCTTCGCATCCAGCGTGGCGAGCGGCAGCGCGACGGCGATCGCCGCGGCCAGCGCCACCAGCGCCGCCATGCCGAACGCGCGCGCGCCGCCGCCTTGCATCGCATGCCAGGCCCATAGCGCGAAAGCCAGCGCGAGCAGCGCGAGCATCAGCCGCAGCACGGCGTCGTTGTCGAGCTGGACGCCCAGCACCCAGGCGAGCCATGCGACGGTCGCAAACATCGGAAATGCCAGCAACTGCTTGAACCGCAGCATCCATGCGCCCGGCCGTGGCAGGCGGCGCTGCCATGCGGGAAACAGCGCCAGCAGTGCATAGGGCAGCGCCATGCCCACGCCGAGCATGACGAAGATTGCCAGCGTCGCGCTCGCCGACTGCGTCAGCGCGAAACCGAGTGCTGCTCCCATGAACGGCGCCGTGCAAGGTGAAGCGACCACCACCGCCAGCACACCCGAGGCGAACGCATCGACGGCGCGATTGCGACTGGTGAATCCGCGCAGCGACGCGGGCAACAGCTGGCCGAACTCGAACACGCCCGCGAGGTTCAATCCGAGAACGAAGAACAGTGCGGCAAGCGAGGCGATGACGACCGGCGATTGCAGCTGGAATCCCCAGCCGAGTTGCTCGCCGGCGGCGCGCAAGACCAGCAGCGCGATACCCAGCGCGACGAACGTCGCGATCACGCCGGCGGCGAATGCATAGGCTTCGCGACGCATCGTCGCGCGATCGTCGTTGCGCTGGGCGAAGCCCAGGACCTTGAGCGACAGCACGGGGAACACGCAGGGCATCAGGTTGAGGATCACGCCGCCCGCCAGCGCGAACAGCGCGGCCAGCACGAGCGTCATCGCCGCCGGCGCCGCCAGAGACGACGCGGGCGACAGCGCGAGCGGCGCTGCCGCCGCGTCGACAGGCTTGGGACCGGCGGCGACCGCGCCTGCGAGCGGCACGTCGATCGTCGCGGCGTGGGCGCCCGAAAACCCGGCGCCGGCTGCGGTGAGCAATCCGGTGATGCGCACGAAGCCCTTGTCCATCTGGTAGGCGACCGGCAACGTGAGCAGATAGGCGCCGTCGCGGCGCGCGAGCGTCTGCATCCCCGATGGCTCGATGCGGCCGTCGTCGTCGGGGAAAAAACGCATTGCGCCGGCGTCGGGGGCCCCTGCGGGC
Organism: Pseudomonadota bacterium; assembly: GCA_041691615.1. Lineage (GTDB taxonomy): Bacteria > Pseudomonadota > Gammaproteobacteria > Burkholderiales > Casimicrobiaceae > VBCG01. The sequence continues at coordinate 31,868 of JBEPUI010000021.1, forward strand.
GGCGTCAGTTGCAGCGCGACGTGCTGGCCTTCGCCGGTGGCCATCGCCCGCCAGCCTTGCGCCGACAACGCGCCGGGCACTTGCGCGAGCGCAGCACCCAGCGCGGCACCGTTGCGCGGGTCGTCCGCGGCCTGGGTGGCGACCGGCAGCGTGAGCGTCAGGTCGGCGCCTTCTGGGATACAGGTCTCGCGGCACACCAGCCAATCGGCGCGCGCCGCGAGCGTGACGGTGCCTTGCGTGCGAAAACCGGGTGCTGCGCGCAACTTCACCGGATGCAGCGCCTCGTCCTCATAGCCATAGTTGGTCAGCGGGCCCGCGGGCAGTACGCGGGGCGGCAGCCATTCGATCGCGCCCGCGCTGATGCCTGCCGGCAGCGTCCAGGCGAGCGTCGTGGGCAGCCCGGAGTCGCCCGGGTTGCGCCAGTACGTGTGCCAGCCTTTTTCCAACACGAGCTTGAGCGCGACGACATTGTCGGCACCGGGCACGAACGCGCTCTTTTGTGCGACCAGCTCGGCTTGTACATGCCCCGTGCGCACCGGTGCCGCCGATGCCGCGGCGGCGGCAAGCACCGCGAAAACAGCTAGGGCGAGGCGGATCTTCATTGAATCAACGATAACCTGGATGTTCCTGTGTCGATCGTCCACCGGCAAACGGGTCTCGCGCAGTGCAAGGCGGCCTTCCAAACAGGCGAACTTATAATAGTGCCATTCCATTCCGTGCTGGCGCGCCCTTCCGCGACCATCACGCCTCCCTTTGTCGGAAATCCCATGGAAACGTTCCTGATCAGCGCCGGCGTCGTGGCGCTCGGCGAAATCGGCGACAAGACGCAGCTGCTGGCGATGCTGCTGGCCGCTCGTTTCCGCGCACCCTGGCCGATCATCCTCGGCATTCTCGTCGCCACGCTCGTCAATCACACGATCGCCGGCGCGGCGGGAACCTGGATTCGCGGGGTGGTCGCGCCGGACGTGTTGCGCTGGCTCGTCGCGCTGTCGTTCTTCGCGGTTGCGGCGTGGGCGCTGAAGCCTGATGCGCTCGACGCCGGCGAAGCGCCGGCCACGTCGCCGCATGGCGTGTTCGCGGTGACGCTGGTCGCGTTCTTCCTCGCCGAGATGGGCGACAAGACGCAGGTCGCGACGGCAATCCTCGCGTCGCGCTTCGGCGAACTGTTGCCGGTCGTGGCCGGCACCACGGTCGGCATGCTGATCGTCGACGTGCCGACGGTGCTGTTCGCCGGGCTCGCGGCGAAGAAGATCCCGTTCAAGGCGATCCGCATCGCCGCCGCGCTGATATTCGTGGCGCTCGGCATCGCGACGCTGTTCGCGCCGCTGCCAGGCTGAAACGGCGAATCGGCGGCGGGCATCGGCCCGGGCGTCGCGGACACGCGCAACTTATGACATGCCGCCGGCCTTGGCGCGGCGGCCACTCCCGGGGCCCCCGGTATAATCGGCGGATTCGAGAATGCCATTCGCCGCCGGTCGCAACGACCGGCCTCGCGCCATGAAGCCCTTTGCACCCCGCGACATCGAGAAGTCCGCCCGCGACGCCTGGACCGCGGCCGACGCATACCGCGCCGCCGAGAAGCCGGGGGCGAAGAAATTCTATTGCGTGTCGATGCTGCCGTACCCGTCCGGCAAGCTGCACATGGGGCACGTGCGCAACTACACGATCAACGACATGATGTACCGGCACCTGCGGATGCGCGGCTACAACGTGCTGATGCCGATGGGCTGGGACGCGTTCGGCCTGCCAGCCGAGAACGCCGCGATGAAGAGCCGCGAGGCGCCGGCGAAGTGGACGCGCGACAACATCGCATACATGAAGCAGCAGCTGATCGCGATGGGCGCCGCCATCGACTGGTCGCGCGAATTCGCCACCTGCGACCCCGGCTACTACCGGTGGAACCAGTGGATGTTCCTGAAGATGCTCGAGAAGGGCATCGCGTACAAGAAGACCGGCGTCGTCAACTGGGATCCGGTCGACAAGACCGTGCTCGCCAACGAGCAGGTGATCGACGGCAAGGGCTGGCGCTCGGGCGCACCGGTGGAAAAGCGCGAGATCCCGATGTACTACCTGCGCATCACCGACTACGCCGGCGAACTGCTGTCCGAGCTCGACAGGATGCCCGGCTGGCCCGATCGGGTGAAGCTGATGCAGGCCAACTGGATCGGCAGGAGCGAGGGCGTGCGCTTCGCCTTCGCGCACGACCTGCGCGACGACGAAGGCCATCTCGTCACCGACGGCAAGCTGTGGGTGTTCACCACCCGCGCCGACACGATCATGGGCGTCACGTTCTGCGCGGTGGCGCCCGAGCATCCGTTGGCCACGCTGGCGGCGCAGCGCTCGCCGCACGTGCGCGACTTCGTCGACGAAGCGCGTCGCGGAAGCGTCATCGAAGCCGACATGGCGACGATGGAAAAACAGGGAGTCGCCACCGGCCTTTACGTCGTGCATCCGCTGACCGGCGCCGAAGTCGAGGTGTGGGTCGGCAACTATGTGCTGATGAGCTACGGCGACGGCGCGGTGATGGGCGTCCCCGCGCATGACGAGCGCGACTTCGAATTCGCGCGCAAGTACGGGCTGCGCATCCTGCCGGTGATCGATGTGGGCGGCAAGCCGTACGACTACGAGCACTGGCAGCCGTGGTACGACGACAAGGCCAACGGCCGCTGCGTCAACTCGGGCAAGTACGACGGGCTCGATCACGCGGCGGCCGTGGATGCGATCGCGGCCGACCTCGTGGCCGCGGGCGTCGGCGAAAGGCGCACGACCTTTCGCCTGCGCGACTGGGGAATCTCGCGGCAGCGCTACTGGGGAACGCCGATCCCGATCGTGCATTGCCCGTCCTGCGGCGACGTGCCGGTGCCCTACGAACAGTTGCCGGTGGTGCTGCCCGACGACTGCGTGCCCGATGGCAGCGGCAATCCGCTGGTCAAGCGCGCCGATTTCGTCGACACGCCGTGTCCGAAATGCGGTATCGCCGCCAAGCGCGAAACCGACACCATGGACACGTTCGTCGATTCGTCGTGGTATTTCATGCGCTACACGAGTCCGGGTGCCGAGACGATGATCGACGCGCGCGACCGGTACTGGATGCCGATGGACCAGTACATCGGCGGCATTTCGCACGCGATCCTGCACCTGCTCTACGCGCGTTTCTGGACCAAGGTGATGCGCGACATGCAACTCATCGACTACGACGAGCCGTTCACGTCGCTGCTGACGCAAGGCATGGTGCTCAATCACGCGTTCGTCCGCCGCACCGACAATGGCGGCATCGACTACGTCGCGCCGCAGGCCGTCGAATTCGCGCGCGACGACCTGGGACGCATCACCGGCGGCACGTCCACCGAAGACGGTGCGCCGGTCGAATACGACGGCCTGGGCACGATGTCGAAGTCGAAGCTCAATGGTGTCGATCCCCAGGACATGTTCGAGCTGTACGGCGCCGATGCCGCGCGCATGTTCGTGATGTTCGCGGCACCTCCCGAACAGACGATCGAATGGTCGGCAGGCGGCGTCGAGGGCACGCATCGTTTCCTGAAGCGACTGTGGACGTTCGCCCAGTCGAACGCGGCGTCGCTCGACGTGGCAGGCATTGGCACGAAAGTCGCGATCGACGGCGCAGCGCGCACGATGCGCCGCGACATGCACCTCGCGCTGCAGCAGGCCAACTACGACTACGAGCGCATCCAGTACAACACCGTGGTGTCGGCGGCGATGAAGATGCTCAACGCGCTCGAAGCGCTTCCGGTGAACGCGCAAGGACGCGCGCAGGCGATCGGCGAAGGGCTGTCGATACTCATTCGCACGCTCTATCCCGTGGCGCCGCACACCACGTGGGTGTTGTGGAACGACCTGGGCTACGCCGCGAAAGCCGGCGACATCCTCGACGCGCCGTGGCCCGAAGTCGACCCGCTGGCGCTCGCGCAGGATGAATTGGAGCTGGTGCTGCAGATCAACGGCAAGTTGCGCGGCAAAATCGTCGTGGCGAGCGGCGCCGACGCGGCTTCGATCGAAGCCGCTGCGCGGGCGAGTCCCGAAGTCGTGAGGCATGCGGCGGGCGCACCCGTACGCAAGGTCATCGTCGTGCCGGGAAGGCTCGTCAATGTCGTGGTCTAGACGCATCGCCGTGCTGATCGCTGCCCTCGTGGTCGGCGGCTGCGGATTTCACCTGCGCGGCCAGGCGACGTACCATTTCGACACGATTTTCGTCAACGCTCCCGGCTCGGTGCCGTTCGCGCTCGAGCTGCGTCGCGCGCTCGAAAATAGCGGCAGCGCGAAGCTGGTCGACGATCCCGAAAAGGCGCAGGTGATCCTCGACATTCCGCTGATCGTCGACGACAAGGACGTGCTGTCGCTGTCGCCCGGCGGGCGCGCCCGCGAATTCGCGCTGCAGAAGCGCGTGCAGATGCGGCTGCACGACAAGGAAGGCAACGACTGGCTGCCCAGTGACGAGATCATCGTGCGCCGCTCTTACCTCTACGACGATACCGAGCGCCTGGCGCGGCAGATCCAGGAAAACCGGCTGACCAAGGAAATGCAGACCGAGGCGGTCCGTCAGATCGTGCGCCGGCTGCAGGCCGCGAACAAACCGGGCTGACCGCCAGCATGCGCGCCGACGAGCTGCCGCGGCATCTGGCGCAAGGCGTGGCGCCGCTCTACCTGATCCACGGCGACGAGCCGTTGCTGGTGCTGGAAGCCGGCGACGCCGTGCGTGCCGCCGCGCGCGCCACCGGATGCACCGAGCGTGAAACACTGGTGGCGGAGGCCCGGTTCGACTGGGGCTCGCTCTTCGCCGCCAACGCCAACATGGGCCTGTTCGGTGAGCGCAAGCTGATCGACCTGCGCATTCCCACCGGCAAGCCGGGCGTCGAAGGCGCGAAGGCGCTGGAGCGCCTCGCTGCCGATCCGAATCCGGGCAACGTCACGCTGGTCACGCTGCCGCGCGTCGACCGCGCGACGCAGGCGAGCGCGTGGTTCACCGCGCTCGCCAGGAAGGCGGTGACGATCGCCGTTCAGCCGGTCGAGCGCGACGACCTGCCGCGCTGGGTCGCACAGCGCCTCGCGCGGCAGGACCAGCAGGCCTCCGCGCAAACGCTGCTGTTCCTCGCCGAGCTATGCGAAGGCAACCTGCTCGCGGCGCGCCAGGAAATCGACAAGCTGGCACTGCTGCTGCCCGCCGGCGAGCTCAATCACGACGCGGTCGAGCAGGCGGTGGCCGACGTCGCGCGCTTCGACGTGTTCGCGCTGTCGGAAGCATGGCTCGCAGGCGACGCCGCCCGGGCGCTGCGCATACTCGCCGCGCTGCAGCAGGAAGGCGAGCCGCTGACGCTGATCGTCTGGCAGCTGTCCGAGGACGTGCATGCGATCGCCGCGGTGCAGCAGGCGATGCGCAGTGGCGTGTCCGCCGCCAGTGCGGTGCGCAACGCGCGAGTCTGGGGCAAGCGCCAGGCGGCACTCGAGCAGGCGGTCAAGCGCCTCGGCAGGACGGACATGCAGGCGTTGCTGCGGATGCTCGCGCCGCTGGACGGGCTCGCCAAGGGTATCGGCAACGACGATCCCTGGGACGCCGTGACGCGCGCCGCGCTCGCGATGACAGGCCGCGCGCTACGCGTGGCACCCGCGCCGGCCTGAACGGCGTCCCGCGATGAACGTGCCCGCGATCCCGTTGCCGGACCCGCGCGAGCGCATGTGGATCGTCGCCACGCTGATGATCGGGACGATGTCGACGCTGCTGTCGTCGACGATCGTCAATGTCGCGTTTCCGGCGCTGGTCGCGGAAATGCACATCGGCCAGGACGTCGTGCAATGGGTCGCCACCGGCTTTCTCGCCGCGACCACGACCACGATGCTCGGCACCGCGTGGGCGTTGCAGCGCTTCGGCGAGCGCACGACCTACATCGCCACGCTGTCGCTGTTCTTCGCGGGCTCGCTGCTCGGCGCCTTCGCGTGGAGCGCCGACGCGCTGATCTTCGCGCGCGTGCTGCAGGGCGCGGCCGCCGGCGTGCTGCAGCCGCTGGCGATGGTCGTGCTGTTTCGCGTGTTCCCGGTCGCCGAGCGCGGCCGCGCGATGGGCATCTACGGCTTCGGCATCGTGCTCGCGCCCGCGATCGGACCGGCGATCGGCGGCGCGCTGATCACGAGCTTCGGCTGGCGCTGGATCTTCGCGTTGTCGCTGCCGTTCTGCATCGCCGGAATCGTGCTCGCCCGCAAGACTCTCGGCAGGCACGTGTCGGAAGCACGCAATCGTTTCGACACTGGCGGATTCGTGTTGCTTGTGCTGGCGCTGATCGCGGCGCTCAATGTGCCCGTGATCGCGCGGCGCGAGGGCTGGCATTCGACGCTGCTGCTGGTGGCAAGTGTTGCCGCGATCGCGTTGTCGATCGGTTTCATCGCGTGGGAACTGCGCGCACGCGCGCCGATGCTGTCGCTGCGGCTGTTCCGCCATCCGGCGTTCCGCTCGGCATCGCTGGTCGCGCTCGCCTACGGCGCGGGCCTGTTCGGCACCACCTACCTGATACCGGTATTCGTGCAGGACATCGCGCACTACAGCGCCGCGGGCGCCGGCAGCCTGATGTTCCTGCCGGGCATCGCGTTGGCTGTGTCGATCGCCATCGGCGGCAGGCTCACCGACCGCTACGAGCCGCGCTTCATCATGATCGCCGGGCTCGTGCTGTTCGCGATCGGCAGCGTGCTGTTCGCCTGGACGGGAAGCGCAACGGGGTACTGGACGTTCGTGATATGGCTCGTCATCGGCCGCGTCGGCCTCGGCATGCTGATCCCGGCGCTCAATGTCGGCGCCGTGCAATCGCTGACCGGCAACGAGCTCGCCCAGGCTTCGTCGGCGATCAATTTCCTGCGACAATTGGGCGGCGCCGCCGGAGTCAACCTGCTCGCCGTATTTCTCGAGCAACGGCTGTCCGCGCTTGACGCATCGCAAGCATCGCGCGCGTTCCACGAGTGCTTCATACTGGTCGCGATCGCGTTCGCGGTCGCCATCGTTCCGGCGTGGTTTTCGCGCCGGACAGGGAGCTAGCCATGTACAAGCGCATCCTGGTTGCCTATGACGGTTCCGACGCGAGCCGCCTCGCCATCGACGAGTGCGCGCACCTGACGCCTTCGGGCGAGCGCGAGGTCCACGTGGCTTGCGTGATCCACGACCCGTCCGCGTTCGTGCTGCCCGGCGAGTTCGTGCCCGAGCCCATGCTTGAATCCGAACGCGGCGACGTCGCGCAGGACCTCGAGGCCGCGGCGGGCACGCTTCGCGCGCGCGGTTTCGCCGTATCAACGCACCTGCTGGATGGCGAGCCGGTCGACGTGCTGGCGAAACTGATCGAGTCGCTGGACATCGACCTGCTGGTGATCGGCCACCGCCGCAGCAAGAAGTTCGCCGCGCGCTGGTGGCGAGGGCGCATCGACGCGCTGCTGATCGAGCGTGTGCGCTGCGCAATCCTGATTGCCGGCGAGCCGGCCAAGGCGGCGCCGCCGATCGCCGCCAAGGGCTGATTGCTGTCGTTGCCGGTGCGGCGGCAGACCGACGCGCGGCCATCGGTACCGGCCGCCGGAATCGGAGCCACGCCGTCCGCGGTTGCCTCGATTGTGCGTCGGGCCGCCGCCCCCATCTTCGTTGCATGCCACATGTCACACAGCAGGCGAGCCTTTTCGACGAGCCGCAGTCGCTGCCCGAAGGCCTGACCTACCAGACCGATTTCCTGAGCGCCGCCGAGGAGCGGCAACTGCTTGGCGAAATTGCGCCGCTACCGCTCCGAGAGGCCAAATTCCGCGAATTTTTTGCGAAGCGCCGCGTCGCGCATTTCCACGAGGAGCAGCAAGCGCCGGACGGCCAGGACGGCGGCGACGGCGCCGACGCGTTGGCAAGCGGTCCGCTGCCGCCGTTCCTCGTCGCGCTGCGCGGCAAGGTCGGGGCGTGGCTCGGCATGCCGCCCGCCGCGTTCGTGCATGCGCTCGTCAGCGAATATCGCATCGGCACGCCGATCGGCTGGCATCGCGACAAGCCGGCCTACGGCATCGTCGTCGGGATTTCCCTCGCGGGCTTCGGCCGGATGCGCTTCCGCCCGTACGCGGCACAGGATGCGAAGCACACGCGGGTGCTCGATGTCGCGTCGCGCTCGATCTACGTGATGCGCGACGCCGTCCGCTGGCAGTGGCAGCACAGCATGCTGCCGACGCGGGAATTGCGCTATTCAATCACGATGCGCACGGCGGCGCAGATCGATCGTCCTCGACTCGACTAATCCACCAGTGCCGACACGATGGCGAGCGCTGCGATCGCCGCGGTCTCGGCGCGCAGCATCCGCGGTCCCATGTGGGCTTGCGAGGCGCGATGACGTTCCGCCAGCGCCACTTCGGCGTCGGTGAATCCGCCTTCGGGCCCGACGATCAGCGCGTGGGGCGTCGATGCGCCCGCGCGTCGGGCGAGCGACATGCGAGCGCCGGGCACGAGCATCACGTCCTGTTCCCCGGCCTGGTTGAGCCGCTCGGCGAGCGGGACGATTTCCGCCACCGCGGGCAATCGGTTGCGCCCGCATTGCTCGCATGCCGCCTGCACGATCTGCCGCCAATGCGCGACGCGGCGCGCGCCGCGCTCGCCCCGCGAGCTCGCCTGGCTGCGCGCGGCCAGCACCGGCTCGATGCGTGCGACGCCGAGCTCGACGGCACGCCGCACGGCGATGTCCATCGTATCGGTCGCGATCACCGACATCACCAGCGCCACGGCGGCGTTCGACTCGCGCTCGACCGTGGCGAAATGCCCGATCTCGACGTGCACGCCGCGCTTGTCGATCTGCGCGATCGTCGCCTGATATTCTCCGCCGCTGCCGTCGAACAGCGTGATCGCGTCACCGGCGGAGAGCCGCAGCACGCGCGCCGCGTGATGCGCGGCAGCCTCGGGCAACTGCGCGTTCGCGCCATCGGCAAGCGCCATGCCTTCGACAAAGAACCGCGGTGCACTCACGCCGGGCGATGCGGGAGGAACGACCTGAGGACCTCGAGCACGGCATCGGGCTGCTCGGCCATCAGCGAGTGACCGGTGTCCGCGATCTTCACCACGCGCACGTCGCGCAGTGCGGCGATCAAGGGCGGCGTGTCCCTGACCGGTGCCATCAGGTCGCGCATGCCCAGCACCAGTTGCGCGGGACAGGCGAGCGCCGCCGCGGCCGCGAGGCCATTGGCGTAGTTGCGGCATGCCACAAGGTCGTTGGCGAGCGTGCCTTGCTTCGTTCGCTGCATCAGCCGCATCGCGTTGCCGGTCATCCACATGCCGGGTGATGGATTGCTGCCGATCGCCTTGCCCGCGCTGAACGACCATCCGGTGATCATCGCGTAGGCGAGCTGCTCGTCATTGCGCGCGGCGTCCATCAATTCGTCGCTGACGAGCATCGGCACCGCAGGGCCGAGCATCGCGATGCGCTCGACGCGGGCGGGATGCCGCGCCGCACATTCGAGCACCGCGAGCGCGCCCATCGAATGGCCGACGAGCGACGCGCGGGGTACGGCGGCTGCATCGAGCATCGCGCCGATCCAGTCGGCGATCGCCTCGATGCCCGGCAAAGGCGCGCCCTGCGAACGCCCGTGGCCCGGCAGGTCCACTGCCAGCACGTTGGTGCCGTGCCAGGCGAAGTAGCGCGATTGCAGCGCCCACACGCTGTGATCGAGCGCTGCGCCGTGGACGAACACGATCGAGGCCAGCGTGCGGTCGAACGCACGCGATCCCGTGTAAATGTGAACGTCCGAACCTTGAACCCGAATGTCCATCGCGCCGGATGATCGCGGATTTGCGCGCTCCTGACCAGCCCGTACCACCATTGGTCGACAACCGGATGCACCGGGTGTAGGCTGGCGGCCCATCGAGTGGAACCGCCAGGGAGGCGCCATGCTCAGATTGACCGTGTTGATGTTGCTCGCCGTTGTCGCGTGGCCGGCTTGGGCGGGCGGCGCGAACGGCCTCGTGTTCCTGCAGCAGGTGCCCACGCTCGACGAAGTCGGGTTGGGTGCGCTGATCGCGCTGGTCGGCGTCGTCGCAGGCTGGTCGGTCCGGCGCCGCCTTCGCAAGTAGGCTTGAAAGACGCGCCGTGACGCCCGGCGCGGTTTCGCTGCTGACGTCGCTCTATTTCGGATTGTTCGCCGGCGGCCTTGCGTTCGCCTGGCTGTGCGAGGATGCGGCACCGCTGCGTCCATTCGCTTCGCCTGCTCTTCGCCGCCGCCATGCGCTGCGCAACCTCGGCGTGCTGCTGGCGGTGTTCCTGTTCGCGGACCTGCTGGTCGCGTCGGTGATCTTTCGCTTCGGTCAGCACCTGTTCGACGCGCCCGGTGGCCTGGTGGCAGCACTTGCACTGCCGGCAATCGCGCAATTCACCGTGGCGCTGATCGTCATCGATCTCTACGAATATGCGTTTCACCGCTCTGTGCACGCCTGGCGGCCGCTGTGGCTGATCCACTGCGTGCACCACAGCGACCCGCGCGTCGACGTCACCACGGCGACCCGCCACCACCCGCTCGAGACGGCGATCGGATTCGTCGGGCGGATGGGCGTCTACGTCGCGGTCGGCTTGCCGCTATGGATCGAAATCCCGCGCGTGATCATCGTCAACAGCGCGTTGCTCGCCCAGCACGCAAATGTCGCGTTTCCGCGCGCGATCGAGGCGATGCGCGCGGTGCTGATGACGCCTGCCGTGCATCGCATGCACCACAGCCCTGGTCAGCCGCTGGTCGATCGCAATTTCGGGCAGGTGTTCTCGGTCTGGGACCGCCTCTTCGGCACGTACGCCGAGCCCGAAGGCGACGCACCGCCGGAGTATGGACTTCGCAAGCTCGCCGCGGATCGCTACCAGTCGCTGCCGGGGATGCTGCTGACGCCGCTTCACGCGAGGTCGCTGCCCACGCCGCTGTGATCGTTATTCGCGGCGCGTCGCAGTCACTGCGCGGGATCCGCGCTGCCGATGTAGATCGCCTTGCCGCCGGAAACTCCACGTTTGAAGGACGCGCCCGGCGTCGAGCTCGCCAACGCGCAGTGCATCACCTGTCACTCGGCCGACTGCGTGATCATGCAGCCGCGCGACAAGCCGCTCGCGTTCCAGCGTGCCGACGTCGACAAGATGAAGAACGTCTATGGCGCGCAGATTCGCGCCTACGCAATCGCGCCGGTCGCGGAATATCTCGCGCGCAACTCCGGCACCGGCACGCAAAACGCACGTCGAGGCCGATAGCGCCGCAGCGCTATCGGCCCGGACAACGGTGCCAGATCGAGCCGCGGTCCGGCTAACGCGCCCGGCGACGGCGCGCATACACGGCGCCGGACAATCCCAGCAGCATCGCAACGCAGGCGGCCATCCAGCCCGAGAGTGCCGGCACCTGGACGGGCGCGACAAATGGCGGCGGGGGCGGTGGCGCCGATCCCGCGGGAAGATCGAAAGCCACGGCGATCAGGCTGAGCGCATCGTTCGCGAACGGGCTCGTCATCGACAGATTCACAATGCCGGGCGTCATGAACGACGTCACGTCGTACGCGCTCTGATCCCACAAGCCGCCGTCGGTCACTGACGATCCCGCCGCAATGGGCACGCTGTCGCCTTCCCAATTGGAACCTGCCGCCACGACTTGCGTCGCGTTGAGATCGAGGGCGCCGTCTGGAAATGCCTGGCCATCGGAGACCACCAGGCGCAGGGTCGCGGTGCCGCTGCTGTAGTTGATGCCGTTGAGCGTCGCGTGCCATCCGGTGCTGTCGAACGCACTCGCGTCGTTGGAGTCGTTGCCGAGAAACAACGCGATGTCCCGATTGTTCGCTGCGTTGCCGTCGTCGTAGAAAATCAGCAGCGACGCCCCGTTCATTTGCGCGTTGCCGCTGTTGGCCAGCGACGTGAGCGCATAAGCGCCGTTGCCCGGGACCAGCGCAGTGACATCCGCGCTGTAGGCACGCGATTGCTGGAACGGCGGATCCCACAGATTGCTCGAACTCGTGCCGATCAGCGTCCCCACCTTGCCAGCGCCGGCAAAGGTGAGACTGCTGTTCGACGAGTTCCCGGTTGTGGTGGGCCCGTGCCAGACCAGCAACGCCTTGGTGACCGTGCCGGAGACACCCGAGACGACGATGCTTCCGGACGAATTGCCTCGCAACCCGCCCTGTCCGAACACCGCGAAGTCCGTATTGGACGTCGTCGACGTGAAGACGAGGTCGCTGGCGATCCCCTTCGACCCCCACGCGGCCAGCACTGCCATCGCGAGCCACGACACGAGCCGCGCGGCTGCCGCGCGGGCACCGGCACTGTTCCCCTTGTTCATCGTTCTTCTCCCCTTGCGGAACGAAACCATGGACTCTAGGCCCATCTCCGGCTCCTCGCAATCCCCCGGCGCAGGCCTTGCCGAACTTGGCCAGGAGCATGGCGACCGTGCGGCTTCGCGCTCTCAGGCCTTCGACGCCGCGTAGAGCGCGCGGCTCAGGTCTTCGGTCAGGTCCTCGGCGTTCTCGAGGCCGATCGACAGCCGGATCGTGCCTTCGCCGATGCCGGCGCGCGCAAGGTCCTCGTCGCTCATCCGGAAATGGGTGGTGCTCGCCGGGTGGATCACCAGCGACTTCGCGTCGCCGACGTTGGCGAGGTGCGAAAACAGGCGCAGCGATTCGATGAAGCGCCGCCCTTGCGCGCGCGTGCCCTTGAGGTCGAAGCTGAACACTGCGCCGCAACCGCGCGGCAGTAACACCGACGCAAGCGCGTGATCCGGATGATCGGGCAGGTCCGGATAGCCGATCCGGCCGACGAACGCATGGGTGCGCAGGAACGCGATCACCGCGCGCGTGTTGGCGACGTGCTTTTCCATCCGCAGCGGCAGCGTCTCGATGCCCTGCAGGATCTGGAACGCCGTGAACGGCGCCATGCAGGCGCCGAAATCGCGCGCGCCTTCGCGACGTGCGCGCAGCAGGAATGCTGCCGTCGTCGACTCGTCGACGAACGTCATGTCGTGAAAGCCACGATAGGGCGCGCATAGCGTCGGGAACTTGTCGGCCGACGCGTGCCAGTCGAATGCGCCGGAATCGACCAGCACCCCGCCGATCACGACGCCGTGGCCCGACAGGAACTTGGTCGCCGAGTGATAGACCAGGTCGGCGCCGTGCTCGAACGGCCGCACGAGCCAGGGCGTGGTGAACGTGGAATCGACGAGCAGCGGCAGCCCGTGCGCGTGCGCGATGTCGGCGACGCGCCGGATGTCCAGCACGTCCAGTCCCGGATTGCCGAGCGTCTCGGCGAACAGCAATCGCGTCTGCGGCCTTATCGCCGATTGCCACGCGCCGTGGTCACGCGGATCGACGAACGTCGTGGTGATGCCGAAGCGCGGCAACGTGTAGTCGAGCAGGTTGTGCGAGCCGCCGTAGAGCGCGCGCGAGGCGACGATGTGCGAGCCCGCATCCATCAGCGTGACGATCGCGAGGTGCAGCGCCGCCTGGCCGCTCGCGGTGGCGATCGCGCCGATGCCGCCCTCGAGCGCCGCGATGCGCTCCTCCAGCACCGCGCAGGTCGGGTTGGACAGGCGCGAATAGACGTGGCCGGCGCGCTCCATGTTGAACAGCGACGCGGCCTGGTCGCTGTCGGTGAACACGTACGATGACGTCTGGTAGATAGGCGTCGCGCGCGCGCCGGTCGCAGGATCGGGCCGCGCCCCCGCATGCAGCGACAGCGTGTCGAATCCGTGGGTCTTCGGCTTGGTCATCGGAGGGATCCGCAGGAACGGCGCCTCATCTTAGCGCACGACTTGCTCCACCCCGCAGTGGACCGGCGGCACACCGCCGTGCGTAGCGCGCGTGCAGATTCGCATACCGTATATCCATACGGTTATCGGGCGTAGAATGGTGCAATGGCCAACGATCCCAGGCGCCCGACCACTGCAGCATCTGCGTCTTCTCACGCGCCGCAGCGCGGCCGCGGCGCGACGTACGATCCCGCCAACCGGTTTCGCCACGACACGCGCGAGGCGTTCGACGACGGCTGGCCCGCCGCACAGGACGGCGACGACGCGCCGCCGCCCCGCAAGACCGTGGTCACGATCCAGCCGGCGCGCACGATCATCTCGCGCAACAGCTCGCCCGACATTCCGTTCACGCAATCGATCAATCCGTACCAGGGTTGCGAGCACGGCTGCATCTATTGCTACGCGCGGCCGACTCACGCCTACCACGACCTGTCGCCGGGCCTCGATTTCGAGACCAGGCTGTTCGCCAAGCCCAACGCCGCGCAGTTGCTCGCCTGCGAGATCGGCAAGCGCGGCTACATCTGCGACCCGATCGCGCTCGGCACCAACACCGATCCCTACCAGCCGATCGAGCGCGAGTGGAAGGTCACCCGCTCGGTGCTCGAACTGCTGTCACGCTGCCGCCATCCTTTCACCATCGTCACCAAGTCGGCGTTGGTCGAGCGCGACCTCGACCTGATCGCGCCGATGGCCGCCGCCGGCATGGCGCGCGTCTACATTTCGATCACCACGCTCGACAAGGAGCTCGCGCGCAAGATGGAACCGCGCGCCGCCGCGCCGCACCGGCGCCTGCAGGCGGTGGCCGCCCTCGCCGCCGCCGGCGTGCCGGTCGGCGTGATGGTCGCGCCGATCATCCCGCAGCTCACCGATTGCGATCTCGAGGCAATCGTCGCGGCGGCCGCCACCGCTGGCGCGACGAGTGCCGGCTGGACGATGCTGCGCCTTCCGCTCGAAGTCGCACCGCTGTTTCGCGCATGGCTCGACGAACACTATCCGATGCGCGCCGCGCACGTCATGAGCCTCGTGCAGCAGATTCGCGGCGGCCGCGACTACGACTCGCAGTTCCACGCGCGGATGCGCGGCAACGGCACGTTCGCCGACTTGATCGCCACGCGTTTTCGCGCCGCGCGCGCACGCGCCGGCATGCGCGACCACCGCAGCGACCCGCTCGACACGTCGCAGTTCACGGCGCCGGTGACGGAATTGGACGTGGATCCCCAGCTCGATCTGTTCGCCTGAATTGACTGACTGCCTGCGAAGCGCCTCGGCGGCGTTGCGGCGTTGCGGCGTTGCGGCGTTGCGGCGTTGCGGCGTTGCGGCGTTGCGGCGT
>JBEPUI010000022.1:0-46623 GCA_041691615.1 Pseudomonadota bacterium
GGTTAGCCGCGGCGAATCGGGAATTCCGGGCGGCGTGCGCGACGCCGCCCGTACATTACTGATCGCGCTCACGATCGCGTTCGCCATCCGCGCGCAGGCCGCGGCACCCGATTCCCGGGACATCTCCGTCTCCGTGCATCGCGAAGGCGACGAAATCGTTGTCGATGTGGACCTCACTGTCGACGCAACGCCGCAACAAGCGTGGGATGTGTTGACCGACTACGACCACATGGCGATGTTCGTCTCCGACCTCGCGGCAAGCAGGATCCTCGGGCGCGAAGGCACGAAGGTGGTGGTGGCACAGACCGGCCGCCTCAAGCTGGGGTTGTTGGAGCTACGCATGCAGAACGTGCGCGAGATCGAGCTCGTGCCGTTGCGCGAGATCCGCTCCAATCTCGTGACCGGCGACATGAAGGCGTCGGCATTCACCACGCGCATCGCAGCAGAAGGCCACGCGACGCGGATCAGCAATCATGGGCGATTCATCCCCGACCAGTGGATTCCGCCCGTCATCGGCCCGGCCGTGCTCGAGGCTGAAACGCGAAGCCAGTTTGCCGAGATTCGCGCCGAAATCCTTCGCCGCAGGAATGCCGGTGCCGCCGCTGGCGGATAGCCTCCACCATTGCCGGAGCTGGCATTTCGGCGTACCTTTCGCGTTGACGCTAGGGGTCCTGCGCGAACATTTTGGCGCGCGGGTGAGAACAAACCCTTGGAACCTGATCCGGGTAATTCCGGCGCGAGGGAAGCGTGGTCGATCCTGGAATCCGCTCCTCAAGCGAAACCGTGGCAACGCTTTCGAGGAGTACTGATGAACGCCAACGATCGTTTTTTCGCCCGCGATGCGCAAGTTGACGTCGCAGCCGTCGCGCCGCTGCCGGCTTCGCGCAAGATCTACGTCCAGGGCACGCGACCCGACCTGCGCGTGCCGATGCGCGAGATCACGCAGTCGGCGACGCCCGCCTCGTTCGGCGTCGACGAAGTCAATCCGCCGCTGACGGTCTACGACACGTCAGGCGCCTACACCGACCCTGCCGCAACGATCGACATCCGCCGCGGACTCGCACCGCTGCGCGCCCGCTGGATCGACGAGCGTCGTGACACGGTCGAGCTCGACGGACCGACCTCCGCCTATGGCCGCGCGCGCGCCATCGACCAGGAGCTCGCGGGCTTCCGCTTCGACCTGACGCGCAAGCCGCGCCGCGCCGCGGTTGCCAATGCCACTGGCGCCGGCGCCGGCGTCAGTGGCAACCTCAGTGGCAATGTCACGCAGATGCACTACGCGCGCCGCGGCATCATCACGGCGGAAATGGAATTCGTTGCGATCCGCGAAAACCTGCGACGCGATGAAATGCTGTCGGCGATGCCCGAGGAGGTGCGCCGCCAGCACGCGGGGCACTCGTTCGGCGCGGCGATCCCGGCGTCGATCACGTCCGAGTTCGTCCGCGACGAAGTCGCGCGCGGTCGCGCGATCATCCCGAACAACATCAACCATCCGGAAAGCGAGCCGATGATCATCGGCCGCAACTTCCTGGTCAAGATCAACGCCAATATCGGCAACTCGGCCGTCAGCTCGTCGATCGGCGAGGAAGTCGAGAAGATGACGTGGGCGATTCGCTGGGGCGGCGACACGGTGATGGACCTGTCGACCGGCAAGAACATCCACGAGACGCGCGAGTGGATCATCCGCAACTCGCCGGTGCCGATCGGTACGGTGCCGATCTACCAGGCGCTGGAAAAGGTCGATGGCAAGGCGGCGGATCTCACGTGGGAAATTTTCCGCGACACGCTGATCGAGCAGGCCGAGCAAGGTGTCGACTACTTCACGATCCACGCCGGCGTGCTGCTGCGCTACGTGCCGATGACCGCCAAGCGGATGACCGGCATCGTGTCGCGCGGCGGCTCGATCATGGCCGGCTGGTGCCTCGCGCATCACCGCGAATCCTTCCTCTATACGCATTTCGAGGACATCTGCGAAATCATGAAGGCTTACGACGTCGCGTTCTCACTTGGCGACGGGCTGCGTCCCGGCTCGATCCACGACGCCAACGACGAGGCGCAAATGGCGGAGCTCGCGACGCTCGGCGAATTGACGCAGGTCGCCTGGAAGCACGACGTGCAGGTGATGATCGAAGGACCCGGGCACGTGCCGATGCACATGATCAAGCACAACATGGACGAGCAGTTGCGCTTGTGCGGCGAAGCGCCGTTCTATACGCTGGGGCCGCTGACCACCGACATCGCGCCAGGCTACGACCACATCACCAGCGCGATCGGCGCGGCGATGATCGGCTGGTACGGCACGGCGATGCTTTGCTACGTGACGCCCAAGGAGCACTTGGGCTTGCCGAACAAGGCCGACGTCAAGGACGGCATCATGGCGTACAAGCTCGCCGCGCACGCGGCCGACCTCGCCAAGGGACATCCAGGCGCGCAGATGCGGGACAACGCGCTGTCGAAGGCGCGCTTCGAATTCCGCTGGGAGGACCAGTTCAACCTGGGGCTCGATCCGGACAAGGCGCGCGAATTCCACGACGAGACCTTGCCGCAGCATGGTGCAAAGCTCGCGCACTTCTGCTCGATGTGCGGGCCGCACTTCTGCTCGATGAAGATCACGCAGGATGTGCGCGAGTACGCGAAGAACCAGGGCATCGCCGAAGCCGACGCGCTTGCCAAGGGTATGGAGTCGAAGGCCATCGAGTTCGTGAAAAAAGGCGCGGAAGTCTATTCGAAAGCCTAGCGTGGTCGCCTCGTGCGGCCCCTTCCGCGGTGGTGGCGAACAGGCTTTGGGACGATAATTGTGAAGCGGAACGAGCGTCCTGTCGGCGCCGCGCCCTTCGAGGAGATTCGAGCATGGACCGTCCACGTCGAAACCTGTTGCAACGCTCGTTCGCCGCGGGCGCAGGCGCGCTTGCTGCCGCCGCCCTGCCGGCGCGCGCCGCCGAAGCGAACGGCGACATCCTGTTCGCGCAGACTGGCGCGTTCATTCCGGTGGCCGGTACCCAGCAGCGCTTCCAGGTGCGGCGCATCTACTGTGTCGGCCGCAACTACGCGGCGCATGCGATCGAGCGCGGCTCCGATCCGACGCGCGAGCCGCCGTTCTTCTTCCAGAAACCGACCGACGCGATCCAGACAGTCGCGCAGGGCGTGACGGTCGACCATCCGTATCCGCCGGTCACCAAGAACTATCACTACGAGGTCGAGTTGGTGGCGGCGCTCGGCGGCGGAGGGCGTGCCATCCCCGTCGATCGCGCGCGCGACATCGTGCATGCTTACGCGGTCGGGCTCGACATGACGCGGCGCGATCTGCAGAACCAGATGGCCGCCGAGAAAAAGCCGTGGGAGATCGGCAAATCCTTCGACCATGCCGCCGTGGTGAGCTACCTGCACCCGGCGAGCCGCACCGGGCACCTCGACAAGGGCGCGATCTGGCTCAAGGTCAACGGCGAGATCAAGCAATCGAGCGACCTGTCGAAGATGATCTGGAACGTCGCCGAGCAGATATCGCACCTTTCGCAATATTACGAACTGTTCGCCGGAGACATCATCTACTGCGGCACGCCGGAAAACGTCGGGCCTGTGTTGCCGGGCGACCTGATGCAGGGTCACATCGACGGCCTGTACGACATCAACGTCAAGGTTGTGTGAGGAGAATTGCAATGCGATTGCGTCTGTTCGTTGCGGCGCTTCTGTTCGCGCCGCTCGCCGCGAGTGCGTTCAGCCTCGAGAGCGCCGAAGTGAAGCCCGGCGCGACGATCGCCGGCGCGCAGGTCTTCAAGGGCTTCGGTTGCACCGGCGGCAACGTTTCGCCTTCGCTGTCGTGGAAAGGCGCGCCGGCCGGCACCAAGAGCTTCGCCGTCACTGTCTACGACCCGGACGCGCCCACTGGCAGCGGCTGGTGGCATTGGGTCGTTTTCAACCTGCCGGCCGATGCCAGGTCGCTGCCGTTGGGCGCAGGCGACCCTGCTGCGGGGACAATGCCGGCCGTCGCCGTGCAATCGCGCACCGACTTCGGCATGCCCGGCTATGGCGGCCCTTGCCCGCCGCAAGGCGACAAGCCTCATCGCTACGTGTTCACCGTGTATGCGCTGAAGACCGACAAGCTCGACGCCGATTCGAACGCATCAGGCGCGCTCATCGGCTTCATGATCCACGCCAACACGATCGGCAAGGCGACGTTCACCGCGAAGTATGGCCGCAAGTAAGCGCCCGGAATCCCGCCCGCGACCCCGCTTGTCGTCATCGCAGTCGCGCGCTTGGCGAACGAGCCGTTCGCGCGGCTGAACGCCGCGACAACACGCGATCCCCGCGTGCGCCAGAATGGCCGGATGGCGGCAAAAGCTTCGGTTCGCATCGGGATCTCGGGTTGGCGTTACCCGCCGTGGCGAGGGACGTTCTATCCGAAAGACCTGCCACAGCGGCGCGAGCTCGAATTCGCATCTCGTGCGCTGCCCACGATCGAGCTCAACGGCTCGTTCTATTCGTTGCAGACGCCCAAGAGCTGGCAAGCGTGGCACGATGCGACGCCGCCCGATTTCGTATTTTCGGTCAAGGCGCCGAAATACATCACGCACATGCTGCGCCTGCGCGACGTTGCGACGCCAATGGCGAATTTTTTCGCGTCGGGACTCGCCAACCTCGGCGCCAAGCTCGGGCCGATCCTGTGGCAGCTTCCGCCGACGATGAAGTTTGACAAGGCAGTGCTCGACGACTTCTTCGCGCTGCTGCCGCGCGACACGCTGGCCGCTTCCGCTCTCGCCCGTCATCACGACGCGAAAGTCAAAGGGCGCACGGTGCTCGACTACGCGCCGGGCAAGCGCGCATTGCGGCACGCGATCGAAGTGCGGCACGAGAGCTTCGCGACGGCCGAGTTCATCGCGATGCTGCGCAAGCGGCGCTTAGGCTGGGTCGTCGCCGACACCGCGGGTCGCTGGCCCGAGTCCCTGGACATCACCGCGGACTTCGTCTACGTGCGGCTGCACGGCGCGACGGAACTGTACAAGAGCGGGTATTCGGATGCGCAGATCGAGCAGTGGGCAAAGCGCATCGCGAGATGGCGCGCGGGTTCGGCGACCGCCGAGCGCGAGCGCATTGGCGCGCCGGCGGCCGACCGGCGCAGCGGTCGCGATGTGTTCTGCTACTTCGACAACACCGACAAGGAGCATGCACCGCGCAACGCGCAACGCTTGCTCGCGCTGCTTGGCCTCGCTCCCGCGACCGATTTGCCGGCCGCGAAGCCGGCGGCGGTCAGGAAGGGCGTCGTCGCGAAAGCCCGTCGCGAACCACGCCGATGACCACGTTGGCGACGATGCCGATCAGCAGCAGCGCGACCACGCCGCAGACGACGCGAGCCCACACCGGCACGTCCGGAACCAGGCCCGACATCGAGCCGATGAGATGATGGCGCGCGTAGTCTTCGGAAACGAGGCCGGCGCCGGCGATGGCCAGGCAGAACACGCCCATGCCGCCGAGCCACGCGCAGAACCCCAGCGTGCGCAGCCATTGCGCGCGATCCGGCGGTACGACGGTTTGCAGGCCGACGCCCGCGAACATGACGCCCAGCAGCTCGACGAGCAGGTAGTCGCTCGGTCCGAGTGTCGCCGACCACAAGGGACCGGTGAGGAGCCCCACCGCAATCGCGCAGACCAGCAGGCCGACGATGCGCATCGCCGTGCGGTCGCCGGGATTCGAGTCCATGTCGCCACGCGGGCGGCCGGCGGCCGCGCTAGTCTTCGGCGGTCAACCTGACCAGGTAGCCGCCCGACTTGTCGTCGCGCGCGAGCGACAGCAATCCTGCCTCGCCCGCATCTTCCAGCAGGTCGTTGAACGAGCGGTAGCCGTAGTACGACTCGCTGAACCCCGGGTTGCGGCGCTTCAGCGCCTGCTTGATCATCGAGCCCCAGATCTTGTCGTCCTCGCCGCGCTCGGCCACCAGCGCCTCGACCGTTTCCATCATCAGGTCGGTGGCCTCCTGCCGGCGCTCGTCGTCGCCCTTCACGTCGTTCTTGCGCGGCGCAGCTGCGCCCGCCGCGGGCTTCGCGGGCTTCTTGGCCTGGGGCTTGCGCTTTTCGCGAACGAGGTCGTCGTAATAGATGAATTCGTCGCAACAGGCGATCAGCAGGTCTGACGTCGAGTTCTTGACGCCGACG
Organism: Pseudomonadota bacterium; assembly: GCA_041691615.1. Classification (GTDB taxonomy): domain Bacteria; phylum Pseudomonadota; class Gammaproteobacteria; order Burkholderiales; family Casimicrobiaceae; genus VBCG01. Next base: position 6,147 of record JBEPUI010000022.1, read on the forward strand.
CCGATCACGCGCTTGTTGTTCTCGCGCAGCTTCGACACCAGCGGCGAGAAATCGGAGTCGCCGCTGATGATGACGAAAGTATCGACATGCGCCTTGGTGTAGCAGAGATCCAGCGCGTCGACGACCATGCGGATGTCGGCCGAGTTCTTGCCCGACTGGCGCACGTGGGGAATCTCGATCAGCTCGAAATTGGCCTCGTGCATCGGCGCCTTGAACGTCTTGTATCGGTCCCAGTCGCAATACGCCTTCTTGACGACGATGCTGCCCTTCAGCAGCAGCCGCTCGAGGATCTTGCCGATGTCGAACTTCTCGTACTTGGCGTCGCGGACGCCAAGGGCGACGTTCTCGAAATCGCAGAACAGCGCGAGGCTCGCGTCGTCGTTTTGCACGGTATGCATGGGTTGGTCGCCGGTGGCGGTGGATAGGCAACAATAGCAGAGCGCGGCAGCCGCGGCGTGTTGCGCTACACTCATCAGTTGTCCCGTTTTTCGAAGGATCGCCCCATGTCGAATGGCCACGCCCATCCACTGCTTCGCGTGCTCGCCGCACTGCCGCTCGTGCTGGCGTCGGCGATCGCAGTTTCAACAGCGGCGATTGCGCAGCTGCCTGCACCGTCGCCCGCACCATCGGCAACGGCACCGACTGCAACCGCGGCCGCGCCTGCCAACAGGATCGTGATCCAGGTCAGCGACAACGATCCGGGAAAGTGGAATCTCGCGCTCAACAACGCGAAGAACATCCAGACCGACCTGGGTGCCGCAAACGTCGCGATCGAGATCGTCGCCTACGGTCCCGGCATCAACATGCTCAAGATGGATTCCGCCGTCGGCGGGCGCATCGACGAAGCGCTTGCGTCCGGCGTCAGGGTGGTCGCCTGCGAAAACACGATGCGCGGCGCGAAGCTGACCAAGCCGGACATGCTGGACAAGATCGTCTACGTGCCGGCGGGTGTCGTCGAACTGATGCACAAGCAGCAGCAAGGATGGGCCTACCTGCGGCCCTGAACGTCGCTTCGAACCTGCAACGGAAACTTGAGGAGGCACAATGGGATTGCTCGACGGATTGCTCGGTAGCGTGATGGGCCAGGTGATGGGTGGATCGATGGGCAACTCGACGGGCGGCGGGATTCCCGGCATGGGCGCCCAGTCCGGCAACCCGATGTTGCAGATGGTGCTGCAGCTGATCCAGCAGAACGGCGGCGTGGGCAACATCCTGCAGCGGCTGCAGCAGGCCGGCCATGGCGGTGCCGCGCAATCGTGGCTCACGCCGGGCGCGCAAAACCAGCCGATCAGCGGCGACGTGCTGCAACAGGCGCTGGGCTCGGGCGCGTTCGCCGAGATCGCGCAGAAATTCGGCATGTCGCCGCAGCACGCCGCCGATGGTGTCGCGCAGGCGCTGCCCGGTGTCGTCGATCATCTGACGCCCGATGGCGTGGTGCCGACCGACCACGGCGACCAAGTCTCGCAGGTGCTCGCGCAACTGCAGGCGATGAAAGCGGGCCGCTAGCAACTCACGCCGCCGGTTTTCGCATTGGATACGCTGACGTTCGTCACCGCACTGGTCCTGGGCATCGTCGAGGGCCTGACCGAATTCCTGCCGATCTCGAGCACCGGCCACCTGATCGTGGCCGGCTCGTTGCTGGGCTACACCGGCGACCAGGCGAAGATGTTCGAGATCGTCATCCAGGCGGGCGCGATCTTTGCCGTCTGCTGGGAATACCGACGGCGCCTGCTGGATGCCGCGCGCAACGTGCTTCGCCAGCCTGCGGCGACCCGCTTCGTCGTCAACCTCGCGATCGCATTCATGCCCGCGGCGGTGCTGGGGCTCGCGTTCGCGAGCGCGATCAAGGCGCACCTGTTCGCCCCGGTGCCGGTGGCCTGCGCATTCATCATCGGCGCGCTGGTGATCCTGTGGGCCGAACATCGCGAGCGCGCGCGCACCGAACCGCCACGCATCGACGACGTCGATTCGATGCGCTGGCAGGACGCACTCAAGATCGGCTGCGCACAATCATTCGCGCTGATCCCGGGAATGTCGCGTTCGGGCGCGACGATCATCGGCGGCATGCTGTTCGGGCTGTCGCGCCGCGCGGCAACCGAATTCTCGTTCTTCCTCGCGATTCCCACGCTGTTTGCGGCGACGATCTATTCGCTGTGGAAGGACCGGGCGCTGCTCGATGCCGCTGCGCTGCCGATGTTCGGCGTCGGCTTCATCGCCGCGTTCGTGTCGGCATTCGCATGCGTTCGCTGGCTGATCCGTTACGTCAGCCGGCACGATTTCCGGCCGTTCGCCTGGTACCGGATCGCCTTCGGCCTGTTCATCCTCGCCACGGCAGGCAGCGGCCTCGTGCAGTGGCCGTGAGCACGCCCGCGCCGGCCGGCACCGGCGGGCGCGGCATCGGCTCGGTGTGCGCCGTCATCGGCGTGCTCGGCTTTTCGTTCAAGGCGATCCTGGTCAAGCTCGGCTACCAATGGGACCCGACGCTCGACGCCGTAACGCTGCTCACGCTGCGAATGATCTATTCCGCGCCATTCTTCGTCGTGATGGCGTGGTGGGCACGCCGCGGCGCCGCGCCGATCTCGCCGCATGACTGGCGGATGCTGCTGGTGCTGGGCTTCGTCGGCTACTACCTCTCCAGCCTGCTCGACTTCATCGGCCTTCAATACATCACCGCGGCGCTCGAGCGGCTGACGCTCTATCTTTACCCGACGATCGTGATCCTGCTGTCGGCCTGGTGGTTCGGCAAGCCGATCACCCGTCGCGCAGTACTGGCGCTGCTGCTTTCCTATGCCGGCATCTTCCTCGCTTTCGCGCACGATCTCAGCATCGGCGGCGACCACGCGGCGATCGCATTCGGCGGCGGCATCGTGTTCATCAGCGCGATCCTCTACGCGATCTACCTGGTGATGGCGGGTCCGGTGATCGAGCGCCTGGGATCGTCTCGATTCATCGCGTGGGCGATGCTCGCGTCGGCGGGATTCGTGTTCGTGCAGTTCGCGCTGACGCGCCCTTGGCGCGCGCTCAACGTCCCGGTGTCGATTCATGCGCTGTCGCTCGGCATGGCGATCTTCTCGACGGTGCTGCCCACGTGGCTCATCGCCGAGGCGATTCGCCGCATCGGTGCCAGCCAGTCGTCGCTGGTCGGCTCGCTGGGACCGATCTTCACCATCGGGCTCGGCGCGGTGATTCTCGACGAGCCGACGCATGCGCTGCAGCTTGTCGGCGCGGCGCTCGTGCTGACCGGCGTGATGCTGGTATCGGCGAAGCCGCGCGCGGCCCTCGCACGCTAGCGCGGGGCTATAATTGATGGCTCCCGCGGCGAATTGCATTTGCCGCCGCCACAATTCCGGAGCCCATTCGCATGCCCCCCGACTCATCCGATCGTTCGATTCCCGCGCTGAAGGATCCATCACTGCTGCGCCAGCAGTGCTATGTCGACGGCCAATGGCGCGACGCCGACAACGGCGCCACGATGGCGGTGATCAATCCCGCCACCGGCAACGCCATCGGTAGCGCACCCGTGTTCGGCGCGGTGGAAACGCGCGCCGCGATAGCCGCCGCCGCCAAGGCCTTTCCCGCATGGCGCGCGAAGACCGCGAAGGAGCGCTGCGTCATCCTGCGCAAGTGGAATGACCTGATGCTCGCCAACGTCGACGACCTGGCGCTGATCCTCACGAGCGAACAGGGCAAGCCGCTCGCCGAAGCGAAGGGCGAAGTCACGATCGGCGCCGCGTATGTGGAGTGGTTCGCCGAAGAGGCGCGGCGCGTCTATGGCGATGTGATCCCGACGGTGGGCAATGACCGGCGGCTTGTGGTCACCAAGGAACCGGTCGGTGTCTGTGCCGCGATCACGCCGTGGAATTTCCCGAGCTCGATGATCACGCGCAAGGTCGCGCCGGCGCTGGCGGCCGGCTGCACGGTGGTGATCAAGCCCGCCGAGGCGACACCGTATTCCGCGTTCGTGCTCGCGGAGCTCGCGCACCGCGCGGGGTTTCCGCCGGGAGTGCTGAATGTCATCACCGGCGACGCGCCCGCGATCGGCGGCGAGATGTGCGCGAACCCGACGGTGCGCAAGGTCTCGTTCACCGGCTCTACCGAAGTCGGCCGCATCCTGATGAAGCAGGTCGCGCCGACGATCAAGAAGATCTCGCTCGAGCTGGGCGGCAACGCGCCGTTCATCGTGTTCGACGACGCCGATCTCGACGCGGCCGCCGAGGGTGCGATGGTGTCGAAGTACCGTAACGCGGGGCAGACCTGCGTGTGCGCCAATCGCTTGTTCGTGCACGCCAAGGTCTACGATGCGTTCACCGCCAAGCTCGCCGAACGCGTTGCGCGACTGAAAGTAGGCGCCGGCACCGAGGCGGGCGTCACCCAGGGACCGCTGATCAACGCCGAGGCGCTGGCCAAGGTCGAGGAGCATGTCGCCGACGCCACGGCGAAAGGCGCGACCGTCGTCGTCGGCGGCAAGCGATCGGCGAGGGGCGGCACGTTCTACGAGCCCACGGTGCTGACCGGCGTCACGCCGCAGATGCAGATCTTCCGCGAGGAGACGTTCGGCCCCGTCGCGCCGCTGATCCGCTTCTCGTCCGACGATGAAGTGATCGAGCTCGCCAACCGCACGGAGTTCGGGCTTGCGTCGTATTTCTATTCCCGCGACATCGGCCGCATCTGGCGCGTCGCGGAGGCACTCGAATACGGAATGGTCGGCGTCAACACGGGCCTCATCACGACCGAAGTCGCGCCGTTCGGCGGAATGAAACAGTCGGGGCTCGGCCGTGAAGGCTCGAAGTACGGGATCGACGAATACGTCGAAGTGAAGTATCTCTGCTTTGGCGGCATCGACCAGTAAAAGCGCACTTGCCCCGCATCGGCGGGGCAAGTGTCAAGCGGATCGCGTGGCGCGGGCCGCGCCCTGTGCACGCTCAGAACTGCGGCGGTAGCACCTCGACGTCGCCCTGCGTTTCCTTGAACGGCACCTCGATGCGGGCATTGGTCGCATCGACGGGGTTGGCCGCCGGCTGCGCGGATTGCATCGCCGGGGCTACGCTCGGCGCAATACTGGCGAAAAGCAGTGCATCGCCCGACGGCGGCTGCGGGCCACCGGTCACGCTCAGCACGAGAATCAGCATCGCGCCCACGGCAAACGCCTTGGCGCCCGTAAACATGGAATGGCGGATCTCTAATTCGCGTTCTTGCTTCGTGTCCATCGTTGTCTCCAGTCGTTTCGGCGCGAGGTGCCGGGCCGGCGTTGCGTTTTCGGCGATCTCGCCAAATTCCGTTGGGAGTTTGGTTTCGCGTCGAATCCGGAACACGGCCCCACTATCGGCAAATCGACGGACGAGGACGAGCGAATAATCTGCAGCGGCGCTGTCGATAATTCACACTCGACGGGCCACGAGGGACGCGGCGCGCGCACGCCGCGCAGGCCGCAATGGCGCGGAGAACGGCGCTACCAGCCGGTCGGCAGGCGCTTGTGCAGCGTGATGGTGCGCTCGTGCACGGACAGGTAGCCGCCGGCAACCAGGTCCTTCAGCAGCTTGCTGATCATGTCGCGCGATGCACCCACGCGGTCGGCGATTTCCTGCTGCGTGAGCTTTTCGCCGACGACGCGCTCGCCGTCCCCGGTTGGCGCCAGCGCCGTAAGCAGGCGCGCCAGCCGCCCGTAGACGTCGGTCAGCGCGAGGCTCTTGACGTTCTCCGTGGTGACGCGCACGCGATGAATGAGCTTGCGGATCAGGTGGTCGGCGAAGTCCGGGTGTGCGAGCAGGAATTCGCGTACCTGGACGCGGCTGATCACCGCACAGGTGGTCGGCTCGACGGTAATCACCGACGCCGAGCGCGGCTCTCCATCGAACGACATCTCGCCGACATATTCGCCCGGCCCGTGGAAATCGATGACGAACTCGCGGCCCTGGGTGTTGCTGGAGTACACGCGGACCCGGCCCGACACAACGATGTAAAGATTGTCACCCTGGTCCCCTTCGTTGATCAGGATCGTATTCTTGGGAAAAGTGCGAAGGACGCCGGTCGCGGCGATTTCGCGCAACGTTCCCGGCTCGAGCGGCAACAGCGCTTCGGGAATGGGTGGATCTTCGTTCGGCATGAGCGGTCGGGTCTGGCGTTGCCGCAAGGCGTTCGATGCGGGGCGAACAATATCGTAACACCGCGACTCGCGGTGTATAGTGCCCCGGCCCCCGATTGTTGCCGCTTTCGTGTCGAACGCCGATCCCGCCGCAACACCGCCGCCGACGCGCATGGGTGCGCACGTGGTGGCATGGCTCACCACTCCGCTTGCCGGATTCATCGTCGGCGTGTTGCTCGCCGTGCTTGGCGTCGCCACCGTGCGCGCGCCCTCGGTGGCGGGCTTCGACCTGGCATTGCTCGATGCGCAATTCGCCGCGTTGGCTGCGCACTGGCCGCTCGCTGCCGACGACGGCATCGTCGTGATCGGCATCGACGAGGCCTCGCTGCAGCGGCTGTCCGAGCCCGTCGCGCTGACGCACCGGCCGCTCGGCGCGATGCTCGCGGCACTCGCGGAGGCCCGACCCCGCGCGGTGGCGCTCGACGTGATCCTGCCCGATCGCTCGTATGAAGCCTTCGCCCCCGGATCCGACCAGGCGCTGATCGCAGGCATGCTGGCACTGCGCCGCGTCGCGCCGTTGATCGTCGGACTCACCACGCGCAGCGATGGCGAACTGCGGCGCGTGCATCCGCCGCTGATTGCCGCGGCCAACGCCGCCGGCGCGGCGCTGTTCGTCGAGGACGCCGACGGCCGCATTCGCCGCTACGACGACCGGCTGGCTGCCGATGGCGGCCGCGTGCCGACGCTGGTCAGCGAAGTCGCGCACGCGCTCGGCGTCACGGCGCCACCGGGCGGACTTCAATACGCGCTGGGCGCCGGCTTCGACGTCATTCCACTGTGGCAGGTCCTGGCGTGGCGCGAGGCCGGCGACACTGCAGCGCTGGCGCAGGCGTTTCGCGCCAAGACGGTGTTCGTGGGCTACGTGTTGCCGCACGAGGACCTGAAGCGCCAGCCGATCGCGCTGATGCGGGGCGATGGCGGCGACGATCGCGACGTCCCGGGCGTGCTCGTGCACGCGCAGGCGTTGCGCACGGCGCTCGCGGGCGACACGGTGCGCGTGCTGTCGCCGCCTGCGCAGCTGCCGTTCGCGCTGCTCGCAGCATCGCTGTGGTTCGTCGCGCGCTGGCGCCGGCGCGTCGCAGCGCTGCTAATCGTGTGCGTGCTGGCTGCAGCGATGAGCGTCATCGCACTGCGCGGCGGCGTCGAGTGGCCCCTTGGCCTGCTGGTGCGCGTCGCGATCGCGGCGACGCTGGCGCGCAGCATGCTGGACGCGTGGCAACTTCGCCGCGAGCGCGCACGGCTGACCGCGCTGTTCGGCGGGTACGTCAGCCCGCAAGTGCTGTCGGCGATCCTGTCGGGCGGCCTCGCGCGCGATGCGGCCCGTGGCCGCCGCGATCTCGCGTTCCTGTTCGCCGACGTGCGCGGGTTCACCGAGCTGTCGGCGCTGTCGCCGCCCGAAGAGGTGCTGGCGATCCTCAACCGCTACTTCGCGGCGATGACGCCGGTGCTGCACGCGCACGGCGGAACGATCGACAACTTCCGCGGCGACGGGATGATGGTGATCTTTGGCGCGCCCAACGATCTCGCCAATCCGGCCGACGCCGCGATCCTCGCCGCGCGCGCCATGTTCGCGCGGTTGCCGGCCCTCAATGGCGAATTCGCGCGCGAGCGGATCGCGCCGCTGGCGATCGGCGTGTCGCTCGCCGGCGGCAGCGCGGTGGTCGGCAACGTCGGCTCGACCGAGCGCTACAACTACACGGCGATCGGCGACGCGGCCAACGTCGCGGCGCGCCTCCAGGATCTCACCAAGACCAGCGGCTTTCCGCTGGTCGCGGCAGCGTCGCTGGTGGGACGTGCGAGCGGCGATGCAGCGCGGGGATGGACCCCACTCGGCCATTTCGATGTCCGCGGTCGCGACGGCGAGGACGTCTGCGGCTGGCGCCCCGCGCACTGATCGCGCGCGCGTCCGTCAGTGGTCGCAAGCACGGCGCGTTCCGCAGGCCGGTTGCACGCCGCTCGCGAATATTCGCGCGACGGCCGCGCGATCGCGCGGTATGCTGGCGCGATGGTGCTTCCGATGTCGATGCCGAATCAACGAGGATTGCCGAACACGCGGCCGGTGCGTCTGGCGGCGTGGCTGCTGTCGGCAGCGCTATCGCTGGCGATACCCGCGCTGTCGGCGGCGGCAGGCGTTGCGCTGGTCGCGGATGTTGTCGGCGACGCGCAATACGACCGCGCACCGGTCAAATTGCTGACCGAGCTGCCCAACGATGCCGAGCTGACATTGCAGCCCGGCGCGCAGGTCGTGCTGTTCTACGTCGACGACGGCGCGCAGTGGACGATTCGCGGGCCCGGCCAGTTCAAGCTGCGCGCCGGCGCGCCGGTGCCGCAAAAGGGCGCGGCGCCCGCCGTGCAAAAGCCAGCGTCGCCGGAATACCGTCAGTTTCGCCTGCGCGGCGATCGGCTGAACCAGGGTGGCGTGGTGATGCGCGGCCGCGCGCTCACGTCGCCGGTCCACGAAGTGGTGATGATGCCGAGCGTGGTGTTCATGTGGGAGCGCTTCGGCGACGGCATCACCTACCAGCTCGAGCTCGTCGATTCGGCCGGCACGCGACTGTTCAATGCCGAGACCCAGGCGACCGAGATCACGCTGCCCGCGTCGGTCGCGTTACTGCCCGGCCAGGAATACTTCTGGTCGATCCGCGGCCGCGATGCCGGTGCCACGCAGTCGTTCTACCGCGCCGCCGATTTCCGCGTCGCCGATGCCGTGACGCGCGCGCGATTGCAAGCGGTCAAGCCCGCGGACGATGCGCCATTCGCCGACCGCGCGCTGTACGTCGCGCTGCTGGACGATGCCGGCATGCGGTCGATGGCGCAGTCGCTGCGGCGCACGCTCGCCGTCGAGCGGCCGGTGGGCTGGGCCGCGCTGCGCTGATCGCGCGCTTAAGTTTCTTCCCGCGCCGCTAATCGTACTTGCGCGTGTCGTCGATCACCTTGCCGTCATTGGGCAACGTGCCGGGCTCGCGCAACGCGACCTCTCCACGCAGTTTGGTGACCTCGCGCAGGCTGTCGACAACAGCGGCGGCCAGCGCCGCGTCCGCGATTGCCGCGCCGCCGCGCACTTCGCACAGCATCGTCATGCGATCGACGCCTCCGGGATTGTCGACGACGAGCCGGCCCTTGGCGATGCCGGGATGGCGGCGCACGACCGCGGCCACCTGCGCCGGATGCACGAACATTCCCTTGACCTTGGTCGTCTGGTCGGCGCGGCCCATCCATCCCTTGATGCGCGCATTGGTGCGCCCGCAGGAGGATCGGCCCGGCATCGTTGCCGACAAGTCGCCGGTGCCGAAGCGGATCAGCGGATAGTCGGCGTTGGCGAGCGTGGTCACCACCACTTCGCCGACCTCGCCGTCGGCAACCGCGTCGCCGGTTCCCGGCCGCAGGATCTCCACCAGCACGCCTTCGTCGACGACCAGCCCCTCGCGCGCCGGCGACTCGTAGGCGATCGAGCCGAGGTCGGCGCTCGCATAGACCTGGTAGCCCTCGATGCCGCGCGCCTTCAGCGCATCGCGCAGCGACGGCGGGAACGGCTCGCCCGACACCTGCGCCTTGGTAAGCCACGGCAGCGACACGCCGTCGGCATCGGCGCGCTCGAGAATGATCCTCAGGAACGACGGCGTGCCGACGTAACCGTCGGGACGCAGGTCGGCCATCGCCTGCAGCTGCATCTCCGTCTGCCCGGTGCCGCCGGGAAACACCGTGCAGCCGAGCGCAAGCGCGCCGGTCTCGAGCATCGACCCCGCCGGCGTCAGGTGATACGCATAGCAGTTGTGCACCAGGTCGCCGGCGCGAAATCCCGCGGCGAACAGCGACCGCGCGAGTCGCCAGTAGTCAGCGCCGCGCCCGCCCGGTTCGTAGATCGGCCCAGGCGACGCGAATACATGCGCCGCGCTGCCCGGCGTCGCCGCCGCGAGGCCGCCGAAGGGACGCAACGCCTTCTGGCGCTCGACCAGGTCGGACTTGCGCGTGACCGGCACGTGCGCCAAGTCCGCGCGCGACGCGATCGCCGCGGGATCGATGTCCGCGAGAATCGCCGCGAACGCCGGCGCGTGCTGCTTGGCGAATGCGACTTGGCGGCGCAGCGCCGCGAGCAGCGCATTCTCGCGCTCCTCGGGGTCGCGCGTCTCCAGCGCGTCGAAGTGTTCGGTCACAATGTTGTCTCCCCCCGCAGCGCGCTTCGCGCGCTTCCCCACAAAGGGGGGCGAGCGCCTCGGGACGGCCCTTCGGCGATCATGCCAGCCAGCGCTTGCGCCGGCGATAGTGCTTGATGTCGCGAAAGCTCTTGCGCGCCCCGGAGGACAAACCGAGATAGAACTCCTTGACGTCCTCGTTCGCGGCCAGCTCGATGGCTTTGCCGTCCATCACCACGCGCCCGTTCTCGAGGATGTAGCCATAGCTCGCGTAGCGCAGCGCGACCGTGGTGTTCTGCTCGGCGAGCAGGAACGACACCTGCTCGCGCTGGTTCAGGTCTCGGACGATCTCGAAGATTTCCTCGACGATCTGCGGTGCGAGGCCCATCGACGGCTCGTCCAGCAGGATCATCGTCGGCTTCGCCATCAGCGCCCGGCCGATCGCGGTCATCTGCTGTTCGCCTCCCGATGTATAGCCGGCGAGGCTCGCGCGACGCTGCTTCAAACGCGGGAAGTAGTGGTAGACATTTTCGAGGGATGCCGCGATCTCGCGGCGCGCCGATCCGCGCGTGAACGCGCCGGCCAGCAGGTTTTCCTCGACGGTCAGGTGCTGGAAGCAATGCCGGCCTTCCATCACCTGGCATACGCCGAGGCGGACCAGCGCGTTGGGCGTCAGGCGGTCGACGCGCGCACCGTTGAACTCGATCGTTCCCTTCGTCACTTCGCCGCGTTCGGCGCGCAGCAGGTTGGAAATGGCCTTCAGCGTCGTGCTCTTGCCCGCGCCGTTGGCGCCGAGCAGCGCGACGACGCCGCCCTTGGGCACCGAAAGCGAAACGCCCTTCAGCACCAGGATCACGTGGTCGTAGATGACCTCGACGTTATTGACGTTGAGCGCGACGGCCGCGGAAGAGGCTGAAGGGAGTGAAGAGGCGTTGGCTGGACTCTGCATGGCGTCGTATGGCGCGTTGCGGTTTGCCGTGGCGGCTCAATTCCGGTCTGGCGACCACCACGGCAAACCGCCCTCCCTTCGCGGGAGTGCGGTTCGCGAAAAGCGCTATTGCTCCTTGCTGCAGTCGACAGGCGTGATCTTCTTTTCCGCCGCGTACTTCGCCGCGCTGTCTTCGACCATCTTGCGCACGAATGCGCGGTCGCCCGCCATGTAGCCGGTCAGCGGCTTGAAATTGGTGCCGTCCCATTCCTGGAACTTGACCATGCCCGAGCCTTCGTGATCACGGCAGCTCGTCTTGACCGGCGGGAACAGGCCGGCCGCGCCCAGTTGCTTGATGCGCGCTTCCGACAGGTCGAGGTGCTCGAGTCCCCAACGCACCTGCTCGGGCGTCATGACCTTGCCTTTGCCGTACTTTTCCTGCGCAACGCGGATCGCTTCGACGATCATGATGCCGTAGGTGACGCCACGCGTGTGATAGATCGAGCCCTGCCGCGACTTGTCCTCGAGGTTGCCCTTGCCCGCGGCGTAGAGCTTGTTCTTGATGTCCTGCATCACGGGGAAATTGGTGCCGGGCGCCGAGAATGCCGCGCTGATGTAGCCTTTGGCCGCGTCGCCGGCGGGAATCACGTCCTCTTCCGAACCCGCCCACCAGACGCCGATGATCTTGTTGCGCGGATAGCCGGTTTTCGCGGCCGTCTTGATCGCCGCGGGGTTCATCACGCCGAAGCCCCACAGGATGACGTAGTCGGGCTTTTGCTGGCGCACCTGCAGCCATTGCGATTCCTGCGTCGTGCCGGGCGGCGTGATCGGAATCTTCAGCGCCTCGAACCCGTCGCGCGCGGCCAGCGCGTCGAGCACGGGAATCGCTTCCTTGCCGTACGCCGAGTCGTGATACATGTACGCGATCTTCTTGCCTTTCAGCTTGTTCGCGCCGTCCTTCTGCTCAAGGTACGCGACCATCGCGGCGAGCTGGTCCCAGTAGGTCGTGCCGAGCGGAAATACCCACTGGAACACGCTGCCGTCGGCCGAGTTCGCGCTGCCGTAGCCCATCGTCGTCATCGGGATCTTGTCCTTCGCGACCCGATCGAGCAGCCCGTAGGCGATGCCGGTGGACAGCGGCTCGACGGTGGTGGCGCCACCATTCTTGCTCTTCAGCCGCTCATAGCATTCGACGCCGCGCGCGGCGTTGTACTCGGTCTCGCACTCTTCGTAGTTCAGCTTGACGCCGTTGATCCCGCCGTTCAGGTTGACGAGGTTGAAATAGTCGATCGCGCCGCCGAAGTAGCCGCTGCCGCCGGCTGCATACGGACCCACGCGATAAGACAGGATCGGAATGAACTGCTGCGATTGCGCGGGCGCAACCTGCAGCGCGCATGCCGCGGCACCGCACAACAATAACGCTTTGATGAACTTCATGGCGCTCCTCCAATGAAACTGACGATGTCGTCGAATGCGACGGACTGCTGCCCGCACTAGGATTGACGCGTCTGGCGACGCTGTCAATGCCGGTTGCGGGATGATTCCCCGTGAACTGGATACTGGATCAATGCGGAAATGGCCACAGCCGCAGCTTCTCCTTGCCCGTGCTCCACATCCGCGCGAGGCCGTTGGGCTCGACGATCAGGAAAAAAATGATCAGTGCGCCGAACACCATCACCTCCAGGTTGGACGCGGCGCTCGCCGGCACGTGCAGGCCCACGCTGTTGTCGAGGAAATGCACGAAGATGTTGAGCGCGATCGGCGTCAGCACGATGAACGCGCTGCCGAGGAACGAGCCCAGCACCGTGCCTGCGCCGCCGATGATCACCATGAACAGGATGCGGAACGACAGGTCGAGGTTGTAGGCCTCGGGCTCGACGGTGCCGAGATAGGCGAAGGCGAACAGCGCGCCGGAGACGCCGCAGTAAAACGAGCTGACGGCGAATGCGAGCAGCTTGGTGCGCATCTGCGGAATGCCGATCACCTCGGCGGCGACATCCATGTCGCGCACCGCCATCCATTTGCGGCCGATGTTGCCGCGGGCCATGTTCTTCGCGGCGAGCGCCATCAGCGCGACGATGCACAGCACCAGCAGGTACTTCGCCGCCGGCGCCTCGAAACGATAGCCGAGGATCTCGAGCGCCTGCGCGGTGATCACTCCCGATGGGTTGTAGTTGGTGAACCAGCCGACCTTGGTCAGGCACCAGATGATGAAGAACTGCGCGGCCAGCGTCGCGACGGCGAGGTAGAAGCCGCGGATGCGCAGGCTCGGCAGGCCGAACACGATGCCGATCGCGGCGGCGCACAGGCCGCCTCCGGCGAAGGCAACGAGCATCGGGATGCCGGGCACGCGCAGCACGATGTTGTACGACATGAACGCGCCTACCGCCATGAAAGCCGCCGACCCCAGCGACAACTGGCCGGCATAGCCGGTCAGGATGTTGAGGCCGATGGCCGCCAGCGACAGGATGAGGAACGGGATCAGGATCGCCGAGAAGATGTATGGCGACGCGGTGAATGGGACGACGACGAACGCGATCGCCAGGATCACCGCCATGCCGATGCGGTCCTGGCGGATCGGAAAGATCGCCGAGTCGGCGAGATACGTCGTCTTGAACTGTCCGGCTTCGCGATAGAACATGGCGTTGGCGTATTCCCCGTTCAGACGCGGCGGATGATTTTTTCGCCGAACAGGCCCTCGGGCCGGAACAGCAGGACGACCAGCGCGAGCACGTACGGGAACCATCCTTCGATGCCGCCGCCAACGAACGGGCCGAGGTAGACCTCGGCGAGTTTTTCCGACGCGCCGATGACGAGGCCGCCGACGATCGCGCCGGGGACCGACTCGAGGCCGCCGAGCATCAGCACCGGCAGCGCCTTCAGCGCGACGAACGTCAGCGCGAACTGCACGCCGTTGCGCGCGCCCCACAGCAATCCCGCGACCAGCGCGACAGCTCCGGCCACTGCCCACACGATCGCCCAGATCTGCTTCAGCGGAATGCCGACCGCCAGCGCCGCCTGGTGATCGTCCGCGACCGCGCGCAGTGCGCGGCCGATACGCGTGCGGCTGAAGAATTGCGCCAGCACGGCGACCAGGATCGCCGCGATCGCCGCCGCCGACAGGTCGAACTTGGAGACGTTGAGGCCCAGCCGGTCGGATATCCATTGGATCGGCTCGTCCTGGATGCCGATGTCGAGCCCGCGCGCGCTCGATCCCCAGACGATCTGCGCAATGCCTTCGAGCAGGAACGACAGGCCGATCGTCGCCATGAACAGCGAAATCTGCGGCTGGTTGACGAGCGGGCGCAGCACGCCGCGCTCGATCACGAGGCCCAGCAGCACCATCACCAGCAGCGTGGCCGGGATCGCCATCCAGAAGCTCAAGCCCTGCTCCTGCAGCCCGACGAACGTCAGCGCCGCGAAGAACACCATCGTGCCCTGCGCGAAATTGAACACCCCCGAGGCCTTGTAGATCAGCACGAAGCCGAGCGCCACCAGCGAGTACATGACCCCCGACAGCAGCCCGCCGATCAGCACCTCGAAGAAGAATTGCATCGCGGATTCCCTAGTGCGCTATGCCAAGGTAGGCGTCGATCACCGCCTGGCTGCGGCGCACGTCGTCGGGCACGCCATCGCCGATCTTGCGGCCATAGTCGAGCACCACCACGCGATCGGAGATGTCCATCACCACGCCCATGTCGTGCTCGATCAGCACGATCGTCGTGCCGTACTGCTCGTTGACGTCGAGGATGAATCGGCACATGTCCTGCTTTTCCTCGACGTTCATCCCCGCCATCGGCTCGTCGAGCAACAGCAGCGTCGGTTCGGCGGCGAGCGCGCGCGCCAACTCGACGCGCTTTTGCAGGCCGTACGGCAGCCGCCCGACCGGCGTGCGGCGAATGTGCTGGATCTCGAGGAAGTCGATCACTTCCTCGACTTTGGCCCGGTTGGCGAGCTCCTCGTTGCGCGCGCGCCCGATCCACAACGCCTGCTCGAGGAACGTCGCCTTCATCTTCAGATTGCGCCCGGTCATGATGTTGTCGAGCACCGACATGCCCTTGAACAGCGCGATGTTCTGGAACGTCCGCGCGATGCCCTGAGTGGCGGCGCGATGCGGATTCATGCCGCTGCGCTGCACGCCGCGGAACGTGATCGTTCCCTTCTGCGGATGGTAGACGCCGTTGATCACGTTGAGCATCGAGCTCTTGCCGGCGCCATTGGGGCCGATGATCGCGCGCACCTCGTGCTCGCGCACGTCGAAACTGATGTCGGTCAGCGCCTTGACACCGCCGAACGCGAGCGAGATGTCATCGACCTTCAGCATCACGTCGCCGGCGGTCCGTGCGGCACTCATGCGCCGGGGCTTGCCGTTGTCCGCCGGCGGCGGCTGCCGATCACGCGGCCGCCCGCGCCGCCGATGGCGCGAGTGGCTTCGCGTCGTCGATCCGCAGGTCGGCCGAGACGATGCCGCGGCGGCCATCCTCGAACTTGACTTCGGTCTCGATGTGCTGGACGCGCTCGCCACCGTACATCGCGTCGATCAGCACTGCGTATTTTTCGGCGATGAATCCGCGGCGCACCTTGCGCGTGCGCGTCAGCTCGTCGTCGTCCGGATCGAGCTCCTTGTGCAGCACCAGGAAACGCCGCACTTGCGAGCCGGCGAGGGCCGGGTCGTGCGCGAGCTCGGCGTTGACGGCGTCGACGCACTCGTGCACCAGCTTCAGCACTTCGGGCTTGCCGGCGAGGTCGGCATATCCCGAGTACGCGAGGTTGCGCCGCTCGGCCCAGTCGCCCACCGATCCCATGTCGATGTTGATGAACGCGCACACGTAATCGCGTCCCTGCCCGAACGCCACCGCCTCCTTGATGTGCGAAAAGAACTTGAGCTTGTTTTCGATGTAGTTGGGCGCGTACAGCGAGCCGTCGTTGAGCTTGCCGACGTCCTTTGCGCGATCGATGATCTTCAACTGGCCGTCGGCATCGAAGTAGCCGGCGTCGCCGGTGTGGAAAAATCCGTCGGCGTCGATCGACTCGGCCGTGGCGTCGGGACGGCGGTAGTACTCCTTCAGCAGCATCGGCCCGCGCACGATCACTTCGCCGTCGGCGGCGATCCTCACTTCGACGGCGGGCGCGGGCAAGCCGACGGTGTCGAGCTTGACGCCCGAATCGGGTTGCAGGCAAACGTACGCGCAGGTCTCGGTCGAGCCGTAGAACTGCTTCAGGTTGATGCCGATCGAGCGATAGAAGCGGAACAGGTCCGGGCCGATCGCGGCGCCCGCGGTGTACGCGACGCGCACCCGGCTCATGCCGAGCACGTTGCGCAGCGGCGCGTAGATCAGCGCGTTGCCGGCGGCATACGCCGCGCGGTCGTACAACGACACGGCGCGGCCGTCGAGGATCTCGGCGCCGCAGCGGCGGGCGATGGCGAGGCACCTGCGATAAAGCCAGCGCTTGGCGGCACTCGCATCCTCCATGCGAATCGTCAGCTGCGTCAGCAGGTTTTCGAACACGCGCGGCGGCGCGAAATAATACGTGGGGCCGATCTCGCGCAGGTCGGTCATCACGGTGTCGCCCGATTCGGGGCAGTTGATCGTGAATCCGGCGACCACCCACTGCGCGTAGGAAAACAGATGATCGCCGACCCATGCCATGGGCAGGTACGACATGATGCTGTCGTCCGGCGTCAGGCGGTCGAACTCGGCGCTGCCGCGCGCCGCGGCGATGAACGCGGCATGCGACTGGCGCACGCCCTTCGGCTTGCCGGTGGTCCCTGAAGTGTAGAGCATCACCGCCACGTCGCTTGGATCGATGTGGGCGAGCTCGCCGTCGAAGAATCCGGGGTGTGCTGCGTCGTACTCGCGTCCCGATTCGGTGAGCCTGTCGTAGTCGAGCACCCCTTCGTAGTTGCGCAAGCCGCGCGGATTGTCGTAGACGATGTGCGCGAGTGTCGGCACTTGCGGCCGCGCTTCCAGCACCTTGTCGACCTGCTCCTGGTCCTCGACGATCGCGAAAGCGATCTCGGCGTCGTTCAGCACGTAGACGAATTCGGCGGCCGGCGCGTCCTGGTACATCGGCACCGGCACGCCGCCCAGGCATTGCGCCGCGGTCATCGACCAATACAGGCGGGGCCGGTTGTCGCCGATGATCGCCAGGTGCATGCCGCGCTTGAATCCGAGCGCCGCCAGCCCGCAGGCGATCGCGCGCACTTCCGCGGCGACTTCGCGCCAGGACCAGGTTTGCCAGATCCCGAGGTCCTTTTCGCGTGTTGCCGGGTGCGACGGCCGCAGCCTCGCGTGCGCGAACATCAGGCCCGGAAAGGTTCCCGGTGAGTCGTCCATGTTTCCTCCAGCAAGGGCGCCCGCGTGGCCGCGGGTCGGGAACCGTGATGCGCGCCGTCTTTGCGGCGTCGCAAGGTGGCTGCCCGGCGCCTATCTTAGGGGGTCCGTGCGATTGGCGCCAATGGCGGGGAAAGGATGACGCGAATGCGCGGGACGAGTTGTCGTCCATGCGACAATTTGCGCGTGTCACCGCCTTCCCTGCGCCGGCTGCTGGATATCTCGCCCTGGGCGCGCACGCTCACCGCGGCGCAACGCGCGCGCATCGACGAAAGTGCCACCGTGCGGCGCATTCCCGCCGGCGGGTTCGTCTGCCGCAAGGGCGAGAGCGTCGACCACTGGATCGGCGTCATCGAGGGACTGGTGAAGATGGCCAACGTGTCGGCGGACGGCAAGCCGACGACCTTCACCGGCATTCGCGACGGCGGATGGTTCGGCGAAGGATCGCTGCTGAAGGACGAGCCGCGCCGCTACGACATCGTCGCGCTGCGCGACACCACCGCGGCGTACATTCCGCGCGCGACGTTCATGGCGCTGCTCGACGAAAGCCTCGCGTTCAACCGTTTCATGCTGATCCAGCTGAACGAGCGGCTCGCACAGTTCATCGGCATGGTCGAGCACGATCGCCTGCTGGGACCCGATGCGCGGCTCGCGCGCGCGCTGGCGAGCCTGTTCAATCCGCTGCTGTATCCGGACATCGGCCCCACGTTGCCGCTGTCGCAGGAGGAGCTCGGACAACTGATCGGAGTGTCGCGCCAGCGTGCGAACCAGGCGTTGAAACACCTGCAGGCGGCCGGGTTGATCGAAGCCGACTACGGTCGCATCCGCGTCCTGTCACTTGACGGCCTGCGCCGTCATGAAAGCTGAACCCGCCATGAACGCACTCGCGCATTCCTCGAAACCGTTGCACGACGCGATCCTCGCCGCACGCGTCTCCCACGTTCCCGCCAAGGCGTCCAGGACGCTCGAACCGGCGAGCCGGCCGATCGCCTACGCGACGCAGAATGCCGTCGCGATGTCGCTGGGGGTGCACGTGGCCGGATGGAAGGTCGGCATGCTTCCCGACGGCACGCCGATGGCGGCGCCGATGTTCGCGAGCGACGTGCGCGCCAACGGCGCGTCGTGGCCGCTGCCGCCTGGCGGCGAACTGGTCGCGGAAGTCGAAGTCGCGTTGCGGCTCGGCAACGACTTGCCGCCGCGCGCAGGCAAGCCGTACACGCGCGACGAAGTCGCCGCCGCGGTCAGCGAAGTGCTGGTGGGTATCGAGTTGCTGAAAAGCCGCTTCGCCGGCGACGGCTTCCCCGCGTTTCCCCTGCATCTGGCCGACAACCTCGGCAATGCCGGCTACGTGATCGGCGGGGCCACGCGCGATTTCGCGTCGCTCGACCTCGCGCGGCTGCGCTGCCGCTACTCACTGGACGGCGTCGAAGCGCAGGATCGCATCGGCGGGCATCCGCAGGACGACCCGTGGGCGCCGGTGATCGCGTGCGTCAACGAGGCGGCGGTGGGCCTCGACGGTTTTTGTGCGGGGCAGGTCATCACCACCGGTTCGCTCATCAAGCCGCGGACGATCGACGGGCCGGTGACGCTGTCGGCATCACTCGACGGCATCGGCAGCGTCAGCGTAACGTTCATGCGCTGAGCGTTGCACGGCGCCCGTGTTGGCCCAAGCGGCGCAGAATCAGGTTCGGCGCGATTTCAGGACGCCGAGATAGACCGCCTGCGCGATGGCGCAACCCGACCCGAGCGGCGGGGCAGGAGACGCGCGCCGCAAGACCTGACGGGATTTGCTCCGGATCCTCGAACCGAAATGCCAAAAGGAGACGCAATGCCTGCGACCCACGTATCAGCAGCAACGACGTTCGACGCAGAAAAGTACAAGGCCACGACGCGCGCGCAGTGGGACGGGGCCGCGCAGGCGTGGAATGACTGGGGTGGCGTGTTGCGCCACTGGCTCGGTGAAGCCACCGAAGTAATGCTCGACATGGCGGGCGTCGCCGCCGGCGGCCGCGTGCTCGACATCGCGGCGGGCGCCGGCGACCAGACGCTGCAGGCGGCCGGTCGCGTCGGCGCTGCAGGCCATGTGCTGGCCACCGACATTTCGCCGGCGATCCTGCGCTTCGCGCTGGCGAACGCCGAACGCGCCGGCTATCGCAACGTGACCAGCCAGGTTGCCGACGGCGAGTCCCTCGCGGTGCCGGCGGCGAGTTTCGACGCCGCGATATCGCGCCTCGGGCTCATCTATTTTCCCGACCAGCAGGCGGCACTCGCGGCAATGATGCGTGCGCTGAAGCCCGGCGGCCGCGTGGCGGCCATCGTCTACTCGACACCGGAGAACAACGGATTCTTTTCGATTCCCGTGTCGATCATCCGCCGCCGCGCGAACCTGCCGCCGCCGCAACCGGGCCAGCCGGGCCCGTTCAGCCTGGGCGGTCCCGGCAGGCTCGAGGCTGTCCTGCGCCAAGCCGGGCTGCGCGACGTGAAAAGCGTGACGGTCGCGGCACCGCTGCGCATGGCGTCGGCAGCCGACTGCCTGCGCTTCGAACAGGAATCATTCGGCGCGCTGCACCAGATGCTCGCCGGGCTCGACGCCCCGGCCAAAGCCGACGCATGGGCCGAAATCGCCAGCGAGCTTGGCCGCTTCGAGCACGACGGCACGTTCGAGGCCCCGTGCGAACTGGTAATCGCCGCGGGGGCCGTTCAGTCGTAGTGATAGAACCCGTGCCCGGTCTTGCGGCCGAGCCAGCCGGCCGCGACCATTTCCTTCAATAGCGGCGCCGGCCGGTACTTGGGATCGTTGAAGTCCGCGTAGAACACGTTCATCACCGCGAGCATCACGTCGAGGCCGATCATGTCGGCGAGCGCGAGCGGCCCGAGCGGATGATTGCAGCCTTGCTTCATGCCGTCGTCGATGTCCTGCGCGCTGGCCAAGCCCTCCTGCAGCGCGAAGATCGCCTCGTTGATCATCGGGCACAGGATGCGGTTGACGACGAAGCCCGGGCTGTTCTTCACCACGATCGGTGTCTTGCCGAGCGCGACCGCGAATGCGCGCGCCTCGTCGACGGTCGCATCCGAGGTCGCGAGGCCGCGGATCAACTCGACCAGCGTCATCATCGGCACCGGGTTGAAAAAGTGCATGCCCAGGAAGCGCGCGGGACGCTTCGTGACCGCGGCGAGCTGCGTGATCGAGATCGACGACGTGTTGCTGGCGACGATCACGTCGTCGCGGGCGATCGCGTCGATCTTCTTCAGGATGTCGAGCTTCAGGTCGAGGCGCTCGGTCGCGGCTTCGATGACGAGGTCGGCGCGCGCGAGCAGTGCGTAATCGGTGCCGGTCGCAACGCGTGCCAACGCCGCGGCGCGCGCGTCGGCAGTCAGCTTGTCCTTCCTGACCAGCCGGTCGAGGCTCGCGCCGATCGTCGCCACGCCCTTTTGCAATGCGGCGTCAGCGACGTCGATCATCAGTGCATCGATGCCCGCGACCGCGCAGGCCTGCGCGATGCCATTGCCCATCGTTCCGGCGCCGATCACGCCGACCGTCCTGATGCCGCTCATGGATTCATCCCGCGAAAGTGGAAGCGCCGCGCACGATTATCGCGCGACGGCGTCGGCCGGTCGTGCTGCGCGCTTATCGCGCCCGCCGGTCGGCGATCGCGACTACGCGCGTAGTCAGTCGGCAGCGGCGACTTGCGCCCGGTACGGGACGACCGATTTCCCCGCGACCAGCGGCGGATGCGCGACCAGTCCCGCGAGCATCGTGTCGATCATCTGGTGCGCATGGCGCTCGAGGTCGTAGGCTGCGGGGTTCTGCACCCACGCATGCATGACGCCGATCATGAACGCCTTGAGGATCTCGGCGGCCATCGCGGTATCGGTGTCGGGCGGCAGCTCGCGTTCGTCGACGGCGCGCCGCAACAGCCCCACGACGTGCTGCCGGCAGCCTTCGTCGTTGAGCCGGCGGCGGCCAACGACCGGCGAGAGCTCGTCGGTGTATTCGCACTTGTTGAAGACCACGTCGTACACCGCTTGCGTGCGCGCGTCGCGAGCGAGCCGCATCAGTCCCTGCACGGCGTTGTTGCGCAGGATCGTCAGCGGCGGCAGCGTCGCATTGGCGCCATGGCAGGCGATCATCGCTTCCATCGGCAGCGCGCCGCGTTCGCACATTGCCGAGAACAGCTCCGC
The DNA here is from genome assembly GCA_041691615.1 of Pseudomonadota bacterium. Classification (GTDB taxonomy): domain Bacteria; phylum Pseudomonadota; class Gammaproteobacteria; order Burkholderiales; family Casimicrobiaceae; genus VBCG01. The sequence continues at coordinate 27,867 of JBEPUI010000022.1, forward strand.
CTTGTCGCGGAAGTGCCAATAGACCGCGCCTCGCGTCAGCCCCGCCGAATGCGCGACGTCAGCAAGCGTCGTGCGCGCCACGCCCTTGGCGCGGAACACGCGCTCGGCGGCGTCGAGCAGCGCCTCGCGGGTGGCGGCGGAGGCTTCGCGGGTCTTGCGGACCATGGTTGGCGTTATTTCTTGTACGGGGTTGCAAACATCCACGAATGTATGTAAATTTGCGGGTCACGTCAAGTTGCGGTGCACCACTTCACCCGGTGCGCCGTCCCCTTTCGCCGGAGAAGCCCACATGCCCCGCCCGACCCCAAGCGTCCTGTTCGTCGTTCTGGTTCTCAGCCTGGCCGCTTGTGGCCGGCAGCAACAGCAGGGATTCCATGGCTTCCCGCCGTCGCACGTGACCGTGCAGAAGCTGGAGCCGCATTCGCAACCGGTCGCCTTCGAATACACCGGCCAGACGATCGGCTCCAAGGATGTCGAGGTGCGCGCCCGGGTGACCGGCATCGTCGAGCACCGGGCCTACCAGGAAGGCAGCCCGGTCAAGGCCGGCCAGCTGCTGTTCGAAATCGATCCCAAGCCCTACGTCGCCAATGTCGCCGTGGCGCAGGCCGAATTGGCACGTTCGCAGGCGCAAAAGGCGCAGGCCGACCGCGAAGCCGCGCGGCTGAAGCCGCTCGCCGAGCGCCACGCCATCGGCCAGAAGGAGTCCGACGACGCGCAGTCCAACGCCGAGCTCGCTGCCGCCGCGATCAAGTCCGCGCAGGCGAAGCTCGACACGGCACAGCTCGACCTCGGCTACACGCGCGCCGTGGCGCCGATTTCGGGCATGTCGAGCCGCGCGCAGGTCTCCGAAGGCAGCCTCGCCACCGCCAACCAGACGCTATTGACCGTCGTGTCGCAAGTCGACCCGATCTGGGTGCAATTCAACATCGCCGAGAACGAGCAGCTGTTGATCAACAAGTCGGTCGCGGAAGGCCGGCTGGCGCTGCCGCCCGGCGGGTCGTTCGACGTGTCGATCAAGCTCTCGGACGGCTCGGTCGTGCCGCGCAAGGGAAAGATCAATTTCTCGGACACGCGCGTCAATCCCGCCACCGGCACCTACGAGCTGCGCGCCGAGCTTTCCAACAAGGACCTGGCGCTGAAGCCCGGCCAGTTCGTGCGCGTCACGCTGCACGGCGCCGAGCGCAGGAATGCGATCGTCGTGCCGCAGGTCGCGGTGCTTGACGGAACGCAAGGCAAGTTCGTCTACGTCGCGGGCAAGGACAAGGACGGAAAGGACGTGGCGATGCCCCAGCCGATAACGCTTGGCGACTGGATCGACGAGAGCGGCGGCAACCTGTTCGTCGTCGAGTCCGGGCTTAAAGCCGGCGATGCGGTGATCGTCGACGGCATCGCCAAGCTGATGCCAGGCGCGCAGATCATCCCGGACGGTGCCGCAGCGGCGCCCCCCGCCCCTGCTGCGGGGGTGCCGGGCAAGAGCGCGCCGCAAGGCGCGCCGGACAAGGCCGCGCCGGCCGCCGCACCGCAAGGCGCGCCGGACAAGGCCGCATCCGCCAAGAAGTCGTAACAAAGGGCGCCATCATGCTTTCACGCTTTTTCATCGACCGTCCGATCTTCGCCGCGGTCATCTCGATATTCCTGGTGCTGGCGGGCCTGGCGGCGATTCGCACGCTGCCGATCGCGCAGTACCCGGAAATCGCGCCGCCGGTCATCACCGTGCAGGCCGTCTATCCGGGTGCGTCGGCTCAGGTCGTCGAGGACACCGTCGCCGCGCCGCTCGAGAACGCCATCAACGGCATTCCGGGCATGCAGTACATGAGCTCGAACTCTGCGTCGAACGGCATCGTGCAGATCCAGGTGACGTTCGAGATCGGCACCAACGTCGACATCGCCGCGGTCAACGTCAACAATCGCGTCAACCAGATCACGCCGCGGCTGCCCGAGGAAGTGCGCCGCCAGGGCGTCACCGTCGAGCGCGGCAGCTCATCGTTCCTGCAGGTGGTCGCGTTCTATTCGCCGGACAACACGCTGACCGACCTCGACACGTCGAACTACGTGACGCTCAACGTGCTCGACGAGATCAAGCGCCTGCCGGGCACGACCAACGTGCAGATCTTCGGCGCCAAGGACTACGCGATGCGCATCTGGATGCAGCCAGACCGGCTCGCGCAGATGAAGCTCACGCCCGCCGACGTGATCAATGCGATCAACGACCAGAACGCGCAGTTCGCCGCCGGCAAGGTCGGCCAGTCGCCGATCGGCAAGGGGCAGGATCTCACGTTCACCGTCACCACCAAGGGCCGGCTGTCCGACGCGAAGGAGTTCGGCGCCATCATCGTGCGCGCCAATCCCGACGGCTCGACGGTGCACCTGCGCGACATCGCGCGCGTCGAGCTCGGTGCGGCGAGCTACGAATTCAACGGCCGCTACAACGGCAAGCCGGCCACGCTGGTCGGCATCTTCCTGTCGCCGGGCGCCAACGCGCTCGACGTCGCCAAGTCGTCGAACGAGCTGCTGGCGACGCTGGGCGCGCGCTTTCCGCAGGGCCTCGCGTACAACGTCGCATTCGACACCACGCGCTTCGTCGAGGTGTCGATCCGCGAAGTGATCAAGACGCTGGGCGAGGCGATGATCCTGGTGTTCCTGGTCGTCTACCTTTTCCTGCAAAGCTGGCGCGCGGCGATCATCCCGTTCGCCGCAGTGCCGGTGGCGCTGATCGGCACGTTCGCCGGCATCCACGTGCTCGGCTACTCGATCAACACGCTGACCCTGTTCGGCATGGTGTTATCGATCGGCATCGTCGTCGACGATGCCATCGTGGTGCTGGAAAACGTCGAGCGGATCATGCGCGAGGAGGGACTGCCGCCGCGCGACGCCGCGGTCAAGGCCATGCGCGAGGTGACGAGCCCGATCATCGCGATCGTGCTGACGCTGGTCGCGGTGTTCGTGCCGATCGCGTTCCTCGGCGGATTGACGGGCGAGCTCTACCGCCAGTTCGCGGTGACGATCTCTATCTGCGTGGTGATTTCCGGCGTGGTGGCGCTGTCGTTGTCGCCGGCGCTGTGCTCGTTGATCCTGAAGCCGCACGAGGCGCCCAACCGATTCTTCGCCGCGTTCAACCGCGGCTTCGAGCGCGTCCGCAACCGCTATTCGCACGGCGTCGCGTTCCTGATCCGCCACGGCGTCATCGGCCTGTCGCTGTTCGCGCTGATGGTCGTCGGCGCGGTGCTGATGTGGCGCATCACGCCGGGCAGCCTCGTTCCGGACGAGGACCAGGGCTTCTATATCTCGGCGGTGATCCTGCCCGACGGCGCCACGCTCGAGCGCACGCAGAAGGTCGTCGAGCAGGTCGAGGCGGCGGTGCGCAGCAACCCCAACAACCAGGACACGGTGGCGTTCACCGGCTTCGATTTCATCGGCGGTGGCTTCCGCAACAATGCCGCCACGCTGTTCGTCACGCAAAAGCACTGGGACGAGCGCACGGTCACCGCGCAGCAACTGGTCGGCGAGCTGTACGCCAAGACCGCGGGCATCAAGGATGCGCTGGTGCTCGCATTCAATCCGCCGCCGATCTTCGGCCTCGGCAGCACGGGCGGCTACGAGTTCTACATCCAGAACCACGGCGACGGCGGCTCGAAGAAGCTGTCCGAGGTCAAGGACGCGTTCCTCGCGCGCGCCAACCGCGACCCCGAGCTCGGCGGCGCGCAGACGCTGTGGCACGCGGCGGTGCCGCAGCTGTTCGTCGACGTCGACCGCGAAAAGGCGAAAAAGGCCGGCGTGCCGATCGGTGACATCTTCAACACGCTGTCGGCGACGATGGGCAGCTACTACGTCAACGACTTCAACAAGTACGGGCGCACGTGGCAGGTGCTGCTGTCGGCCGAGCCGCAGTACCGCAAGCGCCCCGACGACATCGGCGGCATGTACGTGCGCTCGACGGCGGGCGAGATGGTGCCGCTTTCCGCTCTGGTGAAGGTCAACTACACGTCGGGTCCGGATTCGCTCGATCGCTTCAACAACCTGCCGGCGGTGAAGATCATCGGCCAGGCGGCGCCGGGCTACAGCTCGGGCCAGGCGATCGCGCGCGTCGAGCAGATCGCGCGCGAGACGCTGCCCGCGGACTTCAGCTTCGACTGGGGCGGATCGTCGTACCAGGAAAAGAAATCGGGGGGCGCGTCGACGTTCGCACTGGCGCTGGCGGTGATCATGGTGTTCCTGATCCTGTCCGCACAGTACGAGCGCTGGTCGCTGCCGCTGGCGGTGCTGATGGCGTTGCCGTTCGGCACCTTTGGCGCACTGGTGGCCGTGTGGGCTCGCGGGCTCACCAGCGACGTGTATTTCCAGATCGGCCTGGTCACGCTGCTCGGGCTTGCGGCGAAGAACGCGATCCTGATCGTGGAATTCGCGCTGCTGAAGCACGAGGAAGGCCTGTCGGCCTCGGCCTCGGCGGTGGAAGGCGCGCGCTTGCGGTTCCGGCCGATCCTGATGACCTCGCTCGCGTTTATCTTCGGCGTGCTGCCGCTCGCCATTTCCACGGGTGCCGGCGCAGGTGCGCGGCATTCTGTGGGCACCGGCGTGATGGGCGGGATGGTCGCGGCGACGTTCCTCGCGATCTTCTTCGTGCCGCTGTTCTTCAAGGTGATCTTCGACCGGCACGTGAACGAAAAGCGCAGTGCGCAGGAATTGTTCGACGAGGTCGAGCATGCGCATCACGGCACGCGCGCTCTCCCGCAAACGCCCGGCCATCCGCCGGGCCGCGTCCAGGAATGATGCGATGACACGAAAACATCTGACGAATGCATTGCTTGCCGCGGCGATCGCCACGCTGCACGGGTGCGCGAGCACGCCGGTCGGCCCGCCGCAACTCGACCTGCCGGTGATGTCGCAAACCGCGAACAGCGCGTCGCTCGACCGCTGGTGGCACAACTTTGGCGATCCGGCGCTCGACAAGTTGGTCGACGAGGCGATCGCGCACAACCTCGACCTGGCCGCGGCCATCACGCGCGTCGACTATGCACGCGCGCAGGTCAAGTTCGCGCAGAGCGACCTCTATCCCACCGTCGACCTCGCGGTCGGCGCGACGCGCAACAAGTCGACCGAGCTCGGGACCAACGCGCTGCCGCCTGGCTACTCGCCGTTCAGCAACGATTTCCGCGTCGGGCTGCAGGCGTCGTACGAGCTCGACCTGTGGGGCAAGTACCGCACCGCGACCGCGGCGGCGCGCAAGGATTTGCTGGCGACCGAATATGCGCGCGAGACCGTGCGCACGGCGGTGGCGGCGCAGACCGCGCAGGCGTATTTCGGCCTGGTTGCCGCGGATGCCCAGCTCGCGCTGCTGCAGGACACGCTGAAATCGCGCGACGAATCGCTCAATCTGCAGCGCGACCGGCTGCAGGCCGGGGTGATCGGAGAATACGACTTCCGCACGTCCGAAGCCGAATACCTGGCCGTCGCCAGCGACATCGCGGTGGCGAAGCGCTCGGTCGCCGAGAACGAGTCTGCGCTGGCGGTGCTCACCGGACGCTCGCCGCGCGATGTGTTCACGCCGCAGATCGACCGCGACCAGAAGCTCGCGCAGTTCACGACGGTGCCGCAGATACCCGCGGGATTGTCGTCGGATATCCTGCAGCGCAGGCCCGACCTGCAGCAGAGCGAAGCGCAGCTCGCCGCCGCGAACATGCGCATCGATGTCGCGCGCGCCGACTACTTCCCGGCGGTGTCGCTGACTGGTCTGTTCGGGTCGGAGGCAGGCGCGCTGAAAAGCCTGTTCATGGGTCCGGCGGCGATCTGGGGCATCGGCGCGTCGCTCGCCCAGCCGCTTGTGGGTCTCAAGGCGATCGAAGCCAACGTCGAAGCGCAGACCGCACGCCGCAACGAGCTGCTGATCGACTACACCAAGACCGTGCAAGTTGCGTTCAAGGATGTGCACGACGCGCTGTCGGCCAACCAGACCACGCGCGAAGCGCTGGCCGCGCAGACCGAGCGCGCGAACAAGCTGCGACAGGCGCTCGAGCTCTCGGACCTGCGCTACAAGTCCGGCTATTCGCCGTATCTCGAAGTGCTGGATTCGCAGCGCCAGCTGCTGCAGGCGCAGACGCTGCAGATCATCGCCGCGCAGAATGCGCGCTTCGCGCTGATCGACCTCGCCAGGGCGCTGGGCGGCGGCTGGGACTATACGGACTCCATCGCCCACCGCTAGCGCAACGATCTCTGGCGCAACGCGGTAACGCGTCGGGTCCGATGCGCTCGCCGGCAGCGGCCGATCCGCGGCAGCGCGCGCTAGATCGCCATCGTGCCGTGGTGGGTAGTGACGATCGCCGGGTCGACGTGGATCGCGAAGCCCAGGCGACGCAGCGTCGCGCAGGCCCAGTAGTCTTCCGACAGGTACTCGCCGTCGACGGCGCCCGCGCGAAACACGTCGTAGTGGACGCTCACGCCCGCATCCCCAACCAGCGTCGACATCCTTTCGTAGACGCCGCCGCGCGCGCGCGCCGCTTGCTGGTGCGTGTTGCCATCGTTCGCCTTGGATTCGTTGATCGTGCGTGTGTTGCGCGCCGCCGCAGTCTATGCCGCCGTCAGTCGCCGTGCAACTTTAGCGCGCCGGCCGTCACTGCAGCGTCGGCTTTTTTAGGAAGTCGCTGCGGCTGGCCGAGCGAACCTTGACGTGTACGCGCGTTCCCTTGCGCAGCAGCGTCAATGCGATCTCGCTGCCCGCCGGCCCGACGCGCCAGATGCTGCGGAATAGTTCGGCGAGCGCGGTGACTCTCTCGCCTCCCACTTCGACGACGATATCGCCGGGCTCGACACCTGCCAGGTCGGCGGGTGCCTGCTGTGCGATGCCATTGACCAGCAGTCCGTCGTGGGTGTCGGCGGTGTACATGCCGAGCCACGGACGCGATGCGCTCGCCGCCGGCTCCGCTCCCGCCAGTTGATCAAGCAACGGCGGCAGCAAGTCGATCGGCACGAACATGTTGCCCTGCATCGCCTCGTCGCCGTCCTGCTCCTGGACGAACAGCGAGCCGACTCCGATCAGCCGCCCCGCCGAGTCGACCAGCGCCGCGCCGCTCCACTCGGGATGCGCGGGTGTCGTGAAGAACGCGTAGTCGAGCACGTATTCCCAGTAGCCGGCGAACTCGCGCTTGGCGAACACGCGCGCCTTCAGCGCATGGGTGCGGCCGCCGAAGCCGATGACGTACACGTCGTCGCCGGCGCTGACGCGATGCGGATCGCCGATGGGCATCGCCGGCGCCGGCAGCGCGCCGAGCGGATGCACGAGGCCGAATCCGCTCGCATAGTCGTAGAGCAGCGGATGCGCGGGCACGACGTGGCCGGTGCGCGTCAACAGCCACGTGGACGCGGCTTCGCTGATCAGGTAGCCGATCGTCAGCGTGAGGCCATCCTCGCGGATCACCACGCCGCTGCCCTGGCGCTCGGTGCCGAGGATGCCCGCGGTGAACGCATCTTCCGGAATTTCGGCGCGCACCCGGACGATCGACGCCGATGTGCGCTCGACGTCGAAATCGGCATCGTCGGGCTGCAGCGATGCAGGAAAGGCCCAGGAAGAGGATTCGGCCATCGGTTGCGATCGAGGTTTCAGAATTTCCGGAATCATCTTACGCGAACCCATGCCCGACGCCATTGTCCAGGCGCTCGACCAGCCCGTCGCGCGCGACATTTTCAATGCGAGCTACATGCTGCGGCGGTATTGGCCGCCGACCTCGAACAGCGCATGCGTGATCTGGCCGAGCGAGCAGACCGTGACCGAGTCCATCAGCTCGGCGAAAACATTGCCGTTGTCGATGACGGTCTTTTTAAGGCGCGCGATCGCGGCGGGCGACTCGGCCGCGTGGCGTGCGTGGAAATCGGCGAGCCGCGCGAGCTGCGACGCTTTTTCGGCGTCGGTCGAGCGGGCGAGCTCGACCTTGTCGGCCGGTGCGTCCGCATGCGGGTTGCGAAACGTGTTGACGCCGATGATCGGATAGCTGCCGTCGTGCTTCTTGTGCTCGTAGAACAGCGACTCGTCCTGGATCTTGCCGCGCTGGTAGCCCGTCTCCATCGCCCCCAGCACGCCGCCGCGCTCGGCGATCGCCTCGAACTCCTTCATCACGGCCTCTTCGACCAGGTCGGTGAGCTCGTCGATGATGAACGAGCCCTGGTTGGGATTCTCGTTCTTGGCGAGTCCCCATTCGCGGTTGATCACGAGCTGGATCGCCATCGCGCGCCGCACGCTCTCTTCGGTCGGCGTGGTGATTGCCTCGTCGTACGCGTTGGTGTGCAGGGAATTGGCGTTGTCGTATGTGGCGATCAGCGCCTGCAATGTCGTGCGGATGTCGTTGAACGAGATTTCCTGCGCGTGCAGGCTGCGTCCCGACGTCTGGCAATGGTACTTGAGCTTCTGGCTGCGCTCGTTGGCGCCATAGCGCTTCTGCATCGCCACCGCCCAGATGCGCCGGGCGACGCGGCCGAGCACCGAATACTCCGGGTCCATGCCGTTGGAAAAGAAGAACGACAGGTTGGGCGCGAAGTCGTCGACGTGCATGCCGCGCGCGAGGTACGCTTCGACGAACGTGAAGCCGTTCGATAACGTGAACGCGAGTTGCGATATCGGGTTGGCACCCGCTTCGGCGATGTGGTATCCGGAGATCGACACCGAGTAGAAATTGCGCACGTCGTGGTCGACGAAGTACTGCTGGATGTCGCCCATCACCTTGAGCGAGAACTCGGTCGAGAAGATGCAGGTGTTCTGGCCCTGGTCCTCCTTGAGGATGTCGGCCTGCACGGTGCCGCGCACCGTCGACAGCGTCCACGCACGGATCTTGGCCGCCTCGCCGGCAGTCGGGCTGCGGCTGTTGTCGGCGCGGAATTTCGCGAGCTGCTGCTCGATCGCCGTGTTCATGTAGAACGCGAGCATTGTCGGCGCCGGCCCGTTGATCGTCATCGACACCGACGTCTTGGGGCTGCAAAGGTCGAATCCCGAATACAGCACCTGCATGTCGTCGAGCGTCGCGATCGACACGCCTGAATTGCCGACCTTGCCGTAGATGTCCGGGCGCCGGTCGGGATCGAAGCCATACAGCGTCACCGAGTCGAACGCCGTGGACAGGCGTTGCGCCGGCATGCCGTCGGCCAACAGGTGAAAGCGCTTGTTGGTGCGAAACGGGTCGCCTTCGCCGGCGAACATCCGCGTCGGATCCTCGCCATCTTCGTCACCCCGGCGCTTGAATGCGAACACGCCGCCGGTGTACGGAAAGCTGCCCGGGACGTTCTCGAGCAATTGCCAGCGCAGGATCTCGCCGTGGTCCTCGTAGCGCGGCAACGCCACCTTGGGCACGCGCGTTCCGGAAAGCGTCGTGTAGACGAGCTCGGTGCGCACTTCCTTGTCGCGAATCCGGACGACGTATTCGTCGCCGGCGTACGCCTTGCGCGTTTGCGGCCATAGGTCGAGCAATTGCCTCGACGCCGGGTCGAGCGCCGCTTCGCGTTGCGCGATCAGGTCGTCGATCACCGCGTGGTCGCGCTTGCACTCGACGGCGAGCTCGCCGCGTTCTGATTGCGCCGGCGAGCGCGCCAGTACGTCCTTGCATCCGTTGACCAGCATTGCCCGCGTCGCGCTCAACTGCTGGCGCTCGCGTGCGATCTTCGCCTGCGCCTCGGCCCATTCGCGATAGCGGCGCACGTCTTGCGCGATGTCGGCGAGATAGCGCACGCGCGCGGGCGGCACGATCACGTTCTGGCCGGTCGAATGGCGAGCGTTCGTCTGCGCAAGGCGATGCGCGCGCAGCGCGAGGCCTTGCGTCGCGAGGCGCGCCGCGATCGCCTGGTAGAGCGCGGTGACGCCGTCGTCGTTGAAGCGCGAGGCGATCGTGCCATACACCGGCATCGCGTCGGGCGCTTCCTTGAAGCGCTCGCGGTTGCGCTGGTACTGCTTGCGCACGTCGCGCAGCGCGTCGGCCGCGCCCTTGCGGTCGAACTTGTTGATCGCGACGAAATCGGCGAAGTCGAGCATGTCGATCTTCTCGAGCTGCGAGGCAGCACCGAACTCCGGCGTCATCACGTACAGCGACGTGTCGACGTGCGGCACGATCGCCGCATCGCCCTGGCCGATGCCCGAAGTCTCGACGATAACAACGTCGTAGCCCGCGGCCTTGCACGCGACGATGGCGTCCGGCAGCGCCTTGCTGATTTCACTGCCGGGCGACGCAAACGAGTCCCGCGTCGCCAGCGATCGCATGTAGATGCGTCCCGGGCTCGAAGGCGACGCGATCGCGTTCATGCGGATGCGGTCGCCGAGCAGCGCCCCGCCCGACTTGCGCCGCGACGGGTCGATCGATACGATCGCGATCGACAGCGCGTCGTCCTGGTCGATGCGGAAGCGCCGCACCAGCTCGTCGGTCAGCGAGCTCTTGCCCGCGCCGCCGGTGCCGGTCACGCCGAGCACCGGCGCATCCGAGGCCTCGGCGCGCGCCGCGATCGCTTCACGCATCGGTGCGCCAGCGGTGCCGGCCTCCATTGCCGTGATGATCCTTGCCAGCGTGCGCACGCGAACGTTGGCGTCGGCGTCGTCGAGCCCCGCAACCGACGGCGGCGCCTCCCCTGCCGGATCGACGTCGCATGCGGCGACCATCTCGTTGATCATCCCTTGCAGGCCGAGCTTTTGCCCGTCCTGCGGCGAGAAGATGCGCGTGACGCCGTACGCATGCAGCTCGTCGATCTCCGCGGCAATGATCACGCCGCCGCCGCCGCCGAAGACCTTGATGTGCGCGCCGCCGCGCTCGCGCAACAGGTCCAGCATGTACTTGAAAAACTCGACGTGGCCGCCCTGGTACGACGAGATCGCGATGCCGGCGACGTCTTCCTGCAGCGCGCAGGTCACGATTTCGTCGACCGAGCGGTTGTGCCCGAGGTGGATCACTTCGCATCCGCTCGCCTGCAGGATGCGACGCATGATGTTGATCGACGCGTCGTGGCCGTCGAACAGGCTCGCGGCCGTGACGAAGCGGACCTTGTTGACGGGCTTGTAAACGAGCGCCTTGCTGGCGACGGAAAGGTCGTTCATGACATTTACCTCGGGCGGCGGCCAATGGTGACAATAGCCTCGCTACCTCGCTGCGGCGACGCGCGGACGATGCGAGGGGTCGCGCCGTGAGCTTACGCCTACTGCGCAATCGGCCACCCTATATGACGTTAACGTAAACGTCAATACCGCGACCCGAGGGCCTGGGAGGCCGCCCTGCGCGCCGGAGATCATGACGGCCGAGGCTGCGACGCCCGGCCCGGGCCCGCGACTTGCATGCTAGTCTCGCGCCGGCTTGCAGCCTGCCGCCTGTCGCCTGTCGCTGTCGATTACCACCTGCCGCCCGCCGATTCCTTTTCGCGCTCGCTAACCGTTCCGCACCATGGCCACACTCCAGTCCATCATCGAGAACTACGGCTATTTCGCCGTCTTCGTCGGCTGCTTTTTTGAAGGAGAAACCGTGCTCGTCCTCGCCGGGTTCGCCGCGCATGCAGGCTACCTGTCGCTTCCGGCAGTGATGGCGACCGCGGCGGCCGCCGGATTCTGCGGAGACGAAGCGTTCTTCGCGCTGGGCCGGCGCTACGGCCAGGACCTTTTTCGGCGCTTTCCGTCGCTGAAGCGCGGCGAGACGCGCATTCGCAAGCTGGTCGAGCGCCTCGGCGCGTATGCGGCATTCGGCGTGCGCTTCCTGGTGGGCCTGCGCATCGCCGGCCCGATCCTGATGGGCGCCGGCCGCATGCCGGCGTGGAAATTCTCGCCGGCGAATGCGCTCGGCGCGATGACATGGGCCGCCGTGTTCAGCACGGCCGGCTACCTGTTCGGCGAGGCGTTCGCCAACACGCTGCGACACGCGCGACACTTCGAGGAAATCGCGTTCGCGGTGATCGCGGTCGCAGGCGTCATCATCCTGGCGGTGCTGCGCCGGCGCGCCAGGCGCAACGACTGACCGCAAGCGCGCCCGCAATGGCCTTCTTTCGCCTGCCGCCCGCGTCGTCGCTGCTGCCGGGCTTCGCGATGCTGTTGCTGGCGATCGCCGACATCACGTTCACGCACTTCCTGGCATCCGCCGACCGCCATGCCGGCGACGCGCTGGCACGGCTTCACTCGCGCGGTGTCGCCGCCGACCGCGACATCATCGTGGTCGACGTCGACGACCATTCGCTGGAGGCGATGGCGAGCCCGGCGTACGGCGTCGGGCGCTTTCCGTGGCCGCGCGCCGTGTATGGCGAGCTGATCGAGGAACTGCGTGCGCAAAAGGCGCGCGCCGTCGTGTTCGACATCGAGCTCTACGAGCCCGACCTGCAGAATCCACAGAGCGACGCCGTGCTGAACGCGGCGCTCGCGGGCAGCGACAACACGTTCTTTCCGATCAAGTCGCTGCCGCGCATCGCCCGCGACGAGGGCGTGTGGTTCGCCAAGCTGGCGCCCGATCTCGCGCTGCCCACGCGCGGCACGCCCGATCCGAATGCGCGCGCGACCCTCGAGCTGCCGTTCGCGCTGGACCGCTCGGCGTGGCCACGCACCGGTCTCATCGATTTTCTCGCCGACGACGACGGCGTCGGCCGGCGCTACTGGCTTTACCGCGACGCCGGCGGGTACCGGATTCCGTCGCTGCCGGCGCGCGTGGCCACCGCGCTGGGCTACGCGGTGCCCGACCGCGAATCGATGCGCATGGCCTGGATGCGCGGTGGCGAATTTCCGCATCCGCGCGTGGCCTTCGTCGACCTGTACGAGGACATCCAACGCGGCAAGCGCGAGCGGCCGCGCGACGAGTTCAGCGGCAAGGTCGTCGTCGTCGGCGCGTCGGCGACGCACCTCGGCGACTATCGCACCACGCCGATCGCCGGGACCTATCCGGGCGTGGAGATCCTCGCCACCGCGCTCGACAACCTCAAGAACCGGCGCTGGCTGACCGACGCGCCGCCGTGGGCGCCGGTGCTGGTGGTACTCGTGCTGTTCGTGCCGATGCTGGCTGCGCAGCGGCGACACACGCACCTGCTGGTGATCCTCGCCCTTCTGGCGGCGCTGTCGCTGGTCGTCGCTGGCGGCGCCTACGGCGCGCTGGCCGCGCGGCGCACATTCGTGCCCATCGGCACGCCGCTCGCTTTCGCATGGGCGTTCTTCTTCCTCGCGGCGCTGCGCGCCTACGTCGCCGAGCAGCGCGCCAAGGAGCAGCGCGAGCGCGTGCTGTCGCGTTTCCTCGACACGCGCGTAGTCAAGCGGCTGGTCGGCGAAGGCGTGCGGCTCGAGGATTTCAAGAGCGAGACACGCACGATCACCGTGCTGTTCTCGGACATCCGCGGGTTCACGTCGCTCGCCGAAACGCGTCCCGCCGAAGAGGTCGTGAAACTGCTCAACGACTACCTGTCGCGGCAATCGGAAACGGTGTTTCGCCACGGCGGCACGCTTGACAAGTTCATCGGCGATGCGATCATGGCTTTCTGGAACGCGCCGACCGACGACGCGCGCCACGCCGAGCACGCGGTCGACTGCGCGGTGGAAATGGTCGCCACGCTGCAGCAGTTCAACGCGCAGATGGCGGCCGGGGGAACCCCGCTCGACATCGGCATCGGCGTGCACACCGGACCGGCGGTCGTGGGTTTCGTCGGCTCGAAGCGCAAGCTCGAATACACGGCGATCGGCGACACGGTGAACCTGGCGAGCCGCATCGAGGGGGAAACCAAGGGCCGCTCGCGGATCTTGCTGTCGGCGGCCACGCGCGATATGGTTGCCAACCGCGCGTTCGTCGAGGTCGCCGACGTCACGGTCAAGGGCCGCGCCGCATCGGTGCTTCTTTACACAGTGGAAGGCTTGTGATGAAACGACTTGCCGTAGCAATGTGCGCAGCGTGGCTGCTCGCCGCGCAGTGCGCGCTGGCCGAACCCGCCGTCACGGTCCGTGCGCTGGACCTGAAGGCGCAGCCCGCATCGGACGCGAAGACGGTCGTGTCGCTGCCGGTTCAGTCGGCGGTGGACGTCGTCACGCGGCAGGGCGCCTGGGTGCAGTTGAAATCCGGGCGCAGCACCGGGTGGGCGAAACTGTTCGACATCCGCTTGGCGGGCTCGGGCGACGCCGCCCCGGCGAAGAAGAACGGCACCGGTATCGCCGATACGCTGGGCCTTGCGATGGGCAACCGCGGCTCGAGCGTCACCACGGGTGTGCGCGGCCTCGATGCCGACATGCTGAAGGCCGCCACGCCCAATGCCACGGAATACGCGAAGCTCGCGAGCTACGCGCGCAGCAAGGAGCAGGCGAGCGCGTTCGCGCGCGCCGGCAACCTCAAGTCGCGCGAAGTATCGTTGCTGGGCGGACAGACCGAGAACGCGACCGGAGCGAAGAAATGATCAGGATGCGAACCAGCATGGCCGCTCGCCTCGGATGGTATTTCTCGATCGCCGGCCTCGCGCTGTTGACGGCAGCTTGCGGCACGCCAGGGCCCACCCAGCCCGCCACCGGCTCGGATGTCGCGCGCTCGGTGCTCGGCAATTTTTCGCTCGGCGGCATCAACGTCGGCGCGGCGGCAAGCGCCGCGTCGCACGCGCAGGATGCGTTCCGCGAAATCCCGCAGGACGAGGAAATCGCGATGGGCCGCGACATCGCCGCGGGGCTGCTGGGGGCCGCGCCGCTCGCCAAGTCGGCCGACCAGGAAACCTACGTCAACAATGTCGGACGCTGGCTCGCGCTGCATTCGGGCCGGCCCGACCTGCCGTGGCACTTCGGCATCCTCGACGCCGACACCGTCAACGCGTTCGCGACACCGGGCGGCAACGTGTTCATCTCGCGTGGCCTGCTGGTGCGCGTGCACGGCGAAAGCGAGCTCGCGGGAATCCTCGCGCACGAAATATCGCACGTCGTGCTGAAGCATCACCTGACCGACATCCAGAAGAATGCGCAGAAGAACATGGCGCTCGACCTCGCGGCGGTCAAGGGCGGCGGCCTCGCCGGCGAAGCGGCGCGTGCCGTCGCGCGCGTGGGACTCGAAGGACTCGTCCGCGGCCTGTCGCGCGAAGACGAGCTCGCCGCCGACCAGATGGGCGTGGTGATTGCCGCACGAGCGGGCTACGAGCCGTACGGGCTGGTGTCGGTGCTGCAGTCGCTGGCGGCGATGCCGCAGGACGACGCGGCGCTCGGGTTCTTCCTCAAGACGCATCCTTCGACCGCCGACCGGCTGGCCGCACTCGAGACGGAAATGCCGATTTCATTCGAGAGCTACGCGGTCGCCAACCCGGCGCTTGCGCGATACACAAGGGTATTTCCGCTGCCGCGCAACAAGTGACGCGGCCAATCGGGCCGCCGGCGGTCCCGGCCCGGCTCTCGGGCAGCCTCTCACGCAGGCCCTCACGCAGGCCCTCACGCAGGCTCGCGGGCAGGCTCGCGGACAGGCTCGCGGGCGGCGCGCCCGCCGCTGCCGGCCGTCACGCACGGCCCGCCACGGGCGGCGCGTTTCGTCGCCACGGCCTGCAACGTATCGGTATCCTCAGCGCCTCGTCCGAGCGCCGAACCTATGCCGGGAGGCGCACTCTATACTTGCGCCCTCAATTTTTCATGGACTTACCATGCTCGCCCGTCTTCTGACTTGCGCGGCCCTGCTCACGATGACCACGTTCACCGCCACTGCCGCTTTGCCCCCCGGAATCACCCAAGGACCGAGCGTCGAAGGCGTGACGCAATACCAGCTTGCCAACGGCCTCAAGGTGCTGCTGTTCCCCGACGCCACCAAGCCGGCCACCACCGTCAACGTCACCTACATGGTCGGATCGCGCTTCGAAAGCTACGGCGAGACCGGCATGGCGCACTTGCTCGAGCACATGCTGTTCAAGGGCACGCCGTCGATTCCCAGCGTGTTCGTGGAGCTCGGCAAGCGCGGCATGAATTTCAACGGCACCACGTGGCTCGACCGCACGAACTATCACGAGACGTTCGCCGCCTCGGACGACAACCTCGACTGGGCGCTGAAGATGGAATCCGAGCGCATGGTCGGCTCGACGTTCTCCAAGGCCGAGCTCGACACCGAGATGACCGTCGTGCGCAACGAGTTCGAGATGGGCGAGAACGACCCGTCCAACGTGCTGGTGCAGCGCATGCAGTCGGTGATGTTCGACTGGCACAACTATGCGCATGACACGATCGGCGCGCGCTCGGACATCGAGAACGTGCCGTTCGCCAACCTGCGCGCGTTCTACAGCAAGTACTACCAGCCCGACAACGCGGTGCTGGTGATTGCCGGCAAATTCGACGCCGAGCGCACGCTGGGCCTCGTCGCGCGCTACTTCGCGCCCATCGCGCGGCCGACGCGCGTGCTGGCCAAGGAATACACGGCTGAACCGGTGCAGGATGGCGAACGCACGGTCACCATCCGCCGCGTCGGCAGCCAGCAGCTGGTGTCGGCGATGTTCCGCACGCCGGCGGGACCCGCGCCCGACGGCGCGGCGATGGCGGCGCTCACCCAGATCATGACCGTCGCACCGTCGGGCCGCCTGTACAAGGCGCTCGTCGATTCGCACAAGGCCACCGGCGTGGACAGCTATTTCTTCGAACTGCACGACCCCGGCATGGTGCTGTTCGAGTCGCAGCTCAACCTGACCGACTCCATCCCCGCCGCGCGCGACGCGCTGACCTCGACGCTGACCGGCGTCAAGGAACAGCCCATCACCGAGGCCGAGCTCGCGCGCGTGCGCGCCAAGGAGGTCAAGGGCTTCAACGACACGATCAACGACCCGCAGAAGTTCGGCGTGCGCATCTCCGAATCGATCGCGCAGGGCGACTGGCGGCTGATGTTCATCGACCGCGATCGCTGGGCGGCGCTGAAGCCGGCCGACGTGACGCGCGCGGCCGCCGATTACTTCAAGCAGGCCAACATGACGCTCGGCGAGTTCATCCCCGACGCCAAGCCCGATCGCGCGCCGCTCGGCGCACCGGTCGACATCGTCGCGCTGGTCAAGGATTACAAGGGCGACGCGGCGGTCGCCGCCGGCGAATCGTTCGATACCTCGCCCGCCAACCTCGAGGCGCGCACCGAGCGCTTCACGCTGCCGAACGGCATGAAGGTCGCGCTGCTGCCGCGCAGGACACGCGGCGCCACGGTGAATTTCGACCTGCGTCTCGACTACGGCGACGTGAACTCGCTGATGAACCAGTCGAGCGTCGCGGCGGCGACGGCGGACATGCTCGCGCGTGGCACCGCCAAGCACGATCGCCAGGCATTCGAGGACGCGCTCGACGGCATGCTGGCCAAGCTCAATTTCGACGCCAACGGACAGGTGATGGCGGCCAGCGGCCAGACCGTGCGCGCGCATCTGCCCGAGCTGTTGGCGCTGACGGCCGAAGCGCTCGAGCAGCCGACGTTCAGTCCTTCCGAAGCCGAGAAGATGCAGCGTGAGTGGCTGTCGGCGCTGGAGCAGGGCCGCACCGACCCGGCGTCGGTCGCGCGCCGCGAAGTCGGCCGCGTGAACAACCCCTATCCGCGCGGCGACATCCGCTACGCACCGACGCTCGACGAGGACATTGCCGCCGCCAAGGCGGTGACACCCGCGGCGATGAAGGCGTTCCACGACAAGTTCTACAGCGGCGCGAATGCGCAACTGGCGATCGTCGGCGACTTCGATCCAGTGGCCGTGCGCGCACAGCTGGCGATGCTTTTCGGCACCTGGTCGACCGCCACGCCCTACGCACGCGTTGCGCATCCGCTGGTGCCCAACAAGGCGGCGGCGCTGACCTTCGCGACACCGGACAAGGCGAATTCGACGATGCGCGGCGTGCTGTCAGCGCCGATCAACGACCGCGCGAAGGACTTTGCGGCGCTGGCGGTTGCTGAACGTGTCCTCGGCGGCTCGACCGAGTCGCGGATCTTCCAGCGCGTGCGCGAGCGCGACGGCCTTGCCTATGGCGTCGGCACCGGCCTTCGTCCGGCCAGCATCGACGAGAACTCGACGGTGATCTTCTACGCGATCTTCGCGCCGCAGAACCTCGCACGGGTCAAGACCGGGTTCAGCGAGGAGATCGCGCGCGCATTGCAGGGCGGTTTCACGGCCGCCGAAGTCGACAGCGCGAAAAAGGCGATGCTGGAAAACCGCACGCGGGCGCGGGGGCAGGACAACGCGCTGGCGGATGCGTTGACCGACCAGGCGTATCTCGGCCGCACCTGGAGCGATAGCGCCAGGATGGATGCGGCGATTGCCGCGGTCACGGTGGACGACGCGAATGCGGCGCTTCGCAAGTACATCAATCCCGCCGACATCGCGTACGTTTACGCCGGCGATTTTCCCAAGCAATAGCACTTACAGCAATTCGGCACTTACAGCAATTCGGCACTCACAGCACTTCGGCGTTCGCAGCACTTCGGCACGCGCGGCACTTCGCGCGGACCAAAAAAACGGCGTGCCCGTGTTCGCGGGTACGCCGTTCCTGCATGCACGCGGCTTCGGCCGCGTCGCGATCGCAATTGTGATTCAGCGCGGCATCGCGTACACCTCGCGGTCCCATTTCTCGAGGATGCGCTTGCGCTCGGCCGCGCCGCCATACTTGGCGAAATCGTAGTTGATCAGCTTGATGTCCGACAGCTTCGGCGCTTCGGGCGGGATGGGCGTCGCCTTGTTCGACGGAGTCTGGTAGTTCTTGGTGTCGGCGCCGATCTTCTGCGCCGCGGGTGTCAGCGCCCAGTCGTAGAATTTCTTCGCGTTCTCGAGGTTGCGCGCGCCCTTGACGATGCTCATCGAGCCCACTTCGTAGCCGGTGCCTTCGCAGGGC
>JBEPUI010000023.1:0-46012 GCA_041691615.1 Pseudomonadota bacterium
CCGGCATCAACCAGATCCAGGTGAAGCCGCAGATCGACCTGACGTTCGCCAACGCGCTGCGCTCGATCGTGCGCCAGGATCCGGACGTCATCATGATCGGCGAGATCCGCGACCTCGAGACCGCGCAGATCGCCGTGCAGTCGGCGCTGACCGGCCACCTCGTGCTGTCCACGATCCACACCAACGACGCGCCGTCGACGGTCAACCGCCTGCTCGACATGGGCGTTGAAGACTATCTGCTGACGTCGACAATCGTCGCCATCCAGGCGCAGCGGCTGGTTCGCACGCTGTGCCCGCACTGCAAGGAGCCGTACACGGCGCTGCCCGAGGTCGTCGACCAGATGGGCCTCGCCCGCTTCGTCAAGAGCGGTCCGGTAACGCTCTATCACGCCAGGGGTTGCGCGCAATGCGCGAACACCGGCTACACGGGACGGATCTGCATCATCGAAGTCATGCCGATGACCGACGCGCTGCGCACCATGATGATGAAGCACGCCAACGCCACCGAGATCAAGGTGCAGGCCATGAAGGACGGCATGCTGACGATGTACGAGGACGGACTGCGCAAGGCCGTGCTGGGCGTGACCACGATCGAGGAAGTGCTTCGCGCGACGCGCGAGGACTGACCGCGTGCCGCTCTATCGCTACAAGGCCGTCTCCACCGGCGGCGAGCTGTCGAGCGGCGAGCTCGAGGCCGCCAACGAAGCGGAGATCGTCGACCGCCTGCGCGACCAGGGGCTGATGCCGATGCAGGTGACGGCCACGAGCGGCGGCGGCGGCGCACGCAGCGCGGTGGCGCCCACCGAGGCGCGTGCGAAGAAGCCGATGTTCGCGTCGAAGAAGGTGTCGCAGGACCAGCTGATGGCATTCACGCGCGAGCTCGCGACGCTGCTGCGCGCCGGGCTGCCGCTCGACAGGGCGATGGAAACGTTGATCGGGCTCGCGCCGACTCGCCCGGTCGCCGTGTTGCTGCAGGGCGTGCGCGACGACGTGCGCGGCGGCAAGTCGCTGTCGCAGGCGCTCGACATGCGGCGCGAGGTGTTCTCGCGCTTCTACATCAACATCGTGCGTGCCGGCGAAGCCGGCGGCGCGCTGTCGGTGGTGCTGACGCGGCTCGCCGACACGATGGAGCGCAACAAGGAGCTGAAGAGCACCGTGTCGTCGGCGCTGATCTACCCGACGATCCTGATCTGCGTCGCGGTGATTTCGGTGATGGTGCTGCTGTTCTTCGTCGTGCCGCAGTTCAAGACGCAGTTCGCGCAGGCCGGCAAGGCGCTGCCATGGTCGACGACGATGGTGATCGCCGCAGGCGAATACATGCGCAGCTACTGGTGGACGCTGATCCTGATGTTCTTCGCTGGCGGCTGGGCTATTCGCCGCGCGCTCGCCAGCCCGCCGTTGCGCAAGCGCTTCGACGGGTGGGTGCTGCGGCGCAAGCTGCTGGGCGAGCTGGTGCAGAAGATCGAGACCGCGCGCTTCACGCGCACGCTCGGCACGCTGCTCGCCAACGGCGTCACGCTGCTGTCCGCGCTGTCGATCGTCAAGGAGACGATCGGCAACCGCGTGATGGGCGACGCGCTCGACGGCGTCACCGCGCAGCTGCGCGAAGGCAAGGGCTTCGGCCGGCCGCTGCTGGCCACCGGCGTCTACCCGCGGCTCGCCACGCAGATGATCCTGGTCGGCGAGGAGTCGGGCCAGCTCGAGGAAATGCTGACGCGCGTCGCCGACGTCTACGACCGCGAAGTGCAGGTGGTGATCAAGCGGTTCCTCGCGTTCCTGGAGCCGGTGATGATCCTGGGCCTCGCCGTGGTGGTCGGCTTCATCGTGCTGTCGATCCTGCTCGGCGTGCTGGGAATGAGTGAACTTGTCAATTGACGGATGTCTATTGGGAGGAGCGCGAGACCCGATCGCGCGAGTCCCGTTCGAAAACGAGGGAACCATGCAAGCAACTCTGACCAGCGCAGGCAACGCCATTGCCCGAGGCATCGGCGCCGGCCGCCGCGAGCGCGGCCCGCGCCACGGCCAGTCCGGCATGACGATGATGGAGCTTCTCGCGGTGCTGGTCATCATCGGCATCGTGATGGGCGTGGTCGGCAGCAAGTTCTTCGGCCAGGCGGAGGAAGCCAAGCGCAAGGCCGCCAAGATCGAGATCAACCAGATCGGCCAGTCGCTCGACCTGTACAAGCTCGAGATCGGCCGCTATCCGACGACGTCGGAAGGCCTGCAGGCGCTGATCACCGCGCCGTCGGGCAGCAACAACTGGAACGGCCCGTACTGGAAGAACAGCGGCGTGCCACAGGATCCGTGGAAGAACGACTACAAGTACACGGCGCCCGGCCAGCACGGCGCCTACGACATCGTGTCGATGGGCCCGGACGGCAAGGAAGGCGGCGAGGGCCCCGATCGCGACATCACGAGCTGGGACGGGCAGTAGGCGCGCGCCGCGCGACCTCCCGGCCACTAGATCGCCATGCGGCGCAACGGTTTCACGCTGATGGAGCTCCTGATCGTGCTGGCGATCATGGCCATCGTGTCGGTGCTCGCGATACCGCTGTTCGGCGAAGGCGTGTCGAACAGCGCGCTGAAAGGTGGCGCGCGCGAGCTCGCCGCCGGGCTGCGTTTTGCGCGCAGCGAAGCGGTGTCGACGCGCCGCGAAACCTTTGTCGCGATCGATCTCGCAGGACGCCGCTTCAAGGTGGCGAACGATCCGGTCGAGCATTCGCTGCCGAAGGGCGCAGAGCTGAAGCTCTTCACCGCGCAGTCGGACATCGTCAACGAGACCACCGGCGCGATCCGCTTCTTTCCGGATGGCGGCAGCAACGGCGGACGCATCACCATTGCATCGGGCGAGCGCAAGTTCGACATCGACGTCGACTGGCTCACCGGCCGTGTGGCGATCCTGCAATGAGTGCGTCGTCAGAGCGCGGCTTCTCGCTGCTGGAGGTGCTGGTCGCATTCGTGGTGCTGGCGGTCGTCGGCACGGTGCTGTCGCAACTCTATTCGAGCTCGCTGCGCAACGCCGGCGCCGCCGAGGAATGGAGCCGCGCGACGCTCGTCGCCGAAGGCCGGCTCGCGCAGGCCGCCGCGACGGTGCCGCTCAAGGAGGGCAGCGCCACCGGCAGCGAGGATGACGGGCGCATCAACTGGACCACGCGCGTCGAGCCGTACGTTCCCTCCGACGTGTCCCCCGAGCTGATGAACGCGTCTGCGACATTGCCAACCGGGCTGTTGCGCGTGAGCGTGAGCGTGTCGTTCCCCGGCGCGACCGGGCTCGATCGCACGATCACGCTGTCCACGGTGAAGCTGATACGCAAGGACCTGCTGTGAACGCCGGCCGCGCAGTGTCGCGCGCCGCGCACGGCTTCACGCTGATCGAGCTCCTGATCGCGCTGACGCTGATGACGCTGTTGTCGGCGGTGCTGTTCGGATCGCTGCGCATGGCCGGCAAGAGCTGGGACGTGGGCGACGCCAAGGCCGAGGCCACCGCCAGCATGCGCCTCGCCGAGCAGTTCCTGCACACCCAGCTCGAGGAGCAGCACCCGCAGCGGATGAAGCGGATCATCGAGTTCCCGCTGCTGTTCGGCGGCGACGCCAGCCAGGTGCAATACGCGGCCGCGCTGCCGGCGCGCGTGCAGGGCGGCGGCGTATGGCTCTACCGGCTGCGCGTTGCGCAGGATGGCGACAAGTCGCAACTGGTGCTCGATCGCATGGTCCCCGATGTCGCCGCGGCGACGATGCCCGAGTTCGCGGCGCCCGAGACGTCCGTGCTCGCCGACGGCGTGCGCGAGATCAAGCTGCAGTACTACGGCCGCGACGACGGCGCCGACCTTTCCACGGATCCGACGTGGCGCGACCGCTGGGACAGCCACCAGACGTTGCCTCTCGAAATTCGCATCGATGTCACGACCGCCGGCGGATCGACATGGCCGACGATCTTCGCATCGCCGCGCAACGCGCCCGAAGCGGGTTGCCGCGGCTACGACTTCACGCGCCAGCGTTGCGTTTCCGGATGAGCGCGAACCCGCCGCCTCGCGCGCAACGCGGCATCGCGCTGATCCTCGTGCTGTGGCTCACCGTGCTGCTGACGACGATCGCCGCGAGCTTCGCGTTCGGCATGCGCCACGAGGCGCTGTCGGCGCGCAACTCGGTCGAGGTGGCCAAGGTGCGCGCGGCCGCCGATGGCGCGATCGAGCGCACCGTCTACGAATTGACGAGGCCGCGCCTGCCCGATGCGTGGATCGCCGACGGAAGCACGCACGCCTACGTCGACGGCGATGTCACGCTCAACGTCGTGGCCACCGACGAATCGGCCAAGATCGACATCAACACCGCGCCGGACGCGCTGGTCTCGGGGCTGCTGGTCAATATCGGCGGCGCCGATGCGGATACCGCCGCGCACCTGCTCGACGCGATGGCCGACTGGCGCGATCAGGACGACCTGAAACGCCCCAACGGCGCCGAAGCGCCCGACTACCAGGCGGCGGGTCGCAAGTACGTTCCGGCCAACGCGCCCTTCGAGACGATCGGCGAGGCGGCGCGGGTGCTTGGCATGACGCCTTCGATCTTCGCGCGCATCGCGCCGTCGATCACCGTCTATTCCAAAGCGCGCGGCGTCAACCCGGCCACCGCGTCGCGCGACGTGCTGCTGGCAATGCCCAACGCGACCGCGGACCTGGTCGACGCGTTCATTGCGGCACGCGCCGATGCGCTCGCCCAGAAATTGCCGGTGCCCCCGTTCGCGCCAGGCGCTGCGATGTCGTCCGGTGCCGTGTCGACATGGCGTATCCGCGCGACGGGGTCGCTCGCCGATGGTGTAGTCTTCGTCCGCGAGGCGGTGGTGCGCCCGTCGCGCGACACGCGCCGGCCACTGATCGTCCTGGCCTGGCTGCAAGGCGGCGCACCGCCGCCCGCCGCACCGGCGACCGCCACGACCGCCAACGCGGCTGCCGCCACCGCGACCGCCGCAGCAACTGCCGCAGCAACTGCCGACTCCAATGGCCGATCCTGATCTCGCTCACGCGAACATTTCCCTTGCCGACGTGTCGCGACGCCTCGGCGTCGCCGGCTTCGGCGCATGGTGGATTGGCGAGCTCGCGTCGCTTGCGCCGCAAAACCTGCGCTCGGCGATCGAGCGGCGGCGCCTGCGCCCGGTGATCGCGCAGGACGGCGATCGCCTGACCTTCTGGCAGCCGTCGCGCGCCGGCGAATCGATCGGCATGCGCGAGACCGCGAGCGTTGCGTTGACGGCCGACACCGCGAGCGTCGCCGCGCAGGGCGCCGCGGCAATCGATGCCATCTTCGCCGCCAATCCCGGATCGCGCGACGTGACGCTCGCGCTCGATGCGAGGCAGGTGCTGCGACGCTCGCTGACGATGCCGTCGGCGATCGAGGACAACCTGCGCGCGACGATCGGCTACGACCTCGACCGGCTGACGCCGTTCAAGCCCGATGACGTTTACTTCGACGCCGCTGTCGCGAGCCGCGACCCGGTCAAGCGCGAGATCACCGTCGACGTGGTCGCGGCGCGCCGCCGCGTCGTCGACCAGGCGCTGGCGCTGGCGCGCGCGATGGGCGCCAACGTGGTGGCGGTGGTGGCCGATCCGCCCGAGCGGGCGGCGATGTCGCGCATCAACCTGTTGTCGCCGGAAGACCGCGTCGATGGCGGCCGCTTCCGCCGCTGGCAGTTCATGGTGCCGATGGTGGCGTTGCTCGCGGTGGCGCTCGCCGCGGTCGCGGTGCCGCTGTGGCAAAAGCGCGACTATGCGATCGCGATGATGAACACCGCCGACGAGGCCGCGTCGCGCGCACAGCAATCCGACCGCTTGCGCAGCGAGCTCGAGCGCATGGTGGGCCAGTACAACTTCGCGCTCGAGCGCAAGTACACGACACCCGGCGTGGCGCAGGTGCTGGACGAAGTCACGCGGCTCCTGCCCGACGACACGTGGCTCACCCAGTTCGAGGTCAAGTCGTCGATCCGCGGCAAGCTCGCGCAGCGCGAGTTGTTCATGCGCGGCGAATCGGCCAACGCCGGCAAGCTCATCTCGCTGCTCGAGAACGCCACGCTGGTCGGCGAGGCGGCGCCGCGATCGCCGACCACGAAGTTGCAGCCCGGGCCCGGCGAATCGTTCGATATCGGCGCGCACCTGAAGACCACGCCGGTGCCGGCGACGATCGCGCTCACCGAGGCGATGAA
Source organism: Pseudomonadota bacterium (assembly GCA_041691615.1). GTDB lineage: Bacteria > Pseudomonadota > Gammaproteobacteria > Burkholderiales > Casimicrobiaceae > VBCG01. Next base: position 6,194 of record JBEPUI010000023.1, read on the forward strand.
GCAACCGCTGCGCGCGCGCGCAGCGGCCGAGTCCGCCGTCGCGCAGCCCGCGGCGACTAAGGCGCCGCAAGAGACCGCGGACGTGGATGTGGCACCCGACAAGCCGGCGCCGGCGCAGCCCGCGCCCGCAGGTCCCGCGCCGACGATCATTCCTGCCACCCCCGGACATCCGGCTGTGGTGCGGATGCAGCGCGACAGTCCTTTCATACCGCGCGGCGGTGGCGCGCGGCGCGCGGCGCGTGACGCGCAGGCCGCGCAGTCCGCACAGGGCGGTGCGTCCGCCGCGCAGGCAGCTCCGCAGGCGGCGCCCGCTGCGCCACCGGCGGCCACGATGCAGCCGTCCCCCGCGGCGTCGCAGCCGGCCGCAGGCGACGACAATGAACCGGAGGAATCGCAATGACGCCGGCGTTTGCGCAGCGCATGACCGCGGCACAAGCTCGCGCCGTGGCCATCGGCCTCGCGGTGATCGCGATCCTGCTGCTGGTTGCCGTGATCGTCGGCCCGGCCGTGCTCGCGCACCTGCACTACAACCGCGCGATCGCCGACTCGGCCGACCGGCTGCAGCGCTACCGGCGCATCGCCGCGCAGGCGCCCGAATACCGGCGCGCGCTGGACGCGATGCGCAGCCGCGACGGCCATCGCTTCTTCCTGCGCAACACCGCCGCGAACCTTGCCGGAGCCGAGCTGCAGGAACTGGTGAAGGGCGCGATCGAAGGCAACGGCGGGCGCATCACCACCAGCCAGAATCCGCAGCCGCGCGACGACGGCGCGATGAAGCAGATCGTGGCCAACGTGCAGTTCTTCGCGACCACGCCCGCGCTGGCGAAAGTCCTGTATGCGATCGAGACCCAGCAACCGTATCTCGTCATCGACAACCTGTCGGTGAGGCCGCTGAACGCCTTTCGCGGATTCAAGCCCGGGCCCGGTCAGGAGCCCGAGCTCAACGTGCAGTTCGACGTCGTCGGCTGGGCGCTGCCCGACCCGGCGAAGCCCGCTGACGTGAAGAAGGGGGCGCCGACATGAGCAGGCTCGATCCGTCGATCCGGTCGCTGGTGTGGTGGGGCATCCCGATTGCCGCGCTGGCGATCGCGCTCGGCTTCGAGCTCGGCTGGGGTAGCGGCATGCGCCGCGTGCCCCCGCCCGAAACGCCTGTGGTGCCGGCGCCGGTGTCCGTCGGCCTGTTGCCCGAATACGCGATCGCCGGCGGTTCGGAGGCGTTGCAGGCCACCGCGGAACACACGCTGTTCAACCCCACCCGACGTCCGGCGCCGCCGGCGGCGCAATCGGCCAGCGGGCCGACCAGCCTGCAGCGCGGCCAGTTTGTCCTCACCGGCACCACGGTCTATGGCGACAAGGCGGTCGCCTATCTCAGGGAGGCCAACGGCAAGACGCGCACGGTGAGGCAGGGCGAGACCGTCAACGGCATGCTGGTGGCCTCGGTCACCGCGAACGGCATACGTTTCACCGCCGGTGGCGAATCCGAGGAATTGCCGCTCAAGATCGCGGCCGGACCCAAGACGACGGTGCAGCCGGCGGTCACGCAACCCGGCGCCGGCGCAGGTGCGGGCGGCAGTCGTGGTGAAGCGCCTGCGGTGCCGCGCAACGCGAACGCGGCACGCAATCCGGACGCCCCCAACGCCGGCGCGCTGTCGATCGCGGAGCGCCGCCGCGCCGCGCGCGCCACGGAAGCCGCGCGCCAGGCCGATCCCAATGCCCCGCCCGCGGCCGACGCCCGAGGGGCAGCGGGCGGCGGCGCCGCGTCGGCAGTCACAGGCCAGGAGTCGGCGTGGCAGCAGCTGTACCAGCGCAATCGCAACCGCAACGCGCCCAAATAGCGTGGCACCGACCATGACCGACATTTCCGCAACCGGCACGAAGAACCCGCGCGCAAGGACACCAACAATGCAGAACACCCCGTTTGCGCGATCCGCGCTCGCCTGCGCGCTGGCGTGTGCGCTCGCCGCCTGCGCGACGCATCGCCAGTACGCCGTCGACGACGCGACCCTCAAGAAGCCCGCCGGGGCCGCGTCGTCCGACGTGGGCCTCGGCGCCGGCGAAGCCGGGGGCGAGCGCCTGAAGACCTATCCGGGTACCGGCGTGCTGGTGCGGGGGCAGCAGCCGGGCGGCAACCTGCCGCCGTCGACGATCACCAGCGCCGCCGGCGGCACCGTCGTGCTCAATTTCGAAGGCGCCGACCTGCGCGAAGTCGTGCGCAACGTGCTGGGCGACATCCTCAACGAGAGCTACACGATCGATCCCAACGTCGGGGGCCAGATCACGATCCGCACGTCGTCGGGAATTCCCCGCGAGTCGCTGCCGGCCACGCTCGAAACGCTGCTGCGGATGAACGGCGCGACGATGATCAAGGAGGCGAACCTCTACAAGATCGTGCCGATGGCCACGGCCGTGAAGGGCAACCTGTCGCCGCAGCTCGGCAATTCGCAGCGCGCGCTGCCGCCGGGGTACTCCGTGCAGATCGTGCCGTTGCGCTACATCAGCGCCCCGGAGATGGTCAAGATCCTCGAGCCGTTCGCCAAGGATGCGCAGGCGGTGCGTGCCGACACGCTGCGCAACCTGCTGATCCTCGCAGGCACCGAGCGCGAGTTGCGGCACCTGATCGACACGATCGACATGTTCGACATCAACTGGCTGGCCGGCATGTCGGTCGGCATGTTCACGCTGCAGAACGCCGACGTCAAAAGCGTGATGGCCGAGCTCGACAAGGCGATCGGCGACAAGGCCGGGGGTCCGCTCGCCAGCATCTTCAAGATCATCCCGATCGAGCGGATGAACGCGATCATGGTGGTCAGCCCCAACCCGCAATATGTCGAGGAGGCGAAGAAATGGATCGATCGCCTCGATCGCGGCGGCGGCGGCGATGCACCGCGCTTCTACGTCTACAACCTGCAGAACACGCGCGCCGAGCACGTCGGCCCGCTGCTGCAGCAGGCGTTCACGGGACGATCGTCCGCCGCGGTCGGTACGTCCGCGCCGACGGTCGCGCCCGGCACTCCCGCCGGCTCGATCGTGTCGCCTCCGTCGTTCTCGGCGCAGCCGGCGGTGCTGACCCCGCCGGCGTCGACGACGACGATCAACAACCAGTTGCCGGGGCCGGCTGCGGCCGGCGCCGCCGGCGCGGGCGTCGTGCGCAACCTGCAGGTGGTGGCGGACAAGGACAACAACGTCATCCTGATCGTCGCGACGCCGGGCGAGTACGCGATCATCGAGCAGGCGCTGCGCAAGCTCGACGTGCCGTCGCGGCAGATCGTGATGGAAATGGCGATCATCGAGGTCACGCTGACCGACGAGTTCCAGGCCGGCGTCGATTGGATCTTCAAGGGCGGCGCGCCGTCGGGACGCGGCTACGGTGGCAACGTCGCGAAGCCCAACGCGGCCGCGATCGGCCCGGCCACGATCGGCAGCGCGATCAGCGGCGCGCTGTCGTCGGGCTTCAGTTACCTGATCACCGACGGGGCGCTCGGCATCCAGGCGGCGATCCGCCTGCTCGACAGCTACGGCAACGTCAAGGTGGTGTCGAACCCGCACATCGCGGCGCTCGACAACCAGAAGGCGACGATCAAGGTCGGCGACCGCATCCCGATCAACCAGCAATCGATCGTCGGCAGCACCACCAACGTCGTCACCACCACCGCGTCGTACATCGACACGGGCGTGCTGGTGCAGGTGACGCCGCACATCAACGCCGGCGGCCTGGTCACGCTCGACGTGCAGGCCGAGGTCAGCAATCCGGGGGTTGCGGCAGTCGCCGGCGACGCGCCGCCGATCTCGACGCGCTCGGTGCAAACGCTGGTGTCGGTGCCTTCGGGCGAGACGATGGTGATGGGCGGACTGATCACCGAGACCAAGTCGAACACCACTTCGGGTCTACCGCTGGTCGATCGCATCCCGATCCTGGGCGCGCTCTTCGGCAGTCAGGACATGAAGAACAACCGCACCGAGCTCGTGCTGTTCGTGACGCCGCGCGTCGTGGAGAACACCGCCGACGTCCGCACGGTCATCAACGACCTGCGCCGGCGGATGGACAGCATCGACGAACTGTTCCCCGGCGGCAGGGACGCCGGGCGTGTCTACCCGGCGGGGCTCTCGACCCAGCTGACGCCGGCGGGTACCGTGCCGGTGCCGCCCTCCGACGGCACTTCCGTGCCGCAGAGCGGCACTGCGCAGCCGTCGTCCCCCGCCTCGGTCATTGCGCCAACGGCGCCGACGATGCTGTCACCGACGCCGCCGCCCGTGCCGGCCGCCGGCGACACACCGGCAAAATAGCTCGAATTCGCGTCGAAAATTGCTGTTGCGCTGCTGCAACAGCGGCACGCGCGGGTGTGTGCCGGGGTGGCCTGGTTTGACAGAAGCCACCCCATTTCTATACGCTTCCTGGCAAGGATTGCGGTGCCGCAGCCGGTTGGCGTAATGAGTTTCATGATGATATTCCGAGAGGGAAACGCGGCACCTGACCGGAAGTTTTGAGGACAATCCAGATGAGCACAGGTTTTTTGGCGGCACGCAGCGAATTATCCGCGAAAAATGTCGCCAATTGGCGACAGTTGACATTGGCGGCGATATTCGGTGTTACCCTCGCGGCGTGCGCGGGGTTGGGAACGGTCAGCAAGGACTCTCCCGACGACGCGAAAAGGGCGGCGGTCACCAAGCAGGTCGATGGGCGCTGGAAGGCGATGATCGACGGCGACGTGCCCAAGTCCTACAGTTATCTCAGTGCAGGTTCGAAGGCCACGACGTCGCTCGATCGCTACCGGGTCAAGGCGCGGTTGTCGGGGTTTCGGGCCTACAAGATCGAAAACGTGGTTTGCGAGCCGGAGATTTGCAAGGTGTCGATGCGGGTAACCCTAGACACCAAGAAAATGAAGGGTATCCCGATGCCGGAAACGGAAACGTGGATCCTCGAAGACGGGGAATATCGCTACTTCTGGCCGCTTTGAGCGGCACGATCGTTGCATATTTTCCACAGGGGGGTCCGCTGCAAGACCCGAAATGGTTGTTAAACACGAAAAAGCTGTAATAACATTGATCCGCTGTTGGTTCTGAAGTGATCACTTTAAACGGCAACTCAAAGGAGTCACCACCCACTATGAAGACGTTCAAACAAAAGTCGCTGTATGCCGCACTGGCGGGCGTAACCGCGCTGGGCGTGACGGGCGCCGCGCAAGCGGTCAACGTCAACCCGGACGGCCTCGGCCAGGTCCTGATATATCCGTACTACACGGTCCGCGACAAGGTTGCCGGTGCACCGTTCAGCACGTTGCTGACGGTCGTCAATTCGACGGCATCGGCCAAGGCAGTCAAGGTTCGCTTCCTCGAAGGCAAGAATTCGCAGGAAGTGCTTGACTTCAACTTGTTCCTGTCGAAGAAGGACGTCTGGACCGCCGCCATCCTGGCAACGGCTGATGGCGCGGGTGTCGGCACGTTCGACAAGTCCTGCACGATCCCGACGGTGGGCAGCACGGTTGACGCGCCGATCGTTCACGAATTCGTCAACGTTCTGCTCGACGATGCCGTGGGTGACGACAGCCTGGATCGCACGCGTGAAGGCTACGCGGAAATCATCGAAATGGGCACGATCGTCGGCGGCTCGACGACCGAAAAGGCAGTCACCCACAAGGCCGGCGTTCCGACCTGCGACCCGGCCGCGCTCGATGATACGACCGCTACCACCAACACCACGACTCCGACTGGCGGCCTGTTCGGCGACCTGACGCTCATCAACGTCAATGCGGGCGAAGACTACACGGCCGATGCGGTTGCGCTGGACAACTTCCGCAATCTGGGCGCGTACGACTCACCGGGCGACATCCATCCGGACCTGACGCAAGTCAATCCGGCGACATCGGTGGTGGTTGCGAACAACGCGTTCTATCAGTCGACCTGGGGCAACCCGATCGACGCGATCTCCGCGTTGTTCATGCACGATCACGTCTTCAACACGTTCATTCTCGACTCGGGCACCAAGTCGGGCACGGACTGGGTGTTGACGTTCCCGACGAAGCGCTACTACTACGGCGCCAACGGTGCCGTACAGTATCTGTTCCAGCGCAACATTGACGCGAACGGTGGCTGCGACGACGTGGGCATCACGATTTACGATCGCGAAGAAAACACGTCGACTCCGTCGATTGGTTTCTCGCCGTCGCGTCCGGGCAAGTCCAACACGCTGTGCTGGGAAGCCAACGTCCTGACGTTCAACGGCTCGCAAGTGCTGGGTTCGACCAACAACCGCAACGTCCCCACGACGTATCAAAACGGTTGGGCCGACCTGAACTTCGTGCTGTCGTCGACCGCAAGCTTTGACGGTGGCGTACCGGTGCACGCGCTGGGCAACTTCCAGACGACGGTCACCCCGTTGGGCGGCACCGCGTTCGGTGCAGACGTTTCGTACGTCGGGCTGCCGGTCATCGGCTTCGCGCTCGAGTCGTACAACAACGGCACGCTCACGGAAAGCGATGGCACCCTGTTGCAGTCGAACTACGGCGGCAACTTCCTGCACAAGGGTACGCGCAGCATTTCGCAGTTCTTTATCGCGCCTTGATGCAGTAGGACGTACTGTTGTAGCAATCGAAAAGGCGGAGCCTCGGCTCCGCCTTTTTTTTCCGTGAGCTGCCGGCATGGTCCGCACGCAGGTCGTCGTCTGCCAGCCGCGCGTCATCCATCCGCCGTTCGGCGGACGCTCCCGCCGCCTGCCGATTGCGCATGGTTTTTGCGTCACTTCCGGGGGCGTCGTTGCGGCCGGAAAAATCGGCGATCGAGCGTGGCTTCATCACCCCATGAACGTCACATTTTGACCGTCGAGCGGCACGCCATTGTAAAAGTGCCGTGCTATACTCGCGCGACAAAAAGCAGTGCAAGCGCATTTCGCGTAACCCCGGGGGAAGGACAAGGAGAGATTCATGATTCGTATTCGCACAATGCTGTGCGCTGCGTCGGCAGCGTTCGGCCTCACCCTCGGGCTCAATGCATTCGCAGCGCAGCTCACCATCGACATACCGGCGTGCTCGACTTACACGCTGGTCGGCAACACACTCACTTGCAACACCTCCAGTCCCGGCAACCCGATATGCAGCATTTCGGGACCTTCGTCCGGCACCGTCGGAACGGCCGTCAACGTGAATGGGTCGTGCGGTACTGACGCAGCACTTGCGTGGACCGGTTGCTCGACGTCGTCGGGCTCGGTCTGTACGCTGAACCCCAATCAAGCCGGAGCGATCACCGTTTCATTGAATGGCTCCGCCGGCACCACCGGCGCGTCCAAGACTGTCACGTTCTCAGATCCGAACGCGCCGCCGCCCCCGGGCATCCCGGCAACCTGCACCGACGACGGTTCCAAGACGGTCAATGCGGGCAACATCACGGACTTCGACGGCGTCTCGGTCGGATCGAGCTCTTTCAACAAGGCTCAGACCGCGTACTACGTCCTGAGGGTTCCGGCGCTGGGTGCCAATACGCAAATTCAGCTCGCATGGTTGTCGATCGGCGGATTCTCAGACCAGGTTGTTCGCCAGGTATACGCATCCAAGACGAGCGTGTGCGACACAAGCACGCCGCTGACGACCGGCCAGTCGTTCAACGGCTCGGTCTATGGTGCTGTCAACGACGGGCAGTCAGGGATCACGGGCGTCGCCAAGCAGGGCAACCTCAAGATGCACCTGCAGCCGGGCGATACCTGGTACATCATGTTCAAGAACCTGTCGTCGACAGGCAAGAATTCGTGCTCGACGGGTCCTTGCCCGATCTTCATCAAGCCGGCGGTGCTTCGCTGATCCGGCACACCGCGACAGTCTGCGGACATGCAAACGGGCCCAGTCGGGCCCGTTTGTTTTTATCATTGATACAATTGCACTTTTCCACGCAGCAAGGTACTAGCCCATGATCAGAAGCACAGTTTGCGCGATGGTCGCCGCAGTGGCGCTGACCGCGCAATTCACGTCCGTCGGCGCGCAAGTCCTTCCGGCCAAGGGCGGCCCCGCGCCGACGACGCCGGCGCCCGACATGCCTCCCAGCGCCAATCCGCCGTCCACCGAGCTGTTGCACAGCTCGACGGTGCGACTGCTGCAAAGCGACTACGACACGCAATTGCTGCGCCTGCCCCCCGATGCTCGGCTGGGGTTCGGGGCCGACATCGACCGCATCAATGCGCTGCTGCGCACGATCCTCGCTGACAAGACGCTGGCCGACGAGGCGCGAAAGACGGGCATTGCCAGCGACCCGATCGTCGCGGCGCGGATCGCGGCCGAAACCGATCGCATGCTCGCGCTGGCCGTCATGGAACGCAATGACGCCAACTGGGGGAAGGAATTCGATGCGCGCCCGAACATGACCGAGGCGGCGCGCGAGCGCTGGCTTGCCCAGCCCGACCGGTACAAGCGGCCGGAGGAGGTCAAGTTGACGCACATTCTCTACACGACCGCCAAGCACGAGAACGCGCAGGCGCTGGCACAGGCGGCACGCGCGAAGATCGTCGCCGGCGCGGATATGGTCGCGCTCGCAAAGGCGGAATCGGACGAGCCGACAGCCACCGACGACGGCGGACAGACCGATTGGAGTCCGGGCAACAAATTCGAGGCCCGGCTCGCGCGCGCGATCGCCGCGCTCAAAAAGGTCGGCGACGTCAGCATGCCGATCAAGACCCAGAACGGTTATTACGTGATGCGCCTCGATGGCAGGCGCGGCGGCGAGACCCGGCCATTCGACCAGGTCAAGGACGAGATCATCCGCGACATGCGAAAGAATTATGTCGACGAGCAGCGCGCCAAGCGCATGGCGGCGATACGCAACGACCCTTCGATTGTCGTCAACCAGCCTGCCGTGGATAAGCTGCTGGTGAGGATCGATCCCGAGCTCATCAAGAAGTCGCAAGAAAATCCGCGAGCTTCGCCGCCCGGCGCAGCCAAGTAGCGCAAGGCCGCCGCCTGTCCGTCGCGAACGCGGCACAATGGTGGTTTGGGCGGGCGTGCCGGCACGGTACGCCTGCGCGTTGCCATGAACGAAATCGCCGCCACCCCAACCATCGCTTCGACCGCGTCGCAGCACCCGCAAGCCGCGGGTCGCGCACGTGATCGCGCGCTGTTCGCCAATTTCTTCCACCGCGAACTCGTCACACGTTACCTCGGCAGCGTCACCGGCCTCGCTTGGGTGCTGCTCAATCCGATCGCGCTGCTCGCCGTCTATCATTTCGTGTTCACCGCGATCTTTCCGGCGCGCGGCTTCGGCACGTCGAGTTTCCTCGCGTTCCTCGCGGTGGCGTTGTGGCCGTGGATCGCGACGCAGGAAGCGATCCAGCGCGGCACGACGACGCTTCCGGGCTACGCCGGGCTGATACGCAAAGTGGCATTTCCGCATGAGCTCGTCATCTACGCGTCGGTTTCAGCGACGTTCGCGTTGCAATTCGCGGGTTACGTCGCAATCCTGCTGATCCTGCGCGTCGGTGGCGAACCGCTGCACCTCGAAGGATTGCTGGTGGTCGTTCCGCTATGGGCGATCCTCGGCATCGGTGTCATCGGAATCGCGCTCGCTCTTTCGGCGCTGCAGGTATTCATTCGCGACGTCGAGCACGTCCTGAATCCGGTGCTGATGATGTTCATGTACCTGACGCCGATCCTCTATCCGATCAGCGCGGTTCCCGCCGCGATGCGGCCATGGCTCGCCGCCAATCCGTTCGGGTGGCTGGTAAGCCGCATGCGCGATGCGCTGCTCGACGGACGCCTGGGTTTCACCTGGGGCGACCTGGTCGCGCTGCTGGTGGCATTGCTGCTGCTTGCCGGCGGCCGCTGGGTGTTCCGCCGGCTCTCGCCGCATTTCGAGGATTTCGTCTGATGCATGCGCCCGTCGACGCCGATGCCGTGCGCACGTTCGATCGTGCCGCCGGAGCGTCCGATGCCTCGCCGTTGGCGGTCGCCGGCTTGCCGACGGACGCCGCGCTGGCCGGTGTCGCGGCCCATCTCGTCCTGTCGCACGTCGGCAAGGACTACGCGAAGGTCGCCACCCGCGCCGGGCGCGTGCGGCTGGTCTGGGACCTGATGCGCGGACGCGGCGCGCGGCAGGTTTTTCGCGCGCTCGACGACGTGTCGTTCGAATTGAAACCTGGCGCGTCGCTCGGCGTGATCGGTGAAAACGGCGCGGGCAAGTCCACGCTGCTGAAGGTCATCGCCGGCGTGATCAAGCCCACGCGCGGCAGCGTCGTCGTCAACGGCCGTGTCGGTGCGCTGCTAGAGCTCGGATCGGGATTCCATCCCGAGTATTCGGGGCTCGCCAACATCGACCTGGCCGCGGCGCTGCTCGGCCTCAGTCCGGCGCAGATCGCCGGCAAGCGCGACGAGATCATCGCATTCGCCGACTTGGGCGACCACATCGGCGATCCGATCAAGCACTACTCGTCGGGCATGGTGGTCAGGCTCGGCTTCGCGGTCGCCACGGCACTCGAACCGGACGTGCTGATCACCGACGAGGTGCTGGCCGTCGGCGACGAATCGTTCCAGAAGAAATGCATCGCGTGGATCGAGCGATTCATCGCCGGTGGCGGCACGCTGTTGCTGTGCTCGCACAGCATGTATCACATCCAGAAGCTCTGCCAGCAGGCGATCTGGCTCAAGGATGGCCGCGTGGTGCGCTACGGCGAGGCGGCGCCGGTGACGCAGGCTTATCTTGCATGGCACGAGGAAAAATCCGCGGGAGCGAAAGCGCCGATCGCGCAGTCGGTGGCGAGCGCCGCGGGCGTGTACGCCGTGCAGACGCTGACAATCGACCCGTCGCAATCGCTGCGCCAGGGCGAGCCGCTGCGCGTACGTGGCGAGATCTTCTCCCCGGACGGCCGTGCGCCGGTCGCGCTGGTCGGCATCGTGCGTGCGGATGGCACGCCGGTCTATGGCGTGTCGACTGACATGGACGGCGTGACGCTCGCGCGCATCGACTCGCGGCGCTTCGCATTTGCGCTCGAATTTCCCGCGCTGGACCTGTTGCCGGGCAAGTACCACGTGCGGGCGCACGCGCTCGACCCCGAGGGCGTGCGCTTGTTCGATCACGTCGAGTTGCCGCTGACGGTGACGGGCGACGCTCGCGAGTTCGGCCTGGTGCGCCTGCCGCACCGCTGGAACGCCGACTGACGATGGCGACCGAGCTCGAATTCACGGGCGAGCGCTTCGTGCCGGGCATCGACGGCGAGATCGTCTACGAGCACGTGCATCGTTACGCGTTCGCGCGCGCGCTGGTGGACGGCAAGCGCGTACTGGACGCCGCCTGCGGAGAGGGCTATGGCAGCGCGCTGCTTGCGCAACACGCGGCGACGGTAACCGGCGTCGACATCGATGCCGCGACGATTGTGCATGCGCGCGAGCGCTACCGGGACATCGGAAATCTCTCGTTCGTCGCGGGCTCCGTTGCCGCGCTGCCGCTGCCCGACGCGTCGGTCGATGCGATCGTTTCGTTCGAAACGATCGAACACCTGCCGGCCGCCGACCAGCCGCGGATGCTCGCCGAGTTTGCGCGGGTGCTGGCGCCCGGCGGATTCCTGGTGCTATCGGCGCCCAATCGCGTGGAATATTCCGAGCGGCGCGGCTTCGCCAATCCTTTTCACCTGCACGAGCACGATCGCGCGGAGGTCGAGGGGCTCGTGGCGAAGGCGTTCGCGGTTCAGCAGATGTTTCGCCAGCGCGTCTGGCTCGGCTCGACGATCTGGCGCGAGGGCGACCTGCGCAGCGCGACGGCCTATCACGGCGATGCGCAGCAGGTAAGTGACGCCGCGTTGCCCGAGGCGATGTATTTCATCGTGCTCGCCGCCGCGCAGGCGTCGGCGCTACCCGGTCCGATCGCCGACCTGTCGCTGTTCGCGGACGCCGCGGAAACCGAATTGCGGCGTTGCAATGCCAGCACCCGGGAAGCGATGCGCCTCGACGCAATCCTCGGCGAGCGCACGGCGATGCTGGACCGACAATCGGAACATGTGCTGCACCTCGAGCGGCTCGTGGCTGTTCGCGACGCCATCGTCGTCGAGCGCGATCGCCTGCTCGCCGAGCAGGCCGCGCGGATGGGCCAATTCGAGCGCCAGGAGAAGCACCGCGACGAGCGCCACGAGCGTGACGCGCTGGCGCTGCGAGAGCTCACCGAATTGCGTACGCAACTCGCCGACGCGCACGCCGCGGCCGAAGCGCAGGAGCGGATCATCGACTACCGGCACAGCCTGCATTGGTGGATGAAGCTGCCGTGGCTGCGCCTGCGCGGCGAATGGCGGCGCCTGCGCGACGGATGATGCGACGCATGGACATCGTCATCCCGGTGTACAACGTGCCCGAGGATGTACAGCTCTGTGTCGATGCCGTACTCGCGCACACCGACGCGGCGCACTCGATCACGCTGATCGACGACGCCTCGCCCGATCCGGCGGTAATGCCGTTGCTGGCCGCGATCGCGGCGCGCGCGCCCGACCGGGTGACGCTGCTGCGCAACGCCGTCAACCTGGGCTTCACCGGCACCGCCAATCGCGGCATGGGCCTGTCGCGCAACGATGTCGTATTGCTCAACTCGGACACGATCGTCGCCGAAGGTTGGCTCGACGCACTGATGCGATGCGCGGACACGGATGCCGCGATCGGCACGATCACGCCGTTTTCCAACAATGCCGAGATCCTGTCGTTTCCCGAATTCTGCGTAAACAACGCATGGCCCGAGGCGGAAGATCCGGCACCCGTTGCACGTGCGCTCGCGCGCGCCTCGGTGCCGAGCTATCCGGACCTGCCGACAGGTGTGGGCTTCTGTTTTTACGTGCGGCGGGCACTGATCGACGACATCGGACTGTTCGACCCGGCGTTCGGTGCGGGCTACGGCGAAGAAAACGATTTCTGCCTGCGCGCCGCCGCGCACGGCTGGCGCAACGTGCTGGCCGACGACGCATTCGTCGTGCATACAGGTGGCCGCTCGTTCACCACGCAGAAGGCCGCGCTGGTGCCCGTCAACACGCGCACGCTGCTTGCACGCCATCCCGGCTACGACGCCATCGTGCAGCGCTACGTCGCGGCCGACCCGTTGCGCGCCATCCGCGAAGCGGCGCGCACCGAGCTTGCGATGGCGCAATCCCCTGGTGCGGGCGTGCTGCACGTCATTCACCATCACGGCGGCGGAACCGAGTCGCACGTGCGCGCGCTGATCGATGCATTGCGCGATTCGCGCCGGCATTTCCTTGCGGTCGCGGTCGGCGATTCGTGGCAGGTGGAGGAGCACCGGAGCGACGGCAGCCAATGCACGTATGCGCTGTCGCGGCGGCACGGCGAGCGCTGGCGCGATTTCTTGGGCGCGATCTGCGCGACATTCGGCATCGGCCTCGTGCACCTGCACAACATCTCGGCGTGCCGCGAAGGCCTGCTCGAGGCGATGGCGGACCTCGACGTGCCTTTCGGCTACACGGTGCACGACGTCAACTTCGGCTGCCCGACGATCACGTTCCTCGACGCCAGCGGGCGTTATTGTGGCGCGATCTCCGATCCGGAAACCTGCCGGCGATGCCTTGCCGCGCAGCCGGACTTTGCGCAGATCGACATCGTCGACTGGCGCGTGCGCCACCGCGCGCTGGTGGCGCGTGCGGCATTCCTGATCGCGCCCTCGCAATGGGCTGCCCACACCTTCGCGCGTTATTTCGACCGCCGTCCGCAGGTCATCGCGCACGGGACGATGACGATGCCAGACGATGCCGGCGGTACTTCCGATGCCGTCGCGATGCCGCGCGACGATGCGTCGGTGGTGGCGGTGCTGGGCGCGGTCGGTCCCGACAAGGGCGCGCGAACGCTCGAGCGCCTGGTGGAGATCGCGCGCACGCGCGCGCGCGGCGCCAGGCTGCGCTTCGTGCTGATCGGCTACCTCGATCGCCAACACGGTCCCTGGCAAAGCGGCGATGCGGTGTTCACCGTGCATGGTCGCTACCGTCCTCAAGCGTTGCCCCGGTTGCTGCGCGAATACGGCGCGGACCTGGTCCTGTACCCGTCTGCGGGTCCGGAGACCTTCAGCTACACGCTGACCGAGGCGTGGGCAGCTGAACAGCCGGTGCTGGTGCCGCCAATCGGTGCGCTGGCGGAGCGCGTGCGCGACAGCGGTGCCGGCTTCGTGTTGACCGAAGCCGAGTGGCACGACGACGACGCGATGTTCGGGCGCATCGAATCGTTGCTTTCCGGCGGCGAGGCGTCCGCGCGGCGCGCCGCTGCTGCGCGCGCCGTCCACGTTCCGCAACAACCGGGCGCGGCAATGGCGGCGGCCACGTTGCGCCTCTACGACGCGATACCCTCGAGGACGCCGGCCGACGCAACACCGTTCGACAGGGTGCGCGTGCGCGACGCACTGGGCTATCGGCCGTGGCACCCGCCGGCGCCTTCGCCCGAGGTATTGGCTGCACGCCGGTCGCTGCGCGCGCAGCTCGCGCGCCTGGCGATGCGCGTGCGGCGCACGGAAGTCGGCCAGTCCGTCTATCGCCGACTGCCGGTGCGGCTGGTCGACGCGCTCAAGTCGCGGTTGCGCTGATGGCGGCAGCCTACGGCGACTGGCTCGCGCGCGCGCGAACGCATCTCGACGACGGTCGCGTGCTCGACGCGCTGTCGTGCTTTCGCAAGGCGGCGCGGCTGGCCCCCCGCGCGGGCGAGCCGCTCGACGGCATCGCGGACGCGCTGTGGCGCCTCGGCAAGCCGGAGGAGGCGATCGTCGCGTGGCGCGAAGCCGTCGCCCGAAATCCGGGCAATGTTCCCGCGTGGCAGGCGATCGCCGATGCCGCGAGCCTGGTTGGCGACGACGCGCTCGCCGGCGAGGCGACTGCGCATGTGCTGAAGGCGGCGCCGGAGAACAAGCGTGCGCTCTTCGTCGATGCCTGCGCAAGGCTTGCGGATCCGCAAGCGCAGGCGACGGCTTGCGTCACGCTATTGGAGATCGTCAAATCGCGCCCGCGCTTGCTGGAACGTCCACAAATGGCGCGCCCGCTGGTGCGCGCGCTGGCACGCAGTGGTCCCGGAATATGCCTGCCATTGCGAAAAGCGATCGCCGCGCATGCCGACGCGCTTGCGCTCGATCTCGTTGCCCAGGTGGCGCCGTGGGTCGAACCGTCGAAATTGCGTGCGCGGCTGGACATGCGTTGTGCGCCCGGGGACATCGATGCGTTGCGCGTGATAGCCAATGCATTGGCGAGCCACGCCACCGGCCAAGCCGCCGACCAGACGCGGCTGTTGGCGCAACATGCGGCGGACCGCTACAGCGCGCTTTGCGCGGCCGCGTTCGCCGCGGACGTCCCGCTGATGTGGCCCCGGCGCGCCGCCGGGGCGCGCGTGCGCGTGGTGGTGCTGGCCGACGCAACCAACGCCGGCGACGCCGGGACCGCAGCGGGAGCGGTCGATTCGCAACTTTCAGCGTTCGAGTTGCTGCTTGCGGCGCTGCAGCAGGGGGCCGACCGCATCGAACTGTCGATCGGGGCATTCGGCAGCGCGCAACGTGCGGTGGAATTGCTGCACTCGACATCGTTCGTCGGCGCGCGCGTGACGCAGATGCCGGCCATGCCGGATTTCGAGTCCGCGCGTTCGCTGGCCGCGGCCGACGCGGACCTGCTGATCGACCTTGCCGGACTTGCATGGCCGAACGGGCCGCTGCTCGCGGCGAGGCCGGCGCGTCGCACCATCGGACGGGCCGATGTTCCCCATCTCGCGCCGCCGCTGGTCGACGCGACGTTGCCGCAGGACCGCGGCGACTGGTCGGTCGCCCTCGCGCGATGGGTCGAAAGCGTGCCGCTCGACTCGGTATCGGCATCGACTCCCGACGCGCTGCACAAGGAGCTGATGCACGCGATCGAGGCGCATCGCGATCGACGCCACGATCACGCGCGCATCGCCTACGATGCGTTCTTGCGCGAACAGCCTGCGCATGCGCCGGCGCTGCACTTGCGCGGCGCGCTGCTGCGCGAAATAGGCGACATCGATGCGGCCGCCGGCGATTTTGCGGCCGCGCTGGCGATTGCCCCGCGCGACGCCAAGTCACGGGTCGCCGCGGCGCAGCTGGCGCTCGCCGCGCACCGGCCCGCCGAGGCGCGGGCGCTGCTCGAGGCCGGCCTCGCGCTGGATGCCACGGACGCCGCGATGCAGCGGATGCTGGGCCACGCGGCACTCGCACTGCGCGACGGCGCCACGGCGATCAACGCATTCGCCGCCGCGCTGGGCGCCGGGCCTTTCGACGCCGAAACCCACTTCAACCATGGTGTGGCGCTGCAGATGATGCGCTACCTCGGCGACGCCGCGCGTGCGTACCAGCGCGCACTGGACTTCGAGCCATCGCTCGCCGACGCGCATTTCAACCTCGGCATCGTGTTCGACCAGCTCGGCGAAACCGATTCGGCGATCGCTGCACTCGAATATGTGCTGAAGCGCCAGCCCGATCGCGCCAGCGCCCATCGGACGCTCCTCGACGTGCTGTCGCGCAACGATCGCGGCGCCGAATGGATGCGCGCGTTCGCGCGCTTCGAGCGAAGCTGCCCCAATGCGCTCGGCCTCGTCGCCAATGCGCTCGAGTACTACCAGTACCTGGGCGATTTCGCCAAGGTTCATCGCTACGCAGAACGCCTGTCGCGCGACGAATTCAAGCCGGCCAACGAGATCGACCTCGTGGATTCGCTGGAACAGTTGCTCTACCTGATGCTGTTCTTCGATTTCGAGCCCGGCACGCAATCGTCGCTGTACGCCACCTACGACGAGGCCGCACGGCGCGTGTACGGCGAGGTGATGCCGCGATCGGGCGAACGACGTGCCGGACCGCTGCGAATCGGGTATCTGTCGGCCGACTTTCGCGATCATGTGATGGGCAAGATGATGTTGCCCGTCCTGCAGCAGCACGACCGCAGCCGGTTTGAGATACACCTTTTCTCTACCGCGCCGACCGAGGATTCAGTGACGTCCGCGTTTCGCGCGCTCGGCGATCCGTTCGTGGCACTGGCCGATGTCGCGGACGAGGAGGCTGTGCGGCGGATCGCCGAGCGTGACCTCGACGTGCTGGTCGACCTGTCGACGCACACGCGCGGCGCGCGGCCCGGAATCGTAGCCCGGAAGCCCGCGCGCGTGCAGATCACACACGTGGCGAGCGCCGGTGCGCTCGGCATGTCGGCGGTCGACTTCAAGCTCACTGACGCTCTCGCCGACCTGCCGGAAATCGACGAGCTGATGGTCGAGTCGCTGCTGCGGATGGAGGGCTCGGTCTATCCGTTCCGCCGCATCGAAGCCGCGCGCGAGCATCCGTTCCACCGCAAAAGCCTTGGCGTCGGCGCCGACGCCGTCGTCATCGGGGCATTCGTCACGCCGCTCAAGCTGTCGCGCCGCACGATGGCGCTGTGGAAGGAGATCCTCGACCGCATTCCGCGCGCGCGCATTGCGTTCTCCCCCACCGTGCCGTGGCTGCGCGACGCCTATCCACGCATCATGACGGCGGCGGGCATCGATGCGTCGCGCGCGATCGTGTTGCCGCAGGGTCGCGACGACGCCGAGAACCTGGCGCGCTACGGCCTCGTCGATTTCGTGCTCGACCCGATGCCATTCGGCAACGTCAACGGCACGATCGAGCCGCTCAATGCGGGCGTGCCGGTGGTGACGCTGTGCGGACGCACGCACGGCGAGCGCACCGGCTTCAGCATCCTGACCAACCTCGGGGTCACGTCGACGATCGCGATGAGCGGGCGCGAATATGTCGACATCGCGGTGCGCCTTGCCGACGACACGGCATTTCGCGATAGCGTGCGGCGCGAGATCCTTGCGCGAGTCGCCGATTCACCCGTAACCGACATGCAGGGCTATGCACGACGCCTCGAAGCCGCCTATGTGGAAGCGCTTGCGCTTGCTGCGCCGGAGGGCAGCCCGTGACCGCATTGACGGAAATCGCGGCGCAGGCGGCGCGTGGCGACGCGGCGGGTGCCCACGCACAATTGTCCGCGATGCTCGGTTCGGCCGGCCTCGACGCCGCGCATCGTGCCGCGGTGCTGGTGCAGCGCGCGCGCGTGCTGCAGCAGTTGCGCGACCTCGCGGGCGCGGCCGCCGATCTCGAGCAGGCGGTCGAGCTCGCCCCCGGTGACGCGCGTGCCTTTGCCGACCTCGGCATCGTGCGATCGGACCTGGGCGACCTGCCGGGTGCCATCGCCTCGTTCGCGCGTGCCGTCGAATGCGACGCCACCAATTCCCGCGCCTGGAACAACCTCGGCAACGCGCAGTGGCAATCGGGCGCGATCGAAGCATCGATCGGGTCGTTCCGGCAAGCAGTGGCCCGCGATCCGGGCTATGCGCTCGCGTGGGCCAACCTGGGATCGGTGTTGCGCAGCATCGACCGGCGCGCCGATGCCGAGAGCGCGCTCACCCGGGCGTTGCAGCTCAACCCCGAGTTGCCGTCGGCGCTTTCCGCGCTCGGCACTCTCAACCGCGACCGCGGCCGCATCGACGACGCGATCGAATGCTATGCGCGCGCGGCGAAGGCGGCACCGCAGGATGCGCTGCATTGCACGCACCTCGCGCGCCTGCTGGCCGAGCGCGACGACTTGGCCGGCGCGCGTCGCGTCTACGTGGAAGCCGCGCGCCGCGACCCGCGAATGCTGCGCGCGTGGATGGGACAGCACCTGCTTCTGCCGCAGACCTACCAGGACAGCGCGGACGTCGACACCTCGCGCGACGCGTATGCGGCGGGACTGACGATCCTCGAGCGCGGGCTGCCCGAGGTCGCGGTGGACATGCGATTCGACGCGAGGCTCGACAGCCTGCGCTGGAGCAATTTCCTGCTCGCCTACCAGGGCCGCGACGATCGCGAACTGCAGCAGCGATACGGAAGGATGCTCGCCGGTATCCTGGCGCCCGGTGCGCCGGCAGCGCCGTTGGCGCGCGCGCGCGGGCAACGCATTCGCATCGGCTTCGTATCGGCGTTCTTCCGCGAGAGCACCGTGGGCCATTACTTCCTGAGCTGGATCACCGACCTGCCGCGCGCGGTATTCGACGTGCACGTCTATCATCTGCACGGCAGCGACGACCCGCTGGTGCAGCGGCTTCGCGCGGCCGCCGATGTGTTCCGCGATTGCCCGCGCCTGATGCCGTCGCGTGTCGCGCAGATGATCCGTGCAGATGCGCTGGATGTGCTCGTGTATCCCGAACTCGGCATGGATGCGACGACTTTCGTGCTGGGCGCGTTGCGGCTGGCGCCGTTGCAATGCGCCGGCTGGGGACATCCGGTGACCACCGGGCATCCGGCAATCGACGTCTTTTTCTCGAGCGATGCCATGGAGCCCGATGGCGCCGAGGCGTCGTATTCCGAACGCCTGGTTCGCCTGCCGGGGATCGGAACTCGCTACGCGATGCCGGCGGCACCGGCGGATGGCACGCGTGCGCAATTCGATCTGCCGCAAGGCCGCACGCTGCTGTTGTGCCCGCAGTCGCTGTTCAAGGTGCTGCCGGACGACGACGCTCTGTTCGCGCGAATCTTGGCGCAGGCGCCCGAGGCTGCGCTGGTGATGTGCAATGGTCGCAACACCTACGTGACCGAGCGCCATCGGCAGAGACTCGCGGGCACGCTGCGGCAAGCAGGCGTCGATCCGCGCGATCGCGTCTACTGGCTGCCGTCGCTCGGTCACGACGACTACCTGCGCGCGAATACCGTGTGCGACGCGATGCTCGATACCACGCATTGGTCGGGCGGCAACACGTCCATCGACGCGATCGCCGCCGGGCTGCCTATCGTCACGCTGGAAGGCGAATTCATGCGATCGCGCCAAAGCGCCGCGATGCTGAGGCTCGCCGGCGCGGCGGACCTGATCGCGCAGTCGCGCGATGACTATGTCGCGCGCGCCTTGCGGCTGGTGCGCGATCCGGCGTGGCGGGCACGGATGGCCGCGATGATCGTCCAGGGCCGACCCCGCATTTTCGACGACCCGCAGCCGGTGCCCGCACTTGCGCAGTCGCTGCAGCAACTCTGCGCCGATCGAGGTTGACTGATCGCGCGGGCCCGCGGTGATGCACCATCGTGCCGCCCGGGAATGACGCGCTTAGGGACATGCTAGGTCGGGACAGACAATGCTGGAACAGCGAAGCCAGGGACAGCTACGCCGGGAGCGGCGGAGCGTCGGTCGGCCGGTCGAGGCTACGCCAGCCGTCGCGGATCACCTGGGTGAAATCGGCCGCGTAGCGCTGCATGTCGAACAGCGGCGCGCGCGCCTCGTTTGATCGAAGATGCGCGCGCAGCGCCGCCAACCGCGCGGGATTGTCGATCAGCTCCGCCGCGATCCGTTCGTACTGCTCGAAGTCCTGCGCGACCAGTTCGAGGAGGCCCACCGCGATCAGCTGGCTTGCCGATGCACGCGCCGCGAAGCTTCGTCCCGCGAGCGTCACCGCCGGCAGGCCCGCGAACAGCGCGTCGTTGACGTTGGTGTGCGAGCCGTAAGGCCACGTGTCGAGGAACAGGTCGGCGAGCGCGAAGCGCGCGAGATAAACGGAGGTATCGTCGACGGGAGCGAATACCAGACGCGCCCCGTCCACCCCTCGCGCTTGCGCATTGCCGCGCAGGTTGGCCGCTGCCGCGGGTTGCGCTGAACGCAGCCACAACACGGCACGCGGATGCGCGCGCATCAGGCGCATCCACGCGTCGAACAGCGGCGGGTGGATCTTCAGCATCGCCGGGAACGCCGCGAGCACGAATGCGTCCGGCGGCAAGCCATAGCGCGCGCGATCGAGCGGCGGCGTCGATATGCCCCGTAGCGGATCCGAAGGCAGATAGCAACCACCCAGCCGCAGCACCCGCTCGGCGTAATGCGCTTCCGCGGCCTGCGGGATGCAGTAGTCGTCGGCGATGATGTAGTCGTGCGCGGCGCCGCCCATGGTCCCGGTGTAGCCGAGATAGTTGACCTGCATCGGCGCTGTTCGCTGCGCGAACAGCGCCGTGGACGGCGTCCCCGTCAGTCCGTTGAGATCGAACAACACATCCACGCCGAGCGCTCGCACGCGGGCGGCCGCGTCCGACGGCGAACCTTCGCCGGCGAGCTCCAGGTGGTGGTCGGCCCGCGCGCGCGCGCGCGCGAGAATCGCATCGTCGAATCGGCGCGGCGCGGTCGCGATCGTGGAGATCTCGAAGTCGCCGCGCCCGAGATTGTCGAGCAGGCCCAGCAACAGCCGTGGCACCGGCTGGTTGCAGAATTCGGATGCAACGAACCCGAGGTGCAGGCGCTCCTTGTGGCGGTCGAATGCCGGACGGCGCGGCACCTGCGCCGGCGCCGGCGACCAGGCGGCCGCCGCGGCGCGCTGCACGACGAGGTCGTCCGATTGCGCGAGAACGTCGAACGCAATCGTCACCGGGGCGGCGCCTGGCTGGGCAGCGCGCAGCGCACCCTCGACGCGGCGCGCGAGCGCACCGGCGTCGCGCCAGTCGGCGAGATTCGCGCGGCAGTGCGCGAGCAGGCTCGCGACGTGCATGTCACCGGGAAACACCTCGGCCAGCTCGTCGAGCAGCGGTGCCGCGTCCGCGAAGCGGCCGTGACTGCACAACAGCACGGCGCGGGTGCGCATAAGCTCGGGTGATGGCGCGAGCGCGATCGCCGTCGCCAGCGCCGCATCCGCGTCGGCGGGTCGTCCGACGGCGATCAGGCAGGTGGCGCGATTGGCATGCATCGACGCGTCACGCACGGCAGCGTGGTGCAACACCACGCGGTCGAAATACTCGAGGGCGTCGCGTTGGCGATTGCGCCGGAACAGCGCCTGCGCGAGGTTGGCGAGCGGCTCCAGCGCGGTGGGATGCGCCGCGACCAGGCGCCGAAACATCGCTTCGGCATCGTCGAGACGTCCGAGGCCTTCGTACACCAGTCCGAGGTTGTTGATCGGCGCGACATGCGACGGATCGACCGCGATCGCCTTCTCGAATTGCGCGGCAGCACGATCGAGGTCGCCGCGGTGGCGCGCGAGGTTCCCCGACATGAACAGCGCCTCGGGATCGTCGGGCAGCAGGTCAAGCAACTGCATCCACGACTGCTCGTCGCCGATGGCCAGCCGCGCACGGGCGCGCAGTGACGCGACAGCCGCAGGCTCGGCATCGCGCTGTGCGGGGGCCGGGCTTTGCTGTGCGGTGGCTGGGCTTTGTTCGGCGGCGCCCTGTGCGCCGTGGCAATGCTTGTACCGCCGGCCGCTGCCGCAGGGACAAGGATCGTTGCGTGCCGGCATCGCTACGGCGCGATCCGCGCCGCGAGGTCGTGCATGATCGCGTCGACCGGTTCGCGCCACTCGCGCGTTGCCGACTGGCGATACAGCCGCGCACTCGGATACCAGGGTGTAGTCGCCGACGCGAGACCCCAGCGCCAATCCGGCGCGTGCGGCAACAGGATCCACACCGGTCGTCCCAGCGCACCCGCCAGGTGCGCGCTGCTGGTGTCGACGCTGATCACCAGGTCCAGCGACATCATCAGCGCCGCCTTGTCGTCGAAATTATCGCGCGCATCCAAAAGGCGCATCGAGCGCGCTGCGGGAACTTGCGCGATCTGGTCCTCGCCGTCGTGGCGTTGCAGCGAGTACCACGCGACATCGCGCATGCCGAGCAGCGGTGCGAGCTCCGCGAGCGGGCACGAGCGGCGCCGGTCGTTGCCGTGACCCGGGTTGCCGGACCACGACAAGCCGACGCGCAACGTCGCGGGGTCCGCGGCGACGACCTCGCGCCAGTGCGCCACGCGAGCGGCGTCCGGCGCGAGGTATGGGACTTCGACGGCCAGCGCGCGCACATCGACCTGCAACGCGGCCCCTGCCGACAGCAGCGGGAGCTGGAAGTCGTATGCGGGCAGGGGATCGGCCGACGTGATAACGCTGGAAACGCCCGGCGCGGAGGCGCAAAGCGCGGCCAACGGGGCGGGCACCTGCGCCACGACCCGCGCGCCACGCGCCGCGAAATCGCGCGCGAAGCGGATGAACTGCAGCGTGTCGCCCATTCCCTGTTCCGCGGCGAGCAGCAGCGTACGGCCATGCAACGCTTCGCCTGCATAGCGTGGGCCGGGCACCCGCCGTTCATTGCCGGCCGCCGCCGGAATGGCGAGGCGCGCCTCGTATTCGCGCCAGCCCTCGCCGAAATCGGCGCGCGCGAGCAATGCGAGCGACAGGTTCCAGCGCGCTTCCGCGAAGCTTGGCTGCAGCGCCAGCGCATGGCGATAGGCGTCGATTGCGCTGCCGAGGTCGTTGTGTTGCGCGTGCGCGAGGCCGAGGTTGTTCCACGCCGTGGCGTGGCCAGGGTGTCGTGCCAGTGCGTCGCGGTAGGCGGCGATCGCATCTTCGTCGCGATCCATCGCCGCGTAAAGCAGCCCGGCGTTGTTGTGGAACTCGACTTCCTGCGGAATGCGCGCGCGCGATTGCTCGATCAGCGGCAGCGCGGCGTCGAATTCGCCCCGCTGGTAATGGATGACGCCGAGATAGTGCGCCGCGTGCGGAGCGCCGGGTGCGAGCGCCAGCACCGCGCGATAGTCGCGCGCCGCCGATTCGACATCGCCCCGCTGGTGCGCGGCCAGCGCGCGCGACGTCAGCGATTCGACGCGGGCCTGCGCATCCGGTGGCGCGGGCGACGCGTCGCCGGGGGACATGGCCGCCGCAATGGTGGCAGGATCGGCCTGCAGGTCGGCCCTGCCATGACATTGCTTGAAGCGCTTGCCGCTGCCGCAAGGACACGGATCGTTGCGGCCGATGCCGGCATACGGACTGGCATTGCGCGCCGCCTCGGCGCGGGCGGCGAGTGCTTCCGGATGTTGGGGATTGGCGGCCAGTATGCGGGCGGTCAGCGCAGTCACGGCGGTCCACTGTGCCAATGCGCGCGCATTGCGCATCAGTTGCAGGCATTGTGTCGACATGGCTATCGCGTCCGAGAAGTGGGACACGAGGGCGGCGAGCTCCTCCTGCGGCATCACGCGGACAAAATTGAACAGTCCGTGAAAGCCGAATGGCTTGCCGGACGGATACGCGGCTTCGAACGCGAACCGGTCGGCGAGTTGCGCGTCGGCGTAGCGAATGCCGAACTCGGCCGCGAGCAGCGGACGGAAGGTGCGACAGACAAGCTCGTCTTCCGCACCTTCGCCGCCGATGCGCGGATCGGCCAGCGCCTCGAGCAGCCTGCGGGAACGCAGCGAGAATCCGCCATTGCCGACGTTCATGCCGTCGGTATGCCAGAACCACTTGGCACCGATATAGTCGCAGTCGAGGAACGCCGGATCCCAGCTATCGGGGTTGACGACGTAGCCGTCCCATTGCACCAGCAGCACATGCGATGTCGCGACGTACGGCAGCAACGACTTCATCACCAGCGTTGAATAGTCGTCGCGCGACCGAATCGGCGCGATCGGCAGAACGTCGATGCCGGATGGAACCGCGACCTCGGCTGGAATCGCGTCGGTCAGCAGCATCGCGCGGCCGAAGCGAATGCCCGCCATCGATCGTTGCAGCGCGCGCAACGCGAGCGCGTGGTTGGCCGTGTCGGCGGCGAGCAGCGTGACGTCGGCAAGATCGATCATGGCGGCGAATCCGTTGTCATCCGGCGGCGCCGGCGAGGTCGTGAGCGGCGACGGTTGCATGCGCATCGCGCCGCAGCGACCACGCGCGGAACGTCACCATCGTCCATGCGACGATCAGCGGCGCGAGGTGCAGCACCGCGCGGTTGATCGTCGTCTGCGTTTCCACCCAGGCGCGGGCGTTGGTGAAGGCGAACACCACGAACAGGAACAGCACGCCGGCGGCGACCAGCATCGTCAGCGGAGCGATGCGCGGCGCGAGCCAATCGCGGGCGCCGAACGCGGCGCCCGCGACGACGCCATACCAGAGGATGTTCCAGCTGCCGAGCATGAACAGGCTGTCGAACAAGGCGCCCCACGGCGGCGAGAACTCGAGGTGGAGGCGATAGCCCATCACCGTTGGCGACACCTGGGCGAGCACCAGCAGCGCCACCAGTGCCACCGCGAATCCTGCGAGCGCGACCTTGACGCCGATGCGCGGCATCAGCGCGACCACGACGGGGACGGCAAGCGTCAGCAGCCAGACGATGCCGGGGTTCTTGATCATCGGGCACGCGATCGCGAACAGCAGTGCCAGCATCCAGTCGCCGCGGTCGCGCGTTTCGAGTGCGGCGAGCAGCGCCAGCGCGGCCAGCGTGAAATACGCGGCCATTGGCAGGTCCGCATAGCCGGCGAGCGCGACGTGCACGTCCACCAGCGGCAGTGTGACGATGATCGCCGCGCCCGCGAGCGCTGCGAGCGCTGCGAAGCCCATGCGCCGCAGCGCGCCGTAGAAGGCGATGGGAAAGGCGAGCCCCAGCATCCACCACGGCAGGTTCATCAGCACGTCGTCGAAGCGTCCGAGCACGATGCAGGAAAACACCTGCCACAGGGGGACGGTCGATGGATAATTGGGCGACGAGTCGGTGTAGAACGCACCCTGCGCGGCCACCCAGCGATCGAGGTCGACGAACGGCACGATGTGCTTCAGCTCGAACCAGACGCGCGCCTTGGTCGCCCATTGGATCCACGCGTCCCACGGGTAGAGCGGCTGCAGCGTGACGTCGACGAGCAGCATCGCGAGGCGCAGCGCCAGCCAGGCGATGATCGCGAGCCACGCGTAGCGCCGCCAGCCGTCGAGCTCGCGCGCGCAAAATGCTTCGACGATCGTCGAGCGCAGTGCATCCCACGCGAGGCTGCCGCGCCGACGCGCGATCCATAGCGCGGCCGCGGTCAGCAGCAGCAGCGGCAGGGCAATCGAAAGGATGCCGAATGCAATGCCGATCGCCGACAACGCGCGCATCCACAGCGTGAGTACGAATGCGCCGAGCAGGAAGCCCGCGCCCTTGGTCCAGGCGGCTTCGCCCGGCGCGTCCCATGCCCGGGGCGTGCGCATCGCCAGCACCAGCGAGGTGCCCATCAGCCAGACGCCGCACCAGGCGACCAGCACCATCAGGATGCCGAGCGCGTTCATTGGATCAGGAACAACGCGGCACCTGGCGGCTCGATCAGCTTCAGCTCGGCGCTGATTGGCGGCCCGTCATCCCAGCGCAGCAATTTCCTGGACGCGTCGTACTGCACGCCGCGGCGATGATAGACGAGCATCCAGTCGCCGGGCTTCATCCACGACGCCGGGGCGACCGTGTCGCGAAACGCCTCGAACTGCACGTTGTGCGGGTAGAGGTGATACGCGGCGCGACCGCGAAAATAGTGCTCGCCTGCCGCGACGAACACGCGCACGGGCGTGGCGGGCATCAGCGCGCGTGCCTTCTCGATGAACGCGAACAGTTCGCCGTCTTCGGCTGCGAGGTGCTTTTCCGCAAGCGTCTTGCCGGCATAGGTGCCCCAGGTGGCGCGCGTTTGATGCGCAAGGTTCCACGCCCAGCGTGCATCGACGACGAACCATCCGGCGACGAACAGCCCGGCGATCGTGCACGCGGCGCCGATCGCATAGACGCGGGGCGCGATGCGCGCGAGGCCGATCAGCAGCAGCGCGGCGAGGGCCACACCCGCGGCGACGAACGGCGGCAGCGGCAGGTCCTGCGCATCGGCGCCGCCGGTCAGCGTGTTGATCGACGTGCCGTTGAAGCCCTCGAACGCCGTCCACTCGCGCAAACGGTCACGCATGATTCCCAGCGCGCCAAGCGGCCTTGCGACAACGCGCTCGATCGATATCGGCGCCGCCAGCGGCGTGCGAATGGCGAGCGCGAGACCGTTGATGTGGCCGATCCAGGACGGATCGCGCGCCAGCACGAACGTGCGCAGCCCGCCGGCCTCGACGACGCCGTTGGCGAGATTGGTGCGGCGGGTCGCGACGTCCGACTTCCACAGCAGCCGCACGTCGGCGCCATCGGGCAATCCCTTGATGTCCCATTCGACGCCGAGGAAATCGGCGCTGCGAATATCCGTCGTCAGCGTGACCAGCGTGGTCCCGGTCGCATCGGGTGCCGACACCACCAGCGCGCCGCCATGGACCGCTCCTGTACCGCCGGCCAGCACCAGGTCGCTCGCCGGCCATACCCGTTCGGATACACCGGACAGCCACTTGCCGGGTACGACGATCGCGAGGTAGATCGCGAACAGCATCGCGAATGCGCCGAAGCCGGCGATTGCCGCGACGATGATGTCGTGGCCGAAGCGCGATGCCGCAGGCTCGTTCAGTGCGCGTTGCGGCTCGTCAGGATGTGCCAAAGCGTGAGGGCCAGGATTCGCAAGTCGAACCACACCGACCAGTGGTCGATGTAGTAAAGGTCGTATTGTATTCGCCGCGCGAGATCGCTGTCGCCGCGCAGGTCGTTCACTTGCGCCCAGCCCGTGATGCCGGCCTTGACCAGGTGCTTTTGCATGTAGCCGGGGATCTCGGCGCGGAATTGCGCGACGAATTCGGGCCGCTCTGGCCGCGGGCCTACCAGCGACATCTCGCCCCGCAGCACATTGATGAGCTGTGGCAATTCGTCGAGGCTCGCGCGCCGCAACAGCGTGCCGAATGCCGTCGCACGGGCCTCGTCGTGCCGCGACCACACCGCACCCGATCCCTCCTCGGCGCTCACCGGCATCGTGCGGAACTTGAGCATCGAGAATTGCGCGCCGTTCCAGGTGACCCTGGCCTGGCGGTAGAGCACCGGTCCCGGCGACGACAGCTTGATGCCGATCGCGATGAGCGCCATCAGCGGCAACGCGACGACGAAACAGGCAGCGCCGAGCACCACGTCTTCGATCGCCTTCGCGACGCGCGAGAACCCCGCCATCGGCGTCGCGGTCAGCGACAGCACCGGCAGTCCCGCCACTTCGGTGATCGAGTGATTGAGCAGGTGGAAGCCGAAAATGTCGGGGACGAAGCGGATTTCGACGGCGCTGTTGCGCAACAGGTCGAGCACGGTACGCACGCGCTCTTCGGCGCGCAACGGCAGCGCTATCCAGACCTGGTCGATGCCGCGTGCATCGACATCCTGCGCCAGCGATCCGGCGGCCCCGAACACGGGCTTGCCGGCGACCCGTGCATCGCGCTTGGCGGGATCGTCGTCGTAAAACCCGATGACGTTCAATCCGGTCCACGGAGCCGCGGCGAGTCCCAGCGCCACCCGTTCACCGAGATCGCCCGCGCCGACGATGGCGATGTGGCGCAAGTTGCGGCCGCGGCGGCGCAGCCGCCGCAAAACGATGCGCGCGCCGACACGAAAGCACGCGGCCAGAACGAA
This sequence comes from Pseudomonadota bacterium, assembly GCA_041691615.1. Lineage (GTDB taxonomy): Bacteria > Pseudomonadota > Gammaproteobacteria > Burkholderiales > Casimicrobiaceae > VBCG01. The sequence goes on from JBEPUI010000023.1 coordinate 34,385, forward strand.
CCCGCTGGCGAGCCACAGGCTCACCCAGGCGCGTGAAAAAGTGGCGCCGGTCTTGGTGGCGAACAGCCCGGCCGCGACGATGGCCGCGAGCAGCATCCACGCGAACGTGAGGTCTCGCAGCTCGTCGGCGAGGCTCGCGCCTCGATAAGTTGCATAAAGGCGGAAGGCGGGGAATATCACGGCGATCGCGAGCGCGCCGGCGAGCAGCATCGCCGCGTAGTGCTCGGAGGAGGCGCCGGCCGGTCGGTACAGCACGAACGCGATCACGCCGGCCACGGCGGAACATGCAGGGTCGAGCACGCGCAGGACCGCGCCGAACATCGTCGCGTGCGGTTTGAGCAGGGGTCTTGCCATGCCGCGATTATCGCGTGCCGGCGGTGCTCCCGTCCGCGGGAATGCCGGTGAAAGCGACGAATTCGCGCCTGAACCGCTGCAGGCCGAAGCGCTCGGCGTTGCGACGGCACTCGGCGCCGTCGATACGGGCGGCGGCGGCTTCGAGCGCCGCCACCGCATCAGCGATGGCGGCGGGCGTCTGTGCGTCGAAAAACACCCCGGTCGAATGCGGACCGTCCGCCACGATCGTTTCGAGCGCGCCGCCGCGCGCATAGGCAATGACCGGCGTCGCACAGGCCTGCGCTTCCAGCGGCACGATGCCGAAGTCCTCCTCGGCGGCAAACAGGAAGCTTTGCGCATTGCGCATCAGCTCGCGCAACCGCTCGCGCGGCACTTCACCGACGAATTGCACATTCGGTCCGGCCAGCGCGCGCACGCGCGCGGCATCCGGTCCGTCGCCTGCAACCACCAACCGCCGCGAAGGCATTTGCGCGAACGCGCCGACGATGGCATCGATGCGCTTGTAGGCGACCCATCGCGATGCGGTGAAATGATAGTCGCGCGTCGGTCGCAGTTCGCCCGGCCGGAAGAACGCGGTGTCGACGGGCGGATAGACGACCTGCGCCGGGCGCCCGTACGCGCGCGCGATGCGCTGTGCGATGAAATTGGAGATGGCGGCGAATTCGTCGACGCCACGACTTGCCTCGCGGTCCCAATCGCGCAGGCGGTCGAGCACCCGGTTGGCGACCGGCCTCAATCGCGCCGCACCCGAGCCGGGTGGAAAATATTGCTCGCGCAGGTCCCATGCGTAGCGCATCGGCGTCAGGCAATAGCAAAGGTGGCGCTGGCCCTCGCGAACGCGAACCCCCTTGGCGACCGCGTGCGAAATGGAGATGATCGTGTCGTAGGACGACACATCGAGCGAGGCGATCGCGCGCGGAAACAGCGGCAGCAACTTGCGGAAATGCGCGCGCGCGCCGGGAATGTGCTGCAGGAACGACGTCGTCGCCCGCCGCCCGCCGATGCGCGCCCGCAATGAGTCTGGCAGGAAGTCGACCAGCGCGAACAAGTCGGCGCTCGGGTAGAGGTCGAGTACGGCGGCGAGCACGTTCTCGCCACCCCGCCAGGTGTCGAGCCAGTCGTGGACGACGGCAATGCGTGCGGGCTGGGTGGACAAGGCGGAAAATCGCGAATAGCGGGAGCGCAGGCGATAATACCAATCCGGGGAGGGGGATTCCTCGCGAATGCATCGCGCAAGGCGAGGGGCGCGCGAGCGGGCGCGCCGCCACAATCCCAATGCCGGGGAAACCAACCGATGCAAATCAGCGTGGTCACGCCGTCGCTCAACCAGGCGCGATTTCTGGGGCGGTGCCTGGAAAGCGTGCATATCCAGCGCGGCTGCGACGTCGAGCACGTGGTCTTCGATGGCGGCAGCACCGACGGCACGCTCGAGATCCTGCAGCGATGCGGTCCGGAGGTGCGGTGGGTGTCCCGGCGCGACGGCGGACAGGCGGACGCCGTGAACCAGGGAATCCGGGCGACCGGCGGGGAGATCGTCGGGTGGCTCAATTCGGATGACTACTACTATCCCGGCGCGTTCGCGGCGGTGGCGGAGGCCTTTGCCGCCGACGACAGCGTCGACGTCATCTACGGCACGGCCGACCTGGTCGACATCGGCGGCGTCACCTATCAGCGTTACGCTACCGAAGACTGGGACCCGCGACGGCTCGCCGAAGTCTGTTTCATCTGCCAGCCTGCGCTGTTTTTTCGCCGGCGCGTCACGGCGGTCGCGGGCTTGCTCGACGAGCGCCTTCACTACTGCATGGACTACGAGTACTGGCTGCGACTCGCCGACCGCGGCCTCAAGTTCCGCCATCTGCCGGCCAGGCTCGCGGCGTCGCGCATGTACCCGACGAACAAGTCGCTCGGGTCGCGTGTCCGGGTGCATGCGGAGATCAACGCGATGATGCATTCGCGCCTCGGCGCGACGCCGGACCTGTGGCTGTTCAATTTCGGCGATGCGCTGGCGGGCAAGTGGATCGACGGCGCGCGATTTCCGAACCTGCATCGCGTTTGCCGGGCCGCCGGCATGCTCTACGCCGCGCTGCGCTGGAACGGCCGTGTCGGCAGGCCGATGATGCGCAAGATCGCCACGCGCGTCGGCGCGATGGCCGGCCTGTCACGGCGCTGACGCGCCGCCATGCGCATGCGAAAGTCGACGCCGATCTACGTTGCCGGCCACCGCGGCCTGGCGGGCAGCGCCATCTGCCGGCAGCTCGCACGCCAAGGTTTCGACAACGTTATCGTGCGCTCGCGCGCAGAGCTCGACTTGACACTCTTCGCGCCGACGCGTGATTTCATTGCGCGTGAACGGCCGTCCGTGGTCTTCGTCGCGGCGGCGATGGTCGGGGGCATTGCCGCGAACGATGCACTGCCCGCGGACTTCCTGATGGACAACCTCGCGGTTCAAATGAACGTTTTCCGTGCCGCGCACGAGGCGCAGGTGGACCGGATCGTGTTCCTGGGCAGCTCGTGCATCTACCCGCGGGATGCCGCGCAGCCGATCGTCGAAGAGGCACTGCTGACTGGCTCCCTGGAAGCCACCAACCGTCCTTACGCGATCGCCAAGATCGCAGGCGTGGAAATGTGCTGGTCTTACAACCGCCAGTTCGGTCATCGCTGGCTGGCGGCGATGCCGACCAACCTGTACGGGCCGGGCGACAACTACGAGCTCGCCACGGCGCATGTGCTGCCCGCGTTGTTGCGCAAGGCGCACGAGGCGCGCGGGGGCGGCGCTGCGCAACTCGAGGTGTGGGGCACCGGCAATGCGCTGCGCGAATTCCTGCATGCCGATGACCTGGCGCGTGCGCTGGTGCTGCTTGCGACGTTGCCTGACGAGCAGCACGCGGCACTGGTCGCCCCGCGCGCATGCCCGCTGGTGAACATCGGCAGCGGCATCGAGCTGTCGATCCGCGAGCTCGCCGAACTGATCGCCGATGTCGTGGGTTTCGAAGGCCGGATCGCGTACGACACCGGCATGCCCGACGGCACGCCGCGCAAGATCCTCGACAGCACGCGGATGCGCTCGCTCGGCTGGCGGCCCGCGATCGGCCTGCGCGACGGTCTTGCAGCCACCTACGAGGACTTCAAGGTGTCGTCATAGCGGGCCGGTTCGCCCTGCACGCAATGCGATAATACGGGCCGCTTCAACCAGTCACCGCACAACATGACGACCCATCGCCTCACATGAGCAAGCGCGCGCTGATCACCGGGGTCACCGGACAGGACGGGTCATACCTGTCGAAACTGCTGCTCGACAAAGGCTACGCCGTCGCCGGCCTGGTGGCGCGACGCGCCACCGAGACGGACTGGCGCCTGCGCGAACTGGGCATCGACGGCGACGTCAAGATCCTGAGCGGCAACATGTCCGACCCCGGTTCGCTCTGCAGCGCGGTGGAAGCGGCGGCGCCGGACGAAATCTACAATCTCGCGGCGCAGAGCTTCGTCGGCACGTCGTGGAGCCAGCCCCAGCACACGGCACAGGTCAACGCGATGGGCACGCTCAACCTGCTCGAAGCAATGCGCCGCGTGGGTTCGCCCGCGCGCTTCTACCAGGCGTCGACCAGCGAGATGTTCGGCCTCGTGCAGGTGGAGCGCCAGAACGAGTCGACGCCGTTCCATCCGCGCAGTCCATACGGCGTCGCCAAGCTCGCGGCTCATTGGTTCACGATCAACTATCGCGAAAGCTACGGGATGCACGCGTCCTGCGGCATCCTTTTCAACCACGAGTCGCCGATGCGAGGGCTGGAGTTCGTGACGCGCAAGGTGACGGACGGCGTCGCGCGCATCAAGCTCGGCAAGCAGAAGGAGATCCGCCTCGGCAACATCGACGCTCGGCGCGACTGGGGGTTCGCCGGCGACTATGTCGACGCGATGTGGCGGATGCTGCAACAGCCGCAGCCGGACGATTACGTCGTGGCCACCGGCGTGACGACCACCGTTCGCGACATGTGCCGCACCGCATTCGAATGCGTCGGGCTCGACTACCAGCAGCACGTGGTCATCGACCCTTCGCTGTTCCGGCCCGCGGAAGTCGACCTGTTGAAAGGCGACCCGTCGAAGGCGCGGCGCGTGCTCGGATGGCAGCCGACGACGCCCATCGAGAAGCTGATCCCGATGATGGTCGAAGCCGACCTCGCCCGCGTCCACCGTGAGTGACAACCGTGTCGCGCGGTGGGGTTACTACCGCGACCTCGTGACCACGCTGACGATCAAGGAAATCAAGGTCCGCTACAAGCGCACGTTCCTGGGATATGCGTGGTCGCTGCTCAATCCCATCGTGTACGCAGTCACCTACTGGATCGCGTTCAAGGCGATCCTCAACGTCAGGATCGAAGGTTACTTCGTATTCCTGCTGTCCGGGCTGTTCCCGTGGCAATGGCTGTCGAGCTCGATGACGCTGTCGCCGGCCGCCTTCGTCACCAACGCGCCGCTGATCAAGAAGATCCGCTTTCCGCGCTACCTGATCATCCTCTCGACGGTGTTCACCGAGGGGCTGCATTTCCTGCTGTGCCTGCCGGTGCTGGCGGTGATCATGGTCGTGTTCGACCGCGGCGCGCCCGCGTGGCCGTGGCTGTGGGGCATTCCCATCCTGATGTTGCTGCAGGGATGCATCATCTTCGGGTTCTCGCTGGCGATCGCGTCGTGCAACGTGTTCTTCCGCGACATCGAGCGTCTGCTGGCGATGCTGATGACGGTCCTGTTCTACCTGACGCCGGTCATCTACGAGCCGAAGATGGTGCCGCCGATGTTCAGGCCGCTGATGCAGTTCAACCCGTTCGCGCCGCTGATCGTCGCCTGGCGCACGCTGTTCCTCGAAGGTGTGGTCGACTGGTCGTCCGTCGGCGTCGCCGCGCTGGCAGGTGCTGTGTCCATGGCGGTAGGCGTGCTGATATTCCATCGCGTCCAATGGAAGCTCGCGGAAGCACTGTGAGCGCCGGCAGCGTCATCGCCTTCGAAGGCGTCGGCAAGACGTATTCGCTGGCGCTGCATCTGGTCGGCGGCGTCAAGGGCCTGTTGCTGAAGCCGCGCGAAGCGATGCGCCGCATGCACGCCGGGCGGCGCGAATGCCTGCACGACATCAACTTCAGGGTCGATCGTGGTGAATCGGTGGCGATCATCGGCCGCAACGGTGCGGGCAAGAGCACGATGCTGGCGCTGATCGCCGGCGTGATCGCCCCGACCACGGGGCGGGTGGTGGTGCGCGGCCGCGTGTCGCCGCTGCTCGAGCTGGGCGCCGGGTTTCACCCCGAGTTGAGCGGTCGCGACAACATCCTGCTGAACGGCGTGCTGCTGGGCATGCGCCGCAGCGAAGTGAAGCGCAAGTCGGCCGACATCATCGCGTTCGCGGAACTCGAGGACTCGATCGACGAGGCCATTCGCGTCTACTCGAGCGGCATGCTGGCGCGACTAGGGTTCGCCGTGGCAGTGCACCTCGAGCCCGAGATCCTGCTGGTCGACGAGTCGCTGGCCGTCGGCGACGCGAAGTTCCAGCAGAAGTGCATCGCGAAGATTGGCGAGCTGCACCGGCAAGGCGTGACCACGGTGCTGGTTTCGCATGACCTCGATGCGGTCGCGCGGCTGTGCGAGCGTGCGCTCGTGCTCGAGGCGCATCGGATCGCCTTCGCCGGGCCGGTTGACGACGCAATCCGCTTCTACAAGGACCGGGTTGGGCAATGAGCAACGGCGCGCGAGCGTGATCTCGTGGGCGCAGAACCTCGAGGACGTGATGCTGGCGCGCGCGTTCGAGCATTCGCCTAACGGGTTCTACATCGACGTCGGCGCGTTCGACCCGGACGTCGACTCCGTCACCAAGCACTTCTACGATATCGGCTGGCGTGGCATCAACGTCGAGCCGCTTCCCGGCCTGATCGACAAGTTCCGTGCGTCGCGGCCGCGCGACATCAATCTCGGCGTCGCGGTTGGTGAGAAGGTCGCGAGGCTGCGTTTCTACGATTTCACGCCAACCGGCTTGTCGACGCTCGATGCGGGCAGCGCCGCGGACGTGCGCGCGCGAGGCTTCGCGTGCCGCGAAATCGACGTTGCCGCGGTGACGCTCCGGCAGTTGATCGACGAACACGCGCCGGCGGTCGTCGATTTCCTCAAGATCGACGTGGAAGGCGCCGAAGCCGCGGTGCTGGCCGGCGCGGATTTCGCCCGCCACAGGCCGCGCGTGCTGGTGATCGAGGCGACGGCGCCGATGACGAGCACGCCCACGCACGCAGGATGGGAGCCGATGCTGTTGCGCAGTGGCTACCTGTTCGCGTGGTTCGACGGTCTCAACCGCTTCTATGTCCGGCGCGAAGATGCCGACCTGCTGCGGCATTTTCGCGTGCAGCCCAACGTGTTCGACGACTATTGGCGCGCGAGCGACACGCGCCGTGCGGCGTCCGAAGACCGGCATCGAAGGCGGCGCGCGCAATGGCCGCGGCGGATTCTGTCGCGCCTGCGTGGCTGGGTGCGCGAGCGACGGGCGCCGCGTGGCGGTGGACGCGGATGAAGGTGCCGGTGCGCACCATCTATCTCGAATGCACATCGACCTACCGGTTCGACCATCGCACGGGCATTCCCCGCGTCGTACGCAACGTGGTCCGGCATTTTCGCCGCCTGGCGCCTTCGCGGGGCTTTGCCGTCGTCCCCGTGCACTTCGCCGACGGTGTCTTTCATCGAGTGCCGCTCGGCGAGGACGAGCGCTTTCGCTCGGTGACGCAGGACAGCAGCGGCGAGCTCGGTCGCAGCCGCGGCCGCCGCATCCTCGATACGATCGCCAGGTTCGTGCCCAAGGGCGCGCTGCGTGACGCGCTGCATGCGCCTTCGACCGAGCCGGGTGTCGCGGCGCTGTTGCGGCGGGCGTCGCGGCACGCCACGCGCTTTGCGCCACGCGCGCGCCGCGACCGCGTCAATGCAGTGGACATCGGCGCGCGCGACGTGCTCTTCCACATTGATCTGACAATGGCGGTCGACATGCGCGAAGCGCACGCCAGGTTGCGCGCCAATGGCACGTTCGTCTGCGCGATCGTCTACGACCTGATACCGCTGCAGCATCCGGATCTCTGGCCACCCGGATTCGTCGATCATTTTCGCGAATGGCTCGCGGCCACGATCGCCAGCAGCGATCGAATCTTCGCGATTTCGCAGGCGGTCAAGTCCGACGTTGAGCGCCATCGCGCCGGACTGCTCACCGGATCGTTTCCCGCGCGACAGGCGATCGAGTGGTTTCACCTGGGCTACGACTTGGACCTCGCCGATGAAAACGAGGCGCCGCGCAAGGCGTTGCGCGAGATCTTCGAATCACCCACGCCGGTGCTGCTCAACGTCGGTTGGTTCGATCCTCGCAAGAACCAGGGCAGGCTCGTAGAGGCGCTCGGCCGACTTCACTCCCGCGGCGTAACCGCCACGCTGCTGCTCGTGGGCAAGCGCGGCATCGGCGCCGAACCGGTGTTCGAGGCACTGCGCGCGCATCCGCAGCTTGCCGCGTCCGTGCTATTTTTCCATGATTTGAGCGACGCCGAGTTGCTCTACGCGTTCAGGCATTCGCGCGCGCTGGTGTATTCGTCCTATGCGGAGGGATTCGGCTTGCCGCTGGTCGAGGCGTTGATGCTCGGGTTGCCGGCGCTGGTCAGCGACATTCCGGTGTTTCGTGAAATCGCGGACGGCCACGCTGTGTACTTCGATCCGTTCAGCGTGAATTCGATTGCCGCCGTGCTGGAGGCCTTCCTGGTGGACGGTGACTACCCCGCCGCAAGCGCGTCGCAGCCTTTCGCGTGGATATCCTGGGAGGAGTCCGCGAAATGTCTGTTCAGCATGGTCGAGCGCGCGTTGCCCAATCCATGACGCTGCGAATCGGATTCTCGGAAACGATCCTGATCGATCCGCGAACGCGCGATTCGCTGGATGGCATCGGCGTGTACACGCGCGAACTGAGGCGGCGCTTCGCCGCACGTGCCGACATCAGCGTCGTCCCTGTCGTGATGGGGGCGAGGGCAGCGGCCGCTGCTGCGCCGGGAACGATGTACCTCGGCCCGATGCCGGGATTGGCAAGTGCCGTTTCGATCGTCACCGGTGTGTCGTTTGCCGGAGCGGCGCGCTTCGCACAGCGCGCAGACGTCTATTTCGCGACCGATTACCGCGTGCCTCGCCTGCGAACGCCGGTATGTGCGACGGTTTTCGACGCCATACCCCTGTCGCATCCCGAGTGGGCCAATCCGCGGATGCGCATGGCCAAGAACTGGATCCTGCGAATGTCAATGCAATGGGCCGACCGCGTGCTGACGATTTCGCAGGCCATGGTGCCGGAGATTGTCGAGCAGTACGGGATCGCCGAGGACCGGATCACCGTCACGCCGCTCGGCGTGGACGAGTCGTGGTTCGTGCCGGAGGCGCAGGGACGGATCGACGCCGTGTGCAGGCGCCACGCGCTGGCGCCCGGATACCTGCTGACGGTGGGCACGCTGCAGCCGCGCAAGAACATCCCGCGGCTGGTCGAGGCGTGGTTGCGCATGCCGCCACGCATTCGTGAGGGCCGCCAGCTGGTCGTCGTCGGCAAGTCCGGATGGCGCGCCGAGGAAACCCGCGAGCTGCTGCGCGATCATGCGGCCGACGGCGTGCGCTGGCTCGAACGCGTTCCGGATACGGAGCTGCGTGCGCTCTACCAGGCCGCGCGCGGCCTGGTCTTCCCGTCGTTGTACGAAGGGTTCGGCTTGCCGGTCCTGGAAGCGTTCGCGTCGCGCACCGCGGTCGTCACGTCCACGGGCACGTCGCTGCCCGATCTCGCCGGCGGTGCGGCGCTGCTGGTCGACCCCCTCGACATCGATGCGATCGCTGCCGCGATGGCCCGCATCGTCGAGGACGACGCGCTCGTCGACGATCTCCGCGCCAGGGGTTACGAGCGGGCAGCGGCCTATACGTGGGACACCTGCGCGGCGCGGACCATCGATGTGCTTCACGCGACCGCCGATCGCCGTGAGCCCGAGGCCGGCGCGTGAGGACTCGGCACCCCCGTGCTCGTAGTCGCATGTTTGCACGCGCGGGGAATCGATTCGAGGGGCGGATGGCATATCCTGTCCGTGCGGGGGTTTCACGGGAACGCCAATCTGCGGCCGTCGATGGACGATGACAAGCACTTCGACCTGACGATGCTCGCCGCGGGATGGCGGGTGCTATGTCGTCACGTGCGCTATGCAGGTGCCAGTCCCGCCAACTTGCTCGGAATCTTGCGCCGTGGCACGCGAATCGTGCAAAGCGGCGAGTTGCTTGGCGTGCTGCAGCGCCACCGGGTCGCAGGGCGCGGGTTGCATCGCGACTATGCCGCGTGGCTTGCCGCGCAGGCGCCGCGCTTTGCGGCACGTCGCGCGCAATTGACGGTTCAGGTTGCAGCGCAGGCGTCGCCGCCTCGATTTTCGATCCTGTTGCCCGTGGTCGAGCCGGCGGGCGCGTTCGTCACCCAGGCGATCGACTCGGTGCGTGCGCAGACTTATCCGCATTGGGAGCTGTGCATCGCCGCGTCGGATTCCACGTCGTTTCCATGGCGGGCGACTGCCACCGCGCTGGCAGCGGGCGATGCTCGCATTCGCGTTGCCAACGGTCCTGGGAGGGTGCGCCGCGAGGGACCAGGCGACGTCCGCGATGAGGGCTTCGCCGGTCGCGCCAATTCTGCGATGGCCATTGCGGGCGGCGAATTCGTCCTGATTCTTCGACCACAGGATTGCCTCGAGCCCGATGCGCTGCTCGAGTTCGCCGCGCGCGCCATCGCGCAGCCCGCGGCCGACGTGATGTATTGCGACCACGATCGCATCGGTGCGAACGGCACGCTCGAATCCCCATTTTTCAAGCCGGACTTCGACAGCGAATGGGTGAATACCACCGATTGCGCGTCGCGACCGCTCGTTTTGCGCCGCTCGCGGTTGCAAGAGTTGCAAGGCTGGTCGGCGGATGCCGAGGGCCTGGAGGACTTCGAGTTGCTGCAGCGGCTGGTCGAAATCGTGCCGCGCGCGAACGTGGCGCACGTGGCGCGCGTGCTTTACCACTGGCGGGAATGCGCCGCAGACGGCGGCGGCGAAGCGCGCGCAACCGAACGGGAACGCACGAAACTGCGCATCGTCGATGCTGCGCTGTCGCGGCGGTCGGTCGGTGCACGCGCCGAAACCGGCGAGCATGGACTGCGCATCCGGTATCCGCTGCCTGAACCGTTACCGTCGGTGACGATCGTCGTGCCGGTGCGCGACCGCGCCGACCTGCTGAGACGGTGTGTCGACGGTTTGCGCAACCGCACGCAATACGACAACTGGCAGGTCGTGCTCGTCGACAACGGCACGCGGGACCGCGACGCGCTGGCGATCATCGACGGCCTTCGGCCCGATGCCCGCTTCACCGTGCTGCGCGACGACCGCCCGTTCAACTATGCGGCGCTGTGCAACGCCGGGGTCGCGTCAGCGCGCGGCGAGATCGTCGTGCTGCTCAACAACGACATCGAACCCGTGAATGCCGATTGGCTTCGCGAGCTCGTCTCGCACGCGTTGCGGCCCGAAATCGGCATGGTCGGCGCGATGCTGTACTACCCGGACATGACGATCCAGCACGCGGGTGTCGTGCTATGGCTCAATGGCGTTGCCGACCGCCCTTACATCGGATATCCACGCGGCTTTCCGGGCATCGACAACCGGCTTTCGTCGGTGCACACGGTGAGCGCGATGATCACCGCCTGCGCCGCGATGCGGACGACGGTCTACCGCGAGGCGGGCGGCATGGACGAGTCGCTGGCGATCGCCTGCAACGATGTCGACCTGTGCCTGCGTGTGGCGGCGATGGGCCTCACCAATATCGTCACGCCGTATGCCGAACTGATTCATCGCGAGTCCGCGTCGCGGGGCTATCGTCATCACTCGCCCGAAAGCCTGCAAATGCGCGCCGACGAAGCGCGATTTCGTGACAAATGGTGGAAATCGATCCCGCGCGACCCCACTTACAATGCCAACCTGGCGTTGCGGGGAACGGCATTCATGCTGTCGCCGACGCCCGGCAGGGATTAGTCGATTTAATGGCGGGCCGGCGTCGCCGGATCGCGCCGGGGTCTTTGTCGCACCGCAGCAAAGGTGTTGACGGACCCGTTTTTCGTTGTATAATCGCGCCTCTTTGCTGCCTGAAATCCGGAAACGCGGATTTTTGCCGTTTTCGGGGTCAGCGCAGCCGCTCTTTAACAATTGGCAATCGATAGGTGTGGGTACGCTGGGTTGACTG
>JBEPUI010000024.1:0-43831 GCA_041691615.1 Pseudomonadota bacterium
CTGAGCGCCGCCTGAGCGCCTCCTGACCCGCCGACCGATCGGCAGCGCGCCGCAGTTCATCGCGAGAATTGCCGATTCGGTTGCCCTTTGCGCGGTTTCGTCGCCCGGGCGTTGCCGGCGTATAGGTACACCACGCAAGCTCCACATCGATACGCCTCGACCCGCGCCGCCGGTGGATCCGCGGCTGCGCGAGTCGAGCATCCAGGATCAAGAACGCCGACGGGTCCGCAAGGACGCGGCCGGTCAACGATGAAAGATGGACGCATCGACCTGTTGACGTTGTGCACGCTGGCGGTCACCGCGGCGATTGCCGGCGCGCTGCTGGTGCTGCTGCTGCACCGCGGCCCCGCTGCGGGCGAGCACGTCGATTACGACGGCCGAGTGCACGTCGCGCAGGCATGGGTCGCCGGCATGCGAGGCGATGGATAGCGTCACGCTTTTCTCTCCCCCAGAGGAAGCGCCTTCGGCCGGACCCCAACAGGCCCGGCTTTTTTTATGCGCCGGCCGGCCTGGAACGACCCGGCGTCCGACCCGCTCGATCTTGCCGCTGGGGAGGGTCAGATCTACTTGGCGTTGCCGGTGCATGGCGTCGGATCAGCTCGATCTCGCCGGCGTAGTGCGTCAGATCTGCACGATCTTGCCGCTGTAGAGGATCGGTCCGGTAGGCTTGCCGGTGGGTGAACCGCCCGCGGGCTCCAGCGTGATCGCGAGGCCGGCCGCGCCGGCGAGGAAGTCGCCGCTGTCGGTGGCGAGCGGCACCGCCACGGTCCCGGCGGATGGCACCACCCCCATCGACCGCGGATCGCCCTGCGCGGGCAACAGCCACAGCTCGAGCGCGCGGTCGCCGGCAATGGTGATGGGTGCGACCGCCTTCACGCGCAGCACCCGTTCGCGGGGCGATGCGGTGGCCACCAGCGCGGGTTTGGCGTCGGGGCCTGCCAGCACCACGACGATGGCGCCTGGTGCCTCCTGGCGCGAGACGAGGTTGCCCACGCCGAGCGCCAGCAGGCCCGCAAAGCTCGCCAGCGCAAATGCGCGCCAGAAAGTCATCCGCGTCCACCAGGCGCCCGGCGCGGTGCCGGCTGCGCCAAGGCCGAGGCGGGCACTTATCGCCGTCCAGACGCGCGGGGCGGGGGTGACGGCGGGCACGGCGATGGCCAAGCCGCACAGACGCCGTTCCCACGCGCCGATGGCGCGCGCGACGGTCCCGTCGGCCGCCGCGGCGCGTTGCAGGCGCCGGCGCGCGCGCCAGGGCAGCGTGCCCAGCGCGTACTCGGCGGCGAGCAGGTCGAGGCGACTTTGGCGGTCTTCGCGTCCGAGATTCATGCGGTCACGCGCCGACGCCCAGGGCGTCCAGGCATCCCTTCAGCTTTTCGAGGCCGCGCCGCACCCAGGACTTGACGGTGCCCAGCGGCTCGCGCAGATGCGTCGCCAACTCGGCATGCGACAGCCCCTGGAAAAATGCCAGTGCGATCGCCTGGCGGGTGCTGCCCGTCAGGCGCTCGACGCAGTCGCGGACCGCCAGCGCGTCGGCGCCAGCCAGCAGCAAGTCCGCCGGCGACGGGTCGTTGCCAGCAACGTCGATCGCAGGGGCATCATCGTCGGCCGGCGTCAATGTGATCGTGTCCAGTTCGCGCCGGCGCACGTGGTCGAGGCAGCGGTTGCGCACCACAGCCGTCAGCCACGTCAGCGGCTGGCTGCGGGCCGCCGCATAGCTGCCGGCGTGGTGCCAGACGTTGACGAACGCTTCCTGCAAGATTTCCTCGGCGACCGATCGATCCCGGACAATACGCAGCGCGACGCCGAACAGATGCGACGACGTGTGCCGGTAGAGCAGCGCGAAGGCCTTTTCATCGGCGAGCGCCGTGCGTGCCAGCAGGTCGGCCAGCACCGCTCGCCGGGCTTCCTGGGCGTTGGCGGCCGGCGTGGGATCAGCCACGCCCGGCCTTGGCAGACGCGCGCGGGCGCGGTTTCGGGGACGTCAGCGCGGCGCTGGAATCCGCCGTCGCCGCGGATTTGACGCGATGCGACTGCCACAGCACGTCGCCGCGACCGGCGGCGTGGTTCAGCGTGCGCGCCAGCACGAACAACAGGTCCGACAGCCGGTTGAGATAGCGCCGGGCAATGCCCGAGACTTCCCCGGTCGCGGCCAGCGACACCACGCTGCGCTCGGCGCGCCGGCACACGGTGCGCGCGACATGCGCCACCGAGGCGGCCCGCGATCCGCCGGGCAGGATGAATTCCTTGAGCGGCGCGAGACCGGCATTGAACGCCTCGACCGCAGACTCGAGAACCATGACGCGCTGCTCGGCAATTGCGCGATGGCCGGGGATCGACAACTCACCGCCCAGGTCGAACAGGTCGTGCTGCACGTCGGTCAACAACAGGGCGACGGGCTGCGGCAGCGATTCGGCGAGCAGCACGCCCAGCGTCGAATTGAGCTCGTCGACGTCCCCGATCGCCGCGATGCGCGCCGAATCCTTGGCGACGCGCGCGCCGTCGCCCAAACCCGTTGTGCCACCGTCGCCGGTGCGGGTGACGATCCTGGATAGCCTGTTGCCCATGCCGCTTCCTCGCCAAAGTGCGTGTTCGAGCCTAGCCAAATCGCCGCGTTTGGGCAAGCGACACCACAACGGCGATGCTACGATAAGACCGGCACCCGCGCTTCCGGTTGCTTGCACAGGTGCACAACGCCGGGCCTTTAGACGAATTCCTTCCCGCATCGCGTAATGTCCATTCAATCGCCCGCCGACGCATTGGCCCGCAACGCCGCCAACTACGTGCCATTGTCGCCGCTGTCATTCATCGCGCGCACCGCCGCGGTGTGGCCGGACGGAATTTCCATCATCCATGGCTCGCGCCGCGACACGTGGAGCCACACGTACACGCGCTGCCGGCGCCTCGCGAGCGCGCTTTCGCGTCTTGGCGTGGCGAGCGGCGACACGGTGGCGGCGATGCTGCCGAACACGCCGGCGATGGTTGAGATGCATTTCGGCGTGCCGATGTGCGGCGCGGTGCTCAACACGCTCAACACGCGCCTCGACGCCGAAGCGCTCGGGTTCATGCTGCGCCACGGGGGGGCCAAGGTGCTCGTCACCGACACCGAGTACGCGAACACGATGCGCGCAGCGCTCGCGGGTCTCGCGTCGCCGCCGCGTGTGATCGACGTCGCCGATCCGATGTTCGACGGTCACGGCGAGCGCCTGTCCGACCTCGACTATGAAGCGCTGCTCGCGCAGGGCGATGCGGATTTCGCGTGGCAAATGCCACCCGACGAATGGGATTCCATTTCGCTCAACTACACGTCGGGCACCACCGGCAATCCCAAGGGCGTGGTCTACCATCACCGCGGTGCCTACCTGAACGCCATTTCCAATGTTGTCGACTGGGGAATGCCGCGCCACTCGGTGTACCTGTGGACGCTGCCGATGTTCCACTGCAACGGCTGGTGCTTCCCGTGGACGATGGCGGCGATCGCCGGCACCAACGTGTGCCTGCGCAAGGTCGATGCCAAATCCATCTTCGACGCGATCCGCGACCATGGCGTCACGCATTATTGCGGTGCGCCGATCGTGCATTCGGCGCTGATCAACGCGCCTGATGATGTGAAGCGCGGCATCGGCCACAAGGTGTCGGGACTGGTCGCAGCCGCGGCGCCGCCGGCGTCGATGATCGAGGGCATGGAACGGCTGGGATTCGACATCACGCATGTCTACGGGCTTACCGAGACGTATGGCCCGGCGGCGGTCTGTGCCAAGCAGGCGTCGTGGGACGCGATGGACATCGCGGAGCGAACCGAGCGCAATGGCCGCCAGGGGGTCGCGTACACGATGCAGCACGCGATGTCGGTGCGCGATCCGCAGACGATGCAACCGGTGCCCGCCGACGGCGAGACGATCGGCGAGATCATGTTTCGCGGCAACATCACGATGAAAGGTTACCTCGGCAATCCCGCGGCCAGCGCCGAAGCGTTTGCCGGCGGCTGGTTTCGCACCGGCGACCTGGCCGTGATGCAGCCCGACGGCTATGCCAAGATCAAGGACCGCAGCAAGGACGTGATCATATCCGGCGGCGAGAACGTGAGCTCGCTCGAGGTCGAGGAAGCCCTGTACCGCCACCCTGCCGTGCTCGCGGTGGCCGTTGTGGCGCAGCCCGATCCAAAGTGGGGCGAGTCGCCACGCGCGTATGTCGAGTTGAAGCCAGGCGCGAATGTCGGCGCAGAAGAGCTCGCGGCGCATTGCCGCAAGCACTTGGCGGGATTCAAGATGCCCAAGGCGTTCGAGTTCGGCGAGCTGCCGAAGACGTCGACCGGCAAGATCCAGAAATTCGTGCTGCGCGAGCGGGCGCGCTCGGCGGCCGCCATCGAATGAGACAGTCATGAATGCACCGGTCGAGCCAGCAGTTGTCCCGCACGTCACGCGCGAGGTGGCGGGCGAAGTCTGCACGCTGTGGCTCAACCGCGGCGAGCGCTACAACCCGCTGTCGCTCGCGATGATCGATTCGCTTGCCGCGGAACTCGACGCGATCGCCGTCGACGAAGCCATCCGCGCGGTGGTGATCGGCGCGCGCGGCAAGGGCTTTTCAGCAGGACACGATCTCAAGGAAATGCGCGCGCACCGTGACATCGGGTGGCAACGCACGATGTTCGCGCGTTGCAACCGGATGATGCAAAGGCTCACCGAGTTGCCGCAGCCGACGATCGCCCGCGTGCACGGCATCGCCACCGCCGCGGGCTGCCAGCTGGTGTCGATGTGCGATCTCGCGGTCGCCGCCGACAACGCGACGTTCGCGCTGCCGGGGCTCAACACCGCGGTGTTCTGCAGCACGCCGGCGGTAGGTGTCGGCCGCAACGTGTCGCGCAAGCGGACGATGGAAATGCTGTTGACGGCCGCGCCGATCGACGCGGCGACCGCGCTCGCATGGGGACTTGTCAATCGCGTGGTGCCGATCGGCGAGCTGGACGGCGCGATCGAGGCCTTGGTGTCGCCGATCCTCGCACGCAGCGCGCCGGTGATCGCGCTCGGCAAGCGCACGTTCTACGCGCAGATCGAACGCGATCTCGCCGGCGCGTACGAAGTCGCCGGCGAAGCCATGGCCTGCAACCTGCTGGTCGAGGACGCGGCCGAAGGCATCGATGCATTCGTCGCCAAGCGCAAGCCGCAATGGCCGTCGGCGCGCGGCGGCGGCAGGAATGGTTGACGCGGCGCGTTGCCAATTGCCGCGTCCGCAACCATAATCGGCCGTTCGCCGCGCGCCCCATCCCGTGCGCGCGTTTCGTTATCAGTTTGCTTATCGGCCCCGCCGCGACGCCTGTGACCACCGACACGATCCTCGAGACCCGCGCGCTGACCAAGGAGTTCAAGGGCTTTATCGCCGTCAAGGACGTCAGCCTCAAGATCCGCCGCGGCACGATCCACGCGTTGATCGGCCCCAATGGCGCGGGCAAGACCACCTGCTTCAACCTCCTCACCCATTTCCTCACGCCCACGCGTGGCCAGATCTTTTTCAACGGCGAGGAGATCACCGGGTCGCGGCCCGCGGCGATCGCGCGCATGGGACTGGTCCGGTCGTTCCAGATTTCGGCGGTGTTTCCCCACTTGAGCGTGCTCGAGAACGTGCGCATCGCGTTGCAGCGAAAGCGCGGCAATTCGTACGATTTCTGGCGATCGCAAGCGATGCTCTACGCGCTCGACGCGCGTGCCGGCGAATTGATCGAAGCGGTGGGACTGGCCGGATTCGCAACAACGCTGGCGGTCGAGTTGCCGTATGGACGCAAGCGCGCGCTGGAAATCGCCACCACGCTGGCGCTCGATCCGGAAATGCTGCTGCTCGACGAGCCCACGGCCGGCATGGCGCACGACGATGTCGACCGCATCGCCGCGCTGATCAAGCAGGTGGCGGCGGACCGCACGGTCCTGATGGTCGAGCACAACCTGTCGGTGGTGTCGACGCTCTCCGACCACATCACCGTGCTCGCGCGCGGCGAAATCCTGGCCGAGGGCGACTACGCGACGGTCTCGCAGAATCCCGCGGTGGTCGAGGCCTACCTTGGGGCCGGCCATGCCTGAGCAAGCGCAAATTATCGCTGGTCCTTCCGCGGTACCGATGTTGGCGGTGCGTGGCCTCAACGCCTGGTACGGCGAGTCGCACATCCTGCATGGCGTCGACTTCGACGTTCGCGAAGGCGAAGTGGTCACGCTCCTCGGCCGCAACGGCGCGGGCAAGACCACGACGCTCAAGTCCATCATGGGCGTGGTGCCGCGCCGCGAAGGCTCGGTGCTGTTCGAAGGCACGCAGACGATCGCCATGGCGTCCAACCGCATTGCCCGTCGCGGCATCGCATGGTGTCCTGAAGAGCGCGGCATTTTCTCGAGCCTCAACGTCGTCGAGAACCTGATGCTGCCGCCGCAGGTGCGCGAAGGCGGGTTGTCGCTCGACGATATCTATCGGCTCTTTCCCAACCTTCGCGAGCGCGGTGCGAGCCAGGGTACCAAGCTGTCGGGCGGGGAGCAGCAGATGCTCGCGATCGGCCGCATCCTGCGCACGGGCGCGCGCTTCCTGATGCTCGACGAGCCGACCGAGGGGCTCGCGCCGGTCATCGTCCAGCAGATCGGCAACACCATCAACCTGTTGAAGAAGCAACGCTTCACGATTTTGCTGGTGGAGCAGAATTTCCGTTTCGCCGCCTTGGTGGCCGATCGTCACTACGTCATGGAACACGGACGGATTGTCGATATGATCGCCAACGCGGAGCTCGCCGCGAACACGCCCAAGTTGCACAAATATCTAGGCGTATGAGTCGGACCGGGCGCAATTGGCAGCAATCCATTCTTCCAGGAGGAGCTTCATGAGTGCAGCAAAACGCAGTCTGCTCGCGATCGCAATCGCGGGAATGTTCGTCGCGGCATCGGCCAGCGCGCAGATGACCAACAACGAGATCAAGCTCGGCGTGTTGACGGACATGTCGAGCCTCTACACCGACCTCGCGGGCGCGGGCTCGGTCGTCGCGGCGAAGATGGCTGTCGAGGATTCGGGCATCGAAAAGCGCGGCATCAAGGTGGAGATCGTGTCGGCGGATCACCAGAACAAGGCCGACATCGGATCGGCGATCGCGCGGCGGTGGTACGACGCCGAAGGCGTGGACGCGATCGTCGACGTGCCGAACTCGGGCGTGGCGCTGGCGGTGGCGGCCATCACCAAGGAAAAGAACAAGGTGTTCCTCGCCTCGGGACCCGGCTCGTCCGACCTGACCGGAACGGCCTGCACGCCCAACACCGTGCATTTCACCTACGACACGTGGATGCTCGCGAACGGCACCGGAACGGCGATCACCAAGAAGGGCGGGGATTCGTGGTTCTTCATCACCGCCGACTACGCGTTCGGGCAGGCCCTCGAGCGCGACACCACCGCGGCCGTCACGAAGGCGGGCGGCAAGGTGCTGGGTGGCGTCAAGGTGCCGATCAACAACCAGGATTTCTCGTCGTTCCTGCTGCAGGCGCAGGCGTCGAAGGCCAAGGTGATCGGGCTTGCCAACGCCGGCGGCGACACGACCAACTCGATCAAGCAGGCGGCCGAGTTCGGCATCGTCAAGGGCGGACAGAGCCTTGCCGGGCTGCTGGTGTTCATCACCGACGTGCATTCGCTGGGCCTGCAAACCGCGCAGGGCCTGACGTTCACGGAAACGTTCTATTGGGACACGAACGACCAGACCCGCGCGTTCAGCAAGCGCTTCGCCCCGCAGAACAAGGACATCCATCCGACAATGGTGCACGCCGGCGTCTATGCGTCGGTGCTGCATTACCTGAAGGCGGTCGAGGCGCTGAAAAGCGACGCCGATGGGGCGAAGGTCGTGGCGAAGATGAAGGAAATGCCCACCGACGACCCGCTGTTCGGCAAGGGTTCGATCCGCATCGACGGCCGCGGGATCCACCCGGCATACCTCGTCGAGGTCAAGAAGCCGTCCGAATCGAAGGCGCCCTGGGACTACTACAAGGTTATCGCCACGATCCCCGCGGACCAGGCGTTTCGTCCGCTGAGCGCGGGAGGCTGTTCGCTGGTGAAGTGACGAGAGCGTAGCAAGGCGTCATCCCCGCGCACGCGGGGCCCGGCGTCGCGAAAGTAAGGCGTCGTCCCCGCGCGAGCAAGAATCCGGTGTTGTCCGCGAATACGACACTGGGTTCTTGCGTGCGCGGGAACGACGATGTTCGCAATAGCGCGGTGGCGGCAATGGTCGCGATGGTGACAATGGCGACGCTGGCGGCAATCGCAAATCCCGGGTAGCAACGACGGAATTCGATGCAAGCGCTTTTCGGCCAACTGCTGATCGGACTCATCAACGGCGCGTTCTACGCGATGCTGTCGCTTGGCCTCGCGGTGATCTTCGGCCTGCTCAACATCATCAATTTCACCCACGGCGCGCAATTCATGCTGGGCGCCTTCGCCGCCTACCTGCTGCTCGACAAGCTGGGTGTCGGCTACTGGTGGGCGCTGCTGATCGTCCCGCTGGTCATCGGCGCCACGGGAATCATCATCGAGCGCACGATGCTGGCACGCCTGTACAAGCTCGACCATTTGTATGGGCTACTGCTGACATTCGGGCTCGCGCTGATCTTCCAGGGCGTTTTCACCAACATCTACGGAAGCTCCGGGCAACCGTACCGGCTGCCCGAGGAATTCGCGGGCGCGTTCAACCTGGGGTTCATGTTCCTGCCCAAATACCGCGCATGGGTCGTGCTGGCGTCGGTCGTGGTGTGCGTGTCGACGTGGTTCGTCATCGAGCGCACCAAGCTGGGCGCCTACCTGCGTGCGGCAACCGAGAACCCCGCGCTGGTGCAGGCGTTCGGCGTCAATGTGCCGCGGATGGTGACGCTCACCTACGGTTTCGGTGTCGCGCTGGCAGCGCTGGCCGGAGTGATGGCGGCGCCGATCTACCAGGTCGCGCCGCAAATGGGCGCCAACCTGATCATCGTCGTGTTCGCGGTCGTGGTGATCGGCGGCATGGGCTCGATCGCCGGCGCGATCGTCACGGGCTTCGGCCTCGGCATCGTCGAAGGTCTCACCAAGGTTTTCTATCCCGAAGCGTCCAACACCGTCGTCTTCGTCGTGATGGTGATCGTGCTGATCTTCCGGCCGGCCGGCCTGTTCGGCAAGGAGCGCTGAGCATGGCCGCGGCAATCGATCGGGAGGTGTCAAAGCCAACGGGATCGCGCGCGTCGCTGGTCGCGGTGGCGGTGCTCTCCGCGGCACTGTTCGCGGCGCCGCTGATCGGTGTCTATCCGGTGTTCCTGATGAAGGCGCTGTGCTTCGCGCTGTTCGCGTGCGCATTCAACCTGTTGCTGGGCTACGGTGGTTTGCTGTCGTTCGGCCACGCGATGTTCCTCGGCAGCGCCGGCTACATCTGCGCGCATGCCGCCAAGGTCTGGGGTTGGCCGCCGGAGCTCGCGATTCTCGCGGGCACGCTCGCATCGACGGCGCTCGGCGTCGCCGTCGGGTTGGTGGCCATTCGCCGCCAGGGGATCTACTTCGCGATGATCACGCTTGCGATCGCGCAAATGGTCTATTTCTACGCGTTGCAGGCGCCGTTCACGCACGGCGAGGACGGAATCCAGAGCGTGCCGCGCGGCCTGTTGTTCGGCGTCATCGACCTCGATCGCGGGCTCGCGATGTACTACACGGTGCTGGTGATCTTCGTCGTGGGCTTTCTAGTCGTCTACAGAGTCGTCTATTCGCCGTTTGGACAAGTGCTGAAGGCGATCAAGGAAAACGAGCCGCGCGCGATCTCGCTCGGCTACGACACCGACCGCTACAAGCAGCTCGCGTTCGTGCTGTCGGCGGCGCTGTCCGGGCTCGCCGGGTCGACCAAGGCGATCGTCTTCCAGCTCGCGTCGCTGACCGACGTGCACTGGACGATGTCGGGCGAGGTGGTGCTGATGGTGCTGCTCGGCGGCATGGGGACGATCTTCGGCCCGGTAGTCGGCGCGTTCATGCTGATTGGCCTCGAAAGCTTCCTGAGCTCCGGCGTCACCATCGGCAGTGTCCAGTTCGGACCGGAGTGGGTGCCGGTGATCACGGGCGTGATCTTCGTGGTCTGCGTGCTGGCCTTCCGCCGCGGCGTGGTCGGCGAAATCGGCGCGTGGTGGAATCGCCGCCGGCGCGACTGAAGTTCGCTTCGGCGCCGGATTTGGCGCGCGCGCGCTTACCCGCAGGCCCATACTGTGCGTCGCGCTTGTGACGCGCGGTGATTTCGCGCTAGATTGCGGGCATCGCGAAGGGCGCCTTCAGGCCCGGCCCGCGCGGCGTTTCCCTTCCACATCCCGAATCGAGGCATTCCATGCTGCTGCAGAATCTGCGTCGCGTCCTGTCGGCGTTCGTTGTTTGCGCAAGCTTGGCGATCGCCGCGACTCCTTCCGCGCAAGACCTGCGCATCGGCGTGGCCGCGGACGTGACGTCGATCGATCCGCATTTCTTCAACCTGTTTCCCAACAATAACGTCGCCGAGCACATCTTCGACAAGCTCGTGCGCATGGATCCCGACTCGAAGATGATCCCGGGGCTCGCGACGTCCTGGAAGACGATCGACCCGATGACCTGGGAGTTCAAGCTGCGCAAGGGCGTCAAGTTCCACGACGGCAGCGAGCTCACCGCGGATGATGTCGTGTTCTCGATCAATCGCGTGCCCAACATCCCCAACAGCCCGGGACCGTTCACCGCATACACCAAGGCGATCACCAAGATCGACGTCATCGACCCGTACACGCTGCACATCCACTACGCGACCCCGTACCCGCTTTCGCCCAACGACCTGTCGACGATCTACATCGTGTCGAAGAAGGTCGCTGCCAGCGCCACCACCGAGGATTTCAATTCCGGCAAGGCGGCGATCGGCAGCGGCCCATACAAGTTCGTCCGCTACGTCAACGGCGATCGTGTCGAATTGGCGCGCAACGACGAGTACTGGGGCGACAAGCCGGCGTATGCCAAGGTCACGTTCCGGATCATCAAGAACGAGGCCGCGCGCACCGCGGCGCTGCTGTCGGGCGACGTCGACGCGATCGAGCAGCCGCCCACGGCCGACCTCGCGCGGCTCAAGGCCGATCCCAAGTTCACGGTGACGTCGAAGATCTCGCATCGCGTCATCTACTTCAACTTCGACTTCCTCGATCGGTCAAGCCCCTACATCACCGGCAAGGACGGCAAGCCGCTCGCCAAGAACCCGCTGCTGGACCTGCGCGTGCGGCGCGCGATGTCGAAGGCGATCAACCGCAAGGCGATCGCCGACCGCGTGATGGAAGGCCAGGCGGTGCCGTCGGGGCAATTGGTGTCCGATCACCTGTTCGGCTTCGTGCCCACGCTCAAGGCCGACGCCTACGACCCCGATGGCGCGAAGAAGCTACTGGCCGAGGCCGGGTATCCGGATGGCTTCAACCTGACGATCCACGGTCCGTCGGGTCGCTACGTCAACGACGAGAAGATCGTGCAGGCGGTCGCGCAGATGCTGTCGCGCATCGGCATCATCTGCAAGGTCGAGACGGCCCCGATGGGGCCGTACTCGGCACGCGCGTCGAAGCAGGAGTTCAGCTTCCACATGGTCGGCTGGGGCGCGTCGACCGGCGAAGCGAGCTCGCCGCTGCGCTCGCTGCTCGCGACGTTCGACGCCAAGAAGGGGCTGGGCGCGGTCAACTGGGGGCGCTACAGCAATCCCAAGGTCGACTACCTGATCGAGCAGGCGCTGCAACAGGTCGACGACGACAATCGCAAGGTCATGCTGCAGCGCGCGACGCAGCTCGCGATGGACGACCTGGGCCTGATGCCCGTGCATTTCCAGTTCACGATATGGGCGACCAAGAAAGGCGTGCAGTACACGCCGCGCACCGACGAGTACACGCTCGCCTACCAGTTCCACGCGATCAAGTAATCATCGCCTGTCCGACAATGGGCCTGCCGCCGGCCGACCCGCCGGCGGCCCGCCGCTGAAATAATCGTGCTGGTCTACCTCATTCGCCGCAGCCTGCAGAGCGTCGTCGTGCTGGCGGTGATGTCGCTGCTGGTGTTCGTCGGCGTCTATGCGGTCGGCAACCCGATCGACATCCTGATCAACCCGCAGGCCGACCAGGCCGATCGCCAGCGCGCGATCGAATCGCTCGGCCTCGACAAGCCGCTGTGGATGCAATACCTGGTGTTCCTGCGCGACGCGCTGCACGGCGACCTGGGCCACTCGTTCGTCCACAGCACGTCCGCACTGGGGTTGATCTTCGAGCGCATGCCGGCGACCCTCGAGCTGGCGGTCGTGGCGATGCTGTTCGCGATCGTCATGGGCATCCCGCTCGGCCTGTGGGCGGGATTGAAGCCCGAATCGTTGAGCGGCCGCTCGATCATGGCGGGATCGATCCTCGGGTTTTCGCTGCCGACGTTCTGGGTCGGGTTGATGCTGATCATGGTGTTCTCGGTGATGCTCGGCTGGCTGCCGTCGAACGGCCGCGGCGAGACCGTGTCGCTGCTGGGCGTCCCGGTGTCGTTCCTGACGCTCGACGGCTGGCGGCACCTGATCCTGCCGTCGACCAACCTCGCGCTGTTCAACGTCGCGCTGATGATCCGGCTGACGCGCGCCGGCACGCGCGAGGCGCTGATGCAGGACTACGTCAAGTTCGCGCGCGCCAAGGGCCTGTCGAACGCGCGCGTGATCGGTGTGCACGTGCTGCGCAACATACTGATCCCGATCGTCACGGTGATCGGGCTGCAGTTCGGCGCGCTGATCGCGTTCGCGATCGTCACCGAGAGCGTGTTCGCGTGGCCCGGAATGGGCAAGCTGCTCGTCGATTCGATCAACTTCCTCGACCGCCCGGTGATCGTCGCCTACCTGCTGGTGATCGTCACGCTGTTCATCGTCATCAACCTGATCGTCGACCTGGTCTACTCTGCGCTCGACCCGCGCGTGCGGCTGCAGGAAAACAAGGGCTAGCGCGATGCCGATCACGTTTCGCACCACGGCGCACCATCGATGAGCGACATGCCCGAAGTGACCGCGTCGATCGGTGAGGTCCCGGTGCGCGCCACCGAGTCGCCATGGCGGCGCGTGGTGAGCGATTTCTTCGCCAACCCGGTCGCGGTGTTCGGCTTCGCACTGTTGTGCGTGCTGGTGCTGGCGGCGATCTTCGCGCCGCTGATCTCGCCGCAGAATCCGTACGACCTCGCGCAGATCGACGTGATGGACGGCAAGCTGCCGCCAGGCGCGTCGTCGAGCAACGGCGGCACGTTCTGGCTGGGGACCGACGACCAGGGACGCGACATGCTGTCCGCGATCTTCTACGGACTGCGAATCTCGATCTCGGTAGGCGTGTCGAGCACCGTGCTGGCGCTGATCATCGGCTTGTCGACGGGCCTCATCGCCGCGTATTTCGGCGGGCGCCTCGAGACATTCATCATGCGCGTCGTCGACATCCAGCTGTCGTTTCCGTCGATATTGATCGCGCTGATCCTGATCGCCGTGCTGGGGCAGGGGGTCGGCAAGGTGATCGCGGCACTGGTCACCGTGCAGTGGGCGTACTACGCGCGAACGGTACGCAGCGCGGCGCTGGTCGAGCGCCGCAAGGAATACATCGAGGCGGCACGTTGCCTCGCGCTGTCGCCGATGCGCATCGTGTTCCGCCACCTGCTGCCCAACTGCCTGCCGCCCCTGATCGTCGTCGCTACCGTGCAGGTGGCCGCCGCGATCACGCTCGAGGCGACGCTGTCGTTCCTGGGCCTCGGGCTGCCGATCACCGAGCCTTCGCTCGGACTGCTGATTGCCAACGGCTATCAATACCTGCTGTCGGGCAAGTACTGGATCAGCTTCTTCCCCGGCATCGCGCTGCTGCTGACGATCGTCAGCATCAACCTCGTTGCCGACCAGTTGCGCGATGTGCTGAACCCGCGCCTGTCTAAGTGAGCGAGCCGCTTTCAGCCGGCGGCGCGTTGCTCGAAGTCGACGGGCTGCGCACGTATTTCTTCACTCGCGCCGGCGTGGTCAAGGCGGTCGACGACGTGAGCTTCAGCGTCGCGCCGGGCGAGGTGCTGGGCCTGGTCGGCGAGTCCGGGTCGGGCAAGTCGATGACCGGCTATTCGATCATGGGGCTCATTGATCCACCGGGACGCGTGGTCGGCGGCAGCATCCGCCTGTCGGGCAGCGAGCTGACGACGCTGCCCGCGGAGGCCATGCGCGCGCTGCGCGGCAACCGCGTGGCGATGATCTTCCAGGATCCGATGATGACGCTGAACCCGGTGCTGCGCATCGACCGGCAGATGACCGAGACGATCCTCGCGCACGAGCGCGTCAGCGCGAGCGAGGCCCTCGGGCGCTCGCGCGAAGCGCTGGTGCGCGTCGGCATCGCGTCGCCGGACGAGCGGCTCAACGCGTATCCGCACCAGTTCTCGGGCGGCATGCGCCAGCGCGTGGCGATCGCGATCGCGCTGCTCAACAAGCCGGACCTCATCATCGCCGACGAGCCGACCACGGCGCTCGACGTGACGATCCAGGGGCAGATCCTCTACGAGGTGCAGAAGCTGTCGCGCGAGCTCGGCACCGCGTTGATCTGGATCACCCACGACCTGTCGGTGATCGCGGGACTGGCCGACCGCGTGTGCGTGATGTACGCCGGCCGCATCGTCGAGCAGGGGACGACGTGGGACGTGCTGTCGCATCCGGCGCATCCCTATACGCAGGGGTTGCTCGACAGCGTGCCGTCGCGCAATCCGCATGGCGAGCGGCTGCGGCAGATCCCGGGCATGACGCCGTCGCTGCTCACGCTGCCACCCGGCTGCGCATTTCGCGACCGTTGCGCGCGCGCGAGCGCTATTTGCGAGACGATGCCGCAGATGCTGCCGGCGCCGCGCAGCACCGAAGGGCATCGGATGCGCTGCCACCACCCGCTCGCCAACTGACGGCAATGCCGGACGACGCGCCGCTGCTCGAGCTGTCTGCCGTGTCGAAGCGCTTCGTCAAGGCGCTCGACATCGCGATGCAGGTTGGCAATCTCTTCGGCGCGGGCATGCGCGAAGAGGTCGTGCATGCGGTGGACAACGTCGATCTCGCGATCGGCGCCGGCGAAGTGGTGGGATTGGTCGGCGAGTCCGGGTGCGGCAAGTCCACGCTCGGACGTCTGGCGATCGGCCTGTTGCCGCTGTCGTCGGGGCGGCGCGCGTGGAAAGGCGCGCCGATCGACAACCTGGTGCCGGCGGCGGCGCGCGAACTGCAGCTGCGCATGCAGATGATCTTCCAGGACCCGTACGCATCGCTCAATCCGCGGATGCGCGTCATCGACATCGTCGGCGAGGCGCCGCTCGCGCATGGCCTCATCCATCGCCGTCAGCAGACCGAATTCGTCGGACTGCAATTGAACCGGGTCGGGCTCGATCCGACGCTGATGCGGCGTTTCCCGCACCAGTTCTCCGGCGGCCAGCGGGCGCGCATCGGCATCGCGCGCGCGCTCGCGGTGAAGCCCGAGTTCCTGGTGTGCGACGAATCAGTGGCGGCGCTGGACGTGTCGATCCAGGCGCAGGTGCTCAACCTGTTCAGCGACCTTCGCGCAGCCCTCGGCCTCACGTACCTGTTCATCAGCCACGACCTGGGCGTGGTGCAGCACATCAGCGACCGCGTGGTGATCATGTACCTCGGGCGCGTCGTCGAAACCGGGCCGACGCGCGAGATCTTTCGCGCGCCCAATCATCCGTATACGCAGGCGTTGCTCGCCGAAGTGGGCAAGGTTGAGCCCAAGAAGCGCGTGTTCGTGCCGATCAAGGGCGAGATCCCGTCGCCGCTCGCCCCGCCTCCAGGGTGTCATTTCCATCCGCGCTGCCCCCATGTGATGGAGCGCTGCCGGGTGCAATCGCCGCCGCTGATCACCATCGCGCCGGGACGCACCAGCGCGTGTTGGCTCAACCCGCAATGAATGGCGGCGCAGTCATCGTGCATCCGCCACGGGGAGCCGCGTGCGCGCTGGTGCTCGATTCGCCGCATTCCGGTGAAACCTATCCCGACGATTTCGACCATGCGCCGCCGCGCGCCGATGTGCGGCAAGCCGAGGACACGCACGTCGCGCGGTTGTGGAAGGGGGCGCTGGATCACGGCGCCACGCTCGTCGAGGCGACATTCCCGCGCGCCTACATCGATCCCAACCGCAGCACCGACGACATCGATCCCGCGCTGTTCGCGCACACCGAGCGCTGGCCGCATCCGATCGTGCTGTCGCGCAAGGCCGAACAGGGCATCGGGCTCGTGTGGCGCCTCGCGCGCCACGGCGTCCCGATGTATGCGCGCAAGCTGGGCGTCGCCGAAGTCGCCCGCCGGATCGATGCCTATTGGCGCCCGTACCACGCCGCGCTGGACGCTGCCGTCGATGCGCGCCACCGGCAGTTCGGCACCGTCTGGCACCTCGATTGCCACTCGATGCCGGCAGTCGGCGATGCGATGGCCGACGATCCGGGTCGCGCGCGCGCGGATTTCGTGCTGGGCGACCGCGACGGCAGCACCTGCGCATCGGCGTTCACGCAATTCTTGCGGGCTTGGCTCGCGCAGCGCGGCTACAGCGTGGCCGTCAACGACCCGTACAAGGGCGTCGAGATCGTTCGCCACCACGGGCGTCCGGGCGAGGGGCGCCACAGCCTGCAGGTCGAGGTCAACCGTCGCCTGTACATGGACGAAGCCACGCTGGTTCCCAACGCAGGCTACGCGCGACTTGCGGGCGACTTGACCGCGCTGGCTGCGGCGCTCGCCGCCTGGACTCGAGACGATCGATCGCGCGAGGCGCAGCCGATGCCCCGGTAACGCGCGCCCCGCCGATCGTCAACTTGATACGACCGACGATGCCGATCGTGTAGCCGCGATGAATTCGCTGGGGCTCACGTCACGTCGCGCCAGAACGCCATCAAACGCCGTCCACGTCACGGCGCCGCCGCGTGCCTGTGATCAGGACGGCGGGGCCCCGGTATAGCCGCGCACGATTTCCGCGACGTTCGCCTGGTTCTCGGATCGCAGCAGTGGAATGAGCTGCTTGCGCCCGGCGAGCCAGGTGACGATTCGGTGCGAGCCGCAGCCATGGTGGTGCACGCTCACACCCGGCAGGCCGTCGATCAGCGACGCACGGAAGACATCGGGCGCGGATTTCGCGCACACGTGGATGCTGTAGGCCGTCTTGCCGTTCCATTCGCGCAGCACACTGCGCAAGTCGTAATACTGCCGAGATGCTGCCGGCACGTCCGCCAGGCGTTCGATCGAGTCGGCGAAACGCTCGCTGTCCGCCGGATGGCCGAATTGTCCGATCCACTCGGGATCGAGATTGACGTATGGCGAGAACGCGTGCACGTAGTCGGCACCGATCAGGTGGCCGAACAGGATCGCGGCGTGGCTGCCGCCCGACGGGCCGATGACAATCGTCTTTTGCGGGGCCAGCTCGCGCAGGTGTTGTTGCACGAGCGCGGCGATGCCGGCGACGTCGTCGGCGAACGGCGGCAATCCTGCGAGGTAGCAGGTCCGGGTGTCGTCGCGCAACAGGATCCTCGAGTACGCCAGCAGTCCCGTGATCGCCAGGAAATCGAAGCGGGACAGATTGAGCGCGCCGCCGAATCCCTTGAACGCGATCACTGCGATCGTCGGGTCCTCGCCTCTCTGCACCATCAACGGCGCATCTTCGGGCGCCGCGGCGACTCCCCACCGTCCATCCTGAACTTTCAGCGAATAGCTGTGCTCGATGATCCCCTTTGCTTGCGAGGCCTCTTCGCCCATCGATGGTTCTCCCCGTGCCGGGCGTTCGTCAATGCGATTCGCGTCACCTCGGCCACGCCCCGATCGTAACGGCGGCGAAGCGAGCCTGCAACCACCTGCGACGCGTTCGCAACGAACGGGGACCCGGCGCGTGGCGCGCTGCGCCGCCCAACTGCAGGCACTGGCCTTACCACTTGACCAGATTGCGGGCGCGCTGCTATCGTGGCCCGAGATTCGCGCCAGAGGCCACGATGCCCGGATGCGCGAGACGAAACCGGTTTGTCATTCACGCATTCGCGTGACAGGAGGGGTCATGAAGTTCATCCATCGCGCGCTTGCCGCGTTCGCACTCGCTTGTCTCTGCCATGGCGCAGTCGCCGCGTATCCGGAGCGGCCGATCACGCTGATCGTCCCGTGGGGCGCGGGGGGAGGCACCGACGCGGTCGCCCGTTTCTTCGGCTCGATGCTGGAGCGCGAGCTCGGCCAGCCTGTCAACGTCGTCAACCGCACGGGTGGCAACGGCGTCGTCGGCCACAGCGCCATCGCGCAGGCGCCGCCCGATGGCTACACGATCGGGTTGATCACCGTAGAAATCGCGATGCTGCACTGGCAAGGGCTTACCGAACTCACGCCCGCGTCTTACACGCCGCTTGCGCTGGTCAATGCCGATCCTGCGGGATTCCAGGTTCGCGCCGACTCGAGCTACAAGAGCGTCAACGACGTGATCGCGGCAATCAAGGCCAATCCCGGGAAGCTGAAGGCTTCTGGCACGGGACAGGGCGGCATCTGGCAGCTTGCCATCGCCGGCTTGTTGTCCGACCTGAAGATCGACCCCAATGCAGTTCCATGGGTGCCGTCCAACGGCGCCGCGCCGGGATTGCAGGACCTGATCGCCGGCGGCGTCGACATCGTGCCGTGCTCGATTCCGGAAGCACGCTCGCTGATCGATGCCGGCAAGGTGCGTTCGCTGGCGATATTCGCCGACAAGGCGCCGGCGCTCTATCCGAAATTGCCGACGATCAAGGAGGCGACCGGCAGCGGCTGGACGACAGCGGCATGGCGGGGATTTGCCGCGCCCAAGGGCATTTCGAGCGACATCGAGACACGCCTCGTCGCCGCGCTGAAAAAAGCCTACGCCAGCAAGGAGTACCAGGACTTCCTCACCCAGCGCGGGTTCGGCGCCGAATGGCTGGCCGAAGGCGACTATGCGACGTTCATGGCGAAGTCGGATGCGGACATGGGCAAGGTGATGAAGACGCTGGGCATGGTCAAGTAGTGGCATCGACGGCAATTCATCATTCGCAGCGACGCGTCACCGCGCGATGAAGCTCAACGACGCCATTGTCGGCCTGCTGCTGGCCGCCCTCGGTGCGGCGATACTCGTCTACGCGCGGGGATTGCCCGCAATCCACGGCCAGCAATATGGTCCCGGTGTTTTTCCGTCGCTGATCGCCATGACGCTGATCGCATGTGCGGCGATCCTGGTGTGGAGTGGGTGGCGCGCACGCGCGACGCAGCACTGGATCGACATCGCGGATTGGGTGGGGTCGCGGCGCCATCTCGGAGCCTTCTGGACCGTCATCGGCGCAACGATCGCGTACATCCTTTTCGGTGAAAAGCTCGGGTTCTTCGTCATGGGAACCGCAATCCTTTTGACGCTGTTCCTGATGCTGCGAGTTCGGCCTGGTATCGCGGCGGTGACGGCCGTCGTCGCCACCGCGGTGATCTGGTACGCCTTCTACAAGCTGCTGAGGGTGCCCCTTCCCTGGGGCCTCTTCAATTTCATGGCGTTCTGAGCGGGCGTCGATGGATGCTTTGATCACCGCGTTCGGCATGGTGTTCGAGCCGTACAACCTTTGGGTGATGCTGGCGGCGTCGCTTTACGGCCTGTTCGTCGGCGCGGTACCGGGACTGACCGCGACCATGGCGACCGCACTGCTGGTGCCGGTGACTTTTTTCATGGCGCCGATCCCCGCGATAGCCGCCATCGTCACCGCCACCGCGATGGCGATTTTTTCCGGCGACATCCCCGGTTGCCTGTTGCGCATGCCGGGGACGCCGGCATCCGCCGCCTACACGGATGAGGCCTATGCGATGACGCGCAAGGGTGAGGCGGAAATCGCGCTCGGCGCGGGCCTCGTGTTCAGCGCGCTGGGCGGGTTGTTCGGCACGGTCGTGCTGATCGTGTCGGCGCCGGCGCTTGCCGATTTCGCGCTCAAATTCAGCTCGTTCGAGTATTTCTGGCTGGTCCTGCTGGGACTGTCCTGCGCGATCGTGATCACTTCCGAGGCGCCGCTCAAGGGCGTGGTGTCGCTGATGCTGGGGCTGCTGGTGGCGAGCGTCGGTCTCGACAACCCGGCGGGATATCCGCGCTTCACCTTCGGCAGCATCAATCTGATGGGCGGCATCGGCGTCATTCCGATGATGATCGGCATGTTCGCGGTCTCGGAGATCCTGCGCTTCGTCGTCGACACCCAGCCTGCGGCGCTGATCGTCGAGAAGCCCGTCGGCAACGTGTTTCGCGGCATGTGGGGCCTCGCCAAGAAATACCCGCTGCAGATCTTCCGCGGCAACGTGCTCGGCACGCTCGTCGGTGCGTTGCCGGGCGCAGGCGCGGACATCGCCGCGTGGATGTCCTATGCGGTCAGCAAGAAATTCTCCAAGGAGCCCGAGAAATTCGGCACCGGCCACGTCGAGGGCATCGTCGAAAGCGGGTCGGCGAACAACAGCGCTCTCGCAGGGGCATGGATTCCCGCGCTGGTGTTCGGTATTCCCGGGGATTCGATCACGGCAATCGTGATCGGGGTGCTGTACATGAAGAACATGGCGCCCGGGCCCACGCTTTTCACGCAGAATCCGCAGAACATCTACGCGGTCTACCTGCTGTTCATTGTCGCCAACCTGTTGATGATCCCGCTTGGCTTTGCGTGCATCAAGGCGTCCAAGCAGATCCTCCGGGTGCCGCGGACGATCCTGATGCCAGTGATCCTGCTGTTCTGCATCGTCGGCACTTTTGCGATCAACAACACGGTGTTCGACGTAGGCATCATGCTGGCTGCGGGTGTGATCGCGTTCATCATGGAGCAGAACGGGTTTCCGATCGCACCGGCTATTCTTGGCGTCGTGCTGGGCGAGATGCTCGAGCAGAACTTCGTGACGTCGATGATCAAGAGCGACGGCAACCTGCTGGCGTTCTTCGAACGCCCGGTCGCCGCCACGCTGGGCGTGCTGACGCTCGCCGCGTGGTTCCTGCCTCCGCTGGTCAAGCGGATGCGCCGGCTTGCCGGCGCTTAGGCGCCCGTCCCAGCCCGGTCAGCGCAAGCCCGCCATTCCGGCGGCTGCCGCAACACGGTATAATTTCAAGGTTTTTGGGCAAGAGGCCGGTTTTCGCTTGAAACACGCAATTGCGCCGCGGTCGCGGATGGTCGTCGGCAACTGGAAGCTCAACGGCAGCCTCGCCGCCAACGCGAAGCTTTTGGCCGCCTTGACCGGTGCGCGGCTTGCGGACGAGCAAGCGGAAGGCGTGGCCGGTCGCGGCACGATGGCGGTGTGCGTTCCGTTCCCGTATCTCGTTCAGGCGCAGGCGGCGTTGCAGGCGAGCGCCATTGCATGGGGCGCGCAGGACGTGAGCGCGCACGCGAGCGGCGCCTACACCGGTGAAGTCTCGGCGGCGATGCTCGCCGAGTTCGGTTGCCGATATATTCTGGCCGGGCATTCGGAACGGCGGCAGTGGCACCACGAAACGGACGCCGAGGTCGCGGCGAAGGCACAGGCGGCGCTGGCGGCGGGAATCACTCCGATCGTGTGCGTCGGTGAAACACTTGCCGAGCGCGAGCGTGGCGCAACGCATGACGTCGTGCTGCGGCAACTCGACGCGGTGGTGACGGTGCTCGGCGCGGCGGCCGGCGCGATGGTGGTGGCCTACGAGCCGGTCTGGGCGATCGGCACCGGCCGCACGGCGACGCCGCGTGAGGCTCAGGACGTGCATGCGCTGCTGCGCAAGCGCCTCGGCGAGGCAAATGCGGCGGATGTCACGCTGCTGTACGGCGGCAGCGTCAAAGCCTCGAATGCCGCGGCGCTGTTCGGGGAGCGCGACATCGACGGGGCGCTGGTGGGTGGCGCGTCACTGGATGCGGATGAATTTCAGGCGATCGCGCGCGCGAACGCGGGCGCGATCGCAAACGAAGGAAAGGCAAGATGAGTCCTCTCGAATCGGCATTGTTGATGGTGCATCTCCTGGTGGCCGCGGCGATCTGCGGCTTCGTGCTGCTGCAGCACGGCAAGGGTGCGGACATGGGCGCCGCGTTCGGCAGCGGGTCGTCGGGCAGCGTGTTCGGCGCCGCCGGATCGGCGAATTTCCTGTCGCGGACGACGGCGGTGTTGGCCGCCGTGTTCTTTCTGTCGAGCATCGGCCTCACGTACTACGGCACGTTGCACGGCCGCGCGCGCGCCGGCGGCGGCGGGCTGATGGACCGCGCGACGATCGAGCAGACCGTGCCGAAGGGCGGTGACACGCGCAGCGTGCCGCCCAAAGCGGGCGATTCGACCGCAACGCCTTCCAAGTCGGCCGAATCGACGAGCGCGCCCGCAGCACCGGCCGCGCCCGCCAATGCTGGACCAGCGCCATCGAAGTCGAGTGAAGTCCCGAAGTGAACATTGCCGTCTGACAAGTTGGCAAGCCGACGTGGTGGAATTGGTAGACACGCTGTCTTGAGGGGGCAGTGGCGAAAGCCGTGGGAGTTCGAGTCTCCCCGTCGGCACCATCGAACGCGCAATACCCTTTCGGGGTCGAATCAACCAGAAGCGAAAGCCTGACGACGCGAGTCAACAATCCAAGGGACGAGGCGTTGCGAATTGCGCGCCTCGCACACTGGTCACCATGCTGGAACAATACTTTCCGATCCTGATGTTCATCGCCGTGGGCCTCGCCGTCGGCGTGGTGATGCTGACGGTCGGGCGGCTGGTGTCGCCATGGAAGCCCGATCCGTCGAAGCTGTCGCCGTACGAGTGCGGGTTCGAGGCGTTCGAGGACGCGCGCATGAAGTTCGACGTCCGCTATTACCTGGTGGCGATCCTGTTCATCCTGTTCGACCTGGAGATCGCGTTCCTGTTTCCGTGGGCCGTGGTGTTGCGCGAAATCGGCATGTTCGGTTTCGTTTCGATGATGATTTTTCTCGCCATCCTCGTCGTGGGTTTCGTCTACGAGTGGAAAAAAGGCGCGCTGGATTGGGAATAGCGCAGCGCAACTGTACGAATGTTCAAACAGGACAATGAGGCGGCCGAAGGGTCGCCGACCTAAATGGCCATCGACGGCGTACTAGAACAGGGCTTCGTCACCGCGAGGCTCGACAGCCTCATCAATTGGGCGCGCAACGGCTCGATGTGGCCGATGACGTTCGGCCTCGCCTGCTGCGCGGTCGAGATGATGCATGCGGGCGCCGCGCGTTACGACATGGACCGCTTCGGCGTGGTGTTTCGTCCGAGCCCGCGGCAATCGGACGTGATGATCGTCGCCGGCACGCTGTGCAACAAGATGGCGCCCGCGCTGCGCAAGGTCTACGAGCAGATGCCCGAGCCGCGCTGGGTGATCTCGATGGGTTCCTGCGCCAATGGCGGCGGGTACTACCACTATTCGTATTCGGTCGTGCGCGGCTGCGACCGGATCGTGCCGGTCGACATCTATGTCCCCGGCTGTCCGCCCACGGCTGAAGCGCTGCTCTACGGGATCCTGCAATTGCAGAACAAGATCTCGCGCACCAACACGATCGCCCGCTGATGTCCACGCGCATCGCAACGCTTTCCGCTGCCCTCGCCGAGGTGCTGGGTGAACGTCTTGCCGGCGTGAGTACGGCGTTCGGCGAAGTGACGGCCGTCATTGGCGCCAATGATCTCAAGGCGACGATGACGCTGCTTCGCGACCGCAGCGAATTCCGCTTCGAACAGCTGATCGACGTGTGCGGCGTCGATTATTCGGTGCTCGCAGGCAGCGCGCGGCCCGATGCGCGCTTCGCCGCCGTCTACCACCTGCTGTCGCTCGCCAACAACCACCGGCTGCGCGTGCGGGTGTTCGCCACCGACGACGACTTCCCGGTGCTCGACAGCGTGGTCGATGTCTGGCCGTCGGCCAACTGGTTCGAGCGCGAGGCATTCGACCTCTACGGCATCATGTTCAGCGGTCATCCCGATCTTCGGCGCATCCTCACCGACTATGGTTTTGTCGGCAATCCATTCCGCAAGGATTTTCCGGTCTACGGCAACGTCGAGATGCGC
Organism: Pseudomonadota bacterium; assembly: GCA_041691615.1. Lineage (GTDB taxonomy): Bacteria > Pseudomonadota > Gammaproteobacteria > Burkholderiales > Casimicrobiaceae > VBCG01. The sequence continues at coordinate 24,005 of JBEPUI010000024.1, forward strand.
TTCGATCCGGAACAGGGCCGCGTGATCTACCAGCCGGTGACGATCGAGCCGCGCGAGGTCACGCCGCGGATCGTCCGCGAAAACGCGTACGCCGACGAACCGGGCTTCGCCAAGGGCTGACGTCGCAATGGCCGAGATCAAGAATTACACGATCAACTTTGGTCCGCAGCATCCGGCGGCGCATGGTGTATTGCGCCTGGTGCTGGAGCTCGACGGCGAAGTGATCGAACGCGCCGATCCGCATATCGGCCTGTTGCATCGCGCGACCGAGAAGCTCGCCGAAACGCGCACCTGGATCCAGTCGCTGCCCTACATGGACCGCCTCGACTACGTGTCGATGATGTGCAACGAGCACGCCTATTGCCTGGCGATCGAGCGTCTTCTGGGCATCGGCGTGCCGATCCGCGCGCAATACATTCGCGTGATGTTCGACGAGATCACGCGACTGATGAACCACCTGATGTGGCTAGGCGCGCACTCGCTCGACGTTGGCGCGATGACCACATTCCTCTATTGCTTTCGCGAGCGCGAGGACCTGTTCGACATGTACGAAGCGGTATCGGGCGCGCGCATGCACGCGGCGTACTACCGCCCGGGCGGCGTCTACCGCGACCTGCCCGACGTGATGCCGCAGTACCGCGCGCAGCACACCCGCAGCGAGAAGACGCTGGCGTCGATGAACGAGAATCGACAGGGCTCGCTGCTCGACTTCATCGACGATTTCACGCAGCGCTTTCCCGCCAACGTCGACGACTACGAAACGCTGCTGACCGACAACCGCATCTGGAAGCAGCGCACCGTCGGCATCGGCGTCGTGAGCCCGGAGCGTGCGCTGGCGCTGGGCTTCACCGGGCCGATGCTGCGCGGCTCCGGCGTGCCGTGGGACCTGCGCAAGAAGCAGCCGTACGAGGTCTACGACCGGATGGATTTCGAGATCCCGGTGGGCGCGGGCGGCGACTGCTATGACCGATACCTGGTCCGGGTCGAGGAGATGCGCCAGTCCAATCGCATCATCCGCCAGTGCATCGAATGGCTGCGTGCCAATCCCGGGCCGGTGATCATCGACAACCACAAGGTGGCGCCGCCGTCGCGCGAGTCGATGAAGACCAACATGGAGGAGCTGATCCACCACTTCAAGCTGTTCACCGAAGGCATCCACGTGCCGGCTGGCGAAGTCTATGCAGCGATCGAGCATCCGAAAGGCGAATTCGGCGTGTACGCGATCTCGGATGGCGCCAACAAGCCCTACCGGATCAAGCTGCGCGCGCCCGACTTCGTGCATCTTTCGGCACTCGACGAGATGTCGCGCGGCCACATGATCGCCGACGTGGTCGCGATCATCGGCACGCAGGACATCGTGTTCGGATCGGTCGATCGATGAACGGCCACCCGAGCGGCGCCCCAGCGAGCGACCCCCGGCCGGCGGACACGCTGTCGGCCGAGTCGTTGCGCAAGATGGACCATGCGATCGCCAAGTATCCGCCGGCGCAAAAGCGATCGGCGGTGATGGCGGCGCTGACGATCGCGCAGGACCAGCACGGCTACCTGTCGACGGCGACGATGGACGAGGTCGCGCACTACCTCGGGATGGCGCCGGTCGCGGTCTACGAAGTGGCCTCGTTCTACGCGATGTACAACCTGGGGCCGGTCGGCCGGTTCAAGCTGACCGTGTGCACCAACCTGCCATGCGCGCTGTCCGGTGGCGAGGCGGCGGCCGACTACCTGAAGCAGAAGCTCGCCATCGGCTTCAACGAGACCACCGCCGACGGCGCGTTCACGTTGAAGGAAGGCGAGTGCCTCGGCGCCTGCGGCGACGCGCCGGTGATGCTCGTCAACAACAAGCGCATGTGCAGCTTCATGTCCAACGAACGCCTGGACGAGCTGGTTGCGCAGCTGCGTACCGCGCCCGCCGACAACACCAACTCATGAACGCGCCCTCCGAATTCCTCGACTACGGTCCCGACGCGGTGCTGATGGCGGGGCTCAACGGCCGCAACTGGCGCCTTGCCGACTACGTCTCGCGCGGCGGGTACGACGCGCTGAAAAAGATCCTCGCGGACAAGACGCCGCCGGCGAACGTGATCGCCGAAGTCAAGAAGTCGGCATTGCGCGGCCGCGGCGGGGCGGGCTTTCCCACGGGACTCAAGTGGAGCTTCATGCCGCAGCAGTTTCCCGGCGACAAGTATCTCGTCTGCAATTCCGACGAAGGCGAGCCGGGAACGTTCAAGGATCGCGACCTGATGCGATACAACCCGCACAGCCTGATCGAGGGCATGGCGATCGCCGCCTACGCGATGGGTTGCGCGCGCGGCTACAACTACGTGCATGGCGAAATCTGGGACGTCTACGAACGCTGCGAGGAAGCGCTGGCCGAAGCGTCTGCGGCGGGCCTGCTCGGCGAGAACATCCTGGGCAGCGGCTTCAGTTTCAACCTGCAGAACCACCACGGCTACGGCGCATACATTTGCGGCGAGGAAACAGCACTGCTCGAATCGCTCGAAGGCAAGAAGGGCATGCCGCGCTTCAAGCCGCCGTTTCCGGCGAGCTATGGGCTCTATGGCAAGCCGACGACGATCAACAACACCGAGACTTTCGCTGCGGTGCCGTGGATCATGCGCAACGGCGGCGAGTGGTTCCTCAACCTCGGCCGGCCGAACAACGGCGGCACCAAGCTGTTCTCGGTGACCGGCGACGTCGTGCGACCCGGCAACTATGAGGTGAAGCTCGGCACGCCGTTCGCCAAGCTGCTTGAGCTGGCCGGCGGCATGCGCGGCGGCCGCAAGCTGAAGGCCTGCATTCCCGGCGGGTCGTCGATGCCGGTGCTGCCCGGCGACGTGATGCTCGCCACCGACATGGACTACGACTCGATCGCCAAGGCGGGCTCGATGCTAGGCTCGGGTGCGGTGATCTGCATGGACGAGACGCGCTGCATGGTGAAGAGCCTGCTCCGGCTGTCGTACTTCTATTTCGAGGAATCCTGCGGGCAATGCACGCCGTGCCGCGAAGGTACCGGCTGGCTGTGGCGGATGGTCGACCGCATCGAGCACGGCGAAGGCCGGCAGGAAGACCTGGACCTGCTGGTGTCGGTCGCCGACAACATCGCCGGACGCACGATCTGTGCGCTGGGCGACGCGGCGGCACTGCCGGTGAAGAGTTTCATCAAGCATTTCCGCGACGAGTTCCAGCACCACATCGACCACAAGCGCTGCCTCGTGGCCCCTTACCACTGAACCGGCGGCACGCCACGCCATGCTGAACATCGAAATCGACGGCAGGCCGGTCGAGCTGCCGAACGGAAGCACCGTCATGGACGGCGCCAACAAGCTTGGCATCTACGTGCCGTTCTTCTGCTATCACAAGAAGCTTTCGATCGCCGCCAACTGCCGGATGTGCCTCGTGCAGGTCGAAAAGGCGCCGAAGCCGCTGCCGGCCTGCGCGACGCCGGCCACCGAAGGCATGAAAGTGTGGACGCAGTCGGAGCAGGCGAAGAAGGCGCAGCAGGGCGTGATGGAATTCCTGCTCATCAACCATCCGCTCGATTGCCCGATCTGCGACCAGGGCGGCGAGTGCCAGCTTCAGGATCTGGCTGTCGGATACGGAAACTCGTCGTCGCGCTACGCAGAGGACAAGCGGGTGGTGTTCGAGAAGTACCTCGGCCCGCTGATTTCGGCGAAGGAGATGACACGCTGCATCCAGTGCACGCGTTGCGTGCGTTTCGGCCAGGAAATCGCCGGGGTCATGGAGCTTGGCATGATCGGCCGCGGCGAACATGCCGAAATCGTCGCGTTCGTCGGCAGGACCGTCGACTCGGAATTGTCCGGCAACATGATCGACGTCTGCCCCGTGGGCGCGCTGACTTCGAAACCGTTCCGATACTCGGCGCGCACCTGGGAGTTGTCACGGCGCAAGAGCGTGTCGCCGCACGACGGGCTCGGCAGCAACCTGATCGTGCAGGTGAAGGGCGATCGCGTGATGCGCGTGCTGCCGCTCGACAACGAGGCGATCAACGAGTGCTGGCTTTCCGACCGCGATCGCTTTTCGTACGAGGCGCTCAATTGCGACGAGCGCCTGGCCGAGCCGATGATCCGCCGCGCCAGTGCCGACGGCACGAGCACGTGGCAGGTCGTCGACTGGCAGACCGCGCTTGAGTTCGTCGCCAACGGCTTGTCCGACATCGCGCAGAAGTACGGCGGCGACATGATCGGCGCACTGGTGTCGCCGCAGTCCACGACCGAGGAAATGGCGCTTGCCGGCAAGCTGGTGCGCGGCTTGGGCAGCGAAAACATCGACTATCGGTTGCGCCAGTCGGATTTCCGCGGCGACGGCCAGGGCTCCGGCATCGCCTGGCTGGGGATGCCGATCGCCGAGCTCTCCAAGGTCGACCGCGCGCTGGTGGTTGGCAGCTTCCTGCGCAAGGACCATCCGCTATTGGCGCAGCGCCTGCGTATCGCGGCCAAGCACGGCACCAAGGTGTGCGTGGTGAATCCGATCGATGACGACTGGCTGATGCCGATCGCAGGCAAGGCGATCGTGCCACCGGCGCAAATGCCGCGGGTGCTCGCCGAAATCATCGTCGCTTGTGCCGCGAAATCCGGCGCGACGATGCCTGCTGCACTTGCGAACATCGAAGCATCGGCGCCCGCGCAGGCGATCGCCGACACCCTCGGCGGCGGCAAGAACACGGCGATCCTGCTCGGCAACCTCGCCGAACAGCATCGCGATGCGTCGCAGCTGTTGGCGCTGGCGCAGCAGCTCGCCGACATGCTGGGCGGAAAGCTCGGCTGCCTGACCGAATCGGCCAACGCCATCGGTGCCGAGCTCGCGCAGGCGCGTCCGCAAAACGGGGGGCTGAATGCGCAAGCGATGCTCGCCGAACCGCGCAAGGCCTACCTGGTCCTGCACGCCGAGCCCGAGTTCGACTGCGCCAATCCGCTGGCCGCGCGCGCCGCGCTTGAAAAGGCCGAGCTGTGCGTGGTGCTGAGCCCGTTCATGCACGCCGCGAGCTACGCCGACGTGCTGCTGCCGGTCGCGCCGTTCACCGAGACTGCAGGGACTTTCATCAATTGCGAGGGCCGCGCGCAGAAATTCAACGGCGTCGTCAAGCCCTTCGGCGCGACGCGGCCGGCGTGGAAAGTGCTGCGCGTGCTGGGCTCGCTGCTCGAGCTTCCGGGCTTCGAGGCGGACTCCATCGACGACGTGCGCGCATCGATGATGCCGGCGCAGGAGGCGATCGACGCGAAGCTCGCCAATCGCACTGCGGTCGAAATCACCGCGCCGCCCGCGGCGGGCAACGGCATCGAGCGGGTTGCCGACGTGCCGATCTATTTCAGCGACGCCATCGTGCGCCGTGCGCCGTCTTTGCAATTGACCGCCGACGCAAAGGCCCCGCGAGCACGGATGCACCGCAGCCTGTTCGAGAGCCTCGGACTCGCCGAGGGATCGCAGGTCAAGGTCAAGCAGGGCCGCGGCGAGGCGGTGCTGACCGCCATTGTCGATCCCGCGATTCCGCCCGGCGTCGTCGGCGTGTCGGCCGCGCATCCGTCGACTTGCCATCTCGAAGGCATGACCGGCGCCGTCACGGTGGAGCGCGCGTGATGGACACGCTGCTCGCGACCGGACGCGACCTGCTCGGACCGGCATTCCTGCCGGTGTGGACGCTCGTCAAGATCGTCTGCCTTGTGGTGCCGCTGATCATCGCCGTCGCCTACCTGACGCTGGTCGAGCGCAAGGTGATCGGCTACATGCAGGTGCGCATCGGGCCCAACCGCGTCGGTCCGTTCGGCTTGCTGCAGCCATTCGCCGACGTGTTCAAGCTGATTTTCAAGGAAGTGATCCTCCCGACCGGCGCCAGCAAGTACCTGTTCTTCGTGGCGCCCGTGCTGTCGATCGCGCCGGCGATCGCGGCGTGGGCGGTGATTCCGCTGACCGGCAACCTGATCTTCGCCAACATCGACGCCGGGCTGCTGTACCTGCTGGCGATGACGTCGATCGGCGTCTACGGCGTGATTCTCGCCGGCTGGGCGTCCAATTCGAAATACGCGTTCCTGGGCGCGATGCGATCGGCGGCGCAGATCGTCAGCTACGAGATCGCGATGGGATTCGCGCTGGTCGGCGTGCTGATGGTGGCCAACAGCCTCAACCTCAAGGACATCGTCACCGGACAGACCGGCGGGGTGTTGCAGTGGTACATCTGGCCGCTGCTGCCGTTGTTCGTCGTCTACCTGGTCGCGGGAATCGCCGAGACCAACCGCCATCCGTTCGACGTGGCCGAGGGCGAGTCGGAAATCGTCGCGGGATTCCACGTGGAGTACTCGGGCGTCGCGTTCGCGGTGTTCTTTCTCGCCGAATACATGAACATGATCCTGATCTCGGCGCTGGCGTCGGTCATGTTCCTCGGCGGATGGCTGGCGCCGGTGCCGCAGTTGAACGACGGTCCGCTGGCGTGGCTCTTTGGAGACGGGCTGTTGTGGCTCGGCCTCAAGGTCGCGGCGATCCTGTTCATCTTCCTGTGGATCCGTGCGACGTTTCCGCGCTACCGCTACGACCAGATCATGCGCCTCGGCTGGAAGGTGTTCATCCCGGTGACGCTGGTGTGGATCGTGTTCCTCGGCGCGATGATGCAGACGCGCTATGCCGGTCTCTTTCATTGAAGAGCGAGCGATGAGCGAACGCCTCCGCGATTTCTTCAAGACCTGGCTCCTGCTCGAACTGTTCCGGGGAATGAAGCTCACCGGCCGGTATTTCTTCGCGCGCAAGATCACCGTGCAGTTCCCGGAGGAGAAGACACCGCAGAGCCCGCGCTTTCGGGGCCTGCATGCGCTGCGCCGCTATCCCAATGGCGAGGAGCGCTGCATCGCCTGCAAGCTGTGCGAGGCAGTGTGCCCGGCACTGGCGATCACCATCGAATCCGACCAGCGCGACGACGGCACGCGGCGCACCACGCGCTACGACATCGACCTCACCAAGTGCATATTCTGCGGGTTCTGCGAAGAGTCGTGTCCGGTCGACTCGATCGTCGAGACGCGCATCCTCGAATACCACGGCGAGCGCCGCGGCGACCTCTATTACACCAAGGAGATGCTGCTCGCGGTCGGCGACCGCCACGAAGCGCAGATCGCCGCCGACCGCGCGGAGGACGCGCGCTATCGCTGACGCGGCGGGACTCGCGCGATGTTGCGCGCGCGCCGAATGACGATTGCCACGTGACCACACCATGTTCGAGACCGCGCTCTTCTATTTTTTCGCCGCGATCCTGATTTTCGCCGCACTGCGCGTGGTGACGACGCGTAACCCGGTACATTCGGCGCTGTGGCTCGTGCTCGCCTTCTTTACCGCGGCCGCGATCTGGCTGCTGCTGCACGCCGAGTTCCTGGCGATCGTGCTGGTGCTGGTCTACGTCGGCGCGGTGATGGTGCTGTTCCTGTTCGTGGTGATGATGCTCGACGTCAACTTCGACAATCTGCGCAGCAACTTCAAGAGCTACATACCCGTGGGCGCCACCGTCGGCTTGCTGGTGCTGCTGGAGATGACGCTGGTGCTGATCGGCGGGGGCGTCGGCAAGACCCAGTCGCTGGCTGTTGCGCAGCCGTCCAACACGCGCGCGCTGGGCAAGCTGCTGTACGTCGATTACGTCTACCCGTTCGAGCTGGCCGCGGTGATCCTGCTGGTGGCGATCGTCGCGGCGATCGCACTCACGTGGCGGCGGCGCAAGGAAACGCGCTACCAGAACCCCTCGGAACAGGTCAAGGTGCGCCGCGAGGATCGAGTGCGCCTCGTGAGCATGGCATCGGAGAAGCCGGACACCTGACGGATAAGCATGCGCCGCGCACCGGGGAGGAGCTCGGGTGCCGCGGCCGTGACAATAACAAACGGACAAACACGTGTCATTCCTCACCGCGCCCACGCTGGCGCACTACCTGATACTGGGCGCGATCCTGTTCGCGATCAGCATGGCGGGCATTTTCCTGAACCGCAAGAACGTCATCATCCTGCTGATGGCGATCGAGCTGATGCTGCTTGCGGTGAATCTCAACTTCATCGCGTTCTCGTACTACCTGAACGACATGGCGGGGCAGGTGTTCGTGTTCTTCATACTGACCGTCGCTGCCGCTGAATCGGCAATCGGCCTCGCGATCCTGGTGCTGCTGTTCCGCAACGTGGGCTCGATCAACGTCGAGGACCTGGACGAGCTGAAGGGATGATGCAGATGAACCCCCTCTACCTCGTCGTTCCGCTGGCTCCGCTTGGCGCCGCCATCGTGGTCGGGCTGTTCGGTCCCAAGATCGGCCGCGTGCTGTCGCACACGCTGTGCATCGCCGGCGTGGCGGTGGCGATGGTGGCGTCGATGATGATCCTGCGCGACGTGGCCGCCGGCCACCTCTTCAACGGCGACGTCTACACGTGGTTGCAGACCGGCACGCTGAAGCTGTCGATCGGCTTCCTGGTCGATCCGCTGACGGCGACGATGATGGTGGTCGTCACGTTCGTGTCGCTGATGGTTCACGTCTACACGATCGGCTACATGGCCGACGACCCCGGATACACGCGGTTCTTCGCGTACATCTCGCTGTTCACGTTCTCGATGCTGATGCTAGTGATGGCCAACAATTTCCTGCAGCTGTTCTTCGGCTGGGAGGCGGTGGGCCTGGTGTCGTACCTGCTGATCGGCTTCTGGTACACGCGCCCCACGGCCATCTACGCCAACCTGAAGGCCTTCCTCGCCAACCGGGTCGGTGACTTCGGCTTCATCCTGGGCATCGGCCTGGTGCTGGCGTTCTTCGGTACGCTCGACTACGCGCCGGTGTTCGCGGGCGCCGGGGCGCTTGCCGCAACCACGCTCGACATGGGCGGCGGACGCATGCCGCTGCTGATGAGCGTCATCTGCATCTGCCTGTTCGTCGGGGCGATGGGTAAGAGCGCGCAGGTGCCGCTGCACGTGTGGCTGCCCGACTCGATGGAGGGCCCGACACCGATTTCCGCGCTGATCCATGCGGCGACGATGGTCACCGCCGGCATCTTCATGGTGGCGCGGATGAGCCCGCTGTTCGAGCTGTCCGACACCGCACTGTCGTTCGTCACCGTCATCGGCGCGACCACGGCGCTGTTCATGGCCTTCCTCGGCATCGTGCAGAACGACATCAAGCGCGTGGTCGCCTACTCGACGCTGTCGCAGCTCGGCTACATGACCGTGGCGCTCGGCGTGTCGGCGTACTCGGCGGCGATTTTCCACCTGATGACACACGCGTTCTTCAAGGCGCTGCTGTTCCTGGCCGCCGGGTCGGTGATCATCGCGTTGCATCACGAGCAGGACCTGCGCAAGATGGGCGGCCTGCGCAAGTACATGCCGGTGACGTGGATCACGACGATCATCGGTTCGCTCGCGCTGGCGGGCATTCCGCCGTTCGCCGGCTTCTTTTCGAAGGATGCGATCATCGAGGCGGTGGCGCTGTCGAAGATCCCGGGCCACTCGTATGCGTACTTCGCGGTGATGTGCGGCGTCTTCGTCACCGCGTTCTATTCGTTCCGCATGCTGTTCCTGGCGTTTCATGGCGAGCCGCGTTTCGACACGCACGATCCCGCGCACGCGCTCGCGGATCCGCATGCCGGCCACGGCGCGCACGCCGGGCCCCCGCGCGAGTCGCCGTGGGTGATCACGATTCCGCTGATCCTGCTGGCGATTCCGTCGGTCTACGCGGGCTGGGTCTACATCGAGCCGATGCTGTTCGGCAACTGGTTCGGCGGTTCGATTGTCGTCAACGAGTCGCATGCGGTGATGGGCGAACTGAAGGGCGAGTGGCACGGCGTCGGCGAATTCATCCTGCACGGCCTCGCCAGCGCGCCGTTCTGGCTGGCGCTGGCCGGCATCGCGGCGGCGTTCTACTGCTATATCGTCAACCCGGCGCTTCCCGATCGGCTGCGCAAGATGGCGGGGCCGATCTACACGCTGCTCGACAACAAGTATTATTTCGACCGCTTCAACGACTGGTTCTTCGCCGGCGGCACGCGCGAGGTGGGGAAGGTCGCCTACGAGGTCGGCGACCGCCGCATCATCGACGGCGTCTTCGTCAACGGTTCCGCTCGCCTGGTCGGCTTCATTTCGTCGGTGATCCGGCGAATGCAGTCCGGCTACGTCTATCACTACGCATTCACCATGATCATCGGCGTGTTCGCGCTGCTGACATGGTGGGTCGTGCGCTGACGAAAGCTGGCGATGCCCTATCTGTCGCTCGCCATATTCGTACCCATCGTCGCGGGCATCGCCACGCTCGTGATCCGCGACGACCGCGACGCCGGGCAGGCGCGCTGGATTGCGCTGATCGGCGCCGTTGCGGGCTTCCTGGTGACAGTTCCGCTGTACACGCACTTCGATACAACCACCTCGGCGATGCAGTTCGTCGAGCGCACCGAATGGATACCGCGCTTCGACATTTCGTACCACCTCGGCGTGGACGGTCTGTCGGTGCTGTTCATCCTGCTCAACAGCTTCGTCACCGTGCTGGTGGTCTGGGCAGGCTGGGTGGTGATCGAAAAGCGCGTCGCGCAATACATGGCGGCGTTCCTGATCATGTCGGGGCTCGTCAACGGCGCGTTCGCGGCGCTCGACGGCATCCTGTTCTACGTGTTCTTCGAGGCGATGCTGATCCCGATGTACCTGATCATCGGCATCTGGGGCGGTCCCAACCGCGTCTACGCGGCGCTCAAGTTCTTCCTGTACACGCTGCTTGGCTCGTTCCTGATGCTGGTCGCGCTGATCTACCTGTACAACGCGTCGCAGAGCTTCGAGATCGTCGACTGGCAGAAGCTGCCGCTGTCGCTGAGCGTACAGATCCTGCTGTTCGTCGCGTTCTTCATGGCGTTCTCGGTGAAGGTGCCGATGTGGCCGGTGCACACGTGGCTGCCCGATGCCCACGTCGAGGCGCCCACCGGCGGCTCGGTGGTGCTGGCGGCGATCACGCTGAAGCTCGGCGCGTATGGCTTCGTGCGCTTCATCCTGCCGATCGTGCCGGATGCCAGCCACTACCTGTCCGGTTTCATCATCACGCTGTCGCTGATCGCCGTGGTCTACATCGGCTTCGTCGCGCTGGTGCAGGCCGACATGAAGAAGCTGATCGCGTACTCGTCGATCTCGCACATGGGCTTCGTCACGCTCGGTTTCTTCCTGTTCAGCACGCTGGGCATGGAAGGCGCGCTGGTGCAGATGATCTCGCATGGCTTCGTCTCGGCGGCGATGTTCCTGTGCGTCGGCGTGCTCTATGACCGGATGCACAGCCGGCAGATCGCCGACTACGGCGGTGTCGTCAACACGATGCCGAAGTTCGCCGCATTCGCGATGCTGTTCGCGATGGCCAACGCCGGGCTGCCGGCGACCTCCGGCTTCGTCGGCGAGTTCATGGTGATCCTGGCCGCGGTCAAGGCCAACTTCTGGCTTGGATTCACCGCCGCGATCACGCTGATCCTGGGTGCGGCCTACACGCTGTGGATGTACAAGCGCGTGATCTTCGGCGCAGTCGCGAACAGCCGGGTCGCGGCACTCTCCGACCTGTCCCGCCGCGAATTCTGGCTGCTCGCGCTGGTCGCCTTCGCCGTGCTGGCGATGGGCTTGTGGCCGCGGCCGTTTGTCGATGTCATGCATGTTTCGGTGCAGGACCTTCTCGCGCACGTCGCCCAATCGAAGCTCTAGACCCATGACGATCAAGGCCGACCTCGCCACCGCGCTGCCCGAAATCACGCTGCTTTGCGGCGCGTGCTTCATTCTCGTCGTCGACCTGTTCCTGCCGGCGTCGCGCCGCCACATCAGCTACTGGATGACGCAGGTCGCGCTCGCGCTCACCGCCTGGATCGTCCTTACCAATGTACGGGCCGATCCCGCGCATGGCTTCAACGGCATGGTGATCGACGACAACATGGGTGACTTGCTGGAGCTCACGGCCATCGGCGCCGTGTCGCTGATGATGTTCTACGGCCGCCGCTACTTCACGGTGCGGGGAATCTTCACCGGCGAGACGTTCGTGCTGGTGCTGTTCGCGCTGCTCGGCATGATCGTGATGATTTCCGCCGGAAGCTTCCTCACGCTCTATCTCGGGCTCGAGCTGCAGGCGCTGGCGCTGTATGCGCTGGTGGCGCTGCACCGCGACCGGCGCGGCCCCGCCGAGGCCGCGATGAAGTATTTCGTGCTTGGCGCGCTGGCATCGGGAATGCTGCTCTACGGGATGTCGATGATCTACGGCGCCACCGGCTCGCTCGACCTCGACCGCGTCGCGCAGGCGAGCCTGTCGGCGCCATCCGACAAACGGCTGCTGTTGTTATTCGGCCTCGTGTTCGTCGTATCGGCGATCGCCTTCAAGCTGGGAGCGGTGCCCTATCACATGTGGATTCCGGACGTATACGAAGGCGCGCCCACGCCCATCACGCTGCTGATCGGCACCGCGCCCAAGCTCGCCGCGTTCGCGTTTGCGCTGCGCATGCTGGGCGGCGCGCTGAAAGGCGTCGAATACGACTGGCAGGGGATGCTGATCGTGCTGTCGCTGCTGTCGATGGTGCTCGGCAACGTGATCGCGATCTCGCAGACCAACATCAAGCGGATGCTGGGCTATTCGACGATCGCCAACATGGGCTACATGCTCATGGGTTTCCTGGCCGCCGACCGCAACGGGTTTTCCGCGGCGATGTTCTATACCGTTGCCTACGTGATGACCAGCGTCGCGTCGTTCGGCGTCGTGCTGCTGCTGTCGCGCTCGGGGTTCGAATGCGACCGCATCGACGATTTCAAGGGACTCAACCAGCGTTCGCCGTGGTGGGCATTCATCATGCTGCTGGTGATGTTCTCGCTCGCCGGCGTGCCGCCGACGATCGGCTTCTACGCCAAGTTCTCGGTCATCGAGGCGGCGGTCAACCAGGGCTTCGTCTGGCTTGCGGTGGTCGCCGTGATGGCGTCGCTGGTCGGCGCGTTCTACTACCTGCGCGTGGTCAAGGTGATGTACTTCGATGATCCCGTCGACGACTCGCCGATCGACTCGCGCGGCGATGCCCGCGTGCTGTTGTCCGCCAACGGGCTCGCGCTGCTGGTGCTGGGAATCCTCCCCCAGCCGCTGATGGGGCTTTGTGCGCTCGCATTGACACAGTCGCACTTCTGAACGAATCTTGGATCCGGACTTCCGGATCCCGGCGAATAGCGGGCCATTGCGGATCGGTTTCATATGCGCGTCGGATTTTTCGTCACCTGCCTCGTCGACCTGATGCGTCCAAGCGTCGGATTCGCGGCGATCAAGCTGCTCGAAGCGGCGGGCGCGACGGTCTACGTGCCGGAAAGCCAGACCTGCTGCGGCCAGCCCGCCTACAATTCCGGTGATCGCAAGGACGCGATCCTGCTGGCGCGCAAAGTGGTCGAAGAATTCGAAGGCTGCGACTACCTGGTCGCGCCTTCGGGATCCTGCAGCGGCATGATCCGCACCCATTTTGCCGATCTGTTCGCCAACGACGACTCCTATCGGCAACGCGCGGCGACACTCGCCGCCAAGACCTACGAGCTCACGCAATTCCTCGTGGACGTGCTGAAGCAACCTGCGGTGGGTGCGCGATTCGACGGCAGCGTCACCTACCACGACTGCTGCGCGGGCCTGCGCGAAATGGGCGTCAAGTCGCAGCCGCGCGCGTTGCTCGCCAACGTGGCGGGGCTTTCGCTCAAGGAAATGGCCGAGCCCGAGACCTGCTGCGGCTTCGGTGGCACGTTTTCGATCAAGTTCGGCGAAATCTCCACGCGGCTCGCCGACAACAAGTGCCAGCACATAGCCAACTGCGGCGCCGATGCGGTGGTGCTGGGCGATGTCGGCTGCATGCTCAACATCGAAGGACGGCTGCGCCGCCGCGGCGACCATGCGACGCGCGTGCTGCACATTGCCGAAGTGCTGGCCGGCAAGCCGGCCTGAAACGGAGCTCGGGATGCAGATCGCGTCGATGCACTTCAAGGAGCGCGCGCACGTCAAGCTCAACGACGTCGAGCTGCAGCGCAATCTCGCCAAGATCAAGGGCAAGTTCGTCGCCAAGCGGGGCGAGGCGCTGACCGAGCTCGACGACGTCGACGCCACCCGCGACGCGGCGCGCGACATCCGCCAGCGGGCGCTCGACAACCTCGACGTATGGCTCGAGATGTTCGAGCGCAACGCCACGGCGCGCGGCGCGACCGTGCTGTGGGCCGAGACGCCGGCCGACGTCAACAAGCTGGTGCTGGAGATCGCGTTCCGCCACGGCGTGCAGCGGATCATCAAGTCGAAGTCGATGGTGTCGGAGGAGTCGGCGCTCGACCACGCGATCGAGGGTGCGGGCCTCAATGTCGTCGAGACCGACCTCGGCGAGTACATCCTGCAGATCAACGGCTACGAGCCGCCGTCGCACATCATCGGCCCGGCGCTGCACAAATCCAAGGAAGAGGTCTCCGAGCTGTTCGCGCGCCAGCACGGAACGGCGCGCAAGGACGACATCGCAGCACTTTGCCTCGAAGCGCGCGGGGTGCTGCGCGAACACTACCTCGGCGCCGACATGGGCATCTCCGGCGGCAACTTCTTCGTGGCCGAATCCGGATCGGTGGTGCTCGTCACTAACGAAGGCAATGCGACGCTGACGACCACGCTGCCGAAGGTTCACGTCGCCATTTCCGGCATCGAGAAGATCGTGCCGACGCTCGAGGACGTGGCGACCTTGATGCGCCTGTTGCCGCGCTCGGCGACCGGGCAATCGATTTCCAATTACGTCGACGTGCTGACCGGACCCAAAGGCGAAGGCGAGTTCCACGGTGCCGAGCACATGTACTTCATCCTCGTCGACTGCGGGCGCACGGCGGTGCTGGCGAGCGACGTCAGCGAGGCGCTGCGCTGCATCCGCTGCGGCGCATGCATGAATCACTGCCCGGTCTACCAGAATGTCGGCGGCCACTCGTACGGCTGGGTCTACCCCGGCCCGATCGGCGCGATCCTGACGCCGATGTATGTCGGCCTCGAGAATGCGCGCGACCTGCCGTCGGCCTCGACGCTGTGCAACCAGTGCGGCGTCGTGTGCCCGGTGCGCATCCCGCTGCCCGACCTGCAGCGAAAGCTCCGCGAGCATGCGTTCGAGCGCGGATTGCGCTCGTGGCAGGAACGGGCAGGCATCCGGTTGTGGTCGTGGCTCGCGCGCCGTCCAAGGCTCTACGGCGCGGTTTCGCGCGTGGGTGTGCGAATGTTGCGGCTGATGGGCGGCCGGGCGCATGCCATTCGCCGCCTGCCGCTCGGGCGCGGCTGGACCGAGGGACGCGACATGCCGGCACCGCAAGGGCGCACCTTTCGCGAACTCTACGCATCGAGCCGTCGATCATGAACGCGCCGCATCGTCCCGCCGCAATCGTCCCCGCGCTGTCGCGCCGTGCCGAATCGCTCGGCACCGAAAATGCGTTCGTCGTGCTGGCCGAGGTCAACGCGCTGGTCAGGAGCGGCAAGGACATCGTGTCGTTCTGCATCGGCCAGCCCGATTTTCCGACACCGGTGAACATCCAGGACGCGGCGATCGCCGCGATCCGCGGGGGACGCCATGGCTACACGCCGTCGGCGGGTATCGACGAGCTTCGCGCTGCCGCGGCCAAGGACATGGGCGAGCGCCGAGGGATGACGTTTACCGCCGACGAGATCGTCGTCGGTGCCGGCGCCAAGCCGTTCATCGCCTACGCAATCGCCTCGGTCACCGATTTCGGCGTGCAGGACGAGGTCATCTATCCCGTGCCGGGCTTCCCGATCTACGAATCGCAGATTCTCGCCAACGGCGCGGTGCCGGTGCCGATCTACCTGCGCGAATCGCGCGATTTCGCCTTCGACCCGTCCGAGCTCGAGGCCGCGATCACGCCGCGCACGCGCCTTCTGATCCTCAACACGCCGCACAATCCCACCGGTGGCCTGCTGCGCCGCGCAGACCTCGACGCGATCGCCGAGGTGCTGGCGTCGCACCCGCACGTGTGGATCTACGCCGACGAGATCTATTCGCGCCTCGCCTACGACGGCAAGTTCGAGTCGATCGCGACGCGCGGCGCGTTGCGCGACCGCACGATCGTCAGCGACGGCGCATCCAAGACCTGGGCAATGACCGGCTGGCGGATCGGCTTCGCCGCGAACCGAGCGCTGGCGCCCGCATTCACGCGCTGGATCACCAACACCGATTCCTGCGCGTCGCAGATTTCGCAATGGGCGGCGCTCGAGGCGGTGAGCGGCACGCAGGCGCCGGCGGAAGCGATGCGCGCGAGCTTCCTCGAACGCCGCGACCTGATCGTCGGCTTGCTCAACGACGTGCCGGGCATCGGTTGCCGCACGCCGGGCGGCGCTTTCTACGCGTGGCCGAACGTCACCGAAGCCTGCCGGATGACCGGCTGCGCCGATTCGGAGATGTTGCGCAAGCGACTGCTGCACGAGGCGGGCGTCGCGGTGCTGGCCGACACTCATTTCGGTCGGCGCGTGCCCGGCGACGGGCAGCACATCCGCTTTTCGTACGCGGCGTCGAACGATGCGATCCGCCAGGGCATCGAGCGCGTCGCGCAGTTCATCCGCAAGGGCACGAAGTGAGCATCGACACCAATGCCAGCGCGCGCCGCGACATCCTGGCGCGCGTTCGCGATGCGCTGTCGGTCGCGCCAGGCGATTCGCCGAGGACCCGCGCCGCCGAGGATTATGTCGCGGCGCATGCGCACGGACCACGGCCGGCGATGCCCGCCGACCTGGCCGCGCGCTTCATGCATCGCGCGCGCGACATGGCAAGCACCGTGGAGGCGATCTCGACGCCGGCGGAAATCCCGCACGCAGTCGCGCGCTACGTCGACGGCCTCGACTTGCCCGACGCCATCGCGGCGCAGAAGTCGCGCCTCGGCGTGTGCTGGCCCGAGTTCGCGAGCCTCGACTGGGACGGCGCCGGCCTCTCGATCGAGGCGCGGCCGACGCAGGGACGTGATCGCCTCGGCATCACCGGCGCATTCTGCGCGATCGCCGAAACGGGCACGCTGGTGTTCACCACGTCACCGGCCACGCCCACGGCGACCGCATTGCTGCCGGACACGCATGTCGCCGTGCTGCGCGCGTCGCGCATCGTGTCGGGGATGGAGGAAGCCTTCGCACTGGTGCGTGCCGAGCATGGCAAGTTGCCACGCGCGGTCAACTTCATTTCGGGACCGTCGCGAACCGGCGACATCGAGCAGACGATCGTGCTCGGCGCGCACGGGCCGTTTCGGGTGCACATCCTGGTGCTGCCGTGATTTGATTTGCCGAGAGCCGCGGCATCTGTCGTCGCCGCCGCGCGGCCCGCGTGAATGGGCAAAGGACGAGCGAGGCCGGGGGTGCGAGTGGCTGGCGACCCGCTTGTGGTCGGTCGCCGAACTGCTTCAGTCGCCGAACTCCTCGAGCACCGCCTGGATCTTGCCGCGGTCGGCGAGGAATGCATCGACGCAGCGCGGATCGAAATGCTTGCCGCGCTGGTCCTTCATGTAATCGACGCTTTCCTGGATCGGCCACGCGTTCTTGTACGGACGCTCGCTGACCAGCGCGTCGAAGACGTCCGCCACCGAGACCACGCGCGCGACCAGCGGGATGTCGTCGCCGTGCAGTCCGTTGGGATAACCGGAGCCATCGAATTTCTCGTGGTGGCCGAGCGCGATGATCGCCCCCATCGACAGGTATTTCGACGGACTGCCCTTGAGGATGTCGTAGCCGATGCGCGGATGCGCCTTCATCGTGTCGGTTTCGACTTTGGACAGCGGGCCTTCCTTCAGCAGCACGGCGTCGGGAATGCCGATCTTGCCGATGTCGTGCATCGGCGCTGCGACCTCGAGCACGTGCACGGTCTCGTTGCCGAGGCCCAGGTGCTGGCCGATCAACGCCGAATACTTGGCCATGCGCATCAGGTGATTGCCGGTGACCTTGTCGCGGAATTCACCGGCCTTGGCGAGCTTGGCCAGCGTTTCGAGCTCGCGCTCGTGGATCTCCGAGACCGACTTGTCGACCTGGTATTGCAGCACTCGCGCCTGGTCGGACAGCACGATCTTGTGCCGGCGAAGCTCCAGCAGGTTGGCGCAGCGCGCGCGGGTCTCATGCTCGTCTAGCGGCTTGATCAGGAAGTCGGTGGCGCCCGCTTCGAGCGCATCGTAGCGGATCTTGCGATCGTCGACGACGGTGATGACGACGATCGGCACGTCGACGCAATGCGGCAACGCACGCAACTGCTTGACGAGCTCGATGCCGTCGAATTCCGGCAGCTTGTAGTCGGTCAGCACGATGTCGACGCGGTTGTTGCGCGCGAACTCGAGTGCGCGCGACGGCGTGTCGAACAATTCGAGGTTCAGGCGGCCGTCGATCTGGCGGACGATTTCGGCGAGCAGCAGGCGGCTTGAAAACAGGTCGTCGACGATCATCACCGTGTTGCGCTGGGCACGGGCGAACGCCAGCTCGGAAATGGTTCCGCTGGGGGCAGTGGCGCGGGACGGCGCGGCGTTCATGCCTTTTCCGATGAGTTGTCTGGTGGACCCCGATAGTAAGCAAGACTCGGGCCGAACACCTGATTGCTTAAACATAATGTATCCCACAAAACACCCGAAGGGAAATCCGCCGTGCGGGTTTCCGACGCGTGGAAGTGCGCAGCATGACACGTTGCGGGCGCAATCCCCGTTGCCGTGCCGGCCGGCGGCGCACGCATCCGCCGGTTGACGGACCGCATGGGGAGGTGTCCCGTCGCGCGCCGGCTGGCCGCCGCGGCAATGCCGGCGCGGCCCGCGGATGCGGGGAGGGCAATCCGTGTCGCGATGATGCGACGCGGCTCGTGGATGTGGTCGGGGCGAGAAGATTCGAACTTCCGACCCCCTGCACCCCATGCAGGTGCGCTACCAGGCTGCGCTACGCCCCGACCGAAACCCTGAATTATAGCGCGCCGCATGGGTCGCCCGCGAGTGCTGGATCAGCCCGCGTCGTCGTCCAGCAGCTTGCGGATGCGCGCGAGCTCCTGCCGCAGCGCGGCAGAATTGACAGAACCGGGCGCGGGCGCGGACGCAGGCACACTGGTGGTCGACGGCGTGGGACGGGCGGCGGCGCGCGGCTCGGCGGTCTCGAACTCCAGCCGGTGGCGCGCGCCGTTGATCGTGAATCCCTGCTCGTACAGCAGGTCGCGGATTCGCCGGATCAGCAGGACTTCGTGATGCTGGTAGTAGCGCCGGTTGCCGCGGCGCTTCACGGGCTTCAGCTGCGCGAATTCCTGCTCCCAATAGCGCAGCACGTGCGGCTTGACCGCACACAACTCGCTCACCTCGCCAATCGTGAAATACCGCTTGGCGGGGATCGGCGGCAATTCGGATTTAGCTGGGCGCGGATCCGGCATGGTTCGCGGCTTCGACCATGGCCTTCAGCTTCTGGCTGGCGTGGAACGTCACGACGCGTCGCGCGGTGATCGGGATTTCCTCGCCGGTCTTGGGATTGCGGCCCGGACGCTGCGGCTTTTCGCGCAACTGGAAATTGCCGAAGCCCGACAACTTGACGGTGTGACCTTGCGCGAGCGCAAGCCGGATTTCCTCGAAAAAGCGCTCGACCATGTCCTTCGCTTCGCGCTTGTTGAGCCCCAGCTGCTCGAACAGAAGATCGGCGAGTTCCGCTTTTGTTAGCGTCATGTTCATCCTGCGGTTGCGCTCAAGTTCGTGGTTGCGAGAATCCGCGTTAACGAAGTGTGCCGCCGCAGCGATCGGCAAGTGCACGCGTGATGTTCGTCATCGCGTGGTCGATGTCCGCGTCCGTCAAAGTACGTGCAGTATCCTGCATAAGCACAAGAATCGCAAGGCTTTTC
>JBEPUI010000025.1:0-43325 GCA_041691615.1 Pseudomonadota bacterium
GCCTCGCCCATGCCGACGATCTGGTGCGTGGGCAGCGTGCCCGAGCGCATGCCGCGCTCGTGGCCGCCGCCGTGCATCTGCGCCTCGATTCGAACCCGCGGCTTGCGTCGCACGAACAGCGCGCCAACGCCCTTCGGCCCGTAAGTCTTGTGCGCCGAGAACGACATCAGGTCCACTTTCAGCGTGGCGAGGTCGACAGGCACCTTGCCCGTCGCTTGCGCCGCATCGACGTGAAAAACGATGCCCCGCTCGCGGCAGATCTCGCCCATTGCGGCGATGTCCTGCACGACGCCGATCTCGTTGTTGACGAACATCACCGACACCAGGATCGTGTCCGGACGCAACGCCGCCTTGAACGCTTCGAGCGACACCATGCCTTCGTCGTCGACGTCGAGATACGTGGCCTCGAAGCCTTCGCGCTCGAGCTCGCGAACGGTGTCGAGCGTCGCCTTGTGCTCGGTCTTGACCGTGATGATGTGCTTGCCCTTGTCCTTGTAGAAATGCGCGGCGCCCTTAAGCGCGAGGTTGATCGACTCGGTCGCGCCGGACGTCCAGACCAATTCTTTCGGGTCGCAGTTGACGAGGGCGGCGACGTTCTCGCGCGCTTCCTCGACCGCGGCCTCGGCTTCCCAGCCGAACGCGTGCGAACGCGACGCCGGATTGCCGAAATTCTGCGTCAGCCACGGGATCATTTTTTCCGCGACCCGCGGATCGACCGGCGTGGTCGCCGAATAGTCGAGATAGATGGGTAGCTTCCTTGCGTCGCTCATGTGCTTCGTCGGCCCCGTCGGTTCGTTTTTCAGTGGCTTCATGTTCACGCAGCGTCGACCGTGGTCGGCGCCGTTGCGACGCGGTGGTCCTTCATCACCACCACGTCGGTCTGCCGCGGTTTCTGCTGGGCGACCAGGTCGGCCAGCGTCACGCCACGCAGGAATCCAAAGATGTGGGCATTGAGGCCCGCCCACAATTCGTGCGTCATGCAGCGCCGGTCGTCGTGGCAGTTTTCGCGACCGCCGCATTGCGTGGCGTCGATAGGCTCGTCGACAGCGCGGATGATCTCGGCGATGGTCATCGCGTCGGGCGTGCGCGCCAGCTGGTAGCCGCCGCCCGGCCCGCGGACGCTGTCGACCAGCCCGTTGCGCCGCAACTTGCCGAACAGTTGCTCCAGATACGACAGCGAGATCTTCTGCCGCGCCGAAATCGCGGCGAGCGTCACCGGGGCATCGCCCGCGTAAAGCGCGACGTCCAGCATCGCCGTGACCGCAAACCGTCCTTTGGTGGTGAGTCGCATGCCTTATTTTACCAATTCCCGAATAAATTAGTCAAGTAATCGGGCAATTGGTTCATTCCAGCATCTTGTTGATTTGATTGGGATCAAATGCCTCGGCTACGGCCTTGGTGTCGCCGCACTCGACACCGTCCTGCTTTAACTGCTCGACCAGCCGCTCGAAGCGCGCGTCGACCTGCGACGCATGGTCCAGCAGTTTGTGGATCGCCTGCGCCAGCGGGTCGTTCATGTCCGAGCCGATCGCGTACGCCGAAAAACCCATTTTCTCGGCCTGGCTGCTGCGCCGCTGCGAGTCTTCGTGGGTCTGGATCCGCGCCGGAATGCCCACGGCCGTGGCGCCTTCGGGAACGTCGCGCACGACCACGGCGTTCGATCCGACCTTGGCGCCCTCGCCGACGACGATCGGACCGAGGATCTTGGCGCCCGCGCCGATCACCACGTTCGGCATCAGCGTGGGGTGGCGCTTGCCCTTGTTCCATGACGTTCCGCCTAACGTAACTCCATGATAAAGCGTGCAATCATCACCGATTTCGGCGGTTTCACCGATGACGATTCCCATGCCATGGTCGATGAACACCCGGCGCCCGATCGTCGCCCCCGGATGGATTTCGATGCCGGTGAAGAATCGCGAGAGGTGGGCGAGCCAGCGCGGAAACCAGCGCAGGCCGGAACGCCACAACGGGTTGGTGACGGCACGATGCCACACCAGCGCATGCAGGCCCGGATAGCATGTGAGCACTTCCCAACGTGTCCGCGCCGCAGGGTCGCGGTCGAACACTACCCCGATGTCTTCGCGCAGTCGGTCGAACATGCCGCCAATTCTCGCATTTCCGAGTTAATCACTCAACTATTGGATGCGCGATTGCGACGGGCGCTGGTATTCTTGCCGGCTCGTACAAGGAGGCCGACCTTGAGATATTGGCTTATTCCGATCGCCGCGGCGATCACGCTCGCCGGCGCCGTCGCGCAAGCGCAGACTGCTGCCCCGCAGCCGCAGACCACTGTAACGGCACCCGCCCCCACACCGTCGCCGGCGCAGGCCGCGCCCGTCCCGGTGCCTGCAGCGTCCACGGACCGGACACCGGCGCCATCCGCCAAGACAGCTGCTTCGCCCGCACGGGCCGACAAGTCGTGCATCGCCGCCGGCCGCAAGCTCGACCGCGAGCGCAATTCGCTGGCCTACGCGAAGGACGAGACGGCCCGCTACTCCAAGGCGAGCCAGTCCTGCGCGACCAAGAGCACCTGCGCGCGCTACAAGGCCGCGCTCGATTCGCTGGAAAAGCGCGTCGCGCGCCACGAGCGCCGCATCGAGACGTTCACCGCCAATCGCAACAAGGCTTGCAAGACCTGAACGCCGGACGCGACGCCGGCCCGCAAAGCCTGAACGCCGCATGCACGTTGCTCGCTGCAGCGCGGGCACGTTGCCCAATGCAGCACATCCACGTTGCTCATTGCACGACCACTGCGGCGATCAGCAGCGCGGACGTGACCAGCGCGAACATCACCACATAGCCGAGCATCAGCACGAATGCGCGCAGCAGCGTCAGTGTCCAGCCGCCGCCATAGACATTGCGCATCGATTGCAGCAGGTAGATCGCCGCGGCGATCAGCAGCAGGAACATGGCCAGGCTTTGCGACGGCAGCAGCAGCGCGATGATCGTGACCAGGAACGAGAACGCGTGGTTGTGCGCGGCGAACACGAGGTGTGCGGCGAATTTCCGCGGACGATCGCGGTAGCGCGCGCTTCGCCACGGATAGACCAGCATCAGCAGCAGCGCAAACGCGGGCAGCAGCGCGATCGCGGCGTACGGGCCGTAGCGGACCATGTTCGCGAACAATTGCGCACCCTTGTCCTCGCGCGACAGCCGGTTGAAATGATCCAGGCGTTCGCGCAGCGCGCCCGGAATTTTGCCCGACGTGCCGCCGCCCAGCCGCAGGTTGAAATCGTGATCCATCGACAACTGGTAGTCGTCGGTGGAAATGAGCGTCGCCAGGTCGTCAGTGCTCGCACTTTTCTTGCCGGATGCGCTCGCGACCGGCGGAGGCTTGGGCGGCGTCGGGATCGCATGCTGCGCCTTCGAGGCCACGTCGTCGCCGGTAACGATCATTCCCTGCGGCGTGCGCACCGCGAAATGAATCGCCGCGAACGCCAGGATGGAAGTCACGAGGAACAGGCGGCCCGGCCGCACGTAGCGCCGGCGCCGACCGCCGATATATTCGAGCGTCAGGAACCCCGGGCGAAACAGCAGCGAGTACAGCGTCCGCCACATCCGCCCGTCCAGCGAGACGTAGCGCCCCGCCGCCTCGCGCAGGAATTGCCGCGCGGTCGGCAATGCGATGCGGGTCTCCTGCCCGCAATGCGGGCAATACGCATCGCCGGTGGTCGCGGCGCCGCAGTTGCGGCAGGCGTTCGCTGCGGCGGGCGCCACGTCCACGTCCGCCGCGATCGACGCGGGCAGTGAGGCATCGGATGAGGACATGATCGGCGCGATTGTATGTCGCCAAGGCGGCGCGCGCCGCGATTGACGCCTACTTGCGCGCGATCAGTTCGTCGATGCGCGCGAGTATTCCGCGCAGGATGTTGATTTCCTCTTTTTCCAGTCCGGCGCGCGCGAACAGGCGGCGCAGGCGCGGCATCAGCCGCCGCGGCAGTCGCGGATCGAGGAAGCGCAGGTCGGTGAGCGTCCGCGCAGCGTGCGCATGCAAGCCTTCGATCTCGTCGTGCAACGCCGGCGCGAAGCGTGGCGCGCGCCAGACGGTATCGGCGCCGGCTGCCAGGCGCAGCTCGTAGCACATCACCTGCACGGCTGCCGCGAGATTGAGCGACGCGTAGCGCGCATTGGCGGGGATCACGCCGACCACGGCGCAGCGCGCGAGCTCGTCGTTGGTGAGCCCGGTCATTTCGGTTCCGAACACGATGGCGACATCCGTGTCGTCGCGCACGGCGAACGCCAGGGCGGCGGCCTCTCGCACGTTCACGACGCGACCGGCAAATTCGCGCGGCCGCGCCGACAGCCCGATCACCAGCGACGACCCAGCCAGCGCTTCGTCCAGCGTGTCGACGACGCGCGCCTGGTCCAGCACGTGGGTCGCGCCGGAAGCGCGTGCGACCGCGGCCGGATCGGGAAAGAACCGCGGCGCCACGAGCGTCAGCGCGTCGAAGCCCATCGTCCACATCGCGCGCGCGGCCGCGCCGATGTTGCCCGGGTGGCTGGTGCGCGACAGGACGATGCGGATGCGTGGCGAAGCCATGGCGGGCGAGTCGTTCATGCGGCGGTTAGAATACGCGGTCTTCATCGCTCTTGACGCGGCAACCGCCGGCCACGGCGCCCGCCACAATCCGACCATGCATCCGATGCTCACGACGGCCATCAAGGCCGCCCGCCGTGCCGCAACCGTCATCAATCGCGGCGCGCGCGACCTCGACATGCTGACCGTCAGCGTCAAGGGCCCGAAGGACTTCGTCAGCGAAGTCGATCGTGCCGCGGAAAAGGCAATCGTCGACACGATCCTCGGCGTCTATCCGGACCACGCGATCCTCGCCGAGGAAGGCACGGCCAAAGGCGCCAACGACAAGGCCGAATTCCTGTGGATCATCGACCCGCTCGACGGCACCACCAACTTCCTGCATGGCTTTCCGCAATATTGCGTGTCGATCGCGTTGCAGCACCGCGGCGTGGTCACGCAGGCAGTGATCCTTGATCCCGTACGCAGCGACATCTTCACCGCCACGCGCGGCGCGGGCGCCTTTCTCAACGACCGGCGCATTCGTGTATCGAAACGCCAACACCTGCGCGACTGCCTGGTCGGCACCGGCTTCCCGTTTCGCGACGGCAGCAACCTCGATACCTACATCGAAATGATGCGCGTGATGACGCAGCAGACCGCGGGGCTGCGCCGTCCCGGCGCCGCGGCACTCGACCTCGCGTACGTCGCCGCGGGTTACTACGACGGATTCTGGGAAGTCGGGCTCAATCCCTGGGACATCGCCGCGGGCAGCCTGCTGATCCTGGAAGCCGGCGGATTGATCGGCGACCTGGGCGGCGAGGACGGATATCTCTACGGCGGCGAAGTGATCGCCGCCAATCCCAAGGTATTCGCGCAGATGCTGAAGGCGCTGGCGCCATTTCGCGCGGCACTGACCCGCAGCCCGGCACCGGTTGCGCCCTCGGAATAGCGTTCCCTCGCCGGGGGCTGGCATCGCATTTGCTGCAGTATCGCGTTCGCCTATGCGCGTCGATCGACGCCGGAGAAAAACAGATGACGATTCGCCTTGTTCGTCCGTTGCGCGCGGTGCTCGGGTCGCTCGCGCATTTCACGGTGATGACCGTAGCCATCGCGCTGGCGCTGCCTGCGATGGCGAGCGTGACGTCGGTGCGCGTCATGTTGCTCGGCGGCGCCCCCGCGAGTGGCGTGCCGAACGACGCGACCATGACACACCTAGAAACACTCGCCGGCATGCCTCTCGTTGCCGTTGCCGGCGCCACCCGTACCGGCGCCGTCGACCTGGTGCTTCCCGCGGCCGTCGACGACGCCACGGCGGCGGCGATGGTCAAGCGCCTGCGCGAAGACCGCGCCGTGTTGTGGGCGGAAGTGCCGCGCCGCGTCACGCTGGCGAAGTCCGCGAGCGCCGATGTGGCAGCGCGGCAAATGGGCTACCGATTCATGCTGAAGCTCGCGCCAGGCGTGGATGCCGACTGGGCGAGCCTGCTGCCGCAATTCGCAGCGCGTATCGGCGTGCCGATGGCAGTCGAACGCCAGGTCGCCGACGTCTGGGTGCTGTCGCTGCTGCAATCGCAGTCGCAGGCCACGCTGGCGGCGATGGCCGCAATGCTCGAGCAGCACCCGGCCGTGCAGTACGCCGATGCGGTGCGGCGCATGCAGCCGATGCGCACGCCCAACGACCCGATGCTGTCGCAGCAATGGCCGCTGATCGATGCTGTCGGCGGCGTCGATGTGACGTCGGCATGGAGCCTCGAGACCGGCCTGCCGGGACTCACGATCGCGGTGATCGACACCGGCATCCTGCCTCACCCCGATCTCGATGCCCGCATGCTGCCGGGCTACGACTTCATCAGCGATCCCGCGAGTGCGCGCGACGGCGATGCTCGCGACTCGAATCCGCGTGACGAAGGCGACTGGACCGACGCCGGCGACTGCGACGGCGCTCCGGCCAGCAACAGCTTCTTTCATGGCATGTTCGTGGCGGGGATCATCGGCGCCAGCACCGACAACGGCATCGGCGTTGCGGGTATCAACTGGAATTCGCGGATCCTGCCGGTGCGCGCGCTCGGCAAATGCGGCGGCACCAGCGTGGACGTCTACGAGGCGATGATGTGGTCGGCCGGCGTGCCGATCGACGGCGTGCCGCTCAACACAAATCCGGCACGCGTGATCAACATGAGCCTCGGCGGCTTTGGCTCGTGCGACAGCGCGACGCAGGAAGCCGTCGACATCGCGATGAGCCAGGGCGCGGTGATTGTCGCCTCGGCCGGCAATTCGGCCGATCTCGCCGCCAACTACTCGCCCGGCAATTGCAGCGGCGTGATCAACGTCGCGGCGAGCGCGCGTGGCGCCGACCTCACGAGTTATTCGAACTTCGGATCGCGTGTCGACATCGCGGCGCCGGGCGGCGACTTCGGCGTCGACGACAGCACGCTGATCCTGTCGACGTCCAGTGACGGCACGACCGTTCCGGGCGCGCCGACCTATGGCCGCGGCGCCGGCACGAGCTTCTCGGCACCATTGGTGAGCGGCGTCGCATCGCTGATGCTTTCGCGCAACGTGAACCTGACGCCCGGGCGCGTGCTGTCGATCCTGCAGGGAACGACGCGCGACTTCGGGCGCGGCACGCGCTGCGCCGCCATTTCGCTGTGCGGCGCGGGACTTCTCGACGCCGGGCTCGCCGTGGCGAGCACCGTGCCGTCGAACGGCGTGGCTCCGCCCAACACCGTTCCGGTCGTCGAGTATTACCGTGGCGACCTCGATCACTACCTGGTCACGTCGTCGGCCGACGAGATCGCCAACATCGACACGTTCCAGTCGGCAACCTGGCAGCGCACCGGCGGCGTGTTCTATGCATACCCCACCAATGCCGCTGCGCCGATCGGCGCGCGTCCGGTCTGCCGGTTCGCCGCTGCGGGTCTCATCAACTCGACATATTTCTCAGCCGACCCGGTCGACTGCGACAACGTCGCGAACGACGCCGCCGATGGCTGGCACGTCGTCAGCAACGCCGAATTCTGGATCGAAACGCCCGATGCCGATGGCAACTGCGCCGATGGACACGTGCCGGTCTACCGTTTTTTCAACAACCGCCGCGACGCGAACCAGCGCTTCACCGTGGATCGCTCGGAACGTCGCGCAATGATCAACCGTGCGTGGGTGCCCGACGGAATCGGCAGCGTGAGTTCGGTATTCTGCTCGCCGATCTAGAAGGCTACCAGCGGCACGTGTGGCCCTATCTCCTATACGTCGATGCTCCACCGGCCGGTTCACAACCCGCCGGATTCGCGGCAAACTCATTCGCAATGGCTGGTGCCCGCGCGAACAATTCGTACCGTTCGACCGGCTCGCCCGCGTGCATCATGGGCGCGGCGGCGGTATTGGCTCTCGGCCTGACGCTGGCGTCCATTGCCCGCGCCGATGTCGTCGTCATGAAGAATGGCGACCGCCTCACCGGCAAGGCGGTGCACAAGAAAGCCAACGAGCTGGTGTTCTCGACACCGTATGCGGGCAACCTCACGCTCAGGTGGTCGGACATCGCGTCGCTGATCACCAGCAAGCCCGTGGCGATGGTGCTCGGCAACGAGCACTTTGTCAGTGGATCCCTCGCCGAAAGTCCCGTACACGGCCATGCAGCGCTGACGCTCGAATCGTTCGCGGCGCCATCGCCGCAATACTCGGCGCCGCGCGACATTGCGCTCGACAGCATCAGCTTCCTCAATCCGACCGTCGAAGAAAGCGGGCGGGGCATCCTGTGGAGCGGCCGCGTCAACGCCGGCGGCGCGTCGACCTCGGGCAACACCACCAATGGCACGCTGCACGCGGATGTCGACCTCTCCGGCCGTGCACTGCACTATCGGATTCTCGGCGGCGGGGAGTTCAATCACGCGACCAACCAGCACGTGGAAAACGTGTCCAACTGGCGCGCGCATGGCGAATACGACCGCTTCTACAGCAAGTCGACATTCTCCTACGCGCGCACGACGCTCGAACACGACAAGTTCAGGGCGCTGGACCTGCGCTCGACCGCGGGCGCGGGCTATGGCTACCAGTTCTTCGAGTCGCCCACGCTGAATTTGTCGCTGCAAGGCGGCGTCGACTACGTCGATGTGAACAACCTCGCAGCGCCCGACGAAGACTATGCGGCGGCCGCATGGCTGCTGCGCTACGACCAGAAGCCCTGGAACTGGATCGTCCAGTTCTTCCACCAGGAAGATGGCACAGTGAGCATGGATTCGCCGAGCTCCGTCGTGCTGCACACCCAGACCGGACTGCGCGCGCCGCTGGGTGGCGGCATCAATGCGACGCTGCAACTGAATTACGATTGGCAGAATCGCCCGCCGCCGGGCCTGCGCGATTCGGACCGCACGCTGTTGTTCACACTCGGTTACGCGTGGTAAGCCCCACGGTTATGCTTCGCTCCCATGGCATTGCTGACCCTCATCGACGCCGAGCTCGCATTCGGCCTGCATCCGCTGCTCGACCGTGCCAATCTCGCCGTGCAGGACGGCGAGCGCATCGGACTCATCGGCCGTAACGGCACCGGGAAATCGTCGCTGTTGAAGGCGATCGCCGGCGAGATTGACCTGGACGACGGCGAATTGCAGCGGCGCGACGGCCTGCGAGTGACGCTGGTCGAGCAGGAACCCACGCTGCCGGTGGCATCGTCGCTGCGCGAAAGCCTGGTGATGCGCGGCCACCTCGAGCGGCTGCACGACGAGCGCGACCGATGGCGAATCGAAGCGCGCCTGGTCGAGTTCCTGCACCGATTCGGCCTCGACGAGGCGCAGCAGCCCGAAACCGCGTCGGGCGGCGAGCGCAAGCGCGCGGCGCTCGCGTTGGCGCTGGCGATGCAGGCAGACTTGCTGCTGCTCGACGAGCCGACCAACCACCTCGACATCGACGGCATCACGCTGCTCGAAGACCTGCTGGTCAAGGCCGGCGCCGCGATCGTGATCACCCACGACCGGACGTTCCTCGATCGCGTGGCGACGCGGATCGTCGAACTCGATCGCGGCCGGCTCCGTTCGTATCCGGGCAACTTCGCGTCGTACGAAAATCGCAAGGAGGATGAGCTTGCGGCGGAGAGCGCCGCGAGCCGCAAGTTCGACAAGTTCTGGGCGCAGGAGGAAGTGTGGATCCGCAAGGGCGTGCAGGCGCGGCGCACCCGTGACGAGGGGCGCGTTCGCCGGCTGGAGCGGCTGCGCATCGAGCGCGCCGAGCGACGCGAACGCGTCGGCAACGTCAAGATTTCACTCGACGCCGGCGAGCGCTCGGGCAAGTTGGTGGCGGAGCTCGAAGACGTGAGCAAGCAACTGGGCGGTCACACGCTGGTCGACCATCTTTCATTGCGCGTGATGCGCGGCGACCGCCTGGGATTGATCGGCCCAAATGGCGCCGGCAAGACGACGCTGCTGAAGCTGATTCTCGGCGAATTGCCACCTGACACCGGTACCGTCGAGCTTGGCACCAAGCTGCAGGTCGCGTATTTCGACCAGATGCGCGACGCGCTCGACCCCGAGCGCACGCTGATCGACACCATCAGTCCGGGCTCGGATTGGGTCGAGACGGCGAGCGGTCGCAAGCACGTGCTGACCTATCTCGCCGATTTCCTGTTTCCGCCCCAGCGCGCGCAGTCGCCGGTCAAGATGCTGTCCGGCGGCGAGCGCAACCGGCTGTTGCTCGCGCGGCTGTTCGCCCGCCCCGCCAACCTGCTGGTGCTTGACGAGCCCACCAACGACCTCGACATCGAGTCGCTGGACTTGCTGGAGGAGACGCTGCAGTCGTATCCAGGCACGTTGCTGCTGGTGAGCCACGATCGCGCGTTCCTCGACAACGTCGTGACCCAGACACTGGTCGCCGAGGGCGGCGGCAAGTGGCGTGAATATGTCGGCGGCTACAGCGACTGGGTCAGTCAGCGACTGGCAACGGTGAACGCGCGGCGCGATGCCGACGCGCCGAAAGTCGACGCGGTGGCGTCAAAGGCAGGTGCCGCGGCGCCAACCAGGGGCGGTGTGTCGAAGGCGGCGCGCAGCAAGCTGAGCTTCAAGGAGCAGCGCGAGCTCGATGCGTTACCCGCCGAGCTCGAGGCGCTCGAGCGCGAGCAGCACGAGATCACCGCTCGCATGTGCGCCGCCGACTATCACCGCCAGGAGATCGAGCGCATCAAGGCCGACCGGCTGCGCGCGGCGGAAATCGAGCGCCTGCTCGCGCACAAGTTCGATCGCTGGGCGGCGCTGGACGGACGCACGTAGCAGCGTTGCCGGCGCACGGTGTTTCCATGTTGTCCCGATTGCGCCTCGCTCATCTAATCCGGGCGGGGTCCCTTCCGCGAATATTCACAATTGCACCTCGCCTCCCCTGCGCCCCACAATAGTGGCACCCGTCCTGGGCCATCATGGGGAAATGCCATGCGTATCGTTCGCTCGATCGTCGCCGGCCTGTTCGTCCTGCTCAACGGCTCGGCTGCCTGGGCCGCCAATTGCGCCGGCTTCACCGACGTCGCGACTTCGAACCAATTTTGCGCGGCCGTCACGTACATCAAGGATCACGGTATTACGCTTGGGTGCACAGGAACGACTTTTTGTCCTGACGACTACGTCACGCGCCTGCAGATGGCGGCTTTCTTGCAGCGCGCGGGGCAGGCTGACCCAAGTAACGTGCTCGGCGATCACACGACCGCGATTGGCGGCGGGACAGGCAATACGTCCAATGCAACCCCGGGCTACTCGACGGTCGGCGGCGGATTGAACAACGCCGCGAGCGGATATGCGAGCACGATTTCAGGCGGCTATCAAAACAGCACGGTCGGGGTCTACGCGGCCGTTGCCGGCGGCTCGAATAACCTTGCAGATGGCGTCGGCGCATTTGTCGGAGGCGGCGATTCGAACACGGCCAGCGGTGTCGATTCGACGGTCCCCGGCGGCAGCGGCAACCAGGCGCTCGGCACCTATAGCGTCGCCGCGGGCGCCAATGCCGTCGTGACGCACAACGCTTCGTTCCTGTGGTGTGACGGCCACGCGACCTGCAACTCCCAGGAGGATCGGGACTTCATCGTCGTCGCATCCGGCGGAATCAAGTTCTACAACGCCGACGGCAATGGCGGTTGCGTTCTCACCAATCCCGCGGGAGGCGGATGGGCATGCTCCAGCGATCGCAATCTCAAGGAACATTTTGCGACGCTCGATGGCGAGCAAGTCCTGCAACGCGTTGCGGCCATGCCGGTAACGCGCTGGAACGTCAAGGGAGTGGCGGGCCAGGACCACATCGGCCCGGTCGCGCAGGATTTCTACTCGGCCTTTGGTCTCGGTGTCGACGACTTGCACATCGCGTCCGGCGACCTGTCAGGTGTTGCGTTGGCCGCGATCCAGGGATTGAACGCCAAGGTCGTGGCGCGGGACGCGATCATTTCGGAACAGGCGCGCGAGCTCGCCGAACTGCGAGCCCGCATGGATGGACTGGAACACGGCGTTGCGCACCGATGATGTGTGAAATTGGTGGAGAGCGAGGGATTCGAACCCCCGATACGTTTCCGTATACCTGATTTCGAGTCCGTGGAACACTCCGCGGATTTCAAGCACTTAGCCTCAAATCTGCCCGCAACTCTGGCGGAATTTCCTACGATTTCATATAGGGACGCCGAGTTTTTTGCGGGCAATCAAAAGGCTCACGCATGACCCTTGACGTCGAATCCGCATACGACGTCGGCTTCCCGGTATTCGCAAACCTGTGGACTCCGCGCGCGCCGCTCGGAACTGCCGACTGGGCGCAGCGCTATCGGCGCCTCTCGAGCAAGTCATCGGCCGAACCCGGGAAGTGGCGCAACGATCGCGTACCGTACCTGCGCGGGATCATGGACGCGCTGGACGAGTCGCACCCTGCCCCGCTGGTCGTCTTCAAGAAATCGTCCCAGGTTGGTGGCAGCGAATGCGCGGTCAACTGGATCGGCCGGGTCATCCACCAAGCACCCGGGTCGATACTCGCCCTGTTCCCGTCCGACAAGGATGCGCGCAAGTGGTCGAAGACGCGTCTTGGGAGCGCGCTGGCCGAAACGCCAGAGCTGCGCGCCCTGGTTCCCCCCGGCCGCCGCTCGGACGCCGGCAACACGCTTCAGGAGAAGCATTACCCCGGCGGCGTGCTGTTCACCGGTTCCGCCAACATCCCGACCGACGTCGCCAGCGTATCGGTGCCCTACGTACTCTTGGACGAAGTCGACCGGATGCCGCTATCTCTGGAAGGCGAAGGCGACCCAGTTGAACTGGCCAAGCGCCGCGCGTCGACCTTCCCCTTGCGCAAGATCTTCGAAATCTCGTCGCCAACTGAAGAGGAAACCTCGCGCATCCACGCCGACTACGAACAGTCGACCCAGGATCGCTACTACGTGCCCTGCCCCGATTGCCGGCACATGCAAGCGCTGGTGTGGGCGAATCTGAAGTGGACCGGCACCGACTATGCCGGCGCGCGCTACGCGTGCGAGGAATGCGGCACGCTGATCGAGGAACACCAGAAGACGGAGATGTTGGCAGCCGGCGAATGGCGACCGACCTTCCCCGAGCGCGAGGCCATCTGCAAGGGATTCCACATCAATGCGTTGTACTCGCCGATCGGCTTGGGCGACACCTGGGCCGATCATGCTGCGGCTTGGGACCGTGCGCAAACGAGCTCGGCGTCGCTGCAGGTCTTCTACAACACCCGGCTTGGCGAAGTCGTCAAGTCGCAGCGCATCCGGCTGGCATGGGAAACGGTCTACGGCCGCCGCGAGAATTACCGGCTTCGCACCATCACTCGCCGCGATCCAAGGGTTGAACGCCAAACTAGAAAGCGAGATTCGCGATAAGGACGCACAGATCGCTGAATTGAAGCGAGCGATGGCACAAATGCAGGCACGAATGGATGCACTGACCCACTGATCCGGGCATGTGCGGCCGATACGAACTCCACACCCATCCTGCTGCGATGGCGCTCGCCTTCGGGATCCCGATCCCGGCCGAGGTGACGCCGCGCTACAACGTCGCACCGTCGCAGCTACAGCCGGTAGTGCGCCTGGACAAGGACGGCAATCGCGAGCTCGCAGCGATGCGCTGGGGCTTGCTGCCGCACTGGGCGAAGGATAAGGCGATCGGCTACAAGACCATCAACGCGCGCGCCGAAACCGTTGCGACTGCGCCCGCGTTCCGCGATGCGTTCAAGCGCCATCGCTGCCTGGTTCCCGCGACCGGCTTCTACGAGTGGATGAAGGTTGCCGGTGGCAAGCAGCCGTACCACATCAGCATTATCAGCGGTGAGCCGTTCGCGTTCGCGGGCCTGTGGTCGAGCTGGAAGAATCCCGAAGGCAAGTGGATCAACACGTAAACGATCGTCACGACGACCCCGAACGAGTTGGCGGCCAAGGTGCACGACCGCATGCCGGTGATCCTGGCCGCCGAGGACTATGCGCGATGGCTCGACGTCGCCGCCTCCAACGCGACGGAGCTGCTACGGCCCTACCCTGCCGACGAGATGCAGGCTTATCCGGTCTCGACGCGCGTCAACACGCCGAAGAATGACGACGCGTCGCGCTCGAGCGCGTGGCTCTGGCTGAGATAGAACCGCGAACGCCGCAAGGCGTTGACGAAGACTGACCCGGTCGATGAACTCGAATGACGGAACAATAGACGTTTCAACCGCCCAGACTTAGCAAATCAAGACGATTGCGCCGAATGGCGTCCGCCAGCACTGCGCGAAAATGAGGAAGCGCCTCTGTGGCTCCTGGATTCACTCCTGGGTACCGCATCGCCAACTCCTCTACGTTCTCGACACATACGGATGCATTTACGCACGCAATCAGTGTGGGAGTCGTATCGGTTCCGCAGTCCGCACCAAAGTCGCAGCCCGTCAAAAGTAACAACGGCTGAATCAACTCCGGCGGTACACGCTCCCCACGCTCCCCTATAGCCCAGCCGTCGCCAAACCGCGAGACAAGGTCGGTCGCTAACAAGTCAAATGCGTATCCAGTCTGATGCACGAGTATGGATTTCGTAATTGCGTGAGACTCTTCCGTCCTGCCCTGTTGTATCAAGTCGAAAATCAGAGCTGCCTTGCCCGCCGGGCCGTTCTTGAGCGTGGCTTGCGCACCGAGCTCTTTCAACTCCGCTGACGTTGGCATCTTGCCTTGCCACCCGTTGCACCGCGAAACCAATATTCGTTGCGCAATGACGCGCCGCTGCGTTACCTCGCCGGATGCGTGTTGGGGATCGGATTCTTCCAATTCGAGGAACCGCCCGCTCGCGCTGTCATACAGGCCGCGGCATATCCGGGCCATCTCGCGCGCGAAATAGGGAGCGTCGGGATCTCGTGATCGAGTGGTTAGGTAACGATAGGCCTCAGGGAAATCTCCCGCCGAAGCAAACATGGAAGATGCGCTTTTCTCAGACTCCACGATGGGGGGGTCGCGCGGAAGGCGCGAGGTCGTGGTCTGACCAGCCTCCGCTGCAAGCGACGACGAGGCTGGAGCAGCTATTGTGGCTGGATTGGTCGGGCTCGATAATTGGAAGTGATATTCAAGGAACACCCCGAACGCAACGACCAAGACTATCAAGCCGCCAGCCCAAAAGGCCTTCTTGCGCCGACCGCGCTCAGTAGTATTCATGACTATCTATTGTTGCACTGGAGATGAGATGTGTAATGCACTCCAGTGATAAAGAAGTCGGGTGTAGACGTGCAGTCTGTCCCCGTGCCAATGCACACGATAGAAGTGATCCAACGGCCCTCGACCACCAGCCCGTCATTAGTAGGGGAACACGAAATGGGCACCATCGCTGGTGATGGCTCCCGAAGACACATGGCTAACAGCGCCGAAGCCTATTGAACTTGTAGGACTAACCAACGCTAGTCGCCGAATTCCATCAACGTACTGAAAGTCCCACGTATCCCCATTCTTGTATCTGGATGCCGACATGTTGTAGAGAGTGTGCCACGCCGCGGTCGCTCCTTGAAATTCCACCTCCTCATCCTGTGCCCTCGTATAGTTAGCAAACCGACCCCCATACTGCTGCATCGCAATTATTCCGTAATGAGCAGCAATCGCAATTCCACTAAGTGCAAGCGTTCCCCACGCAAACTTCCGAACAAGTCCGTGCATCACGCGCTCCCAATTGAACCCGAGCAACATTGCTCGTGTGATGCGATGCTGTGCGCCTGCCGACTAACGGACAACTGTCAAAAGCGATAGCCTGCTGCGCGTGATTGTTCGATGGGCCATGCTCAACCCTTAAAGCTTGATCCACTTTGCCCCGTAGAAAGTTACAGTGCTAGCCGCGTGCGCTTGGTCGTTGCCATCAGCCTAGTTTCGAACGACTCGCCGGCGTAGCGTCCGCTGGCATGCCCCTAAGCACCGCAACTCCTTCGGAGAGGACTGGATTCCGCCGCGGGAAAGCGCACGCTCACCCGGCCTCATTCCCGCCGCGCTATCCTGTGTCAATGGACCCTATTCGTCCCTGCCCCCACTGCGCCCATGAGCGCTGCGAAGTCTTGCAAGTATCCGTTCAGTCGGAGGACGCTTTCGCCGTAGTCTGTCCCGAGTGCGCAGCCCGCGGCCCACTGGAGACCACCGTCGAGGACGCGGTCATGAAATGGAACCTGCGTGCAGGCCACGAGCCGTCGACACACGACGGCCTCGATCCTAAACAGTGACCAGTGACCGCGCTGCGCGACCCGCTTGGACTACCGTGCAGACCAATCGCCCGCCAAGCCCTTGGAGGTACGCCCCGCACGCATTCGGCGTGGCGCACATCATCATGGATGCGAACGGGCGCCACCTTGCGAGCAATGTGCCAGCGAACGCCGGACCATTGATGGCGGCAGGACCTGAACAGCTAGAGAGAATGGCGCGGATTGCTGCGCTGACCGCCAGCGGATCGCCCGCCAATGCGATAGCTACGGCAACGCTGCGGGAGTTTGGCTACCGCAGGGCGACGCTCAGAGTGGTTGGCGAGGCACTGTAGGTTATGTGGGTTCGTCAGTCGCGCCGACACACAATCGCTACCTGTGTGAACTTAAAACGTAATCGTATGAATGGCCTGGCAATAGTCGCCCCGCGCATCCATCCGATACTCGATTCGGGCCATCAGATATTTGCTTGATTCGGGCAGATACAGGCTGATCGAGTCGTCGGATGTTGCGCCTTGCCCAATGAAATGGTCTTCGACGCGTCCACTGTCCCAAGAAAATGGAGTTGGGCCGTCACTAGTCGCCTTGGAGGTAACTGCTAACGAAACCAAATCGCCAGTATTGTTTGTGACCGCGAGACGAATCTTGACTTCGTCGCCAGTTCGAACCGCTTCTTTAGTTCCGAATTTGATTCGCCCGTCAACGCAAGCGTGTTCTAACCTACCGGTTCCGAACTGTTCTACAACGTCACTTTTAAAGCCCGCTAATTGTTTTGACGAGTGCAGCGGGTCATAACGAAAAAATATCCAATCTATAGCCAACATCTTCATGGCGCGCCGACGGACGTTCCGAATAGGAAGGGCACGGCGAAGAACAGAAATATGAGCAGAACTAATAGCAATGGGGCCGGAGTGGCGGCCGTCGAAGAACTACCAGCAATTGCCTTACTTTCGCCACCTTTTGACGCAAGAGATTCAACCGCGTCTCGTGTGAACGTGCCACGTTCGACCATAAGCGCGAAAGTCACGCTTTTTCCTTTGTCTAGACGCGGCAGCGTAATCCGATTGGCGAGCAGAACCAGATCCCTTGCAGACGTTGCGAGCAACGTATATTCCGGCCCCGGATGTAAGCCTATCGAAATATCTTCCGTGAGCGTGAAGCCTAAATTCGAGAGGGTAAGGTAATGGACTTCGCCACTGCTCAACGGCGTTGCCATTGGCGTCTTGGGGACGGCCAGATATAGACGATGCTTACGAAGCCACGCAATTAG
This sequence comes from Pseudomonadota bacterium, assembly GCA_041691615.1. Taxonomy (GTDB): domain Bacteria; phylum Pseudomonadota; class Gammaproteobacteria; order Burkholderiales; family Casimicrobiaceae; genus VBCG01. Next base: position 17,430 of record JBEPUI010000025.1, read on the forward strand.
CAGGGCTACCAGTAACGCTGCGGCAACGGACTCGCCAACATGCTCAACCATCGCGAGGCCTCTCTACTTACAAACATCGGCCTGGGCACGTGAGCCACGAGTCGCCTCGAATAACCAGAGGACGCAAGTGGCACAGCGGGTAAATATACGGGTAAATCTGCCGGGAATTCTTCGACATTTTTGGCAATGTCTTTATAATTCATACACTTGCGACGATGTGAGTGGCGGAGAGCGAGGGATTCGAACCCCCGATACGTTTCCGTATACCTGATTTCGAGTCAGGCGCCTTCGACCACTCGGCCAGCTCTCCGCGCGCAGCCATTGTATCACCGCGAGAGTACTCGCTAACCTGTAGGTAGTTCTCTAGTGGGAACAGTACCTCCGTCCATCGCCCACACGTGACACTCCAACTAGATGACGTCGCTTATCGCCACTCGATTTTTTGCCGCGATGGCGTTTCATCGCCCTCGGCGCGAACGAACACCGGACCATGACAACCGCCTGTCAGCAGCTTGTACCGGACACCCCAAGGATGTAACGGACAGCTCGCAAAGCAATCTCTCATGCGCGCAACCGCTCCATTTCGACTGACCAGCGTCGTCGATCACGCAACGTCAATTTGGAAATCGCCGGTCTTGGTGGCGGCGCAATGTGAACGATCGAATTGGCTGTATAACCGAGGCGATGCGGTGGCGGGTCGGCGGCGGCCTACGTGGCTCTCACCCGCTGCCACAGTGGATCGCCGATCCAAAACCGCGTCAAGGTCGTCGACCAATCGCGACAATTCGCATCGAAGGAACAGCAATGACTGCACGCCAGTTTTACCACGTCACCGCGCAATTCGCGCTGGCAGGTTTTGTCGGCCTATGTTCGATGCTCGTCGCAGCGACAACGGTCACCATCGTCGGACCAGTCGCTTATTCGTACAGCCCGGGTTCCGCGGTGCTGACGGTTGCCGCCATCCAGAACAACAGCGGCACCACTTCGTCAGGACCGTTGCGGCTCGAGCTCGTCGCATACACGATTCCGTTCACCGGCGGAAACGCTTGGCCGGCAAAGCTCGCACAGTTCGAGTTGCCTTCCCTCGGCCCGAACTCAAGCTACACGAATGTTGTCTCGGGTCCGGTTCCGTTCCAGTTGCCATTGAGCGGCACCTGGTACGTGTCGATGGTCCTCACCGAATACACCGGCGCATCGGACAATGACGGCTTTTCGATTCGCGACTTCTCCAACATTTCGCCTGCGATCGTCGTTGGCAATCCTTCCCCGCGCGAGGCGGTCCTCGAGTATTACTACCCGCCATTCGACGCTTATTTCATCACCGGCATTCCGGCAGAAATCGCCGCGCTCGACGCAGGTCAGTTTCCCGGGTGGCAACGCACCGGCTATTGGTTCGCGGCGTACGATCCGGCGGCATCGCAGCCGGTGTCGAGCGTCGCCGTCTGCCGTTTCTTCAACACGTCTTTCGCGCCGAAGAGCTCGCACTTCTATGCACTGCACGGTCTCGGATGCGAGCAGACGCTCGCGTCATTTCCCGACTGGAACCTCGAGTCCGCGAACGTGTTCGGCATGCTGTTGCCCGACGGCACCGGCCACTGCCCAGCGACCACGTCGCCGATCTACCGGTTGTATAACAACGGCCTTGGCGGCGCGCCCAATCATCGCTTCACGCCCGACCTCGTGACGCGGACGGCGATGATCGAGGCCGGGTGGACTCCGGAAGGCTACGGAATAGGCGTCGCGTTCTGCTCCCCATAAGCGCGGCGTCGTCGAGCGGTAGCGCCACTTCATTTAAGCGGGAATAACTGCGTGCGCAGCACGCGTCGAAGCTGATTGCAATTGCATCCTGCTTGCTGGTCGCCGGCTCGGTCACATGCCGATGGACAGGGGGAACTTGTGCCGGTTCAAACAGCCGCGATCCGGGATTCTCTACTTCCAAATGAAAAACGCGAGGCATCGACCTCGCGTTTTTTCGATTATCGGCAGGTTTATTTGGTCGGTGGCGAATGCGCCGCCGCCTTCTCCGGCGTGGCCTTGGTCGAAGGTGGCTTTGGAGATTGGGACAGCGATGCGGCTAAGGTTGCAGCCGTAGGCCCCATCTGCGGGATCACGGTGATTCCCTTCGCCTTCTGGTCGGCGATATATTTCGCCGCGACCCGATCTTCGGTCCTGGCCTGCAGGATCTTGTCGTTGTTGGAGGATGCGGTGTCCTTGGCTTTCTTTTCCTCGGCTGCCTGCTTCTGCTGGTCCGTCATCGGAGGTGCGGGCGGCAACTTGGCCAATGCGGCGCCGTAACACGCGACGATCACGCCCGCAACCAGCAGTGCACGCAGCGAATTCATTCCGGCATTCTCCTTGAGCGCAAAATCAGGCGGGATAGACGCGGACGGCCGGCGTGACGACAGGCGCATCGACGCGCCCCGCCTTGACGTCGTTGTACCAATACTCGTGGTGTTCCTTGGCCCAGGTCTCATCGACGTAGCCTGTCTTCATCGCGTCGTAGGCACCGACCATGCCGATCGTGCCCATGTAGATGTGCCCGAGCGACGCCATCATGAACATGCAGGCGCCGGCCAGGTGAATGATGTTGGCGACCTGCATCGTGCTTCGCGTCTGGTCGAAATTGGGGAAGTCCAGCACCAGTCCGGACCCGCCGACAACAATGCCGAGCAACAGCACACCACCCCAGAACCAGAGCTTCTCGCCGGCGTTGAACTTGCCCGAAGGCGGTTCCGGCTTCGACAGGAAACCCCCGGCAGCCTTCAACCACGTCCAGTCGTACGACTTCCAGAAATTGTTGCGAATGAACGTGAGGAAAATGATGACCGTGCAGACTATGAACAGCGGACCCACGAAGTTGTGCAGCGGCTTGGCCAGCTGTGCAAGCCATGAGAAGAGCGTATGGCCGATCACCGGCATCAGCACGCTCTTGCCGAAGCCGAGTATCAGCCCCGACACCGCGAGGATCACGAATGCCGTGGCGGTCGTCCAGTGCACAAGCCGCTCCCACGGCTTGAAGCGGCGGATCAGCCGGCCCGTCGGGGGCTCGTGCAAAGGAACAGCGCCACGCCACATGTAGAACGCGAGGATCGCCAGGAATACCACGACGATTCCCCAACCGCCCCACACCGACACGTCGCTGTTGCGCAACGCGCGCCATGTCTGTCCGCTCGACTGGATCAGCACGTCGGTTTCACGACCGCGGACCTGCGTGGTCTGCGGTCGCCCGGAACGGATTTCCGACCACACCGGCTGATTGTTGCCCGGCTGCTCGATTTGCTGCTGCTGCTGGCGCTTGGCCGAATCCGCATCCTGTGCATCGAGCGCGGGCGATTGCGCGACCGCGAACGCTGCGGCGAACACCGCGCACGCCGCGAGCATGGTGGCGAAGGTCAGTCGGACCGGGGCACCCATCGGATTCGTCTGCGAAAGCGTTCGGTTGTCAGGCAGGCGCGCGCGATCATCCGCCGATGCGCTTGTATTCGTTTTGCGACTGCGCGCGCTGTTTCATCGCGTTGTCCCACTGCTCGCGGTTGCCGTTGAACGGCGCGGCGTTGTAAGCGGGCGTGTCCGGCTTGCCCTGGTATTCGCCCTGCTTGTAGTTGACCACCTGCGGGCGCTCGCCGCAGCCTGCGAGCATCAGCGCCGACATCGCGCCCGCCAGCGTTGCCATGATCATCGGCCAGCGCTGGCCGCTCATGATTTGGCCTTCGGCGGAGGCGCGGATGGACTGCCTGCAGGCGGCAACTTGTACGCCGTCGCCCATCCCCAGACTTCGGCGCCCTTGCCACGATGCAGCACGCGGTCGCGATAGATGTCTGCGATCACGTCGCCGTCGCCGCCCAGCAGTGCCTTGGTCGAGCACATTTCGGCGCACGCGGGCAGCTTGCCTTCGGACAGCCGGTTGCGTCCGTATTTCGCGAATTCCTCGGGCGAGCCGTCCTTTTCGGGACCGCCTGCGCAGAACGTGCACTTGTCCATCTTGCCGCGCACGCCGAACGCGCCCGCCTGCGGAAATTGCGGCGCGCCGAACGGACATGCGTAGAAGCAATAGCCGCAGCCGATGCACATGTCCTTGTCGTGCAGCACCACGCCTTGCTCGGTCTTGTAGAAGCAATCGACCGGGCACACGGCCATGCACGGCGCGTCGGAGCAATGCATGCACGCCACCGAGATCGAGCGCTCACCCGGAACCCCGTCGTTCATCGTCACCACGCGGCGGCGGTTGACGCCCCAGGGGATGTCGTGCTCCGCCTTGCAGGCCGTCACGCATCCGTTGCACTCGATGCAGCGTTCGGCATCGCACAGGAATTTCATTCGCGCCATCGTGCGGCTCCCCGTCAGGCTTTCGCCACTTGGCAAAGGGTGGTCTTGGTTTCCTGCATCATCGTCACGCTGTCGTATCCATAGGTGGTCGCGGTGTTGACCGCTTCGCCGCGCACGATGGGCGCGGCGCCTTCGGGGTAGTACTCCAGCATGTCCTTGCCCTGCCACCAGCCCGAAAAGTGGAACGGCACGAACGTCGTCCCCGGTCCCACCCGCTCGGTCACCTGTGCCTTGACCTTGATCTGCGCACCGGTCGGTGTCTTCACCCACACGTATTCGCCGTCGCGCACGGCGCGATTGTTCGCGTCGCGCGGGTTGATCTCGACAAACGCCTCCTGCTGCAACTCGGCCAGGAACCGGTTCGAGCGCGTTTCCTCGCCGCCGCCCTCGTACTCGACCAGTCGACCGGACGTCAGCACCAGCGGGAAATCCTTGGAGATGTCGTGGTTCTTCTGCTGCACCGTCTTGAAAAGCGTCGGCAACCGCCAGAAGGCCTTCTTGTCGTCGTGCGTCGGATATTTGTCGATGAGGTCGGGACGTGGCGAATACAGCGGCTCGCGATGTTGCGGAATGCCATCCGGGAAATTCCACACGATCGCGCGCGCCTTCGCGTTGCCCCAAAAGTGCACGCCATGCTTCATTGTCACGCGCTGGATGCCGCCCGAGAGGTCTGTCTTCCAGTTCTTGCCCTCGGCCGCCTTTTGTTCGACCTCGGTCAGTTCGCTCCACCAGCCGAGCTTCTTCATCAGAACGTGGTCGAACTCCGGATAGCCGGTGGTGAGCTCCGATCCCTTGGGGTACGACCCGTCCTCGGCAAGCAGGCTGACGCCGTCGCGCTCGATCCCGAAATTCGCGCGGAAGCAACCGCCGCCGTCCATCATGTGCCGCGACTCGTCGTAGAGATTGGGCGAACCGGGATGCTTGATTTCCGGCGTGCCATAGCAGGGCCACGGCAAGCCGAAATAATCGCCGTCGCACGGCCCGCCGTTGGCGCGCAGCGTCTTGACGTCGAACGTCTGCATGTTCTGCATATGCAGCTTGAGGCGCTCGGGCGACTGCCCGGTGTATCCGATCGTCCACATGCCGCGGTTAACCTCGCGCAGGATCGATTCGGGTTCGGGCTCCTCGAACTTGGCGTCGCCGTCCGGCTTGACCATCTTGTAGTTCTTGACGAGCTCGGCGCCGAATCCAAACTTCTTCGCGAACGCGTACATCAGCGCGTGGTCGGTCTGCGATTCGAACATCGGCGAAATCACGCGCTCGCGCCATTGCAGCGAGCGGTTGGACGCGGTGACCGATCCCGAGGTTTCGAGCTGCGTGCAGGCGGGCAGCAGGTACGCGCCTTCCTGTCGCACCATCGCGGCCATCGCCGCGGTCGCGGACGGATACGGATCGACGACGACGATCAGGTCGACCTTTTTCATCGCCTCGGCCATTTCCTTGCCGCGCGTCTGGCTGTTGGGCGCATGCCCCCAGTAGACGACCGCGCGCAGGTTGGAATCCTGGTCGATCAGGTCGTTCTTTTCAGTGACGCCGTCGATCCAGCGCGACACCGTCATCCCGGGCTTTTCCATCATCGCCTGGGACGCAAACTGCTTGAGGATCCATTCGTAGGGAACATCCCACACGGTGGCGAAGTGCTTCCACGCACCGGCGGACACGCCGTAGTAGCCGGGCAACGAATCGGGATTGGGACCGATGTCGGTGGCGCCCTGCACGTTGTCGTGGCCGCGGAAGATGTTCGCGCCGCCGCCCGACACGCCGATGTTTCCCAGCGCGAGCTGCACGATGCACGACGCGCGCACCATCGCATTGCCGATCGTGTGCTGGGTCTGGCCCATGCACCACACGAGCGTCGACGGCCGGTTCTTGGCCATCATCTCGGCGACCATGTAGACCTGCGCCTCGGGCACGCCGCAGACCTCCTCGACCTTGTCGGGCGTCCATTTGGCCAGCGCCTCGTCGCGGACCTTGTCCATGCCGTAGACACGGTTGCGGATGTACTCCTTGTCCTCCCAGCCATTCTTGAAGATGTGGTACAGCACGCCGAACAGGAACGCGACGTCGGTCCCCGAGCGCAGGCGCACGTATTGGTCCGCCTTGGCCGCCGTGCGCGTGAAGCGCGGATCGACGACGATCATCTTGGCGCCGACCTCCTTGGCATGCAGCATGTGCAGCATCGACACCGGGTGCGCCTCGGCGGCGTTCGACCCGATGTACAGCGCACACTTCGTGTTCTGCATGTCGTTGTACGAGTTGGTCATCGCGCCGTAGCCCCAGGTATTGGCCACGCCCGCGACGGTCGTCGAATGGCAGATGCGCGCCTGGTGGTCGCAGTTGTTGGTGCCGAAGAACGACACGAACTTGCGCATCAGGTACGACTGCTCGTTGCTGTGCTTCGAGCTCCCTACCCAGAACACGGCGTCGGGACCCGATTCCTTGCGGATCGCGAGCAGCTTGTCGCCGACCTCGTTGATCGCCTGCTCCCACGAGATTCGCTGCCACTTGCCGCCGACGAGCTTCATCGGCGTCTTCAGCCGGTGCGAGTTCTCGTGCATGCCATGCTCGCGGATCGACGCGCCCTTTGCGCAGTGCGCACCGAGGTTGATCGGTGAATCGAACACCGGCTCCTGGCGCGTCCACACGCCATTCTCCACCGTGGCGTCGATCGCGCAACCCACCGAGCAGTGGGTGCAGACGGTGCGGTGGACTTCGCGCTTGACCGCGTTGGCCTCGTCGGCGGCCGCAGCCGTGCCGATCGTGCCGAGCGGAATTTGCGAGGCGATCGCCCCGGCGCCCGCAGCCAGTCCCGAGCGCTTCAAGAACGTGCGGCGATCGAAAGTCGCGGCGGGCGCCGAAGACCGGCGCAAGCGTGGCGCGGCGGCCTGGGCGGGATCGGACTTGCGCGTCAGCAACATGGCGGCTCCAGTGCGGCGGCGATCAATGGCGTGCGGTGGCGTAATAGTCGAGCACGTGCTCGGTCTCCCGATAGCCGCGCGACCCGCGGTGGTCGACCGGGACGCTTGCGGGGCCCGTCGACGCCAGCGCGCTGCCGCCTGGGGAAACGGTGGCTGCTGCTACGGCGCCGGCACCGGTGGCGCCCAGTGCGAACAGGAAACGGCGGCGCGAGGACTGCGGCGAACTCGAAGCCTGCGCCGGTGACGAGCCTTCCACCGCAGCGGCCCGCTTGTCACTATCCGATCGATCGCGCATCAAACCTCCCAAACCGGCTGTTTTCGTGACTTCGTTCAGAACAGGGCGAACGCGTCACGTTCGATCGCCGCCAGGCTTTGCGTCAATTCTGCGACGCATCGGTAATAATTAGCAATAGCACTTCGCAATATTGCGATGCAACAAGCATCGATCCACGGATCGAGGTGGGCGTCGAAAAACGCCCGCTGCGCCGCAACCGACGCGGGGGCGCGACCTTCGACGCCCAGCGCGAGGATGCGCATCGTCTCGAGCAAGGCCGACAGATGGTCCTCGTAGACATTGACGCGCGACATCCGCGCGAGTCCAAGCCGGGCCAGGTCCGCGCGCACGTTGACCAGCGGCTTTTCGGACTTGCCGGCACTGGCCCAGTGCGACGCGTGCAGGTCAACTTCGCTGCGGCCCACGCCGATGAACAGCGCCGTGTATTCGCCGTCGGCGGCGTCCGCTTCCATCACGCTGCTCGCCTCCCGCAGTCGATTCCAGTTGCGGGCAAGGCTGGTCTCGGCCGCGCCGTTCTCGAGCGGCGGCGCGGCGGCGATCAGGCCCAGCAGCGCGGCGTCGGGCGCGGCCGCGTACAACCGTGCGAGCACCGCATAGAATTCGCCGCGGGCGCGGTCTTCCGGCAGAAGTGCCGGTTGCAGCGTGACCGTTAGCGCGTCAGGGAAGCCGGACATGGATTGCCGCTTCGGTGTTGTAGAGATCGATGACGCGGCAGTCGGCGCACATTTTCAGCCGCTCGAGCGCGCCGGCCTCGGCGAACATCGAATGATTCGCCAGCTTGGCGAGCATCGCGGCGATCATCTTTTCCGTGCCGAGCGGCTTGCTGCAGCGCGTGCACGCGAAGATCGCTGCTTCGTTGAGCACGCGTGGCGCCTTGACGTCCGGCGTGAAGCCCAGTCCCGGCTCCAGCGTGATGGCGTTCTCCGGACAGGTAGCCGCGCAGATTCCACATTGCACGCAACGTGATTCGATCAGGCGCAACTGCGCCGACTCGGTGCTGTCGGTGAGCGCGCCCACCGGACAGCTGCCGACGCAGGCGAGGCACATCGTGCACGCGTCGCGGTTGACCGCGATCGCGCCGAAAGGCGAGCCTTTCGGCAATGGCACGCGCTGTCGCGGCGTCGGCGCGTGCGCGACCAGGTGCTCGATCGCCATCGCCACCGTTGTGCGCTTGTCCGCGGTTGCGGCGTGGACCGCCGCCACGCGCGGCGCCAGTGCTGCCGGCCAGTCCCATAGCGCGGCGTCGAATCGGGCGACGTCGACGATCCGCAGGTGTTCGCCCTGGTAGCCCAGCGCATTGGCGATGATCTCGACCAGTTGCATCTGGCCCGCCAGCGCCTCGCGATATTGCGGCGCCTCGCTGCCGGTCAGCAGCACGCCGACGCGTCCGGCACCCCAGGCGAGCGCCGACAGCCAGACATCGAGCCCGGTCGACGCCACGTGATGCACTTCCACCGGAATCACATGCGGCGGCAATCCGCGGCCGTGACGCGCGGCACTCGCAATCACCTCCCGACCCTCCTCGGCATGCAACAGCAAGCAGGGATCGCGGCCGCCCGCACCCGCGTAGGTCGAAAGCAGCGTGCGAATCCTGCGTGTGAGGTCGGGCACGTTCGGATATGCGTAGCTCATCGCACCGGACGGACAGACAGTCGCGCACGCGCCACAGCCCATGCACAGGTGCGGCTCGACGAAGACCTTGTCGCCATCGGCGCGGATCGCACGCGTCGAGCAGACATCGATGCACGCGTTGCACCCGGGCTGGCGCGAACGCTCGTGCGCACAGATCGACGGCTTGTAGGCGAAGTAGCGCGGCTTTTCGAATTCGCCGGTCATCGTCGCGAGTTCGGCAACGGCCCGTGCCTGCGTCGCGGCGTCCGCGCCGGGCGCGTAGTAGCCCTGCGGCGTCGCGAAGCCGGTCAGCGACGGCCGCGCCTGCAGGTCAAGCACCAGGTCGAACCTTGCCTTGCGCAACGTGTCCCTGCGCGCGAAGTCGATGGCGCCGACCTCGCCGCAGGCCGTGACGCAATCGCGATGGTCGCGACAGCGCGCCGGATCGACCTGGTAGTCGAAGCCGATCGCCCCTTCGGGACAAGCCTTGATGCAGGCATTGCAACGCGTGCACGCGTCCAGGTCGATCGGATTGTCCTGCCGCCATTCGACGTCAAACGCGCCGAGCCAACCGTCGACCCGCTCGACGGTTCCCGTGGAGACCGGGAACGTGCGTACCACCGGAAGTTCGTCGGGGCCCGGCGATGTCGCGAGCACCGTGACGCCGAGGCGCGCGTCGAGCACCCGCGCCCATCCAAGCGCCTCGTGCAACGGTCCGGCGATCAGCAGCTGCCCGTGCGATTCGTAGCTCACGCCCGGAACGGGTTCGGCTTCGGGCAACGCGGCGGCCGCGAGCAGCGCCGCGATCTTCGGCGTCGCCGCCGGCGCATGCGACCATCCGCCGCTTTCGCGGACGTTGACGAAGCGAATCGTCTGCGCGCGGCCACCCTCGGCGGCGACTTCCTCGAACAGCCGTGCCTCCTGCGTGCATGCCACCAACAGGTCGCCGCCCGGCGCGTCGGCGAATCCTTTGAGCTCCTTGTGGCACAGCATCGAGCGGACCTGCGGTTCGGCGGGAAGCGCAAGCGCGCGCGCGAGTGCCGCTGCATCGATCGGTTGCGTACCGTTGCACGAGCACAGGAACAGCGTCTTGTCGGCGATGCTCATGCGCCGTTTCGATTGGCAATCGAACCCGCCGGGCGCTGCGCCGATGACGAAGCGGATGCTTCGTCGTTTTCGCGCGCAGGCGGTTCGGTGGCCTGCTGTGCATCGACTCCGCTCATGTGCTGCGCGTCGCCAGACGAAAGTGCGAAGGCCTCGTTCCCGGTTTGCGCTGGCGTCGCGGCGCGCGGGACGGGCGGCGTTGCGGATGCGGCGGCATGCGTCAATGCCGGCTCCGCGGCCATGCCGATCGCCGGTGCGCCGGCCTGCATCAATGCCGGGTCCACAGTCACGGCGATCGCCGGTTCGCCGGCCTGCATCAATGCCGGGTCCGAGGCCACGTCGATCGCCGGCGCGTCGGCCTGCGGGTGGTCGAACACGGGATTGAGGGTCGCGACGCTGTGGCGCAACTCGGCGAGCATCGACGGTGGAATTGGATCGGGCAGCGAGTAGTCGTCGATATAGGTGTCGAGGCCATCCATCACGTTGAACCGCGGATCGCGCAGCAGCTTGCGCAATGCGCTTCGTTTCACCGCTTCGTCGACGTTGGCGTTCATGAAAACGGTGAAATCGGAGTCGAAGGTCAGCGAGTCGACCGGCGGCAGTGGTAGAGCGTCGGACGCGGGCGCGGCCTGCGCTGTGGTCGGTTGCGTGTTCGTCGCACGTGCCGGTGGCGCACCAGTTGCCGATGGCACCGCGCTCGCAGAAGCATCCGCTGGCGCCGATCCCGGCAATGGCGCACCGCGAGCGCTGGCCCGTTTGCGCTCGGACCAGCGCGACAACGAGAATCGCTCAGCGACCGGTTTCGCGTCGTGGCTCGTCATGTCTGCGCCGGTCCGCGTTGCTTCCTGAACGCGCCAGCGACGAACGGGTCGTTGCGGCGTTGCTTGCCTTTCGGCTCGGGGCGGTAGTGTTCGGCCATGAACGGCGTCACCCACGCGCGGATTTCCGCGGGCATCGGGACGGTATCCACCGTTTCGCCGCCATCCATCGCGCGCGCCGCCTCGTTGTAACTGACCGTTGCCAGCACCGGCATCACCGGCGGCGTGCGTGAGTCCTCGCGGCGCCACAGCACGAAAACCACCGGAGAATCCTCACGCACGTTGAGATAGTAACCTTCGGCTTCGCTGCGATGGAGCTCCACGGCGAAGCCCGCGAATCGCCAAACCGAAGCCTCGTCGTCGTCGCGCAGGCATACGGGCGGCAGCGGCGATACATCGAGGTCGTCGCGCGGAGGCCCGGCGACTTCCACGCCGAGCGGCGCCCAGGATTCGTCGGCCCAGCGACTTGTGAGCGGCGTGCGGCGCATCAGAACGTGGACAGGGAATCTCGGAATGATCGCCATGGCATCGATTGTCGCGCAATGCCGTCGAGACTGCACGGCGCATCTGCAATCGCGACCAATTGCGCCTCGCACCTTGCGCCTGGCACGGCCACGCACCATATGACTGCTGGAGCGAGTATTCGTTTCACTCTGCTACCATCGAAGGCCGAACTTTCGCCATGAGTAACACTGTGAGCAACAGGGTCAAGGTCATTGCGGTCGCCGACCATCGGGAGGCCGCGCGCAGCGCGCGTATAGCCGCGGTGGCCGGCGGGCCGCAGACGTTGGCCGCGCGGCCACGCGACACGCGTGGCCGGCCGTTGCACGACCTGCGAATTTCGGTGACCGACCGCTGCAATTTCCGCTGCACGTACTGCATGCCGCGCGACGTTTTCGGCAGCGACTACAACTTCTTGCCGCAGGGAGAGTTGCTGACTTTCGAGGAAATCACCCGCGTGGCGCGCGCCTTTGTCGATGCCGGCGTGACCAAGATCCGCTTGACCGGCGGCGAACCGCTGTTGCGCAAGAACCTCGAGCGGCTGGTCGAGATGCTCGCGCGCCTGCCCGTCGACCTGACGCTCACTACCAACGGCGTGCTGCTCGCGCGCAAGGCGCGCGCGCTGCGCGACGCCGGCCTGTCGCGGGTGACGGTGAGCCTCGACGCGCTCGACGATCCGACGTTCCAGGCGATGAGCGACTGCGACTTCCCGGTGGCGGATGTGCTCGCCGGCATCGACGCGGCCGCCGCGGTCGGTCTGGCGCCGATCAAGATCAACGCGGTGATCCGGCGTGGTGTGAACGAACATGCGATCGTGCCGTTGGCGCGGCATTTCAAGGGCAGCGGCCACGTCATGCGTTTCATCGAATACATGGATGTCGGCGCCACCAACGGATGGCGGATGGATGACGTCGTGCCGGCGCGCGAGATCGTCGCGGCGATCGACAACGAAATGCCGCTCCTCGCCGCCGACCCCAACTACACCGGCGAGGTCGCGAAGCGCTGGCGCTACGCCGACGGCGGCGGCGAGATCGGCGTGATCGCATCGGTGACGCAGGCCTTCTGCCGCGACTGCACGCGCGCGCGGCTGTCCACCGACGGCAAGGTCTACACCTGCCTGTTCGCGACGCACGGTGATGACCTGCGCGCGCGCCTGCGCGGCGGCGCCACCGACGACGACATCGCGCGCGTGGTGCGGGCGATCTGGTCGCAACGCGGCGACCGCTATTCGGAATTGCGTGGCGTCGAAGCGCGCGCCGCGCACAAGGTCGAGATGAGCTACATCGGCGGATGAACGCACCTGACGCCCCCTATCGTCCGCTGCTGACGCAGAATGCGCGTCCAGCGACGTTCGATGTCACCGCCACCGACGAGCATGGCGCCGCGCAGAGCGTGCCGGTCGCCGGCGAGCACCCGCTGACGATCTACGTCGACAAGCAGGAACTGCTGACGCTGATGACGCTCGGCGCCGCACCCGAGGCGCTGACGATCGGCTACCTGCGCAACCAGAGGCTGATCGACCGCATCGAGGACATCGTCGCCGTGCAGGTCGATTGGGAAACCAGTTCCGTCGCGGTGAAGACGCGCAACGGCCTCGCCGATCTCGAGGCCAAGACCGCCAGGCGCACCAAGACGTCCGGGTGCGGACAAGGCACGGTGTTCGGCGACCTGATGGCCGAAATCGACGACGCGCGCCTGCCCGACGGCGCGACGCTCACGCAGCGCGCGCTGTATGCGCTGCTCGATCGCGTGCGGCTGCACGAGACCATCTACAAGCAGGCGGGGGCGGTGCACGGCTGCGCGCTCGCGACCAACGACGGCGACTCGAGCGAAATCCTGATGTTCGTCGAGGATGTCGGCCGTCATAACGCGGTCGACGCGATCGCCGGTCAGATGTGGCTCGATCGCGTCGACGGCAGCGACAAGATCTTCTACACCACCGGTCGCCTGACGTCCGAAATGGTGATCAAGGCGGCGCAAATGCGTATTCCATTCCTGGTGTCGCGGTCGGGGCTCACGCAAATGGGCTACGAAATCGCGCAAAAGGTCGGCATGACGATGATCGGCCGCGCCACCAACAAGCACTACCTGCTGTTCACCGGCGCTGCACGCTTCCTCGCATGACAACGAAGGCAACGGCGCCCGGCTCACGATGATTTCAACCGGTGCCCCGACGATCGCACGCACCGACATCACCGGCGTGGTGCTCGCCGGCGGCCAGGGGCGGCGGATGGGCGGCGTCGACAAGGGCCTCGTCGACTTCGCCGGATCGCCGATGGTTGAGCATGTGATCGCGAGGCTGGCGCCACAGGTCGGCGCGATGGTGATCAATGCCAACCAGAACGCCGATCGCTACGCGAGCTTCGGCCATCCGGTTGTCGCCGATGCGATCGGGGATTTCGCCGGACCGCTCGCTGGACTGCATGCAGGACTCTGCGCCGCGGCGACCACGCACGTCGTGACATCGCCCTGCGACTCTCCGTTCCTGCCGCTCGACCTGGTGGCGCGCCTCGCCGCGGCGCTCGATGCGGCCAATGCCGAGCTCGCCGTCGCGCGCACCGGCGACCAGCCGCATCCCGTGTTCGCGCTGGCCGCGGTGAGCGTGCGCCCGCATCTCGAACGATTCCTCCAGGATGGTGGCCGCAAGATCGACGCGTGGTATTCGACGCTCGATGTGGTGGAAGTGGCGTTCGATGACCAGGCGGACGCGTTTCGCAACATCAACACGCGCCAGGAGCTCGCGCAAAACCTGCCGCCGCGGCCGTGACGCACTCGCCGCGATGGGCTCGCTCGCCGTAAAATCCGGTTTTCGCCTTCCTGCAGGCCCATCGCAATGACCACCGGCACGAACCTGCGCGAGCTCTCCTGCGCCGACGACTACGATCCCAATTCGATGCCGGTGGAACGCGCGCGCGCGCTGATCCGCCAATTCCTGACGCCCATCACCGCGACCGAGCGCCTGCACATCCGCGCGGCACTCGGCCGCACGCTCGCCACCGACATCGTGTCGCCGATCGACGTTCCGGGGCACGACAACTCGGCGATGGACGGCTGGGCCGTGCGCTTTGCCGACCTTGCACCCGGTGCCGAAACCACGCTCACGCGTGTCGGCGAGTCATTCGCCGGCAAGCCGTTCGCCGGGAGCATCGGCGCTGGCGAGGCGGTGCGCATTTTCACGGGCGGCGTCGTGCCGCCGGGCGCCGACAGCGTGGTGATGCAGGAGCGCGCGACGGCGACGGCGACGGGCGTGCGCATCGATGCGGGCGCGTTGACCAAGGCAGGTCAGAACCGGCGGTTCGCCGGCGAGGACCTGAAAGCGGGTGAAACCGTGTTTCGCGCGGGCCAGGCGCTTTATCCCGCGGAAATCGGCATGCTCGCGTCGCTGGGCATCAACGAAATTTCCGTGTATCGCCGCTTGCGCGTTGCATTCTTCTCAACCGGCGACGAGCTCGTCGCCATCGGCACGCCGCTGGCGGCCGGCCAGATCTACGACAGCAATCGCTACACGATCCACGGCATGCTCACGAGATTGGGCTTCGACGCGATCGACATGGGCGTCGTACGCGATGTGCCAGAGGACCTCGAGCACGCGTTCAAGGTCGCGGCCGCCAACGCCGACGTGGTGATCACGTCGGGCGGTGTGTCGGTGGGCGAAGCCGACTTCGTCAAAGTGCTGCTCGACAAGCTCGGCGAAGTGGTGTTCTGGAAGATCGCGATGAAGCCGGGCAGGCCACTCGCCTATGGCCGCGTCGGCGGCGCGCATTTCTTCGGCCTGCCGGGCAATCCGGTGAGCGTGATGGTGACGTTCTATCAGTTCGTCCGCGATGCGCTGCTGCATCTCGCCGGGCGCCGCGACATCGAGCCGTTGCCGATGCTGCGGGCGACGCTGTCGGCGCCGATCCGCAAAGTGCCGGGACGCACCGAATTCCAGCGTGCGATCCTGACCCGCGGTGCCGATGGATTCGCGATCGTGCGCACCACCGGAGACCAGGGATCGGGCATCCTGTCGTCGATGTCGCGCGCGAATTGCTTCGTGGTGCTCGGCACCGACGTCGGCAATGTCGACGCCGGTGCGAGTGTTGACGTGCAGATGCTGGACGGGCTCATCTAGGCCGCGGCCGCTGCTTTGCCAGCAGCGACTGCGCAATAACGACTCAGCAGTTGCGACGCTGCAATGCCGACTCAGTAATAGCGATTCAACTCGCGCATGCGCGTTTCGAGGTCGCACAGGTCGGTCGCCTGCGCGAGATAGCGTTCACGCTGGCGCTCGCGCTGGTCCGCGAACCAGTGGTCCAGACGCTCCAGCAGCGACCGGCGCGGCTTTTGCGGCGTTGGCGCGCGGCGCGCGGTTTGCAGCAGAGGCGTCGGCCGGGCCGACAATGCGTCGGTCAGCAGCGCGTAGTAGGCGCTCCAGCCGTCGACGGGGGTGGCATATTTCATGGAATCTCCTTTTTCAACGGTCCGGCGCACCTTTGATGCACCGCACAAGTACAATGTAGCGACGCAAGCGATTCGAATCCAATCGTGCTTTTGAATCAATGACATAACTGTCACCGATTGGGTAAATCACTCTAATGCGGCGCAACATCCAACGACAATTCAAACACTTATGGAGCTTTACCAACTGCGTGGCTTCGCGGCGGTCGCCGAGTCGGGGCACCTGACCCGGGCCGCGGACAAGCTGCACGTGAGCCAGCCGGCGCTGTCGGCGCAGATCAAGGCTATCGAGGACGAGCTG
Source organism: Pseudomonadota bacterium (assembly GCA_041691615.1). Taxonomy (GTDB): domain Bacteria; phylum Pseudomonadota; class Gammaproteobacteria; order Burkholderiales; family Casimicrobiaceae; genus VBCG01. The sequence goes on from JBEPUI010000025.1 coordinate 33,741, forward strand.
GGCGTCGTGCTGTTCGATCGCGAGCCATCGGGCATGGTGCTGTCCGCTGCGGGACGCAAATTGCTGCCGCACGCGCAGGCGGTGCTCGCCGCCGCACAGGCGCTGCGCAACGCCGCCGACACCATCCACGGCGAGCTCGCCGGGCACGCGCGCGTCGGCACGGTCGCCGATCCCGAGTTCGTGCGCCTGCCGCAGTTCCTCTCACGTGCCGTGGAGCGCCATCCGCTGCTCGAGATCATGCTGCAGCACGAAGTATCGGGCGAGGCATTCGACAAGGTGCGCGACGATGAGCTCGACGCGAGCTTCTACTACGGCGATCGTTCGCACCCTCACGTCGCCAGCGTGCCGCTGACCGAGTTCGCCTATCGCATCGTCGCGCCGATCGCGTGGCGCGACCGCGTCGAAGGTGCCAGTTTCCACGACATCGCGATGCTGCCCTGGATCATGACGCCCGAAGTCAGCACGCATCGCGCACTGACGCGCAAGCTCTTCGATCGCCATGGCATCGAGCCCGCGACGCGCGTCGAAGCCGACCACGAGGCGGTCATCAGTTCGTTGGTGGTGGCCGGCCTCGGCGTATCGCTGATGCGCGAGGACCTGGCGCAGGCGCTGTCCGACGCGCGGGAAATCTGCATCTGGGATGGAACGCGCCTCACCACAACGCTGCAGTTCCTGTACGCGCGCGAACGCGAGACCGAGCCGCTGATCGTGGCGCTCACCGACGTCGTGCGCGACGTGTGGTCGCCCGCGCCATCGGCATCCCCCTCGACACCTGCCGCGCCTGCGGCGCCCAAGGCGCGCAACGGAACTCGCGAGCGCGCGGAGCGCTCCAAGCAGGTGTAAGGAATCCGCCTGCGCCGCCGTCCAATAGCCGATGGGCGCAGCTCGCGCCCCGCCAAAGGATCATCCGCCATGAATCGACGCCGCCTCATTTCCGCCGCCCTGTTGCTGCCCTCGCTGTTGCGCGTGCCCGCGGCGTTCGCCACGTATGCCGCCGGCACCACCAAGGACGGCGTCGAAGCATTGCGCACGCAATGGCGAAAGTTGCTCGCGAAGGATGCCACCGTCGCAGTCGACGCGACCCCAATGACGCTGACCGACGAGCAATGGCAAAAGCATCTCGACCCGTCGGCCTACCGGGTGCTGCGCCACGCAGGCACCGAATACCCGGGCTCGAGTCCGCTCAATGCCGAAAAGCGCGACGGCGTGTTCGCCTGCGCCGGCTGCGCGCTGCCATTGTTCACGTCGGCGATGAAATTCGACAGCGGCACCGGCTGGCCGAGCTTCGTGACGTCGATTCCCGATGGATTCGTATTGTCGTCGGGCAGCAAGTCGGTGTTCGTCGGTCTCGAAGTGCACTGCGCCAAGTGCGGCGGCCACCAAGGCCACATCTTCAACGACGGGCCGAAGCCGCTCGGCGATCGCTGGTGCATCAACGGCGTCGCGCTGCGCTTCATTCCCCTCGCCTGACAGCCGCTCCCGGCGACAGCACTCCGGTCACGGCGACACGTGCCGCGGTGTGCGCTAACGCCGGCCCGCGCTGACGACGCCGGGCACGTCCCGCACCAGCGCCATCGCGCGTCGCAGCGCATCGACGCTCTGCACCTCGACTGTGAAAGCCATCCGCGACTGCATGTTGCGGGTGAGCGTCCGGGCCGCGGTGACGTTGATTTTCTCGCGCGACAGGACTTCGGAAATATCGCGCAGCAATCCCTGCCGGTCCATCGCCTCGACGACGATGTCGACCGGAAAGACCTCGTCGCGCGCGGCACCCCAGTTGGCGTCAATCAGGCGCTCGGGCTCCCGGTCGCGGATGCGCTGCACGTTGCTGCACGCCGCGCGGTGGATCGTCACGCCCTTTCCACGCGTGACGAAGCCAACGATCGGATCGGGCGGCGCAGGCTTGCAGCAGCGCGCAAGACCCGTCATCAGGCGGTCCACGCCCACGACCAGGATGCCGCCACCCGAATCGGCCGAGCGGCTCTTCCGGGTCTCGACTTCGGCGATGGCCGGGGTCGCGACCGGCGCGGCCTGCGGCTGCGCGACGGCAAGGATCGCCGTCTGCACCTGGCGCGAGTTGATGTCGTCGCGCGCAAACGCGGCGAAGAAATCGTCGGTCTTGGCGAATCCGGCTTTCGCCGCGAGCGCGTCGAGCTTCAGCGTCGTCTGGCCGAGCCGCGCGAGCTCTCGTTCGACCAGCGCACGCCCCTGCGCCAGCGTCGCGTCGTACTGCTGCGCCTTGAACCATTGGCGCACCTTGGCGCGCGCGCGATGGCTCGCGACATAGCCCAAGTCGCCATTGAGCCAGTCGCGCGACGGGCCGCCCTGCTTGACGGTGATCACTTCGACCTGCTGGCCATTCGCGAGCTTGTAGTCGAGCGGCACCATCTGGCCGTTGACGCGCGCGCCGCGACAGCGATGACCCAGATTGGTGTGCACCGCATAGGCGAAATCGACCGGCGTCGCGCCGCGCGGCAGGTCGACGACCTTGCCTTGTGGCGTCAGCACGTAGATCGATTCGGTGAACAGGCTGCTCTTGAATGCCGACAACAGGTCGCTGCCGGCGGCGACCGCGTCCTTCCAGTCGAGGATCTGCCGCAGCCAGCTGATCTTCTCGTCGAACCCGGGATCGCGCAATTTCGCGGCGGCCGCGCCTTCCTTGTAGCGCCAGTGCGACGCGACGCCGTACTCGGAATGCTGGTGCATGTCGCGGGTGCGGATCTGCACCTCGAGAGCGCGGCCGTCCGGGCCGGTGACCGCCGTGTGCAGCGAGCGATAGTCGTTGGCCTTGGGCTTGGCGATGTAGTCGTCGAATTCGTCGGGCAGCGGCGTCCATAGATGGTGGACGATGCCCAGCGCGGCGTAGCAGTCCTTGACCTCGTCGACCAGCACGCGCACCGCGCGGATGTCGTACAGGCTTTCGATGCCCGCCTGCTTGCGCTGCATCTTGGTCCAGATGCTGTGGATGTGCTTGGGCCGGCCGGTGACCTCCGCCTTGATGCCGCCGGCGCCGAGCTCGCGGCGAAGCGTTGCCACCACGTCGTCGATGTAGCGTTCGCGATCGACGCGGCGCTCGTCGAGCAGCTTGGCAATCCTGCGGTAGACGTCCGGCTCGAGCGCGCGAAGGCTCAGGTCCTCGAGCTCCCACTTGAGCTGCCAGACGCCAAGGCGGTTGGCGAGCGGCGCGAACAGGTCGGCAACATCCTGCGCGGCGCGCCTTCGCGTCGCTTCGTCCGCCGTCATCAGAAATCGCAGCGCCTGCGTGCGCTCGGCGAGCTTGATCAGCACCACGCGGATGTCCTCGACCATCGCCAGCAACATCTTGCGCAGGTTCTCGGCCTGCACTTCGCTCGCGGCCCCCACGGCTTTCGCCGGGACCGCGCGGATCTCATCCATCCGCGCGACCCCGGCTACCAGCGCGGCGATGTCGGCGCCGAAGCGCTCGGCAAGGGCCGCAGCGTCGATCGCGCCGGCTTGCAGCAGCGGCGCCAGCAACGAAGCGTGAATGGTGTCGGGATCGAGCTTCAGCGATGCGGCGATCGTCGCGGTGCCGAACGCGCGCGCGGTGATCAGCTCGCCGTCGGCCGTATGCGCGCCCGCGGCGTGCCCGTCGACGAACCCAAGCGTGGACACGAATGCGTCGACATCGGAGGCGGCATACGCGCCGCGCAGGCCGTCACGCCACACCGCCATCGCCTGCGGCGCGGTCGTTGGCGGCGCAGCGTGCACGACAGCGACCATTGTGCGTCGATTATACGCGGGCAAATTGCGTGACTTGCGGCTAAGCCGCTGTCAGGCGTGACTTGCGGCTACAGCCGCTGCCCGGCAATCCTCGCGATGGTTTCGGCCAGCGATTGCGCGTGGGTTTGCGCAAGTGCCGCGTCTCGCGCCTCGACCATCACGCGCAGCACCGGCTCGGTACCCGATGGCCGCAACAGCACACGCCCGGCGCTGCCGAGTGCGGCGACCGCTGCGCGCTCGGCCTTGGCCACGTCGGCGTCGTCACGCCAGTCGATGCCGCGGCGCACCGGAACGTTGATCAGGTGTTGCGGAAACAGCGCCAGCGACGCAGTCGCTTCGGCGAGCGTCGATTTCTGCTCGATCAGCGCGCGCAGCACCGCGAGTGCTGCGACGATCGCGTCACCCGTGGTGTGCTTGTCGAGGCAGATGATGTGGCCGGAATTCTCGCCGCCCAGGCGCCAGGATTTCTCGACCATCTTTTCCAGCACGTAGCGATCGCCGACCTTGGCGCGCTCGAGCGCAATGCCTGCGCGCGCGAGCGCCTGCTCGAAGCCGAGATTGGTCATCTGCGTGCCGACCACGCCGCCGGCGAGCACGCCGCGGCGCTGGTAGTCGCGCGCGATGATGTACAGCAGCTCGTCACCGTCGTACATTCGGCCGCTGGCATCGACCATGATCAGCCGGTCGCCGTCGCCGTCGAGCGCTATCCCCAGGTCGGCGCGGTGCGCGAGGACCTGCTCGATCAGGTGCGCGGGCACGGTGGCGCCCACGCCGGCGTTGATGTTCACCCCGTCCGGCTCGTCGGCGACGGCGATGACCTCGGCGCCCAGTTCACGAAACACCGGCGGTGCCACGTGATAGGCGGCGCCGTGCGCGCAATCGACGACGATGCGGAGGTTGCGAAGGTCGAGCTCGTTGGGGAACGTGCTCTTGCAGAACTCGATGTAGCGCCCGGCCGCGTCGTCGACGCGGCGCGCCTTGCCGAGCGCCGCCGAGGTCACGCAGGTGAGCGGCGCTTCCATCGCGCGTTCGATCGCCGCCTCGGTCGCGTCGGCGAGCTTGCCGCCGTTGGCGCCGAAAAACTTGATGCCGTTGTCGTCGTACGGGTTGTGCGACGCGCTGATCACGATTCCCGCCGACAGCCGCAGCGCGCGCGTCAGGTGCGCGATGCCCGGCGTGGGCAACGGCCCGCACAGGTAGACGTCGACGCCCGCGGCCGACAGGCCCGCCTCCAGCGCGGCTTCGAGCAGGTAGCCCGAAATGCGCGTGTCCTTGCCGATCAGCACGCCCGGGTGATCGCCGCGCTGCACGCCATCGCCGCTGGCGAGCACGCGGCCGGCGGCCCAGCCGAGCTTCATCACGATTTCGGGCGTGATCGGCGCTTCGCCGACCCTGCCACGCACGCCGTCGGTGCCAAAGTAGTGTCGTTGTGTCATCGAGTGGTCTGGTTGATGGCCCGCCAGACGCGAATCGCGTCGACGGTTTCGCGCACGTCGTGCACGCGGACGATCGAAGCGCCGAGCTCGATCGCCGCAAGCGCGGCCGCGACGCTCGCAGCGACCCGGTCGCCGACGTCGCGCCCGGTCAGCGCGCCCAGCATGGACTTGCGCGACAGGCCCGCGAGCACCGCAAACCCCAGCGCCGCGATCTGCGGCAACCCGCGCAGCAGCGACAGATTATGCGCCAGCGTCTTGCCGAAGCCGTAGCCCGGGTCGACAACGATGCGCGTGCGCGCAATGCCCGCGTCGAGGCAGGCGCGCGCGCGGGCGGCGAGGAAGGCGCTCACTTCGGCGACCACGTCGCTGTAGTACGGCGCGTCCTGCATGCCGCGCGGATCGCCCTGCATGTGCATCAGGCACACCGCGGCGTCGCTGGCCGCGACCGCCTCGAGCGCGCCGGGCGCCGCCAGCGCCCGCACGTCGTTGATCATTGCGGCACCTGCGGCGATTGCTTCGCGCATCACTCGCGGCTTCATCGTATCCACCGACACCAGCACGCCTTCCTGCGCGAGCGGGCCGACGATCGGCAGCACGCGCGCCAGTTCGTCACGCTCGTCGATCGGCGCCGCGCCCGGCCGCGTCGACTCGCCGCCGATATCGATGATGTCGGCACCGTCTTCGACCAACTGCCGCGCGCGATCCAATGACCGTCCGGCATCGAACGCGATGCCGTCGCCGGCGAACGAATCGGTCGTGACGTTGACGACGCCCATCACCCGCGGCGCGCTCAGATCGAGCGTGCGGCCGTTGCATTGCAGGAACCCGGACATCGCTGGCGGCTGCCGGGGATCCGCGAGTACCGCGCTCACCGACGCGCGCGCCGGCGGCAAGAAAAAGGGCGCGCCTCGCGGCACGCCCTTCGCTGCATCACCGCGCTTCGCGGCGCGCGTCGCATCAGACCGGGTTGGTCGACGGTTCGGTGCTTCCCGCCGCCGGTGGCGCAGGCGGCGCACTGGCCACGCTTGGCGGCTGCTTGGGCAACCGCGGCGCGCGGCCGGCCAGGATATCGTCGATCTGGTCGGAGTCGATCGTCTCGAACTCGAGCAGCGCCTTGGCCATCGCGTGCATCTTGTCGCTGTTGTCGAGGATGAGCTTCTTGGCGATCGCGTACTGCTCGTCAATGATTCGACGGATCTCCGTCTCGATCTTCAGCAGCGTCTGACTCGACACGTTGTTGGTGCGCGTGATCGAACGGCCGAGGAAGATCTCGCCCTCGTCCTCGGCGTACACCATCGGGCCGAGCGCGTCGCTCATCCCGTAGCGCATCACCATGTCGCGCGCCATGTGCGTCGCGCGCTCGAAGTCGTTGGCCGCACCCGTGGTCTGCTGGTGCATGAACTCCTCCTCGGCGATGCGCCCGCCGAACAGCATCGAGATCTGGTTCAGCAGGAACTCGCGGTCATAGCTGTACTTGTCCTTTTCGGGCAACGACATCGTCACGCCCAGCGCCCGTCCGCGCGGGATGATCGTGACCTTGTGCACCGGGTCGAGCTTGGGCAACAGCTTGCCGATCAGCGCGTGGCCGGACTCGTGGTACGCGGTGTTCTTGCGCTCCTCCTCGTCCATCACCATCGAGCGGCGTTCCGCGCCCATGATGATCTTGTCCTTGGCGCGCTCGAAGTCGTGCATGTCGACCAGCCGCTTCGAGCCGCGCGCGGCGAACAGCGCCGCCTCGTTGACGAGGTTGGCGAGATCGGCGCCCGACATGCCAGGGGTTCCGCGCGCGATGACCGCGGCGTTGACGTCCGGCGACATCGGCACCTTGCGCATGTGCACCAGCAGGATCTGCTCGCGGCCGCGAATGTCCGGCAGCGGCACCACCACCTGGCGGTCGAAGCGTCCCGGCCGCAGCAGCGCCGGGTCGAGCACGTCGGGACGGTTGGTCGCGGCGATCACGATAACGCCAGGATTGCCCTCGAAGCCGTCCATCTCGACCAGCAACTGGTTCAGCGTCTGCTCGCGCTCGTCGTTGCCGCCGCCGAGGCCCGCGCCACGTTGCCTTCCGACCGCGTCGATTTCGTCGATGAACACGATGCAAGGCGCGTTCTTCTTCGCCTGCTCGAACATGTCGCGCACGCGTGCAGCACCCACGCCGACGAACATCTCGACGAAGTCGGAGCCGGAAATCGAGAAGAACGGGACCTTGGCTTCACCGGCGATCGCCTTGGCGAGCAGCGTCTTGCCGGTGCCCGGCGAACCAACCATCAGCACGCCGCGCGGAATGCGCCCGCCGAGCTTCTGGAACTTGGACGGGTCGCGCAGGAACTCGACCAGCTCGCCGACTTCCTCCTTGGCCTCGTCGCAACCGGCGACATCTGCGAAGGTGACCGTGTTGTTGGACTCGTCGAGCATCCGTGCCTTGCTCTTGCCGAACGAGAATGCGCCGCCGCGCCCGCCGCCCTGCATCTGGCGCATGAAGAAGATCCACACGCCGATCAGCAGCAACATCGGGAACCACGAGATGAAGATTTGCGCCAGGAAGCTCTGCTCTTCCTCGGGCTTGGCCTCGACCTTGACGCCGTCCTTGACGAGGTCGCCGACCATCCAGATGTCACCGGGGCTGTAGGTGAGGAACTTCTTCTTGTCCGTCGACACCCAGGTGATCTTGCGGCCCTCGATCGACGCCGACTCGACCTTGCCCGCCTTTGCCGAATCCATGAATTCGGAATAGGACGGGTTGTCGCGGGTGGTCTGGCGCGCGTCGAATTGCTTGACCACGATCAGGATCACGAAAACGATGACGACCCAGATCCCGATATTCTTGAGCAGATTGTTCAATGGCCACTCCTGGCGGTGAGTCTTCGCGGAAAGCTTGTACATGCCACCGCGCACGCAAAGCCACTGAAACAGGGTCCCCAGGCTACATGGGGGACGAAAAGACGGATTCTAGCCTGCCGGCACCCGTCCGCATTGAATGCCCGGCGGATGCCCAGTCGCCACCACCACGGATGCCATGCAATTATCCTGCCGGCGCCTCGCGAGGCCCGAGCGACCCCTTGCCCACGACGAACACCTCGCGGCTACGATCGCGCGACGCCTTGGGCTTGCGCACATACGTCTTGCGGAATTGCTGCTGCACGGAACGCACGAAACCATCGAAACCGTCGCCCTGGAACATTTTCACGGCGAAATCCCCCCCCGGTGCAAGCCAGGCCGCGGCAAATTCCAGCGCCAGGTCGGCCAAATGGATGCCGCGCGCCTGGTCGACGGCGCTGATTCCCGACAGATTGGGGGACATGTCGGAAACGACAAGGTCGACATTGGCGCCGCGCAGCGCTTCTTCCACAGAGGCGAGGCCCTCGTCGCTGGCAAAGTCGCCCCGGATGAACGTGACCCCGCGCAGCGGCGGCATCTCCAGCAGGTCGATCGCCACGATCGCCGTCCGCTGCCCCAGCTGTTGAGCCATCACCTGGCTCCAGCTGCCAGGCGCCGCGCCCAGGTCGACGACCCGCATTCCCGGCCGCAAAAGATTGTCCTTTTCCGCGATTTCCAGCAGCTTGAACGCGGCGCGCGAGCGATAGCCCAGGCGCTTGGCCTCCTGCACCCAGTGATCGTTGACGTGCTCGTTCATCCACGCCTTGCCGAAGCGATGCTTCTTGCCGCCGGGATTGAGCGACTTCGCGACCGTCGAAGGCTTGTTCATCGCATGACATTACACGACGCGCTGCCGCGGTAGACTTTGCCCATGCCATCGCTCACGTCGGCCGAACGGCGCGCGCTCCGCGCCAAGGCGCATCACCTCACGCCAGTGGTCATCATCGGCCAGCACGGTCTCACGCCCGCGGTGCAGCACGAAATCGATGTCGCGCTGCTCGCGCACGACCTGATCAAGGTGCGCGTGCACAGCGACGACCGCGGCGCGCGCGAAGTTCTCGCTGCAGCCATCTGTGGCGCACTCGGTTGTGAAAACGTCCAGCACCTGGGCAAGATGCTGGTGCTGTGGCGCGCCAATCCGGACAAGACTACAGGGCGCGCGAAGCCTGCGGCGTCCAAGGCGCCGTTGCGCAAGACGGCACGCAAGGCCGCCGGCGCGGCGTACGGCGAGTCGCGGGACGACGCGTCGAGCCGACGGCGGTTGCGCGACCACAAGTCAAAGGGCGCGCCCGCCCCGTTGCCGTATTTTTCGCGCCGCGGCGCCGGACGGTTCGTCGCGAGCACGCCGGATGGGACACCGGCAGGCAAGGCGCCGGCCGGAACGGTTCGCGGGCCCGCTGGCGACACGACACGCAAGCCGACTGACGATCCCCGGCGCAAGTCGGCTGACGATCCCCGGCGCAAGCCGACTGACGATCCCCGGCGCAAGCCGACTGACGATCCCCGGCGCAAGCCGACTGACGATCCCCGG
>JBEPUI010000026.1:0-42193 GCA_041691615.1 Pseudomonadota bacterium
CCGCCGCGCTCGCCGCCAACACGCGCTTTCCCATGCCCAGCGAAATCCTCATCAACGTCACGCCGCAGGAAACACGCGTCGCCGTCGTGGAGCAGGGTGTGGTGCAGGAGCTGCACATCGAGCGGTCGAGCGCGCGCGGCCTCGTCGGCAACATCTATCTCGGCCGGGTTGCGCGCGTGCTTCCCGGCATGCAAAGCGCGTTCGTCGAAATCGGTCTCGAGCGCGCGGCGTTCCTGCACGTCGCCGACATCTGGGAACATCGGCAGAACGGCCACGGTGGCGACCAGCGGCCGATCGAGCGGATCCTGCACGAAGGCCAGGCGCTGCTGGTGCAGGTGATCAAGGATTCGATCGGCACCAAGGGCGCGCGATTGTCTACACAGGTGAGTCTCGCCGGCCGGTTGCTCGTCTACCTGCCGCAGGATTCGCACATCGGCATCTCGCAACGGATCGAGGACGAGGCCGAGCGCGAGCAATTGCGCGAGCGCCTGACGGCCTTGCTGCCGGAAGGCGCATCGGGCGGCTTCATCATCCGCACGATGGCCGAAACCGCCAGCGAGCGCGAAATGCGCACCGACATCGACTACCTGACCAAGCTCTGGCGCGACCTGACCGAGCGCTCGGGCGCGGTGCCGGCGCCGGCGTTGCTGTACCAGGACCTGAACCTCGCGCAGCGCGTGCTGCGCGACATGGTCAACGACGAGACCGCGCGCATCCAGGTCGACTCGCGCGAGACGTTCGCGCGAATGCACAATTTCGCCGAGCAATACACGCCGGCGATCGCCGAGCGCATCGTGCACTATGCCGGCGAGCGTCCGCTGTTCGACCTCGCGTCCGTCGAGGACGAGATCGAGAAGGCGCTCGGCCGCCGCGTGGACCTCAAGTCCGGCGGCTACCTGATCGTCGACCAGACCGAAGCCCTGACGACGATCGACGTCAACACCGGCGGCTTCGTCGGCGGCCGCAGCTTCGACGACACGATCTTCAAGACCAATCTCGAGGCCGCGCAGGTGATCGCGCGCCAGCTGCGGCTGCGCAACCTGGGCGGCATCATCATCATCGATTTCATCGACATGGAGAACGCCGACCATCGCGCCGCGGTGCTCGCCGAGCTGAACCGCGCGCTGGAAAAGGACCGCACCCGCCTCACCGTCAACGGCTTCACGCAGCTCGGCCTGGTCGAGATGACGAGGAAGCGCACGCGCGAATCGCTCGCGCACATCCTGTGCGAATCCTGCGCGATCTGCCATGGGCGCGGCGAGATCAAGACCGCGCAGACGATCTGCTACGAGATCCTGCGCGAGATCGTGCGCGAGGCGAAGCAGTTCAACGCCGGCGAGTTCCGGATTCTCGCGTCGCAGTCGGTGATCGACATGTTCCTCGACGAGGAGTCGCAGAGTCTCGCGCAACTGGGCGATTTCATCGCCAAGCCCATTTCGCTGCAGGTCGAGACGATGTACTCGCAGGAACAGTACGACATCGTGCTGATCTGACGCCACCAACGTCGAGCCCCGGCCGGGTCGGCGGGTGACGCGGCATTGCGCCTGAATCGCCTCTCGTGGCCAAAACTTCCGCTCCTCTCTGGTACAGGCTGTGCCGCTGGCTGGGCATTCCGGCACCGCAAGGACGCTGGGTCGACGGCGAGGCGCGCAGCGCGCGCGGATTCCTCGCAATCGCCCCGCTGGTCCCCGCGCGGCGCGAGTATCGGCTGTACGTTCCGCGCGGCTACTCGCGCTGGCGGCGCAGCGCAATGGTCGTGCTGTGCCACGGCTGCCGGCAGACGCCGGAGGCATTTGCGCAAGGCACGCGAATCGCGGCCGTTGCCGATGCGCGGCGCTGGCTGGTGCTGATGCCGCGCCAGCGCAACGATGCCAACGCATGGTCGTGCTGGAACTGGTTCGATCCGGCCACCGAGCGTGGCGTCGGCGAGGCGGCCATCGTCGCGAAAATGACTGCCCGGCTCGCGCGGCGCTTTCGCGCGGATCGCGGGCGCGTGTTCGTCGCGGGCCTGTCGGCCGGCGGTGCGCTGGCGGCCATACTCGGTGTTCGTCACCCCGATGTCTACTGCGGCGTGGCCGTGCATTCGGGCCTTGCTTGCGGCGCGGCGGGCAGTCCGCTCGCCGCCGCCACTGCGATGACGCGCGGCCCGCAAACCGACGTCGCTGCGATCGGCCGCGCGGCGCGCCGCGAGGGCCTTCGCGTGCCGCTGCTCGCCATTCATGGCATGGCCGATGACGTCGTTGCGCCACGCAATGCCGGGGCGCTGGTGCGGCAGTTCCTGGCACTCAACGGCTTGGACGCCGGCGATCATGAATTGCCCGGCCCCAGTTCCGACAGCGATGCGCCCACCTCCCCGGCCAGCGCCGGTGGCGGCCCGCCCGGTTCTTCACAACATCCGATGCGCGAGCGCGACTGGCGCGATGCCGAGGGCCTGGCGGCGCGGCTAATCGAGATCGGCGGCCTCGCCCATGCGTGGAGCGGCGGCGATTCCACATTGCCGTACAACGACGCCGCGGCGCCGGATGCGTGCGCGCTGATCGCGCAATGGATCGCCGACGTCGGAACCCAATCTCGTAGAATGCTGGATCTTGCGGGAGACCGGCGATGAGCGTCAGCGGCATGAACCACTTCACCATCCTGACCGACGACGTCGAGCGCACCGTGTCGTTCTACGGCGAGCTGATGGGCCTCGAGCCCAAGTACCGCCCGGATCTGGATTTCCCGGGCGCGTGGCTCTATGCGGGCGATTCGGCGATCCTGCACATCGTCGGCGGCCGCGGCCGCGACCAGTTGAAGCCGGGCGTCATCGACCACATGGCGTTCAGCGCCACGGGATTGCGCGAGATGATCGGCAAGCTCGATGCGCGCGACGTGCATTACGCCTGCCGCCGGCAAATCGGCTCCGGAACCTGGCAGGTGTTCTTCTTCGATCCCAACGGCGCGCGAGTGGAGCTCGACTTCGATGCTTCCGAAGCCGCGCCGGACGCGCACGCTTGATCACCGGCCCCGACCACCTGGTCCTCGGCTGCGCGACGCTCGAGGAAGGCATCGAGCACGTCGAGCGGCTGACCGGCGCGACCGCGGTGCCCGGCGGCAAGCACGTAACGATGGGAACGCACAACGCGCTGGTACGGCTCGGCCGGGCGTTGTACCTCGAAATCCTCGCCATCGATCCCGACGCCGCGGCGCCGTCGCGGCCGCGCTGGTTCGACCTCGATTTGCCTTCACTGCAATCGGCAATCGCGGACAAGCCGCAGTTGATCGCGTGGGTTGCGCACACCGACGACATCGACGATGCGCTGATGCGCGTGACGATTGCGCCGGGCGTGGTGCACGCGTTCACGCGCGGCGACTATGCGTGGCGGCTGACGGTCCCCGAAGACGGCGTGCGTCCCGAACATGGCGTCGTTCCGGCGCTGATCCAGTGGGCGGGCACCGCCCACCCATGCGATGCGCTGGCCGACAGCGGTGTTGCGCTCGCCCAGTTCGCAGCGTCGCATCCCGACCCTGCGCGCATCCGCGAGGCGTTGCAGGCACTGAAGCTCGGCGACGCACTGCAGGTGACCTACGCGGCGATTCCGCGCATCGCCGCGATGCTGCGCACCCGGCGCGGGCTCGTATCCATCTAGGCCCGGCTCGCCGTGCCGCAGTCTTGCGACCGGCAATCGACAATCGTCGCCGCGCTAGCCGAGCGTGCCGCGCGCGATCGGCCACAACGACTCGACGCGATCGTTTCGCACCCCCACCAGCCAATCATAGAGATTGACGGTTGGATCGCAGTGCCCGGGCACGAGCCATAGCCGCTCGCCCAATGCCGCCGGGCGTGCGCCCGGCTCGACGTGCAAGACGCCGTGCTCGTCCGACGGCTTGGCGTAGACGAGCCCGGGACGTCCCGCCACCAATGGCAGCCCCGAGTCGAAGCTCATCGATTTTAAACCCGCGTCGCAAATCGCGCGTTCCGCGGATGGCGTGCTCATCACGCTCGCCAGTACGAACAGGCTTTGCCGAAAATCGCGCGCGCCCGCCATCGGGGCATTGCGCGAATAATCGGCATCCATGAAAACGTAGGAACCGGGTTGCAGCTCGTTCCACAGGCCGTTGGCCATTTCCAGTTCGAACGTGCCGGTTCCGGCGCCGGTGATCAGCTCGACGTGCAGGCCAGCTGTCGCGCACGCGTCGCGCGACAGAATTGACGCACGCGCTGCGCAATCGATCGCCGCGCGACGCTCCTCCGGCGAGCGCAGGTGCTGCGCGGCACCCTGGTAGCACTGCAGGCCGGCGAAAGCGAGACCCGGCGCATCGGCGATCGCGCGCGCGAGCGTCGCGACGGCGGTACCCGGCTCGACGCCGCAGCGGTGCGCGCCGACGTCGACTTCGACATAGACGTCGAGCGTCACCTGCGCCGCCACCGCGGCTTGCGACAGCGCGGGCACTGCTCGCCAGTCGTCGCACAGCACGCCGATGCGCGCGCGCCGGGCGAGCGCTGCGAGCCGCGCCAGCTTGGCGGGCGCGATCACTTCATTGGTGACCAGCACGTCGCCGACGCCGGCGTCGACGAACGCCGCCGCCTCGTCGGTCTTCTGGCAGCAGACGCCCACCGCACCGCGCAGGATCTGCATCGTCGCCAGCGCCGGGCATTTATGCGACTTGGCGTGCGGGCGCAGGCGCAATCCGCTGGCGGCGACCGCACCGGCCATTGTGTCCAGGTTCGCTTCCAGCGCGTCGAGGTCGACCACCAATGCAGGCGTCTCGACCTGCGCGACACTGTCACCGATCGTTGCGGGAATGCGTTGCATGCGAGCGCTTGCGAGTCATCAGGCAATGGCGCCGTGCCGCGGCTTGCGGCAGGGACCTGTATCCTACGCCTTGCGGTGAGACTCAGTCCGCCCCATGGCGACCCGCCAGCACGGCCGCCTTGCCCGGCGCCAACGACGGATCGTTGCGCAGCTCGTCGAACATGATTGCGCGCTCGCCAATCGCGCCCCACAGCCCGCGCAGCCGGAAGCGATCGCGCGCGAGCCTCCGCGCGAGCATCGCGCCGATCGCCAAGCTGTGGCGCACCGGCTGGAAGTAGCTTGCGCGGCTTGACGTTCCGTACATCGCGTCGATCGGCACGCTGACGGTACGGTAGCCAAGCCGCGCGGCTTCGATGATGACCTCGCTTTCCAGCGTGAAGCCGTCATGGGCGATGCGCGCGAAGTCGAGCGCGCGCAACAGCGACATCGGGTACGCGCGCTGCCCCGACTGAGAATCGCGCAGGCGATGGCCGGACGCCCACGAGATCAGGAAATCGGCGACGCGATTGGCGAGCCTGCGCACAACCGGCGCCCCGCGCGTGCGGCGAACGCGCGCGCCGATGATCAGCGCGTTCGGATAGGCCTCGGCGGCGCGCAGCAGCCGTGGAATGTCGACGGCACGGTGCTGGCCGTCGGCGTCCATCGTCAACACGTGAGACACGTCCTCGGCCGCCGCGATCGCCCATGCGAATCCGTCGCAAAGGCTCGCCGACTTGCCCTGGTTGCGCGCGTGCGACAGCAGCTGTACGGGCAGCGACGCGGCGATGCCCGCGGTGCCGTCGGTGGATCCATCGTCGACGATCAGCACGCGCTCAACGTGGGCCAGCGCCGAACGTGCGACCCCGGCGATCGTCTCGGCCTCGTTGAATGCCGGGATGACCACCAGCGCATTCGGCGATGGGTTCGCCGGCAGGTCAAACGGCGCGTTCATCGATACAGTCCGCCGTTGATGGAAAGCACTTCGCCGCAAACGTACGCAGCGGCGTCGGAAACCAGGAACAGCACGGCGGCCGCGATTTCGTCGGGCATGCCGGCGCGACCCGCGGGCACCAGCGCCTTGATACGCTCGGGTGGGAAGGCGATTGCCGTCATCGGGGAAGCGACGATGCCGGGGGCGATGGCATTGACCGTCACGCCACGCTTCGCGACCTCGACCGCGAGCGCCTTGGTCGCGCCGATCAGCCCGGCCTTGGCGGCCGCGTAGTTGACCTGGCCCGCGTTGCCAGCGAGACCGGCCACCGATGCCATGTTGACGATGCGTCCCCAGCGGGTCGCCATCATCTCCAGCAACAGCGGTCGCGTCACGTTGAAGAACCCATCGAGCGTCACGTCCAGCACCCGTTTCCACTGATCGCGACGCATGCCCGCGAACGGCGCGTCGTCGTGAATGCCTGCATTGTTGATGATGATCTGCACGGCCCCGTCCCGCAACATCGCCTTGGCCGCCTCTGCACATTGGTCGGTGTCGGTGACATCGAACGTCACCTGTTCGGCACTTCCGCCGGCGTCGCGGATGGCGTCCACCACCTGTGCGGCGCGTTGCGCATTGTGCATCGCGTGCACGATGACGTGGATGCCCGCCGCGCCCAGTGCGCGGCAGATCGCTGCGCCGATTTCCCCGCTGCCGCCAGTCACCAATGCACGCTTCATGCCAGCTCACGGTCCGACATCAGGACCGCCGCGCGCCCACTGACCACCGGCTCGACGCCTGCCGCCACCGCGAACCGGTACGCGAAGACATCGGCCGACGCGTTATCCAATGTGCATTCAACGATCAGCACGGATACGGCATCGTCGAGAAATCGGCGCCTGATCACGACATCGCGCACGCTCAAGAGCCGGCCTGCGCGCAGCGCTGCAGGCGGCGTGCGGCGCAACGCCCCGTGCACGGCCATCGCCTGCGCGGCGAACTCGATGCCGATCAATGCGGGCATGCGGCCGGCGATGCGCATCGGATTATCCGGTGAGCGATGTTGTGAGGTCGTGCAAACGATGCGTTCCGGGTCGAAATGTGTCACGTCGTCGAGCAATACCATCCTACCCGCGTGCGGCAGTAACGTGGCGATCTGCGGAAAACCGTTCATCGGGGCCGGTAGTCGATGGCCAGGTCGCTGCCGCCGGGGTGTACAAAGTCGACGACGGCGGTCACATTGCGCGCGATGGCGGCCAGCAGCGGCAACGCTGCGGCACTGGGCGCGGCGTCCACGCCGGCAAGCCACGCGGGCGTCGCGCCGGTCATGCCGGTCGTGTCGGTCATGCCGGTCGTGTCCGTCGTGCCAGTTGTCCCCGTCGCGCCTCGCGCGACGAGCGCGATCGAGCCGAAGGCGGCATGCGAACCGCTTGCCTCCGGCGCCAGCAGCAGCGCAGTAGCGCACGAGCGCACGCACGACCGCAACGTGGCGAGCGAGCGCGGAAACGTCGTATCGACGACCACGCATAACACCGGTGCCGATTCGAGCAGTGCCTGGTCGAACGCCTCGAGCAGCGCAGCGCCGAACGTGAGTTCGCCTGCGCACAACGTCGTCGACGCGCCGGTCAGCCGGTGCGCGATCGAGCAATAGCCGGCGGCGGCATTGAGGACCGAGTTGTGGAACAGCGTCGGCGACATCACCACCGGTGGCGACGCGATGGCGGCAAGCATCTGCGCGAGCACGTCGCCGTCGCCGTCGGCCGAGGCGAACACGCATCGGATGTCGTCGCGCGGCATGTCGGGTTGCATCGCCAACGCCTCGCTCGCCACCGCCATTGCCCACCGTGCGTTGACATTGAGGCGGCGTCGCTCCGCGGGCGCAAGCAGCCCGGCCACCTCGGGGGCGACGGGCGCCGGCGAGAACGGGGCCTCTCCCGACAGCACCTCGCGCGCCAGTCGCCACCCCGCAAGGCCCGGCGCGAGCACACCCAATCCGGCGATGCCCACGCGCCTCAAGGTCGGCTCGCCACGTGTTCGCCAGCGCGTTGCCCAGTGGGCGTGCTCACCGGCGTACGCCGCGCATCGATGGACGCGCTCATGTGCGTGCGAACACCAATGCGCAGTTGCTGCCCGCGAAGCCGAAGGAATTGCTGAGCGCGCGGCCGATGGCGAGCGGGCGGGTTCGGCTCTCGATCCTGATGGAAAGCTGCGCATCGAGTGGATCGCCCCCCAGGTTGGCCGGCAGCATTTGCGAGCGCAGCGCATGGATCGCGACCAGCGCTTCGACCGCACCCGCGGCGCCGAGCGTGTGCCCCGTAAAGCCCTTCGTGGAGCTCGACGGCGTGGCGCTGCCGAACACCGCGTGCACGGCGGCGTCCTCGGCCGAATCGTTGGCAAGCGTTCCCGTGCCATGCAGGTTGATGTAGTCGATCGCGCCGGCGGCAACACCTGCGTCCGCCAATGCGCGATGCAGCGCGCGGCTCGCACCGGCGCCATCCGCCGGCGGCGTCGACATGTGATGCGCATCCGAGCTCTCGCCGGCGCCCGCGAGATAGACATCCGAGGGATCGCTGCTGACGAGCGCAATCGCCGCGGCTTCGCCGATCGACAGGCCCGCGCGCTGGGACGAAAACGGCTTGCACGATGCGTGGGACAGTAGCTGCAGCGAGTGGAATCCGTAGAGCGCGGAGAGCGCGAGGCTGTCCACGCCGGCCACCACCGCCGCGTCGCAGCGGCCCGCGCGGATCGCCCGGCGCGCCGACACGAATGCCTTGGCGCTCGATGAACATGCGGTCGAGATCATCGCGGCAGGGCCGGCGAGGCCGCACCAGGCGCGGATGAACTTCGCCGTGGCGAACATGTTGTGGCGCGACGAATAGAACGCGTCACCGAACGCGGGCGGCACACCGCTGATCGCGGCTTCGCGCACGGCCAGCTCGGTCGACAGGATGCCGGACGTCGTCGATCCGACGAACACGCCCACGCGCGATGGGCCGACGCGCGCCGCCGCGGCGCGGATCGCGTCGCCGACACCATCCTGCAGCAGCGCCATCAGCGCCAGTCGGTTGTTGCGGCAATCGAATTCGGCGAATGCCGCCGGCAACGGCAATCGCTCGATGCCGTCGACGCGGCCGATGTGGGTCGCCAAGTCGGCTGCCGGCTCGAAGTCGTTCGGCGCAAGCCCGCTGCGTTCGTCGCGCAACGCGTCGGCATGGTCACGCCAGCCCACGCCGCAGCACGACACCAGCGACGATGCATGCACGTAGAGCGGCGCTGCCGGCTCGCGGACCGATGGCTGCAGGCTCATGAACCGCGCCCGGCCGCGGGGACGGGCGCCGAACCGGCGCCGGGCGCGAACACCAGCGCGCAGGCGGCCAGCGTCGCCACGGTGCCCGCGACCACAGTGAGCCCGATCGCGCGCAACACCGGAATGCCCGACGTGGCCATCGCACCGAACGCGAGGCAGGTGGTGCCGCTGACCACCGCCAGCATCACGCACAGTTCGGGGAGCGAGTCGCCGCGCGATGCCGCGCGTTGCACGAACAGCGCGTAGTTGACGCCAATGCCCAGTACGAGCATCAGCGCTATCAGGTGGAAAATCGACAGGCCACCGCCGAACGCGATCACCCCCGCTGCCGTCCACGTGGCTCCGAGCAGCGATGGCGCGATGGCGGCGGCCGCTGCGCGCAGCGACCGCAGGCCGATTGCCAGGATCAGCACGATCGCCGACGCGCCGGCGACGATCGCGGCAAAGGTTCGCGCGCGGAACTGCGCGAACATCGCCGACGTCTGCTGGCGCAGGTCGATCAACGTCGCCGCGGCGGACGTCGCGCGAACCTGGTCGGCGAGCGCCTGCGCGTCGCGCACGCCACGCAACGGAATCACCGACCAGTATCCATCCGGATCGCTGCCCAACAGCGACGCCACGCGCAGGCCGAGACCGGTACCCGCAAAGGCCGCCGGATCGAGCGGTGCTGCGCTGCGCGCAAGCGCCACGTCGCGCAGGAACGGCGCAAAAGCCTCCGCACGAAACGGCAGGCCCGGCAGCGCGAGCGACAGGCGATGCTGCAACGTCGTGTCGTCGGGCAAGGCATCGCGCCGCGTGCGCTGCGTTGCCTCGCTGGGCAGGTAGCGCCCGACGCTGTCGTAACCGCCGAGGTGCTGCGCAGCAATGGCGGCGTCGAGCACGGGCTGCATTTGCTCGACCGCTTGCAGCACCTGCTCGCGACTCGAACCGCGCACCAGCGCGAAACGGCTGACGTCCGGCGCACCCGTCGCCTCGCGCAGCACACGATCGAGCGCGATGGCGTCGGCGGGCAACGGGCTCATCCGCGCCGGATCGTCGTTCCAGGCAGGCTTGCCAGCTGCAGAAACCACCAGCACCAGCGTTACCGCGATGGCGGCGAGTGCGCGGGGGGCCGCGCCGACGGCAGGCCATGCGCCCGCAGGACCGAGTGCGACGCTGCCGGGCATTGCGAATGCAGCGAAATGCCATCCTGGCGGTACCAGCCGCGGCACCAGCCACCACGCCAGCGCGCCCGCGACGACGATCCCGCACGACGTCAGCACGCCGAGCTCGATCAACCCGTCGACACCTGAACCCAGGAACGCAAACGCGCCGCAGGCAGTCGTCAGGACCGCCAGCAGCAGCGGGCGGCGAACGACGGCCTGCACGTCGGCTATCGAGCGCCCGGCGGACAATCGCGTCAACACGTAGCTCGGGTAGTCGACGGCTTCGCCGATCAGCGTGGTGCCGAACGCGAGTGTAATCGCGTGCACGCTGCCGAACATCGCGGTCAGCACGCAGAGGCCGGCGACCAGTCCCGCCAGCGCAGGGGTCGCGCACAACAGGACCACGGACGGCGAGCGATAGGCGAAGAGCAGCATGACGACGATTCCGGCGACGGCCATCCACGACACGCGCGCCGCGTCGTGCGCGATCAGCAGCGCGCTACGAACACCGAGGAATCCGGCGCTCGAATAGTCCGCGGCAATGCCGGGCTGCGTGCGAACGCGCTGCAATGCCGCATCGAGGGCTTGCATCGCCGCCTGCTGCGCAGCCTGATCGGACGCCGCTGCACGCGTTCGCGCGACCAGCATCGCCGAGGACCCTTGCGCATCGAACCAGACGCCTGCTTCGCGGCGTGGCGCCCCGCCGGCCTGCAGCGATGCGATCAGCGCCTCGGTCTCCGCCGTCGGATCGCTTGCAAGAAAGCGCTTTTCGAGCATTCCCATGCTGCCCGAGAGCGCGGCTAGCCGCCGTTGCAGCGCGCTGTGCAAGCCTTCGACGCTCATGTGCGATGCCGCGTCGGGCGAAAGCACGTATCGCGCCGCCGCGAGCGAAGGCAGGTCGCGCAATGCCCCGGCGAGGCTGCCATTGGTCACGTAGTCGAAATGGCCGTCCGCGGCCAGCGCCTCGCGCAATGCCTCGCTGGTCGCCGCGAGCGTTTGCGGGTCCGCGCCGCGCAAGCGGATTAGCACCAGTCGTGCCGCCGGGCTGTCGCGCAATTGCTGCATGACGAGGCGCTGCGTTGCGTCGGCGCCATGCGGCAGGAATGCCGCGAAGTCGCGGTCCACGCGCATCGACGACCACAGGTAGATCGCACCCGCCAGCAGCGCGATCGCCGGCAACAATAGCGCGCGTGCCCTTGGGGTCATGGCGCGCGCAGCGGCCGCGCCACGATGTCCATCACCGAGCGATCGCCGTCCTGCTCGACGATTTCCACTTGCGTGACCGCACTGCCCTTGCCGGTGATGTCGATCACGGCAACTTGCGCGCGCAGCGTGGCGTCGCGGGGTTCGAGCGCGAGTTTCCACGCGTCGGGCGTGCCGGCTAGCGTCGCCAAGAAATCGCGGGTCAGCGACGGGAGGTCACCGGCCAGCGTCGCGCGCAGGCTCTCGGTCCATGCGCGCAGCAATGGCTCGCTGTCGAGGCGAAGCTTGCGGACGCCCGAGGCCGAGCGCATCGTCAGGATGCCGCCGTCGATCACCAGTTGCTCAGGTGCGGGCGTTGCCACGTTCATCTCCAGCCGGTCCGGACGCACATAGACGAGCGTGCCGGTGCGCACGATCGGCGCGGTGAGCGCTGCGAGGTGACGTGTCTCGCGAAAATCCGCCTCGCGCCGCGACTCGCCGGCCAGCGAGGCGGCCAGTTGCTCGAGACCGAATGGGCTGGCCGCCGTGGCCACGCCCGCAGTCGCGGCGATGGCAGCGCCGGCGATTGCGATCATCGCCGCGGCGCGAATCGCCGCGACGCCTGCTCCCGGCTTCATTGCGATCGACGGCCGCCGGCGCGACTCAGGCCGCGTCATCGGGCAATCGCCAGAAATCGTAGAAGTTGAACCAGTTGTACGGCGCGATCCGGCACGCGTCCTCGAGCCATCGCGCATACGCTCGCACGCCGCCGTCGATGTCATTGCGGCCGCCGGCTCCCTTCTCCAGCACCAGCGTCTGGAAATCGACCAGGTAGTTGCGCTCGCCCTGCCATGTCGAACGAAACAGCAGGACAGGCACGTCGAGCGCAGAAGCCAGCTTGAACGCGCCGCGCTCGAATCCCGCCGTCGATCCCAGGAATTCGCACGCGACGAGGTCGGCGCCTTGTATCGAGCGGTCGGCGAGCAGGCCGACGCCGCGGCCCGCGTTCAGCGAATCGCGCACCTTGAGCATCGTCGAAGGCTCGCCGAGCGCGATCACGCCGGTGTCCACGCCCGCGTCGACCGCTCTGATCGCGGCACCCATCTTGCGAGCGTTGCGGGTGTGCATCAACACGTCGATGCCGGCGTCGCCGAGCTCATGCGCGAGCACCCGCACCAGCTCGAAACTGCCGAAGTGCGCGCCGATCAGCAGGCACCCGCGCCCCGCGCGCAGCGCCGATCGCACATGCTCGGCGCCGTGCATGTCCAGCACATAGTCGTCGACACGTCCCGAGAACCAGAACACCCGGTCGAGGATTGTCGTGGCGAAGCACATGTAATGCCGGTAGATGTCGGCGAGGCGCGCGGGGCGTCCGAGCGCACGCGTCAGATAGCCGCGCGATGCGCGCCGTGCGCGGCCCGAAAACACGATGAAATACACGCAGATCGCCGGCAGGAACGCGCGCGCGGCGCCGCGGCCGAATCGCAGCGCGAAACGGGTCAGCGCGCGCATCAGCAGCGGCGAACCGCGCTCGGCCTGTTGCCGCCACAACGGCGTGCTGCGCGTGCTCATCGCGCTACCGCTTCGCAGCGCATCACGCCGCGCACGCTCACGCGCTGCGCCACGGCGATCTCGAACCTTGCACGGTGCGGATCGCTGCAGTCGACGCGCATCGTGCAGCATTCGCGCGGCGACACCGGTGCCAGGAACTTGGCGCTTTCGCAGGCGAGAGCGCGATAGCCATGCGCTTCGAGCAGGTCCTCGATCTCGGCGATCAAAATCGCGCCCGGCACGATCGGATGCCCGGGAAAATGACCGGCGAACACCGGATGCGATGCATCGAACGTCCGCTCACGCTGGATCGACTTCGCGTGTGGCCCGAGCCGCGGGGACAGCGCGCCCGCCTCGCGCGGCAGGGTGGACGTGGGCAGCTGGGGAAGGGTTGGCGCGGCCGACGGCACCGGGTCGCGCGCGAGCGTCGCCACCAGCTGCAGCAGGCGTTCGCGCGGCAGCTTGCCGCGATCATCGCGCGGCAACGCGTCGGCGAGCCACAATGGCCGCGGCATGAATGCCGGATCGACGCGTTGCGCGAGCTCGCGGCGCAGTTGCGACAACGCGAGGCCGGGCGCGACCACGACGGCGGCGACCCGGCCCTCGGCGTGGTCATTGTCATCGCCGGGCACCAGGAACGCGCCGTCGACGACGCCCGGGATGTCCAGCAGCTGCGCGTCCAGTGCGCGCAAAGTCGAGCGCTTGCCTGCGACCTTGACCAGGTCGCCGCGGCGGCCGAGCAGCAGGAACGCGCCGCCGCCGCCGCCTTCGCAGGGCGCGACGCGATCGTCGAGCGCGACCGGGACATCCGGTGCGCGCGCGGCACTGGCCGACCCGTCCGCCGCGAATTCGAACCGCACGCCGGGCGCGGGGCGGAAAGCGGGATCGCGCGCGGCGCGGCGCGTGGCCATGACGCCGCATTCGGTGTTGCCGTAGATCTCGTCGACGCGCGTGTTCCAGTCTCGCTCGACCTCGATGGCGAGCATGCGATCGAGCGGCATCGTCGCCACGATCACGCGCTCGACGCCTGCGACATCCTTCAAGGCGCGGTGGAAAGTCGACAGTTGCAAAGGCGTCGTCACGAGCCACAGCGGAGGGGAGTCCACGGTTTGCGCGACGCCGCGCAACAGGTCGGCGAGATCCGCTGGCAACTGCGGACGGTCGATGCACAGCGGATACCCGCAATGTATCGCCGCCATCAGGTTCGCCTCCAGTCCAAACATGTGATGACAGTCGACCGAGCCGGCGAGCAACGGCGGACGCGATTGCGTCGGGAATGCAAGCCTGAACGTCTCGGCGCCACGCAGCAGCGCATCCCAGGACTTCACATTGGCCCGAGGCGCGCGCGTCGATCCCGAAGTAAACAGCACCACCGCCTCGAGCTGCGGATCGGGCGCGAACGACGGCCATCGCGGCGTTGCGGCGTCGAGCAGCCAATGTGCGGCCTGCTGCGCAAGTGTCGCCACGCTGGCCGACGAATCGATCACCGACGGTTCTGCCATCGATGCTGCGCTCACCGGTGCTTCGGTCATCCGTGATGAAGTCATCGATGCTGCAGTGATCGATGCTGCAGTCACCGGTGCTTCGATCATCGGTGCCTCGCTCCTCGAGGCGCCGCGCGCACCGACAGCGTCGTGCACGGCGCGCGCGAACGATGCGGCGTCGAGTACATGGCTGTCGGGATAGCGGGCGACCAGCGCGGCCAAGTCGTCGGCAAGCCGGGTCCCCGGCATCACCACGGTCTGTCCGGCGCACCACGCCGCGAGCGTGCCGAGCACGAACGCGACGGGGTCGTCGCAGCATTGGATCGCATGGCGCTTGCGCGGAAATGCCGCCGCCAGCGCTTCGATTGCGCCGGCACAGCGATCGGCCGCCCACGCGCGCGGCGCGGGTTCGCGCGTGCGCAGCAGGAACGTGGCATCGGCCGCGAACGCCGACAGCAGCGGACTGTTCATGGGCCGCGTCGGCGCAGCACGTCCGAGACGTGCGCCCACAGCGCGTGCAGCGACCCGTGGTGGTAATGCGCGAACCGCCAGCGGCGCCAGAGGTATTCGCCGACGAACAGCAAGGCGGCCGCCGCATAATTGCCCACCGACGTGAACCACAGCCACGCACGGTCCTGGCCCGTCCACGCGAGCGCCGCCGCGGCCGCCGCGGCAGCCGCGAAGAAGGCCGCCCACACCCAGGTGAGGCGGCGCGCGTAGGCGACGAGGTCCGACTCGAGCGTGCCGCGTTCGGCGCGCGCGAAGCGCGCGATCATCGGCTCGTGCCCACTGCGCAGCGTCGAGGCGAACCACGTTGCCAGCACCAGGTTGATCGCAACCGGCAGCGTGTAGGCGGCGGCAGGCAGCAGCCGGCGCAACGCCCACGGGAGCGCGATCGCGGCCGCGACGCACAACAGCGCTGCAATCCCTGCTGGTTTCACGGCGGCGCTCCTGACGAATCGCTGCGGTCAGCGAAGCCGGTGCTCAGCGACGTAACCGGCCAGCGAGCGCAGCGAGGAAAAGATCCGCGGATTGTCGACGTCGTCTGAGCGAATTTCGATACCGTAGTGCTTGGACAGTGCCAGCGCGATTTCGAGCACGTCGATCGAGTCGAGACCGAGCTCGCCGCCGAACAGCGGCGCGTCGACCTTGAAGTCGTCGGGGCCGATCTCCAGCCTCAGCGCTTCGACGATGATCGTCGCCAATTCGCGCTCGAGGCCGGTTATCGGCGCAACATTCGGCTGCATCGTCATCGCGGTTGGCGGCGCCCGGTCATACAATTTTTTCTCGACCGACCGGTGCCGTGGTCAGATTCTCAGCAGGTTGGCGCGGATCTCGCGCTCCAGGTTGTCAATCCAGCCGTTGTAGTTCTTGTGAATGCTGCCGCCCACATAGTCGAGGTTGGTGCTGTCCTTGTATCGAATGCTGAACGTCCGTGTGTCGTAGGAGATGTCGACGACCGCGATATGCGCGCGCAGCTCCAGGCGTCCGGTCACCATGCCTGGCTTGACCGGCGCCATCACCCACCCGAGGCCCTGGCCCGCGCGCATGATGGCGCGCTCGACCTCCTCCATCGTAGCCGCCTTGCCCGCCGTGACGACAGGCTGGTTTTCGACATCGCGCACCGGACGCGTCGTGCAGCCGCCGACAAATAACGTGAGGACTACCGCAAAGGCAATGATTCTCAACATCTTTTGCTCCCCTGGCGCGAGGCCTGTGGATCGGTTTTGAGTCGAGGGATGATACCCGAGCGTGCGTTGCTCACGTGTACAGATTGGCGCGCAGCCGCGGCCGCGGGCCGCGAAGCACCGATGCGGGATCTAACCGGGGAATGGAACGGAAAAAAACCGGAAACGGCAACCGGACAAAAAGAACCACTAGCGGGACATCCCGGGCCTGCTTGAACGGTGGCCTGGCGAGGCTGACGGACGCCGCAAAAAAAGTGATGCGCTAGTGCGCGTGCACGCCTGCGTCGGGCGAAGCGATCTGCCCGTAGGCGACGCGCGCCACCGCCAGCAACTGCCGCCTGTCGAGCGACCCGGACAGCGCATACGCGCAGGCGTCGTCGATCCAGTAGAACACGCCAACGCCATTTTCGACGTCGTAGCGGAATTGTGCTTCGCCGGTTCCCGACGCCATCTTTCGCCACTGCAGCGTGAGCCGTTGCTTGGCCGCGTTTTCGTACATCAGCAACGCCGTGGGCTTTTCGTTGCCCGCGATCAGGCGGCCGCCGACCAGCTCGAAGCCTACACTCGACAGGTCCGGCGCATGCGCGGTCTGTCCGACGCGGCGCGTGAGCCACGTGACCAGGCTTTGCGCATCGCTCGCCGACACTTCGACCGGCCGTCGCACGTCCGCCGTGTAAATCGCGTGCGCGAACGCGGCTTCGCGTGCAAAGGTCGTCGGGATGCCGGCGCGCGCAAGCGTCGCGTCGCGTCCGGTCCAGCCCATTGCCACGCCGATCACCAGCGTCGCGGCGACCGCCACCCATTGCCGCCAGTGCGCCGCGCGCGCGGGCCGCGTCGCCGCGGCGATCAGCTGCGCGGGAATCGGCTCGTCCAGCCATGCATCCATGCCTTCGCGCAGCAGCGCGTTTTGCGCGCGGAATTCGGCAACGCGCGCGGCAGCCTCCGGATCGCGGGCGATCGCCGCCTCGACGTCCGCACGGCTGCCCGGCGGCAGCTGGCCGTCGACATACGCATGCAGCAGGTGGTCGTCGGCAGGTTGCGCGTTTATCGTGTTCACTTCACCACCTTGAGTTGCACCGGCGGCTCACCGGCCATGCGCCTCAGCTTCTCGCGGGCCCGCGACAGCCGAGACATCACGGTGCCGATCGGAATCGACATCACTTCGGCGATTTCCTCGTAGCGCAATTCCTCGACGGCCGCCAGGATCAGCACTTCGCGCTGCTCGGCAGGCAGCTTGCCGACGCTTTGCATGACTTCGGTCAGCTCGACACGCGTGAACTGCGTCGCCTGCACCGGCAATTGCCAGGCATCGCCGGCGCCTTCGTCGTCGATCGACACCGTGCGCGCATCGCGTCGCGCCAGTGCGCGCTGGTTGACGAAAAGGTTGTGCATGATCGTGAACAGCCACGCGCGCAAATCGGTGCCGGCCTGCCAAAGCGTGCGCTTCTCCCACGCGCGGGCGAGGGTGTCCTGCACGAGATCGTCGGCGCGATTCGCGTCGCCGGTCAGCACGCGCGCGTAGCGACGCAAGCGCGGGATGGCTGCGACCAGGTCGGGATGCGGAAGAGTCAGTGCCATTCGTCGGTTTCGATGCGCGCCACCACTGCCGCGCGATTGCTCGATGCCAAGGCAGGTTGCGGTTATCGCAACCTGAGATTCTGCCACCGCCCCCGCGGTTTGCCGCGAGGGCGTATCACGGCGGATCAGTTCGAGACGTGCCAGACGCTGTTGAAATTGTCGCCCGTCTTGTCGCCCTGCTTCGTGTCCTTGGCATAGCGATAGAGCGGCTTGCCCTTGAGTGCCCATTGCTTGCTGCCGTCGTCGCGGGTGACGACCGACCAGTCCCCGGACGTCGCGGCGCCGGCTTCTGCGGACAGCGGCGGCCAAAGGGCGGCGCAGCCGCCGTTGCAGGCGCTTTTGCCGCCCGCGTCCTTGTCGAACGTGTAGAGCGTCATCCCCTTGGCATCGGTCATCGTGCCGTCGCCGGCCTTCTTCGCCGGCATCGTTTGCGCGGCGAGCGGCAGCGCGATCAAGGCCAGGGCCAGGCTGCAAAGCATGCGGATCATGGTTTTTCCTCGGTATGGGGTCAAAGAAGGGGAAAACAGCGGGCCCGCACCGAGTATTCCGCCTAGATCAAAAATAACGTCGCCAGCCCGAGGAAGATGAAGAACCCACCCGAATCGGTCACCGCCGTGATCATCACCGACCCGCCGACGGCCGGGTCGCGCCCCATCCGCATCATCGTCATCGGGATCAGCACCCCCATCAGCGCGGCGAGCATCAGGTTGAGCGTCATCGCGAGCACCATCACCAACCCGAGCTTGACGTCCTTGTACAGCATCATCGCGACCACGCCCATGACGCCACCCCAGATCAGGCCGTTGATCAGCGACACCAGGATTTCCTTGCGGATCAGCGTGCGCGAGTGCTCGCGCGTCACCTGGCCGAGCGCCGCGGCGCGCACGATCATCGTGATCGTCTGGTTGCCGGAGTTGCCGCCGATGCCCGCGACGATCGGCATCAGCGCCGCAAGCGCCACCAGCCGCGCGATCGAGCCTTCGAACACCCCGATCACCCGCGAGGCGAAGAATGCCGTGCACAGGTTGACCGCGAGCCACGACCAGCGATTGCGAAACGACTTCCAGACCGATGCGAAGACGTCCTCTTCCTCGCGCAGGCCGCCTTGCGCGAGGGCGTCGCCCTCGGCGCGTTCACGCACGAAATCGAGGATCTCGTCGACGGTGACGCGGCCGACGACGCGATCGTTGGTGTCGACCACCGGCGCCGACACCAGGTCGTAGCGCTCGAATGCGCTGGCCGCCCCGGTCGCCTTGGCGTGCTGCATCAGCTTGATCGGCGCCGGCTTCATCACCGCGCCGACCTCGAGGTCGGGATCGCTGACGATCAGCGTGTTGAGCGGCAGCACCCCCAGCAGGCGCTCGCCGCGGTCGACGACGAACAGCTGGTCGGTCTGCGACGGCAGCTCTTCGAAACGCCGCAGGTAGCGCAGCACGACTTCGAGCGTGACGTCGGCACGCACCTGAACATCCTCGAAGTCCATCAGCGCGCCCACCATGTCATCCTCGAACGACATCGCCGCGCGCAACTGCTCGCGCTCGTCCACGGGCAGGCTCTGGAACACGTCGTCCATCACCTCCTGCGGCAGGTCCGGTGCGAGCTCGGCGATCTCGTCGGCCTCGAGCGTCTCCGTCGCGGCGACGAGCTCATCGGTGTCCATCGCCGAGATCAGCGATTCGCGGACGGCGTCGGAGACCTCGAGCAGGATGTCGCCGTCGCGCTCGGCCTTGACCAGGTCCCAGATGTAGAGCCGCTCGTCGATCGGCAGCGCGTCGAGGATGTACGCGATGTCGGCCGGATGCAGCGCCTCGAGCCGCTGCTGCAGGATCAGGCGGTTCTGGTGCGTGACGGTGCTGTGCGCGAGCGCTGCACGTTGCTGTTCGGTGGCGTTTTCCGATTGCTCGGTGACGAGGCCCTCGACCAGCCGGTTGCGGCGCAACAGCGCGACGATCCGCGACAGCGCGTCCTGAACGCGCTCCGGCGCGTCGGGAGTCGCGCGCGAATCGGCGGCATTGCGCTCGCGCTCGGCGGTGGCGAGTTCGTCGGGCATACCCTGCATTCTACGGGGTGGCGGTGCCCGGCATGCGCGCGAGAATGGTCTCCATTCGCCCGGTCAGGTAGGCCGATCGCGGATTGCGCTCGAAGCGGCGCGGACTGGGCGCCATCGCCGCCAGCCGGGCGGCCTGCGGGGCCGAAAGCTGTGCCGCCGAGATGCCGTCGTAGTGGCGCGCCGCGGCTTCGGCGCCGAACACGCCACTGCCCCATTCGATGACGTTCAGATAGAGCTCGAGGATGCGCCGCTTGTCGAGCAGCGTTTCCAGCATCAGCGTGATGATCGCCTCCTCGCCCTTCCGCAGGTAGCTTCGCGACGGCGACAGGAACAGGTTCTTGGCGAGCTGCTGCGTGATCGTCGAACCGCCGGCGACGACCTTGCCGCGCGCGTTGTTGCGATCGAGCGCCAGGCGGATGCCGTCCCAGTCGAAGCCATCGTGCTCCATGAATTTCGCGTCCTCGGATGCGATGATCGCGCGCTTCAGGTTCGCCGAGATCCGCGCGTAAGGAACCCAGTCGTAGCGCAGCGTCGCGGCGGGACTGCGCTGGCGCATTTCGGCCAAGCGCTCGGACATGAACGCGGTTTGCCGCGGCGGCTGGTATTTGTACCAGACGATCATCGCCGCGAACCATGCCTGCAGCAGCACGAACGCGGCGCAGAGCGCCAGCAGCAGCCTCACGATCCACCATCCTGCCGAGCGATGCGCAGGCATCACGCGCGGCGCGGCCGCATCCGCTCGATCATGCCGGCCGTTTCCGGCCGCACGCCCCGCCACAGCACGAAGCTCTCCGCCGCCTGCTCGATCAGCATGCCAAGGCCGTCGGCGGTGCGCGACACGCCGGCCGCCGTCGCAAACCGCAGGAACAGCGTCGGCGCGTCGCCATAAACCATGTCGTACGCGAAAGCGTCGCGGCGAAACAGCGTCGACGGCCACGGCGCCACGGTGTCCGCCGCGAGACCGGCGCTGGTGGCATTGATCACGACGTCGAACACCCGATGCGCGAGCTCATCGGCGGACAGCACGTCGATACGCGCATGCGGCGCCAGTTCGCGCGCGACTTGCAGCGCCCTGGCACCGGTGCGATTGGCGACGCACAACGTGCGTGGCCCGGCGTCGGCGAGCGGCAGCATGATGCCGCGCGCAGCACCCCCTGCACCCAGCACCAGCACGTCCTTGCCCGCGATATCGACCCCGCGATTCACCGTGAGGTCTCGCAGCAGCCCCGCGCCATCGGTATTGTCGCCATACCAGTGCGCGCCATCGCGCTTCAGCGTGTTGCACGCACCGGCCGCACGGGCGCGCGCGCTGCGGTCATGCGCGAGATTGAATGCGTCGAGCTTGAATGGAACGGTGACGTTGAGCCCGCGCCCGCCTTCGGCCGCGAAGCGCGCCACTGCCGCGGCGAAGCCGCCGGCGGGTGCCTCGATGCTGCCGTATTCGAGTATCTGTCCCGTCGCGCGCGCGAATTCGGCGTGGATTCGCGGCGACTTCGAATGCGCCACCGGATTGCCGATGACGGCATAGCGGTCGGTCAATTGCTCACCAGCGCGTCGCCCTTGGTGAAGGTCCACGTACGGGTGATGTACAGGATATCGGTATCGCGGCGGACCTCCGGCGGAAACCCGGCGAACGGCGCCGACATCGTGACGATCTTGATCGCCGCAGCGTCGAGGATTCGATGGCCGGAGCTGCGGTTGACCTCGATGTTGTCGACGCTGCCGTCGGCGCGGATCGCGACCGTGAGGATCAGGCTGCCGTAGAGCTTCTGGTCGCGCGCCGCCGCCGGATAGTTGAGGTTGCCGACACGCTCGATCTTGAGCCGCCAGTCCTCGACGTAGCGTGCAAAGCGATACTCCTGCGCACGCGAGCCCACGAACTGCCGCTTGGGACGCTTCTGGTAGGCGTCCATGTCCTTGGCGATCTGCGCTTCCAGCCGCATCGCCTCGAGCGTCTTCTGCATCAGCTCGTTGGCCGTCGGCGACTCGGTCGGGTCGCGCTCGTCGGTCGGCTTGGGCGCGGGCATCGCGACAGGACTCGACCGCAGCTGCGTCAGCAACTCCTTGGTCTCGCGCTCGAGCGTGTCGACGCGCTGGGTCGCGATCGTGATCTCGTTCTTGAAGCTGTCCTTGGGCAGCACCGGCAACGGCGATTTGGCGCGGCGATCCTTGTCGGTGTTGCCGCCGCCGTCGAGATTGGCTTGCGCGAGGATGTCCGCCTTGGCGGGCTTCGCCTTGGTCTTCGCGTTCACCAGCGCGACCTCCATCGGCGCGTCGCTGGATTTCTTGTCGGCCTGCGGCGCGGTGAAGTGCACGGCCAGCACGATGCCGTGCAACACCAGCGACGCCGCGATCGCGTACGCGAGCAGCGTGTCGCGGCGCGGCGTGGCGAGCGCTTCGGGCGGGATTCGCGCGGGAGGCAATGCGCCGACCGGGGACAGGCGCGCGGTGCGGCGCGCTGGCGCAGCGCCGGGTGTCGCGGCCGGCTCGACCAGTCTCGCGGAAGTGGGCACCGAGGCGGGCGCCAACGCCGCCGGCGGCGTCGCCTTTGCGGTCGATCGGATCGCCTTGGGGGTCCGCGCCAAACTTTTCGCAGTCGATGGGCCGGCGTTGGCCGCGGACGTCCTTGGCACGCGCGGCGCCGCCAGCTTGGGCGCCGCCTCGTCCATTGCCGGCGATGCCGGCGATGCCGCCGTTGCGCCCGCTGGCGCAGCCGCCCCGGTGCCTGCCGCCACCGCGCCGCGCTTTGCCGCCGCGCTGCGGGATGCCTTGATCGGCGTGACCGTGGCCTGGGGCTCGGGCGTGTCGATCAGGGGCTTGATCGGTGTGGAACGGGGCGGCAAGGGCGACGGAGGGGCGAGGGAGAGGACAAAGGTGAGGGCACGATCCGCCCATTGTATGCAACCGTCATGCCCGCGTCATGGCCTTTGGCCGCGACTTCACCTCACGCCGGTCCTAGAAAACGACACTCGAACGTCGAAGCCAGCAGGTCGATGCGCTCGACGGCCACGCGAATCCGGGCATCCGGCGCCAGTGGCGGCAAGTCGGCGAGCCGCGTCCACAGCGGAATCTGCTCGAAGCGCACCAGGTTGTCGCGAACCACGCTCGCCGTCGTTTCGGCGACGCCTTCGTGCAGCATCCATCGCAGGCACCAGTAATGTTCCATGCGGTCCTGGAACTCGGCGTACTGGCTGTAGGTTGCCTCGAAGTCGGCGAGTGCCGCGAACAACGCGGCGTCGTTTTCGGCGTAGGGTGGGCGCTCGCCGGCGATCGCCGCGAGCAGCTGCTGCTGGTTGACCAGGTCGCTGTAGCGGCGCAGCGGCGAGCTCGACCAAAGGTAATGCGACAAGCCCAGCCCCTGGTGCTCGCCCGGATGCACGCTCATCTTGACCTTGCCACCCGATTGCACGCGGTAGAGACCGGCGATCCCCGCATCGGCGAGCAGGCGGCCCCAGGAGTTGTTGACGTGGATCATCAATTCCGACACGAGCTTGTCGAGTGGCGACCCTCGCGGCCGCGGCGCGATGCGCACGTGGCCGTCGGGCTGCTGCCAATCGACATAGAAGCTGTAATCGACGCGGTCGACGCCGGGCCGTCCGCGCGCGGCCGAGAGCTTCTGCACCAGGTTCCACAGGCTGCGCATCTGCGTCGTGCGAGTCGCCTCCCCTGCCGCATACGGCTGTGCGAACGCCTCGTCGATCGCATCAAGGCGCAGGTTCTCGACGACGGGAACGCGGTTGACCGCGGTGCGATGCGCGAGCGGCGTGCCGTCGGCACCCGTCTCGACGTACAACGACAGCGCCGGCCGCTCGGCGCCCGCCGCCAGCGTGAACGCCTCGATCACCTCGTCGGGCAGCATCGTGATCTTGCGGCCAGGCATGTAGACCGTGGACAGGCGCGCACGCGCGATCGCGTCGAGCGCGCTGCCGGGCGTGATCGCCAGCGCCGGTGCGGCGATGTGGATGCCGATTTCGAAGTGGCCGTTGGCAAGCTCGACCACCGAGAACGCGTCGTCGATTTCGGTCGTGGTCGCGTCGTCGATCGAGAACGCGGCGACGTCGGCGCGCGGAAGGGCGGGCACCGCCGGGAGCGCGGGAAGCTCGGGGAATCCCAGGCCGCCGGGAAATGCGGCGATGCGGAACGCGTCGAAATGATAGTCGTGCGTCGACGGTATCGCGCCGCACGCCGCCAACAGCGCAACGCTGCTGGTCCTGGCGATTTCGCACGCGGCGTTGAGCGCCTTCCACTCGATCGCGTTCTTGTCGGGCCCGTACAACAGCATTTCGCGCTTTCGCGCGAGCTCGTCGGGCAACCGGCCGGCCAGCAGCTCGCTGGTCCATGCCTGCATTCGCACCGCGTCGCGCGCCTTGCGCTCGACCGACACAAGCGCCGCCTTGAGCGCATCGGCCGGCGCCTTGCGATAGCGGCCGCGCCCCTTCTTGTAGAAATGCTGCGGCGATGCGTGCAGCAGCATCGCCACCGCCGCCTGTTCGGCCGCGCCCGCCTGCGCACCGAAGTATTCGCGCGCCAGTGCCGAGAAATCGAATTCGCCGTCTTCGCTCGCCTCCCACAGGAAACCTACGTCGAGCGTCGCGGCGATGCGGCGCGCGTCGGCCAGCGCATCGGCGGCCGCGGGGGCGCTGAAGCGCAGCAGCACGCTGCTGGCCTTGATCTTGGAACGCTTGCCGCTCGCCGCCTCGACCTGCAGCGAAGCATCGTGATCGGCGAGGACCGCGCCAGTCTTCAACTGGCCGTCGTCCTCGTACAGGACATTCATCGAGAGGATTCCGGTGACCGGATATCGGCGGCGCGGCGCGCAGCACGGCCGCCTCGCTCGAGGCGGCGCGTATCCGGGGGATGGCGAATTATAGCCGCGTAGAATTGGCGTTCAGGACAACGGAGGACGAAGCATGGAATACCGCAGGCTCGGCAGAAGCAGCATCGAGGTCTCGACGATCTGCCTCGGCACGATGACATTCGGCGATCGCACCGATGCGGCAGCGGCCTCCACGATCGTCGACGCTGCGCGCGATGCCGGCGTCAACTTCATCGACACGGCCGACGTCTACGCGAAAGGCGAATCGGAAAAATTGACGGGTGCCGCGATCGCCGCGACGCGCGATCGCTGGATCCTCGCGACCAAGGTAGGCAACACGAGCCAGCCGGATGTGCGCAATGCCGGCGGACTGTCGCGCCGCTGGCTGTCCATCGCCTGCGATGCGTCGCTCACGCGCCTTGGCACCGACTGGATCGACGTCTATTACCTGCACATCGACGACGACGCGACCCCGGTAGACGAGTTCGTCGGTGCGCTGGGCGACCTGATCCGCGCCGGCAAGATCCGCTACTTCGGCGTCTCTAATTTCCGCGGCTGGCGCATCGCCGAGGTTGTCAACAGCTGCGACCGCCTGGGCGTGCCGCGGCCGATCGTCTGCCAGCCGTACTACAACCTGCTGAATCGCCAGCCCGAGGTGGAAGTCCTCGCCGCATGCGACCACTACGGCATCGGCGTCGCGACCTATTCGCCGCTCGCCCGCGGCGTGCTGACCGGCAAATACGCAGGCGGCGCAGTGCCCGCCGACTCGCGCGCCGCGCGCAAGGACCGCCGCATCATGCAAACCGAATTCCGCGAGGAATCGTTCGCCGTGGCCGCGAAGCTGAAGGCGCATGCCGAAGCCACCGGTCGCACGCCGACCTCTTTCGCCATGGCCTGGATGTGGGCCAATCCGATCGTGTCGTCGGTGATCGCGGGGCCGCGCACGATCGCGCAATGGCAGGACTACGCCAAGGCGATCGGCACGCGCTGGAGCGCCGAGGACGAGGCGTTGGTCGACTCACTGGTGCCGCCGGGACATCCGTCGACGCCCGGCTACAGCGATCCGCAATATCCGTTCTACGGTCGCACGCGCCGCAAATAGCGCTAGACGCCGCGCGATCCGCTACTTCTCGTTGGCGATGCCGTGCAGCACGTGGCCGGCCGCGACGTGTTGCGACGCCGACTCGACGTGCCGCGTCTGGTCGTCGAAGAAGAAATCCGGCTCGAACTTGCGCAGGAAATCTCCCTTGGGCAGGCCGCCGAGGAAAAACGCCTCGTCGATCTGGATGTCCCAATCCATCAGCGTACGAATCGCGCGCTCGTGCGCGGGGCTCGAGCGTGCCGTCACCAGTGCGGTGCGCATGCGCATCGGCGCGACCTCGGCGTCGATCTGTTGCAGCCGGTGCAATGCCTCGAGCAGCGGCTTGAACGGGCCGGGCGGCAACGGCTTGCCGGCATGGCTCGCCTCGTGCGCCTGGAACGCGTCCAGTCCCTCGGACTGGTAAACGCGTTCGGCCTCGTCGGCGAACAGGACCGCGTCGCCATCGAACGCGATCCGGACTTCGTCCGGGTGCGAGTCGACGCGCGTCGAGTGCGTGTACACGACCGCCGCCGGAAATCCGGCCGACAGTGCCGCGCGCACGTCATCGGCGTTGGCCGACAGGAACAGGTGCGCATTCAGCGATTCCAGATAGCCGAATGGCGCGCGCCCGCGCGTGAACACGCCGCGCTCGATCGGCAGGTTCGCACCCTTCACCGACCGGAACACGCGCAACCCCGACACCGGGTCGTTGCGCGACAGGATCACCACGTCGACACGACGCGCGCCGTCGGTGTTGAACGCCAGCAGCTTGCGCACCAGCGGATAGGCGACGCCCGGCTTGGCGGGCATTTCCAGGCGCGCGAACTGCATCTGCATGTACGCGCGGTCGTCGCTGGTCTCGAAGACTTCGTTTTCCTCCTCGAAGTCGAACAGCGCGCGCGAACTGATCGCGACGACCAGCTTGCCGGCGGGCGAGTCGCTCATGGCAGTCCCCGCGACGCGACGCGCTAGCGCGCCGTCAGTGCGCTCGCGCGTGCGCCGGCGGCGGCCATCGATCCGGTCGCGCCCTCGCCCAGCTCGTCGAACACGCGGCGGATTTCGCCGAGCGCGACGGTGAGCGTCTCGCGCGGAATGTTGAGCGGCGGCGCGATGCGCACGACGGTGCCGTGCGTGTCCTTGGAAATGAGGCCATGCGCCAGGAAGCGCTCGACCACCGTGCGCGCGCTCGCCTTGCGTGGGTCGATTTCGATGCCGATCAGCAGGCCGCGCCCGCGCACGCCTGCGATCAGCGGGCTGTCGATCGCGCGCAGCTCCTTGATCAGCCACGCGCCGAGCGTGCGCGCACGCTCGCACAGCGCCTCGTCCTCGAGCACGTCGAGCGCGGTGAGCGCCACCGCGCATGCGAGCGGATTGCCGCCGAACGTGCTGCCGTGATCGCCGGGGGTGAACACTTGCATGACGTCGTTCGTGGCGACGAATGCCGACACCGGCAGCAGCCCGCCGCCCAGCGCCTTGCCGAGGATCACGCCATCGGGCTTGACCGCATCGTGCGTCGCGCCCAGCAGATAGCCGGTGCGGCCGAGGCCGGTCTGCACTTCGTCGCAGATCAGCAGCACGTTGTTGCGCCGGCAGACTTCGGCGCAGCGCGCGAGATAGCCATCGTCCGGTACGACAATGCCTGCTTCGCCCTGCACCGGCTCGACCAGGAACGCGGCGGTGTGCGTCGTGATCGCCCGCGCGAGCGCGTCGACATCGTTGTAGGGAACGGCGACGAAGCCCGGCGCGAACGGGCCGAAGCCGTCGCGGTATTGCGCTTCGCTCGAAAAACCCGAGATCGTGATCGAACGGCCATGGAAATTTCCGTGGCAAACGATGATCTCGGCGCGGTCGGCCGCGATTCCCTTGACCTTGTAGCCCCATTTGCGCGCCGCCTTGAGCGCGGTCTCGACTGCCTCGAGGCCGGTGTTGACCGGCAACGCGCGATCGAGTCCCGTGAGCGCGGTCAGCCTCGCGAGCAACGCCGGCAGCCGGTCGTTGTGGAATGCGCGCGACGTCACGGCGAGCGTTTGCGCCTGCTCGACGAGTGCTGCGACGATGCGCGGATGCGCGTGTCCGAAGCTGACCGCCGAATAGGCGCTCATCAGGTCGATGTAACGCTTGCCTTCGATATCCTCGACAAATGCGCCTTCGGCGCGCGCGGCGACGACGGGCAACGGATCGTAATTGCGCGCGCCATAGGCGGATTCGGCGCGAATTGCGGCAGCCGACGAGGCGAACGAATGCGCGCGTTGGGGAAAGTGCGTGGCCGGTTTCGTCATGGGACGCGGTATGGCGATGGCAGAACCCGACAGGATACCCCTGCGACGCCCTTTACGGGGTGTTTTTGTCCTGCACAGATAACTACGCGCGCGCGTTGCGATAACGCGTATTCACCGCGTCGAATGGACAAAACCGCTGCGCGCGAATTCAAGGATCGTCGGCACGTGACGCTCGAAACCGGCGAATCCATGGTCGCCGCCGCCTTCGACGCATTGCCAGGCACCGCCGTAGCGCGCGACCGCGATGCGCCAATCCAGCAGTTCGTCGGCAGATTGGACATACAGCAGGTAACGCGACGGATCGGCAATCGCCGCCACGTCGAATGCGCGCAACTCGTCGAAATGCGCATGCGTGACCTCGAAGCGGCGGCCGGTGTAGAGATTGGTCTGCATCCCCAGGTAATCGCGCAGGTCGTCGTAGGGCTGCGTCGCAGGGTTGACGAGCACCGCGCGAGCGCCGAAGCGCTCGGCGAGCCAGGTCGCGTAGAAACCGCCGAGCGAGCTGCCGACAAAGGTGATGCCGGCCGCGTCGGCGCCGCACACCTGCTCGACCCGTTGCTCGACCCACCGCACGACACCATTCACGGCGATGCGCGGCGACGCGTCGAGATCGGGAATCGACAGCTCGATGGCGCGATCGCGTGGCAGCGCGTCCACGGCTTCGCGCATCACCTGCGCTTTTTCGCTGGCGGGCGACGAGCGAAAGCCATGCAGATAGACGATCGTCGTCATGCGCCCGCAGCGTCGATTTTCTGCAGCAGCAAATCGTGGATGCCGCCGAACCCGCCGTTGCTCATCACCACGACATGGTCTCCCGGCTTCGCGTCGCGGGCGATCGCATCGGCCAGCACATCAAGCTCGGCGATCACCGTCGTCCTGGCGCCGGTGGGCGCGAACGCCGCGGCCGCGTCCCATCCCAGGTTTCCCGAATAGCAATACACGCGGTTGGCGGCGCTCACGCTCGCCGGCAGCAACGCCTTCATCGTGCCGAGCTTCATCGTGTTCGAGCGTGGTTCCAGCACCGCGACGATGCGCGCGTCGCCGACCTTGCGCCGCAGCCCCTCGAGCGTTGCGGCGATCGCCGTCGGATGGTGTGCGAAGTCGTCGTAGACGGTGACACCGCGCACGACGCCGCGCACTTCCATCCGCCTGCGGATTCCCTTGAACGCCGCGAGTGCCTCGAGGCCGAGCGCCACCGGCACGCCGGCATGGCGCGCGGCGGCCAGCGCCGCCAGCGCATTCAACTGGTTGTGGCGGCCCGTCTGCGCGAACGCGAGGCGGCCCTGCGCCGCGCCGCCCAGCAGGATGTCACCGTCGACGCCGATCGTCCAGCCGGGACCGGTGCCCGGCGTTTCGGCGGCGCCGAAGCGCTCGACCTCGCTCCACACGCCGCGTGCCACCACCCGCGCGAGCGCCGCATCGGCGCCGTTGACGACCACGCGGCCCATCCGCGGCACCGTGCGCAACAGGTGATGGAATTGCGTCTCGATGGCCGCCAGGTCAGCAAAGATGTCGGCGTGGTCGTATTCGAGGTTGTTGAGGACGAGCGTGCGCGGACGGTAGTGGACGAATTTCGAGCGCTTGTCGAAGAACGCGGTGTCGTATTCGTCGGCCTCGATCACGAAAAACGCGCTGTCGGTGAGCCGCGCCGACATGTCGAAGTCGAACGGCACGCCGCCGATCAGGAAGCCCGGGTTGAGCCCCGCATGGTCGAGGATCGCCGCGAGCATCGATGCCGTCGTCGTCTTGCCATGCGTGCCGGCGACGGCGAGCGTCCAGCGCCCGGGCAGGATGTGATCGCGCAGCCACTCGGGCCCCGATGCATACGGGAGCCCGCGATCGAGGATCGCCTCGATCAGCGGATTTCCACGCGACACGACGTTGCCGATCACGTGGACGTCGGCGTTGCGCGCCACGCCATGCAGTTGCGCGGCGTCGTAGCCTTGCGTCAGCTCGATGCCGAGCTTCTCGAGCTGCGTCGACATTGGCGGATACACGTTGGCGTCGCAGCCGGTGACCGCATGGCCGGCGGTGCGGGCGATCGCGGCGAGCCCGCCCATGAACGTGCCGCAAATGCCGAGGATGTGGATGTGCATCAGCGCGCTCTCGGCATCATGCCTTGCGGCCGATCAGCTCGATCTTGTAGCCGTCGGGATCGGCGACGAACGCGATCACCGTGGTGCCGCCCTTCATCGGCCCCGCCTCGCGCGTGACCGTGCCTCCAGCCTTGCGGGTCGCGTCGCACGCCACGTAGACGTCGTCGACCTCGATCGCGATGTGGCCGAACCCGGTGCCGTGCTGATAGGTCGTCACGCCCCAGTTGTGTGTCAGCTCGATCGCCGCCTCCTCGGCTTCGCTCGCATAGCCGACGAACGCCAGCGTGAACTTGCCTTCCGGGTAGTCGCGCCGGCGCAACAGGCGCATGCCCAGCACGCCGGTGTAGAAGGCGATCGAGCGGTCGAGTTCGCCGCAGCGGATCATCGTGTGCAGGATGCGCATGGCAGTAATGTCCTCGTGCAGTGTGTTGCGGTCAGTGACGCGCTTCAGGCGCGGAACATGAAATACACGGCGCCCAGCATGCATAGCCCCGCCCACAGGAAGTCGAGCTTGAGCGGCTGGCCCATGTAGAAGACCGCGAAGGGCACGAACACGCACAGCGTGATGACTTCCTGCAGGATCTTGAGCTGGCCGAGCGACAGCACGGTGAAGCCGATGCGGTTGGCCGGCACCTGGAACAGGTACTCGGCCAGCGCGATGAGCCACGACACGAGTGCGGCGATCCACCACGCGCGCGTCGACAGGTTCTTCAGGTGCGCGTACCAGGCGAACGTCATGAACACATTCGAGCAGACCAGCAGCAGCGCGCAGACGACGCCGGGGTGGCGCAAGGCGAAGGGGAAGGAGGAAAGCATGGGCGGGCCAAAGGCGGAAAGCCGCCATTGTCTCCAATCCGCCGCGGCGCCGCCGCGAACCCGCAAACTGCGGCGCTCAACCGCGCGCGAACACCACGCCGACCGTCACGCCGCGGCCATCGGCGCGGTCGGCGGCGTGCGCGGTCGCACCGTGGAATTGCGCGACCAACCGCACGATGTACAGGCCGAGTCCCAGGTGAGGCTCCTCAGCTCGTGCGCCCGCGCGCACCGATACCATCGAATCGAACAGGCGCCCCTGCATTTCCGCGGGCAGCAGCGGCCCGAGGTTGTCGACCGCGAGGCGCACGGAGTCGGGTGCTGCGTCGAGCGAGACGGTGACCGGGTCGGCGGTGGCGAACTCCGCCGCGTTGGCGATCAGCTTGTCGAGCAACTGCGCGACCAGCTCAGGCGCGCCGATGATCCACGCGGTTTCGCCGGGCGGCGTGAACTCGATGCTTCGCGCCGGGTACGCGACGCGGTAGCCGTCGACACAGGCCTGCACCAGCGCGCTAAGGTCGAAGCGCTCGCGCTCGGTGTCGGCGAGTGCGTGCTCGAGGCGCGTCGCCTCGCTCATTCGCGTCAGGATGTGCGCCAGCCGGTCGATGCCGCCCTGCGCCCGATCGACATAGATGCGCGCCTCGGCGGGCATCGCCGTCTGCCGCAGGTTGTCGAGCGAGCTCCTCACCACCGCCAGCGGCGTGCGCAATTCATGCGATAGCCGCCCCGCCATCTGCTCCTGGTACGACGCATAGTCGGACAGGCGCGACAGCACCCCCGAAATGCCGCGCGCCAGATCGCCGATTTCATCGCGCGCAGCGCTGCCCGCCAACTCGCCACGCACGCGGCCATGGGCGTCGATCGCCGCGTCGGCGTCGTTGCGCAGGCGGCGGATGCGCGAGGTGAGCCAGGTCGCGTACGACGTCAGCGCCAGCGAGCCCAGCAGCAGTGTCGCCAACACGATCGTGAACAGCCGCTCGAACGCGTGGTTGCGCGCGGCGAGCAGTGCGTTGGTGGTTTCCTCGGCGACCACCGCGCCGCGCACGCGGTCGCCGACCCAGATCGGATAGGCGGCGCTGACGATCGTCACCCGCGCGTCGCTGGCGGCGCGCCGTTCGGTCGACGCGATGCCGTCGAGCGCCGACTGCACTTCGCGCCGCGCCGGCGAAATCGTTCCCGGCGGCTCCTCGCGGAAATCCTCGCTCGGCTGGGCGAGCACCAGCGCATAGACGGGATGCATCAATCGCTCGATGAAATCGGGCAACGGCAAGTCGTCCTGCATGCGCTTCAGCGTGCCCGCGCTGGCGATCACTCGCTGGTCGCGGTCGATCACGCGGATGCGCGCTGTCGTTCGCGTCAGGCCCTGCAGGATCTGATCGAGGTCGCCGGTGCTGTCGGCGATCACGCGTGTCGCGGCGGCGGCGTCGACCAGGTCGAGCGGCGGCTGGCCGCTTTTCATCAGCATCTGCGAGGCCGGATCGAACAGCCGTGGACGGTCGTGAAGCGCGGTGGCCACCGCTTGGGCAGTGCCGGCAAGCTCGCGCTCCTGCGCATCGCGCAGCACGCCTTCGAGCTCGCGGATGTAGGCGACGCCGAGAAACGGGATCGCCGCGAACACCGTCAGCACCAGCAACAGCTGCGCGCGGATGCCCAGCGCGACGCGCGGAAAGAGCTTCATGGGGATTCTTCGCGCTGCGCGCTCCGGTGTTTGCGCTCGGGGCGGCCCGTCGCGCTCACACGTCGGGATCCCAGCGATAGCCGACGCCGTAGACGGTGGCGATGCGGTCGAATCCGGCGTCGATCGCCTGGAACTTGCGGCGGATGCGCTTGACGTGCGACGTGATCGTGCCGTCGTCGACGACGGTGTTGGCCTCGCGCATCAGCTGCTCCCGGTCGCGCACGTGGCCGGTATGTCGCGCCAGCGCGTGCACCATCCAGAATTCGGTCAGCGTGAGCTCGACGCGGGTACCATTCCAGCGCGCCGACATGCGCTTGACGTCGAGCGTGAGCGCACCGCGCGCGATCGTGTCTTCGGCGGACGCCGGCGCGGACGCGAGGTCGCTGCGGCGCAACAGCGCGGCGATGCGCGCAGCGAGGTGTGGCAGGCTCGCATCCTTGGTCAGGTAGTCGTCGGCGCCGGAGCGCAGGCCGGCAACGATGTCGAATTCCGAATCGCGCGCCGACAGGAAGATGATGGGCAGGCTGGGTGAGAGGCTGCGCAGCTCGCGTGTCAGCGCGAAGCCCGCGTCGGGATCGTCGTCGAGCCCGATGTCGATCAGCGCGAGGTCAGGCAGGCGCGTGCGAAACGCC
Source organism: Pseudomonadota bacterium (assembly GCA_041691615.1). GTDB lineage: Bacteria > Pseudomonadota > Gammaproteobacteria > Burkholderiales > Casimicrobiaceae > VBCG01. The sequence goes on from JBEPUI010000026.1 coordinate 33,087, forward strand.
GCGAGCGCGGCACCGCATGTCGCGTAGGCGGCGACGTCGTAGCCGTGGCGGCGCAACGCGTCGCTATAGTTGTCGCGAATCGCGGGTTCGTCTTCGACGATGGCAATGCGCCGGCTCATGCGATCCGACTATACCGCAGCGACACCAACGCGACGCCCGCGGCGACGCGCCGCCAGAAGTTCGCCATATTCGATCGTCACAACGCCCGGATTCGCGCCGCGCTCCCGCCGATTTTCCGCGCTTACTGGATCAACGGCGCGCGAGGCTCGCGGACGCCGCGATGCGCCCCCAAGGTCCGTGAGCCGCCTGCAAAACTCGGATGGCGGTGTTCGGCACATTGTCCTCGTTCGCTGCCGGAACGGGACGCCGGACACCGCCGCCCGGCCAAGGACCCACGATGGATGCCGGTGCACGACCGCAATCGTTACCTTCCGGATGGCGCGGTATCACGCGCCTCGCACTCGACGCACTCGTCGCCGGACTCATCGCCGGCACGGTGATGCTGCTCGCCGTGGTTGCCGTGGCTTCGCGCGCCGAAGCCGCGCCGGCCGCCGGTGCGGTCGCCATCGCGCCACATCCCGCGCTGGTGCTGGGAAGCGTCGGCGAGCTGCCGTTCGACGCACCGCTGGTCGCCACCGAAGTCGACATCGAGGTCGCCGGCATCGTCGCGCGAGCCACGGTCACCCAGCATTTCATCAATCCCACCGCGCAGTGGCGCGAAGGCGTCTACCAGTTTCCGCTGCCGGACAACGCGGCGGTCGACCGGCTGCACATGCAGGTCGGCGATCGCGTCATCGAAGGCCAGATCAAGGAGAAATCGGACGCGCGCGCCACTTACGAAAAGGCCAAGGCCGACGGCGTGAAGGCGTCGCTGATCGAGCAACAACGGCCGAACCTCTTCGTCGCAAGCGTCGCGCACCTGGGGCCCGGCGAGCAGGTGACCGTGACGATCGAATACCAGCAAAAGCTGCGCTACGACAGCGGCAGCTTCCATTTGCGATTCCCGCTGGCGATCACACCCCGCTACACGCCGGCCGCGACCGACGGCGTCGCGCGGGCGGCCGCGTCGTACGACGACACCGTGACAGCGCCACCGATGCTGCCGCCCGGCGCGGTGCCGACCAATCCGGTGTCGCTGCACGTCGGCGTCGACGCCGGCTTCGCGCTGTCTGGAGTCGGCAGCGTGAGCCACCGGATCGACGTCAAGGAAGGCGTTGCGCATCACTACGACATCACGCTCGCCGACGACATCGTCGCCGCCGATCGCGACTTCGAGCTGACATGGACGCCGGAAGTCGGCAGCGCGCCCGGCGCGGCGTTGTTCACCGAAACCCGCGACGGCAGCACCTGGGCGATGCTGATGCTGCTGCCGCCTTCGGCGACCACCGCTGCACCGATCAGCGCACGCGAAGCCATCTTCATCGTCGACACGTCGGGCTCGATGAGCGGCGTGTCGATCGCGCAGGCGCGCGAGGCCGTGGCGTTCGCGTTGTCGCGGCTGAAGCCCGGCGATCGCTTCAATGTCATCGAATTCAATTCGGTCACGCGGCCGCTGTTCGCCGCGCCGATGCCGGTGGACGCGGCCACGCTGTCGCGCGCGCGCAAGTTCGTCGCCGGGCTCGAGGCCGGCGGCGGCACCGAAATGAAGCCGGCGCTCACCGCGGCGCTCGATTCGCCGATCGTGGAGGGATTCGTGCAACAGGTCGTGTTCATCACCGACGGCGCCGTCGGCAACGAACAGGAGCTGCTCGATCTGATCGATTCGCGCGTGCGCTCGCGGCGCCTGTTCACCGTCGGCATCGGCTCGGGCCCCAACACCTGGTTCCTGCGCAAGGCGGCGCAATTCGGCCGCGGCACCGCGACGTTCATCAGCGACGTGCGCGACGTCAAGGCGCGGATGACCGACCTGTACGCCAAGCTCGAGAATCCGGCGCTCACCGACATCGATGCGACCTGGTCGGTGCCGGCCGACGTTTACCCGCGCGCGGTTCCCGACCTGTACCAGGGAGAACCGATCGTGATGACGGCGAAGTTCGCCACGCCGCTGGTCTCACTGTCGGTCACCGGGCGGCGCGGCGGCACCGCGTGGGGCACGCTGCTGCCGCTCGCTGCGGGACAGCCGGCGCAGGGGATCGCCACGCTGTGGGCGCGCGACCGCATCGAAGCGTTGTCCGACGCGATGGTAAACGGCGACGCCGCGTCGATCAAGCCGCTGATCATCGAGACCGCGCTAGCGCATCACCTGGTCAGCCGCTACACGAGCCTCGTCGCCGTCGACGTGACGCCTACGCTTCCGCCCGGCCAAGCGAGCGAGCTCACGCCGATCGCGCTCAATTCGCCTGGGGGATCGATGCTGGGCGCGCTGCCGCAAACGGCGACCGCGGCACCCTTGCTGATTCGCGTCGGCGCCACGCTGCTTGCACTGGCCGCGCTGCTCGCGCTGGGCGCGACTCGCACGCGGCCTCGCGTTGAACCGATGCTGCGCGATCGAGTGCGCGCCGCACGGCTCGTCTGCTGAAGATGAACATCGCCGTCGATCGGGGAGGACCTTTCGGCCGGATGCGCCGGGACGCGGGCGTAACGCGGGCGACGCAGCGCGCGACGCATGCATTGACGGTGCACGACGAGGTTCCGGCCGAGTCTTCCCCGATCGGCGGCGATGCAACGCACTGCAAACAACGCGTCCCTGGCCGCGGTTGCGCCGGCGTCGTCGACGCGATGCGCCGTGCCCGAGGGTCGCGATGGGCAGCGAGGACGCTCGTGGTCGAAGCGATGCGCCGTGCCGGATGGCCGCGATCGGTGGCAATGGTGCTGGCGGTCGCGGGGATCGCAGTGCTCGCCGATGGCGGATGGATCAACGCCAAGGCCGCACTCGGCCAATGGCTGCTGCAACGCGCGTGGCAGCAATCGCAGGCATCGGGCGCGGCGGTCAAGCCGTGGCCGTGGGCGGACATGCATCCGGTGGCGAGGATTTATGCGCCGGCCCAGCACGCCGACGTGATCGCATTGTCGGGCGCAACCGGCCGTACGCTCGCCTGGGGTCCCGGCCATCTCGATGGCTCCGCGCTCGCGGGCGAGCCCGGCAACGCGGTCTTCACCGCGCACCGCGACACGCACTTCGCGTTCGTCGCGAACCTGCGCGTCGGCGAACGCATCGTCGTCGAGCATGCCGACGGGTCGCGCGCGCAATTTCGCGTCAGCGGCACGGCGATCGTGGCTGCAAGCGCACTGCAGTTGCGCGCCGACACTGCCGTACCGATGCTGACGTTGGTGACCTGCTATCCGTTCGACGCCATCGCACCGGGAACGCCATGGCGCTACGTTGTGACCGCGACGCTCACCGCGTCGCCGGTGATGGCGGGGCCAGTCAATAGACAGTATCAGCGGGTGGCCGGCTTCCTGACCTCATCGCGCGATGTCGTTGTTCGCGACGACGATGCAACGCCCGGCGGTACTCGACGGAACGTGGCGCTGGCGGCGTGGCCGTAACGCGGGACGCTGGCTCCCCCAACGATTTCCGGCCACTGGTTGCGGTGGTTGGGCGTCAGCCTTCTCGGCGGCTCTTTCGCAGATTGTTGACCAGTACGACGCCGGCGGTGAACAGGCCGACCGACACGACCATACCCACGACCAGCGACAGCATTGCGCGACTCAAGCCGCCGAGCCCGAACCGGGTCGACAGCCACCAGCCGCACAGACCGCCGATCGTGCCGCAGACGACGATCGCAGCCAGGCTTTGCAGGACAGAACGCATATTTCCTTTTGGTTGAGTCAGCCGCCGCCGGACCACACGGGCTTTTGTCCGGGAATGGCCGCGACCAGCGCGCGCGTCCAGGGATGGCGCGGCTCGGTGAATACCTCGCGGGTGCTGCCGGTCTCGACGATCCGGCCGCGCTGCATCACGGCGATGCGGTCGCACAATTGTGCGGCCACGCGCAGGTCGTGGGTGATGAACAGGATCGAAAGGTCGAGCTTGGCACGAATATCCGCCAGCAGGGCCAATACTTTCGCCTGCACGGTGACGTCGAGCGCCGAAACGGGTTCGTCGGCGATCAGCACGTCGGGATCGAGCGCCAGCGCGCGCGCGATGCACAGCCGCTGGCGCTGCCCGCCCGAAAACTCGTGCGGATAGCGCTCCAGCGCACGCGCGTCCAGCTCGACCAGATGCATCAGCTCGCGCGCGCGTTGCTGCGCGTTGCTGCGCGGCACTCCATAGTTCATCGGCCCCTCGATGATCGATTCACCGACACGCCGGCGCGGATCGAGCGAGCGATACGGATCCTGGAACACGACCTGCAGCTTGCGCCGCAGCGGCCGCAGCGCGCGCACGCCGAGCGTCGCGATCGGATGGCCGTCCAGTTCGATGGTTCCCGACGTCGGCTCGATGAGCCGCGCGATGCACCGCGCGACGGTCGACTTGCCGGAGCCCGATTCGCCGACCAGGCCGAGCACCTCTCCGCGACGCAGCTCGAGATCGACGTCAACGGCCGCAACCACCGTCCTGCCGGCGCCGAACAGACGACGGCGCGTCCACGACTTGCCGAGGCCGGACGTCGACAGCACGACGCGCGAGGTGACCGGTGCGCGTTGCGGCGGCACGAGCGATGGCACCGCGCTCAGCATCAACCGGGTATAGGAGTGTTGCGGGTGGCCGAGCACCGCCTCGCACGTGCCCGATTCGACGATCCGGCCGCGCTGCAGCGCCACGACTCTGTCGGCGATCTCCGCAACCACGCCGAAATCATGCGTGATGAACAGCACGCCGGTGCCGTGCTCGTGCGCCAGCCGGCGCACCAGCGCCAGGATCTGCGCCTGCGTCGTCACGTCGAGCGCCGTCGTCGGCTCGTCGGCGACGAGCAGCGCGGGCGACAGTACCAGCGCCATCGCGATCATCACGCGCTGGCGCTGGCCGCCCGAGATCTCGTGGGGAAACGACGCCATCATCCGCGCCGGCTCGTCGAGCCCGGTGTCGCGCAACGCTTGCAGCGCGTGGTCGCGGCGTTCGTCCGCGTGCATCGCCGTGTGCGCGGCCAGCACTTCTTCCACCTGGTCGCCGCAACGCATCAGCGGATTGAGCGCCGACATGGGCTCCTGGAAAATCATCGCCATCCGCGTGCAGCGAAGTGCGCGCAGCGCGGATTCGGTCATGCCGACGACGTCGTCGCCGCCGACGCCGATGCGTCCGGCAACCACCGGCAGCGACGGCGGCAACAAGCCCATCACCGCGTGCGCGATCACTGACTTTCCCGATCCCGATTCACCGACCAGGCAGACGATTTCGCCACGCCCGACGCCGATGTCGACCGCCTCGACGGCCAGTGCGCGGTCGCTGCCCGCAGGCAGCGCGACGCTCAGGCCGTCGATGGCGAGCGGCGTGGTCACAGCTGGTTTTTGATTCGCGGATCGAGGGCGTCGCGCACTCCGTCGCCCAGCACGTTGATCGACAGCACCGTCAGGCCGACGAACAGGCCCGCCCACAATACGTTGTGCGGATAGACGCGGAACAGCGTGCGGCCTTCGGCCATGATGTTGCCCCACGACGGCGTTTGCGGTGGAATGCCCACGCCGAGGAACGACAGGATCGCTTCGATCAGGATCGCCGTTGCGCAGATGTAGGTCGCCTGGACGATCAGTGGCGACCACGTGCTCGGCAGGATGTGGCGCAAGATGAGCAGCGGTGCGGGCGTGCCCATCGTGATCGCCGCTTCGACGTAGGGCTCCTCGCGCACCGACAGCACCACCGCGCGCACGAGGCGCACGACTCGCGGCACCTCGGGCACGACGATCGCGACGATCACCGCCACCACGCCGGCGCGTGACACCGAGACCAGCGCGATCGCGAGCAGGATTGCGGGAATCGCCATCAGGCCATCCATGACGCGCATGATCCACCCGTCGATTCGCCTGAAATATCCGGCGACGGCGCCGATCGCCGTGCCCACAATCACGGCGATCGCGGCGACCGCGACGCCGACCAGCAGCGACACGCGCACGCCGAAGAACACGCGCGACGCGACATCGCGGCCCAGCGAATCGGTGCCCATCCAGTGGCGGGCTTCGACCACGACGCCATTGGCGGCGCGAACGGTTTCCACAGCGCCGCTTACTTGGTTGCGCGCCGACGGGTTGATCGCCACCGGATCGAAAGCGGTGAGCCACGGCGCGGCGATCCCCAACGCGACGATCAGCGCCAGCACGATCATCGCGACGATCACCACCGGATTGCGACCGGCGCGCCGCAGCGTCGACGGCGGCCGATGCGCCGCCACCGGCCACTCGTCGCAGTCCTGCGGCGTCAGTAGCGGATTCGCGGATCCAGCCATGTGTAGGCGACGTCGACCAGCAGGTTGAGCATCACGTAGGCGACCGAGAACAGCAGGATCACCGCCTGCACGGTCGGATAGTCGCGCGCGAGCACCGCGTCCACGGTCAGGCGACCCAATCCAGGGATATTGAACACGCTTTCGGTGACCACGACGCCGCCGACCAGCAGCGCGATGCCAAGGCCGATCACCGTGACGATCGGCACGGCGGCATTGCGCAGCGCATGGTGAACGAGAATGGTGCCGGTGGGCAGGCCCTTGGCGCGCGCGGTGCGGATGTAGTCCTCGGACAGCACGTCCAGCACGCTGGTGCGCGTGATCCGCGCGATCAGCGCGATATAGATCACCGACAGCGAAAGCGTGGGCAGCACCAGGTGCGAGACGAAGCCGCCCGCGCCGTCGGCGATCGGCTGGTAGCCTTGCACCGGCAGCCACGACAACTCGATCGCCAGCAGGTAGATCAGCGCGTAGCCAATCACGAACACCGGCACCGAGAATCCGAGCACGGAAAATCCCATGACCACGCGATCGATCCACGTGCCCTGCTTCCATGCCGCGATCACGCCGAGCGGCACCGCGACCAGCACCGACACGACGAGCGTGAACATCGCCAGCGCGAGTGTCGGGCCGACGCGGCCCGCGACCAGTTCGGAGACCGGCTTCCTGAAGAAGTACGACTGGCCGAGGTCGCCGGTGGCAATGTGCGCCAGCCATCTGAAGAACTGCGTGACGATCGGCCGGTCGAGGCCCAAGCTCGCGCGAATCGCCAGCACGTCCTGCGTCGTGCCGGCGGGCCCGGCGATGATGGCCGCGGGATCGCCGGGTGCTAAGCGCAGCAGCGCGAACACCAGCACCGCGACGATCGCCATCACCGGCAGCGTCGCGAGCAACCGCTTGGCGAGGTAGCTCAACTTACTTCTTGGTGACGTTCCAGAACACCGGTACCGGCGACACGACGATGCCGTCGATGTTGCTGCGCATGACCGCGGGCTGGTACCACTGGCCGAGGATCGCATGCGTCGGGTTCTGCGCCCAGTGCACCTGCACGGCCTCGGCGATCGCCTTCTGCTTCGCCGGATCGGGTTCGCGCGCGAAGTCGTCGCGCAGCTTTTCCATTTGCGGGTCGCATGGCCAGCCGAACGCCGCCTTGTCGCAACTGGCGTTTAGAAACGCCGTCATCACCGGATCGAGCACGTCGGCCGACACCCACGACGTCAGCATCGCGTGCCAGCCGCCCTGCGCGGGCGGGTCCTTCTTCGCACGCCGCGCGACCACACTCTGCCAATCCATCGACTGCATGTCGACGTTGAAGCCGCCGCGCTCGAGCAGCGATTTCGCCACCGGGGCCAGGTTGGCCAGCACCTGCAGGTCGGTCGAATGCAGCAGCACGATCGGCGTGCCGTCGTAGCCTGCTTCCTTGAGCAGCTGCTTCGATTTCGTGAAGTTCGACTCGAGCAGGCCGTCGGTCCCCTTGGTCGACGCGAGCGGCGTGCCGCAGATGAACAGCGCTTTGCATACCTTGTAGTACTTGCGGTCGCCGATCGTGGCCTTGAGGAAATCCTCCTGGTTGAGCGCATAGAGCACCGCTTCGCGGACCTTCGGATTGTCGAAAGGCCTGGCGGTGGAATTGAAGCGCATCGCGTACTGGTTGCCCAGCGGATTGGTGTCCATCACCTTGATGTTGGCATCCTTCTCCACCACCGGCAGCAGGTCGTGCGCGGGCTGCTCGATGTAATCGATCTCGCCGGCCAGCAGCGCATTGATCGCCGTCTGCTGGTCGGCGATCGCCAGCCATTCGACGCGATCGACCTTCACCACCTTGCCGCCGGCGAGGCCCGACGGCGGCTCGGCACGCGGCTTGTATTTGTCGAACCTGACGTAAACCGCCTTGTCGCCGGGCTTCCACTCGTCGCTCTTGAACACGAACGGACCGCTGCCGGTGTAGTCGCTGATCTGCTCGTTGGGGCTCGTGTCGGCGACGCGCTTGGGCATCATGAACGGCGTCGCCGACGACGGCTTGGCCAGTCCCGACAGCACGAGCCCCGTCGGCGACGACAGCACGATGCGAAACGTCTTCGCGTCGACCGGCTGCATGTCCTTGACGAACGACATCATCTTCTGCCCGGTCGCATCCTTCGCACCCCACCGCCTGATCGACGCGATGCAGTCTTCGGGCATCACAGGCTTGCCGTCGTGCCACAGCAGGCCGTCGCGAAGCGTGATCGTGTAGACGAGGCCGTCCGCGCTGACCGAGTATCTGTCGACCATCTGCGGCTGCACCTTGCCGTTGGCATCGGTGGCGAACAGCGTGTCGTAGATCATGTAGCCGTGGTTGCGCGTGATGTACGCGGTGGTCCAGATCGGGTCGACGATCTTCAGGTCCGAATTCATCACCGCGCGCAGCGTCTGCGCCGCCGAGGGCGCCGCGAACCAGGCAGCAAGCATCGCCGCGGGCAGCAGAACGGCGAGGCGGGTACGAAAGGCCATTGAAACTCCGGTCGGCCGCCGCGGCGGCGGGAACATTGGGGCGGACAATAATGCCACCATCGTCGCATATTCGCCGCATCGCGCCCGCGAACGTCGCGCCGGCGAACGCCGTCGACAGCCGCTCGATCGGCGAGAAGCGGCCAGCGGCCTTAACCGGCCGCGCAGTCACGCCGCGCGACCGATCAATGGCGATTTGCGCTGCTGCGCGCGTGTTTGCTACGCTCGCGCGGACAATCCTCTTTGGAACGCGCGCATGGCCCGCATCGCCGTCGGTGGTTTCCAGCATGAAACCAACAC
>JBEPUI010000027.1:0-39831 GCA_041691615.1 Pseudomonadota bacterium
CACGCTGAATCGGCCACGCTGAATCGGCCACGCTGAATCGGCCACGCTGAATCGGCCACGCTGACCGCGCATGCGGCGCGACGGTCAGCGTGCGAGCCGTTCCTTCAACAATGCATTGACCTGCGCAGGGTTGGCGCGGCCCCTGGTGGCCGCCATCGCCTTGCCGACCAGCGAATTGAACGCCTTGTCGCGGCCGGCTCTCACTTCGGCGACGATGGCCGGGTTCGCGGCGAGCACATCGTCGACGACTTTCGCGAGCGCGCCCGCATCCGAGATCTGGCGCAATCCGCGGGCGTCGATGATCGTGTCGACTTCGCGGTCGCCCGCCCACAGCGCGTCGAACACATCCTTGCCGAGCTTGCCCGACAGCGTGCCATCCTGCATGCGCGCAACCAGTTGCGCGAGCGCGCCGGACGACACCGGCGACGCTGCGATGTCCGTTTCCGTCCGGTGCAGCGCGGCTGCAAGCTCGCCCTGGATCCAGTTCGCCACGATCTTCGCGCCGGCTGCGTCGGCGCCGGGCGCGGGAAGCGCGGCCATCGCCGCCTCGAAATAGTGCGCGGTCTCGCGCGTCGCGGTCATCGCGACCGCGTCGTGCAAGGCCAATCCAAACTTGCCCGCGAAGCGCACCTGCATCGCCTTCGGCAGCTCGGGCATCTCGGACCCGACGCGCGCGATCCACGCGGCGTCGATCGCCAGTGGCGGCAGGTCGGGATCGGGGAAATACCGGTAATCCTGCGCGTCTTCCTTGCTGCGCATCGGGCGCGTCTCGTCGTTGTCCGAGTCGTAGAGACGGGTCTCCTGCACGACGCGGCCACCGTCCTCGATCAGCTCGATCTGCCGGCGCACCTCGAACTCGATCGCCTTCTCGAGGAAGCGGAAGCTGTTGAGGTTCTTGATTTCGCAGCGCGTGCCGAGTGCTGATTGTCCCATCGGCCGCACCGACACGTTGGCGTCGCAGCGAAAGCTGCCTTCCTGCATGTTGCCGTCGCAGATGCCGATCCAGCGCACGAGCGTGTGCAGCGTCTTCGCGTACACGACCGCTTCGGCGGCGCTTCGCATGTCCGGTTCCGAGACGATCTCGAGCAGCGGCGTGCCGGCGCGGTTGAGGTCGATGCCCGTCATGCCGTGGAAATCCTCGTGCAGCGACTTGCCGGCGTCCTCCTCGAGGTGCGCGCGCGTCAGGCGCACGGTTTTGGCGGCGCCGTCGAAAACGATGTCGATGCCGCCGCCGCTGACGACCGGGATCTCGTATTGGGAGATCTGGTAACCCTTGGGCAAGTCGGGATAGAAATAATTCTTGCGTGCGAACACGCTGCGCGCCGCGATCGTGCCGCCCACCGCGAGGCCCAGGCGGATCGCGCGCTCGACCGCGCCCTTGTTCAGCACCGGCAACACTCCGGGCAATGCGATGTCCACTGCCGAGGCCTGCGAATTGGGCGAGGCGCCGAACTTTGTCGACCCGCCCGAAAAGATCTTCGACGCGGTCGACAGCTGGGTGTGCGACTCGAGGCCGATCACCACTTCCCAGCGCGCGCCCGAGGCGCCGCGCTGGCCTTGGGCGCCGTGTTGTGCCGCGTTCGCGTGACCCTGCGCGCTCATTGAGCGAACCCTCGCGCCACGCGCTTCGGGGCTGATTCACTCTCGGGGCGGCCCTTGGAACTCATGGCCACTGTCCCGGCGCGCACGCGTGCCAGCCGGTGACCTGCTGGTACTGGTGCGCCGCGTTGAGCAGCTGCGCCTCGCGAAAATAATTCGCCTGCACCTGCAGGCCGATCGGCAGGCCCCCCTTGGTGAATCCGCAAGGGATGGAAATCGCCGGCGCGCCGGTCAGGTTGCCTGCGATGGTGAAGATGTCGTTCAGGTACATCTGAACCGGATCGTCGCTCTTGGCGCCGAACTCGAACGCGGCGCCGGGCGTGGTCGCGCCCATGATCAGGTCGCATTGTGCGAACGCGCGCTGGAAATCGTCGGCGATCAGGCGTCGCACCTGTTGCGCCTTCAGGTAGTAGGCGTCGTAGTAGCCGTGCGACAGCACGTACGTGCCGACGAGGATCCGCCGCTTGACTTCGGCGCCGAAGCCTTGAGCGCGCGACTTCTTGTACATGTCGAGCAGGTCGTCGTATGCCTCTGCACGATGGCCGTAGCGCACGCCGTCGAAGCGCGACAGGTTCGACGAGGCTTCCGCGGGCGCGATCACGTAGTAGACGGGCACCGACAGCTTGACCGCCGGCAGCTCGATGGCGACCGTGGTTGCGCCCAGCTTGCGGAATTCGCCGACGGCGGCGTCGACGGCGGAGGCGACGTCCGGGTCGATGCCTTCGCCGAAGTATTCGCGCGGCAGGCCGATGCGCAGGCCGGCCAGCGGCTTGCCCAGGTCGCGCGTGTAGTCCTCGCGGTCGCGGGCGAGCGATGTGGCGTCGCGCACGTCGTGCCCGGCCATCGCGTTGAGCATCAGCGCGCAGTCCTCGGCGGTGCGCGCGAACGGACCGGGCGTGTCGAGGCTCGACGCGAACGCGATCAGCCCGAATCGCGAGCACACGCCATAGGTGGGCTTCAATCCGCAAATGCCGGTCAGCGCCGCCGGCTGGCGTATCGAGCCCCCGGTGTCGGTGCCGGTGGATGCCGGCACCAGCCGCGCGGCGATCGCCGCAGCCGAACCGCCCGAGCTGCCGCCGGGAACGTAGGCGGCGTTCCAGGGATTCTTCACCGGCCCAAAGAACGACGTCTCGTTGGACGAGCCCATCGCGAACTCGTCCATGTTCGTCTTGCCGACCAGCACCGTCCCCGCGCGCTTCAATCCGTCGACGACGAACGCGTCGTAGGGGGCGATGAAATTTTCGAGCATCTTCGACCCGCAGGTAGTGCGGAGGCCCGCGGTCATCAGCACGTCCTTGTGCGCGATCGGCACGCCGGTCAGCGCACCGGCGGCGCCACGCGCGCGGGCCGCGTCTGCCGCCTTCGCCTGGGCGAGCGCGCCCGCGCGGTCGACGGTGACGAACGCGTTCAGCACCGGCTGCGAGTGCTCGATGCGCTCGAGCAGCGCTGTGGTGATTTCGACCGACGACAGCCGCTTGGCGGCGAGCGACTTCGAAAGCCCGGCAACGGTATCGAGTGCCGCGCTCATTCGACGACCCGCGGCACCAGGTACAGCCCGTCCTCGACCGCCGGCGCGAGCTTCTGGAATTCGACGTGGCGATCGGCGTCGGTCACGCGGTCCTCGCGCAGCGGCATCGTCATGTCCTGCGCGTGCGACATCGGCACAATGCCCGTGGTGTCGATCGACGCGAGCTCGTTGATCATCGCGAAAATCGCGTCGAGCTTGGCATGCACCGCCACCGCCTCGGCGGCGCTGATCTCGATGCGCGCTAGATGCGCGATGCGCTCGACGTCCTCAAGCGAAAGGGTCATGTGATCATGGGGCGCAACGTCCGTGCGAACCGGGTGACTGGATCAGAGCCTCGGGAGCCGGTCGTTTTTCGCGCTTTTTGAATGCGAACAGAGCGTCGTAGAGTATCATGAGCGCCTTAAAAACAGGCTCGCCGCACCCGGATTCCCCGGGGGAACACGCAGCGCTGCCGCAACCTCCCGATACCGCGGAATGTTCGAATTCTTCAAGGGTTATTTCTCCAGCGATCTCGCGATCGACCTGGGCACCGCCAACACGCTGATCTATGTGCGGGGCAAGGGCATCGTCCTCGACGAGCCCTCGGTGGTGGCGATCCGCCAGGAAGGCGGTCCGAACGGCAAGAAGGTGATCCAGGAAGTGGGCCTCGCGGCCAAGCAGATGCTGGGGCGCACGCCGGGCAACATCACGGCGATCCGGCCGATGAAGGACGGCGTGATCGCCGACTTCACCGTCACCGAGCAGATGTTGAAGCAGTTCATCAAGAAGGTGCTCGACTCGCGGCTGTTCTCTCCCAGCCCGCGCATCATCATTTGCGTGCCCTGCGGCTCGACGCAGGTGGAGCGCCGCGCGATCCGCGAATCGGCGCTGGGCGCCGGCGCCTCCAAGGTCTACCTGATCGAGGAACCGATGGCCGCGGCGATCGGCGCCGACCTGCCGATCTCGGATGCGACCGGCTCGATGGTCGTCGACATCGGAGGCGGCACCACCGAAGTCGGCGTGATCTCGCTGGGCGGCATGGTCTACGCGGGCAGCGTGCGCGTGGGGGGCGACAAGTTCGACGAGGCGATCGTCAACTACATCCGCCGCAACTACGGCATGCTGATCGGCGAGACCACGGCCGAAATGATCAAGAAGACGATCGGCTCGGCGTTCCCGGGGTCCGAAGTCAAGGAAATGGAAGTCAAGGGCCGCAACCTCGCCGAAGGCATTCCACGCAGCTTCACGGTGTCATCCAACGAGATCCTCGAGGCGCTGACCGATCCGCTCAACAGCATCGTATCGGCGGTCAAGAGCGCGCTCGAGCGCACGCCGCCCGAGCTTGGCGCCGACATCGCCGACCGCGGCATGGTGCTGACGGGCGGCGGCGCGCTGCTGCGCGACCTCGACCGGTTGCTGATGGAGGAGACCGGGCTGCCGGTGATCGTCGCCGACGATCCGCTCACCTGCGTCGTGCGCGGCTGCGGCAGGGCGCTGGAAAACATGGAGACGCTGTCCACCATCTTCACCACGGACTAGGCACCGGTCCGCGGCCGCGCGCCCCACCGATGCCCGGGTGCTCGCGCGCCACGATCGATCCCGCAGGCCGCCACGCGCATGAAATGCCCGCCCCGCGCCCGCCAGGTTCACGTTAGCAGTCGCTGACGTAGCGCGATGCTGCACACCGATCCGCCGCCGTTCTTCCATCGGGGTCCGAGCCCGCTGGCGAGGCTGTCGTTTTTCGCGCTGCTGTCGATCGCGCTGCTGTTCGCCGACACCCGCTTTCGCTACCTCGAGGGCATCCGCCATGGCGTCAATGCGGTGATCGCGCCGTTGCAGCGCGCCGTGCAGTGGCCGGGCGAAGCCACAGGATTCGTCGCCGCGTACTTCGCGTCCCAGCGCGAGCTGGCCGCCGAGAACGGCGAGTTGCGCCGCCAGTTGCTGGCGCAGGGCCCGACAGTCCAGGGCGCGTCGAGGTTGCAGGCGGAAAATGCCCAGCTCAAGTCCTTGCTCGACGCGAGCGCACGCTATCGCGGCGAGGCGGTTGCCGTCGGCGTGCTGTTCAGCGGCCGTGATCCGTTTTCGCAGAAGGTGTTTGTCGACAAGGGCAGCGACGCGGGCATCAAGCCCGGCGAGGCGGTGATCGACGAGACCGGTGTCGTCGGGCAGGTGACGCGCGCGTTCGCGTCGATGGCCGAAGTGACGCTGCTGACCGACAAGGACCATGCCGTGCCGGTGAAGAATGAGCGCACCGGCGTGCGCAGCGTGCTCTACGGCACCGGCACCGGCCGGCCGCTCGAATTGCGCTTCATACCGCCGTCCGCCGACGTGCAGGCCGGCGATCGCCTCAACACCTCGGGTCTTGACGGCACGTATCCGGCCGGGCTCGCGGTGGCGAAGGTCGATGCGGTCGAGCGCGAGACCGGGCAGATCTTCGCGCAGATCACCTGCTCGCCGCTGGCCGGTGTCGACCGCAGCGAGCAGCTGCTGGTGCTGGGCGAGGCGGCAGCGATGCCGCAGCGCCCCGACGAGCCCGCGGGCGTGGATGCCGCACGCAAGCCTTCGCGCACCAAGGCGCGGCGCGGCTGACGATGTTCGGCAGAACCATGCCCTCGCTTGCCGCGCGCCCCGAGGAAATCCTGCGCCCGGCGCGACCGTGGTTCGTCGCGCTGACGATGCTGATCGCGTTTCTCGTCAACCTGCTGCCGGTGTCGGGTTACGCGCTGATGCTGAAGCCCGATTTTCTCGCGCTGGTGATCCTCTACTGGTGCATCCAGGAACCGCGCTTCATGGGCGTGGGCATCGCGTGGTTCGCGGGGCTGTTCATGGACGTCGCCGACGCGACGCTGTTCGGCCAGCACGCGCTCGCTTATGCGCTGCTCGCCTACGCCGCCGAATACTTCCGCCGCCGGGTGCTGCGCTTTCCGCTGTGGCACCAGGCGGCGCAGGTCGCGGTGCTGCTAATCGCCTGCGCCGCGCTGGTGCTGCTGGTGCGCGTGGTCGGCGGCGCGCCGCTGCCGCGCTGGACTTATTTCGTGTCGGCGCTGGTCGGCGCGCTGGTGTGGCCGCTGTTGAACGTGCTGTTGCAGCAGCCGCAGCGCCCCACGCGGTCGTCGGCCAAGCGCTAGCCGCCATGCGACGCAGGCTCCTCTTCACTTCTCGCCGCGGCCTTTCGGGTTCGCGCGGTTTCGGTTCACCCGAATTGCGCAACCGCGAGCGCGACGTGTTCCTGTTCAAGCGACGCCTCGGCGTCGCGGCCGCGCTGATGGTGCTGGCATTCGCCGGGCTGGTTGCGCGCTTCGTGCAGCTGCAGGTGGTCGAGCACAGCCACTTCCAGACCCTGGCCGAGACCAACCGCATCGCGATCGTGCCGGTGCCGCCCAACCGCGGCGTGATCACCGACCGCAACGGCGTCGTGCTGGCGCAAAGCTATTCGGCGTACACGCTGGAGATCACGCCGTCGCGGGTGCAGAACCTCGACGCGACGATCGCCGCGCTGTCCGACATCGTCGAGATCCGCGACCGTGACAAGAAGCGCCTGAAGAAGCTGCTCGAGGAGTCGAAGAACTTCGAAAGCCTGCCGCTGCGCACCAAGCTCACCGACGACGAGGTCGCGCGCTTCGCCGTCAACCGCTATCGTTTCCCGGGCGTGGAAATCAACGCGCGGCTGTTCCGCCAGTACCCGTTCGGCGAACTCGCGTCGCACGTCGTCGGCTACATCGGCCGCATCAACGACCGCGATGTCGAACGCATCGCCGACTGGGACCAGACCACCAATTACAAGGGGTCGGACTATATCGGCAAGATCGGCGTCGAGCTCGCGTACGAGCAGCAGCTGCACGGCAGGACCGGCAACGAGGAGGTCGAGGTCGATGCCGCCGGGCGCGCCGTCCGCACGCTGTCGCGCCGGCCGCCGACCTCCGGGGACAACTTGATGCTGACGATCGACATCAAGCTGCAGCAGGCAGCCGAGGAGGCGTTCGGCAATCGCCGCGGCGCGCTGGTGGCGATCGACCCCAACAACGGCGAAGTGCTGGCGCTGGTGTCGAAGCCGGGATTCGACCCGAACCTGTTCGTCGACGGCATCGACAGCGCCAGCTGGCAGGAACTGAACGAGTCGCCGGACAAGCCGCTGCTCAACCGGCCGCTGCGTGGCGCGTATCCGCCCGGATCGACGATCAAGCCGTTCCTGGCGCTCGCCGCGCTGCAGTCGGGCAAGCGCACGCCGTCTCAGTCGATCAACGACCCGGGCTATTTCCAGATCGCCGGGCAGGCGCACCGGTTCCGCGACGACAAGCCCGGCGGCCATGGCGTCGTCGACATGGTGAAGTCGATCGTCGTGTCCTGCGACACGTATTACTACCAGCTGGCCAACGACACCGACATCGACGACACCGCGCGCTTCCTGTCGCAATTCGGGTTCGGCGCGAAGACCGGCATCGACATCGACGGGGAGCTGACCGGCACGCTGCCGTCGCGCGCATGGAAGCGCGAGCGCTATGGCAACAACGGCAAGTGGTACCTCGGCGATTCGATCTCGGCGGGCATCGGGCAGGGCTACAACGCGTTCACGCCGTTGCAGCTTGCGCACGCGATCGCCGCGATCGCCAACGATGGCGTCGCGTACCGGCCGCACCTCCTCAAGGCCGTCACCGGCGCGCGCGCGGAGATCCTGCTGCAATCCACCCCGGCGCCCGCACCGATCGCGATCCGGCCCGAGAATCTTGCCGTGATCAAGGGCGCGCTCGTCGGCGTCAATCGCGAGGGCACCGGCAAGCAGGCGTTCGTCGGCGCGGCCTACATCAGTGCGGGCAAGACCGGTACCGCGCAGGTGTATTCGCTGCGCGGCGAAAAATATTCCGAAAAGAACACCAGCGAACGGCTGCGCGACCACGCCTGGTTCATGGCCTATGCGCCGGCGGACAAGCCGCGCATCGCGATCGCCGTGCTGGTCGAGAACGGCGGCTTCGGTGCGGCGGCCGCCGCACCCATCGTGCGCCGTGTCTTCGACTACTACCTGACCGGCGCCAAGCCGGCGCCGGCAGCCGACGTCGCCGTGCCCGCAGGCGAAGACGAGAGCGACTAGAAAACCGTGAACGTGATCGAACTGCTGGGGCGAATCTGGGATGCGCTGACGCGACGCATCGACACGTTCCTGTTCATCGCCGCGCTCGCCGTGGTCGCCGTAGGGCTGATCACGCTCTACTCGGCCACCGACCAGAGCATGGCGCGCGTGGAAAACCAGCTGGTCAGCATCGCATTCGCGTTGACGCTGATGTGGTTCGTCGCCAACATTCCGCCGGAGACGCTCGCGCGCATCGCCGTGCCACTCTACCTGACCGCGATCGCGCTACTCGTGGCCGTGGCGCTCGCCGGCACGGTGGTCAACGGCTCCCGGCGCTGGCTCAACCTGGGCATCGCGCGGTTCCAGCCGTCCGAGCTGATGAAGGTCGCGCTACCGCTGATGCTCGCGTGGTATTTCCAGAAGTTCGAGGGCCGTGTCGGCTGGAAAGACTTCTTGCTGGCGTCCGTGCTGATTGTCATTCCCGTCTACCTGATCAAGCGCCAGCCGGACCTCGGCACCGCGATGCTGATCGCCGCGTCGGGATGCTACGTGCTGTATCTCGCCGGACTGTCGTGGAAAGTGATCGTAGGATTGCTGGCGCTCGCGGGCAGCATCACGCCGCTGTTGTGGCCGATGTTGCACGACTACCAGCGCGACCGCATCCTGACCTTCATCGATCCGTCGCGCGATCCGCTGGGCGCCGGTTATCACTCGACGCAGGCGTCGATCGCGCTGGGCTCGGGCGGCATTGTCGGCAAGGGCTGGCTCAACGGCACGCAGGCGCATCTCGACTTCCTGCCGGAGCGCCATACCGATTTCATTTTCGCCGTATTCGGCGAGGAGTTCGGCCTCGTCGGCAACGTCGTGCTGATCGCGCTGTACATGCTGCTGATCGGCCGCGCGATGGTGATTACCGCCAATGCGTCGACGCTGTTCGCGCGGCTGATGGCGGGCGCGGTGACGCTGATGCTCTTCACCTACGCGTTCGTCAACATGGCGATGGTCAGCGGCATCATGCCGGTGGTCGGTGTACCGCTGCCGCTGGTTTCCTACGGCGGCACCGCGATGATCTCGCTGTTCATCGGCCTCGGCGTGCTGATGAGCGTGCAGGCGCACCGAAAGCTGGTCGCCGGCTGAACGCGCCCGTCGCGCGCGTCGAGTCGACCGTCAGTCCGGCGCGTCGACGAGCCGTGGCGCGGCGAGGCCCGCAACGGAACGCGCCCGCGACGCCGCGCGCGCCACGCGGTAGCGATGCACGATGTCGAGCCCGGTGTCCCCGCACGGCGGCAGTCGTGCATCGCTGTGGTCGAGCGGCACCGTGCGATCGCCCCAGCGGACGACGTGCGAACACCAGGTCAAACCGCCGCCGAACGCCGGCATCAGCAGCAGCGATTTTGGTGCAATGCGGCCGCTTGCGAGCGCGTCCACCAGCGTCACCGGCACGGTGGCGGCGGACATGTTGCCGTAGCGATCGATCGTGATGTGGACCTTGTCCATCGCGATGCCCGCGCGCCGGGCGACCGACTCGATGATGCGCAGGTTGGCCTGGTGCGGCACCACGAGGTCGATGTCGGAGGCCGCATGGCCCGATCGCGCGAGCGCCTCTGCCGAGGCGTCGCCCATTCCCTGTACGGCCCGCCTGAAAACCTCGCGGCCGTCGAACTCCCACGCGGTATCACCGAACGTGATCCCCTGGTTGGCGTAGCGGATGCCGATGCCGCGCACCCGCAGCATGCCGCGTGCGTCACCATAGCAGCCGAGCTTGTCGGCGATGACGCCCGATTCTTCATCGGCCGCCTGCAGCAGCACCGCCGCGCAGCCGTCGCCGAACAGCACGGCGATCGAGCGGTTGCTCCAGTCCATGTAAGGCGTGGCGACTTCGACACCGATCACCAGCGCCGTCTTGACCGTGCCGCCGCGAATCATCGCGCTGGCCGACGACAACGCGTACAGGAAGCTCGTGCACGCGGTATTGACGTCCATTGCCGCGGCGTTGGTAGCGCCGATCAGGTATTGCAGGCCGGACGCCGTGTTCGGCACCTGCTCGTCGTGGCTGCAGCTGCCGTAGACGATCATTTCGACCGCGTTGGCCGCCACGCCGGCACAGGCCAGCGCGCGCAGCGAGGCGACGCGCGCGAGCTCGAGGCCCGGGACATGCGATACGCGGCGCTCGCGAATGCCGGTGCGCGAGACGATCCACGCGTCGTCGGTGTCGAGGAACGTCGCCAGGTCGGCGTTGGTGAGCACCGCGGGCGGGATGCAATCGCCCCACCCGGTGAGCGCAGCGTACGGCGCTGGCTTGCGAGTGCCGCTCATGCGGCGGGTGTTTCGCGCAGGTAGAAATTCGTGCCCGGATCGTCCGGTGTCAGCTGCGTCGTCCGCACGAAGGCGAAGCCGAGCGATTCGAGCAGGCGTATCGACGGGACGTTGCCGGGCGAGGTGATTGCTGCCACGCGCGGCAGGCCGAACGTGCGCTCGCCGTGCTGCAGCGTGGCAAGCGCCGACTCGCGCGCGTAGCCCATGCCGCGCCACGCCGGGAGAAACGCGAATCCCAGGTCGACGTCCTCGAGTGAATCGCGCTTGATGAGGCCGCACATGCCGATGCGTGCGCCATCGTCGGTGCGCTCGACGACGTTGAGCCCGAAGCCGCGCTTGGCGTACATGGCGACCGGGCCGTTGGCGATGTAGTTGCGGGCGTCGTCCAGCGTGCGGATGTTCTTGTCGCC
Source organism: Pseudomonadota bacterium (assembly GCA_041691615.1). GTDB lineage: Bacteria > Pseudomonadota > Gammaproteobacteria > Burkholderiales > Casimicrobiaceae > VBCG01. Next base: position 10,898 of record JBEPUI010000027.1, read on the forward strand.
TATGTATTCGATCCATGCCGGGTCGTTCAGCAGCTCGGCGATGAAGTCGGCATCGCCGGCGTCGAGCCAGCGCAGAACGAGCCGCGGCGTGCGGCAAACGATCATCGGCTGACGGGGCCGCTCACGGCTAGCGGCCGCGCAGGCGCGAAAGCAGCGTGGCGGCGCGCGAGCGCGGCCACTTGAGCGCGCCCGGCAGCGCATCGAAATAGCGATGATGCGGGTAGCACCAGCTCCAGGTCCCGGCGCGCTCGTACGGCACGATCAGCGGATGCGCCGTTTCCTTGAAATGCGTGAGCGCATGCGCGTGCGGCGAATCCTCGCAGCAGCCGACGTGGCCGCAGGTCAGGCACACGCGAAGCTGCGTCCAGCGCGCGCCGAGCGCCAAGCATTGCTCGCAGCCGCGGGTGCGCGGCGCGACCGGCTCGATGTCTTTGAAGTGTTCGCAGCGCTGGGTCATGTTTGGGCTCGCGGCATCGCGTTGCGCTAGAAATCGGCCAGCCACGGCGCCGCCGCCAAGGCCGCGCCAATCACGCAAAGCCACACCGCACTGTGCACGAACCACGGATAGGCGCACAAGGATATGCCGCAGATCAGCGGCGCAAAGCGCTGCTGCTTGCGGCCGTAGACGATGTAGCCGAGCCCCACTGCGCCGCTGACGATGCCGATGAACAGTTCAGCCATGGGCGGCGATTCAGCGCACGAGGTCGACAAAAGGCGCGTCGACGTCGCTCACGTAGACCATCAGCAGCCGCAGCTCGCTATCGCCGCGATTGTGACCGGTCATCTTCACGCCGGGCGGCTCGACGAACGACTGGCCGGCGCGCAGCGCGATCGGCGCGCGGCCCTCCATTTCCAGTGTGAACAGGCCCTGCTGCACGATGACCGTGACGGGAAAGCGGTGCGTATGCAGGTACTGCCGCTCGCCGGGCGCGTAGCGCGCGCCGATCACGCGGATTTCCTGGCTCGCGCCGCGCGGCATCTGCGCGACGTACTGTTGCAGCACGATCTGTTCGGGCGCAACCACGTCACCGTGTGGCTGCTGCGATGCGCAGGCGGCCAGCAGCACCGGCGCCAGCGCCGTCGCGATGCGAGCGCGATGCGTCAGGCTAGGCCGCATGCTGCGTTCGCGCGAGGGGGAACCATTCGGCCAGCGCACGCTCACCGGGGGGAGTGAAGCTCACCACGCGCGAATCGCGCAGCCGCCGCGCCCACCCGCGCGCGAGGCATTGCGCGAGCAGCGCGGCGCCCACCGCGCCCGCCAAATGGTGACGGCGCACGCTCCAGTCGAGGCATGCGCGGCACAATGGCCGCCGATCGCGCGCCAGCGCTTCGACGTCGATGCCGATGCCTGCGAAGAATCGCCGGCCGCCGGCGGTCGGGGCGAGGCCGCCCGCGCCGTCGCGCACATGGCGATGCGCAACCAGGCTGTCGAATACGCGCACGCCGAGATCGCCCGCGAGGTGGTCGTAGCAGACGCGCGCATGGCGCAGCGCCGGCTCGCGCGGTCCCGGGTTGACGCGCATGGCGCCGGTGCGCGCCGCCACGCCCATCAGCGTTTCCAGCAAGTGCGCGATGTCGCGGCCGGCAAGGCGGAAGTAGCGATGCCGCCCCTGGTTTTCCACGCTCAGCAGGCCGGCGTCCAGCAGCTTGGCGAGGTGCGTGCTGACCGTTTGCGGCGTCACCCCGGCGACCTGCGAGAGCTCGGTCGCGGTCAGCGCCTGGCCGCCGATCAGCGCGGTCAGCATGCGTGCGCGCGCGCGATCGCCGATCAGTGCAGCAATGCCGGCGATGTTGGGACCGTCGTGGGGTTGCTGGGTTTGCGCGTGCATGCTTCGATCATAGTCGAAGCATCGACGGCCCGCAATGACCTACGATGACGTTCGACTGCCAGGAGGCTGCCATGATCACCTGCTTCATCCGCTATGAAATCGATCCTTTCCAGCGCGCGGCCTTTGCCGAGTACGCGGGCAACTGGGCGCGCATCATTCCCCGATGCGGCGGCGACCTCGTCGGCTACTTCCTGCCGCATGAAGGCACCAACAACATCGCGTGGGGCCTGATCGCGTTCGCGAGTCTCGCCGACTATGAAAGCTACCGCGCGCGGCTTCGCGCCGACGCCGAGGGGCAGGCGAACTTCGCCGCGGCGCTCGACAAGCGGCTGATCCTGCGCGAGGAGCGCACCTTCACCGAAGTGGTCGATGCGACGTTTCGCGCGCGGCGCACAGGCGACGCCGCCCCTTGACCGCCACGCGCGATTGTCCGACGATCCGGGGCACGCGGGGTTCGCGGCAGAGGCTTCAGGCACGCGGCCGATCGGCCTGTAGCGACGTACGCTGTCGTACGCGAGCGGCAATGAGGACTGACAGGCGAAGGCGGCAAAGGCCGCATTGAAACCGGCGCCGGATGCGCAGTCGCGCGGCGTCCCACCGCGCGTGATGGGGAAGCGACATGCAAGGCAATGTCATCCAGCTCTTCGACGCGCAATCGTCGACCTTCACCTATTTTCTCGTCGACCGCGCGTCGCGCGAGGCGGTCGCGATCGACACCGTCGCCGAGCAGGTCGAGCGCGACCTGGCGCTGATCGACCGGCTTGCGCTCAAGCTGCGCTATATCGTCGAAACGCATACCCACGCCGACCACGTGACCGGTGCGGGGCGCTTGCGCGCGCAGACCGGCGCACTGGCGGCGGCACCGCGGCAATGCGGGATCGCGCCAGCGGACTTGCAATTGCTGCATGGTGATGAGCTGTCGTTCGGCGCGGCGGAGCGCGTCAGCGCCCGCCACACTCCGGGGCATACGGCCGGCCACATGTGCTACCTGTGGCGTGGACACGCGTTCACGGGCGACACGCTGCTGGTCGACGGATGCGGTCGCACCGATTTCCAGGGCGGCGACGCCGGCACGCTTTTCGACAGCGTCCATCGCGAGCTCTTCACGCTGCCCGACGCGACGCTAGTCTGCCCTGCGCACGACTATCGATGCAACACGGTGTCGACGATCGGCTGGGAAAAGCGCAACAACGCGCGGCTCGCGCACAACGACCGTGACGCGTTCATCGCGCTGATGGGCAAGCTCGACCTGCCCAGGCCCAAGCTGATCGACATCGCAGTGCCGGCCAATCGCCAGCTCGGGCTTGCGTGAGGCGCTAAAAAACGCGGCGCCCGATCAGCTCGCGCTGCCGCCTTGCGTCGCGGCCCTGGCGCGCAGCACGCGGCGGCGTTCCTGGCTCGCGGCCGGCCAGTACTGCTTGTAGTCGTAGTACTCGGGCACGGCAGGCATGCCGGCCGGCAGCACCACCCACGGCTGCTTCGACGAGGTGAAGATGTGGATGTCGGGCGGCAGCGCATCGGGATTGGCGAGCGTGCCGACGCGCACGAAGCGAACACGGTCGCCGCCGCCGCCGTAGTTGCTCCACAGCGCGATTCGGCACACCGGGCAGCGCCAGATCTTCTGTCCCTGGCCGCTCGCCGACGGCGTGTCGGTCATTTCGGGCTTGCCCTGCGTGATCACCACGCGGTCGGACTCGATCATCGCGTTGAGTGCAAACGCGCTGCCGGTCTCGCGCTGGCACCAGCGGCAATGGCAGCAGTGCACGAACAGCGGCATGCTGGTCATACGGTAGCGCACCGCGCCGCAGGTGCAGCCACCCTCGAGCGCGACGACCGCATCGGTGTCGGTCAATGCATCCTCCCGCGCATGGCGTCGATCCGCATGCGCTTGCTGCGCGCACGCCGCCCGCGAAATCAGCGGATATAGCGCCAGACGAACAGCAGCACGATCGCGCCGAGCAGCGACATGAAGAAGCCGGCGGGATGGAACTTGGCGCCTTCCGGCGGCTTCGACACCATGTTGCCGATGAATCCGCCGATCAGCGAGCCGACGATGCCGACGGCCGTGGTGGCGATGAAGCCCATCGCGTCGACGCCGGGGACCAGCGCCCGTGCGATCAGGCCGACGACGAAACCCACGACGATCGACCAGATGATATGCATCAAGCCCATGATTGCTCCTTGTGGAAATCGATGATGGTTGCGGAAATCGGTGTTGCCTGCCCGGCGCCAGCGTGCCACCGGCGGCGGCGTTGCGCAACGTCTGCCGGGGCGCGCCGCCCCTGCACATCAGCCGGGATTGTCCCGCGGCTTGCCGTCGTCGCACTTGCGGCATTCGAACGCATCGCCAAGGCGCCGCGCGCGACCTTCGGCGCTCGTCACCCACGCGCGATTCTGCCACGGCGGATTGTGGCGGACGTGCTGGTTATGACCGCAGCGAAGTTGCGCGACCCAATGCGTCTGGTCGTCGAGATGGTAGCCGACGATGGGCTGCTTCACGGCTCGCCATCCCAGTAATCGAGATTGTCGCCGCTGCGGTGCATCGCGTCGAATCCCGGGCCGTCGCCCCTGCCGGACCACGCCAGGTACTTGCCCGAATCGGGGTATTCGCAGATCTCCGGCGTGTCGCGCGTGCTGATCGACAGGTACTTGAGCGGGGCGGCCGACGTGTTGATGATCTGGTGGGGATAATCGGGGCCGGGCGGAATGAACGCGATGTCGCCCGCGCGCAGCGGCAGCATTTCGCCTGCGACGCGCAACGTGCCTTGGCCTTCCAGCACGATGAACATCTCTTCCTGGGCGTGGTGGAGGTGGTAAGGGCAGGATCGCATGCCCGGCGCCACGACGTCGATGCTCGCGCCCAGCTTGCGCGCCGCGGTGCCGGCGGCGAGGCGCGCGCCCAGCGAATCGTAGAGCGGCTCGCGCAGATCGCGCTTGCGCGGCACATCGTCGAAGTTGCGGATCAGTCGCTCGGCCAGCGACGTCGCTTTCTCGCTCATGGGTTGCATTTGCTTCTCGCGAGGTTGTGCACGTTGGGATGAATGCCATTGGGCCCGCCGGACGCGACGCGCGCCAAACCCGGCAACGCCTCGCGGCTACCGCTTGAACAGGCGCGTCGCCGGATTGTCGCGCAGGATGTCGGCGGCCACCGCGTCGCGGCTGCGCTCATAGACGATTTCGCGGCCCATCACGCTGCCGACATACGCGGCGCCCGTGCGTGTCGGCGACAGGTCGCACTTCACGCTGTGCACGCCTTCACCTACGACCACCTGGATGCCCTCGGCGCGCTTGCGCAGCACGACGACATCCAGCGTCTGCCCGCTGGCGGTCGCGCGAACCGTGATTTTTTCGTCGTTCATGGATGGTCGGCGCGGGCCAGCGTGTGCTCGATGCGCCGGTCCGGCACCAGCCAGAATAGCGCAACCAGCACGTAAATGCCTTGCGATATCGCCTGCCACCAGAATGCGGCGGCGATCGCCACCACGTAGAGCGCCGGCGAGAGCTTGCCCTTCCAGTCGCCACCGACCGCCTTTTGCAGCAGAGAATCGCGACCCTGCGACGCGATGATCGCGCGCTGCAGCACCCAGTAGGCGATCGCCGACATCAGCAGCACCAGGCCGTACACGGCCGTGGGCAGCGCGGCGAAATGGTTCTCGCCCATCCAGCCGGTGGCGAACGGGATTAGCGACAGCCAGAACAGCAGGTGCAGGTTGGCCCACAGGATGGTGCCGGTCACCCGATGCAACGTGTGCATCATGTGATGGTGGTTGTTCCAGTAGATGCCGAGGTAGACGAAGCTCAGCACGTAGCTCAGGAACACCGGCAGCAGCGGCGCGAGCGCGCCGGCGTCGGCGCCGTGCGGCACGTGCAGCTCGAGCACCATGATCGTGATGGCCACGGCAATCACGCCGTCGCTGAACGCCTCGATTCGGTTCGAACCCATCGCAACCCTGGATGAAGGCAATGCGATCGCCGGCTATTGCAGTCGAATGTCGCCGTTGAATGTCGTCGAGAGCTTGAGCCCGGCGACTTCGAGCGTCACGGTCGCGGGAAACGACTCGGTGCCCTTGATCGAGCCGTCGGCGATCGCCTTGGACACCGCCTGCTCGATTTCGCGCTGTGAATTCACACCCACCATCTTCAGAAGCTTGCGGATGCTCATGTTGAATGTCTCGTCGTCCATGCGGGTCTCCTGGGCCGGCGTTTCGCCGTCGATCGCGTCATTGTCTCGCAATCGGGCCCGCGCGGGTTTTCAGCCCGACTGCACCATCTGTTCCCGCGCGGTGCGCGTCCGATGCCGCCATGCTTGCGCCGGTCACCGCGCCGGGCGCGGCACACTCAACCCGCGACTCGAGCAGCGGCGCGCGCGCGCCATCGCCTACATGCCCGCGATCACCATCCACATCACGCCGAACTTGTCGCAGACCATGCCGAAATGCTCGGCAAAGAATGTCTTGGCCAGCGGCATCTGCACTGCTCCGCCATTCGACAATGCGCCGAACAGCCGCTGCGCCTCGGTGCCGTCGTTGGCGGTAATCGTCAAGCCGAAACCCTTGAATTCCGGCTTGCCGGTGCAGTGACCGTCGGACATCATCACCTCGGTGTCGCCGATTTTCACGCTCGCGTGCATCACCTTGTCGGCCGAGCCCGGCGGAATCTGCGTCGGCTCGGGGCTATCCTTGTAGCGCATCAATTGCCCGGGCTGGGCGCCGATCGCACCGCGATAGAACTCGATCGCCTCTTCGCAGCGACCGTCGAAAAACAAATAGGATTGGACTTGCATCGCGTCTCCTCGTGGGGGTTGGCTACGGCGACAGCGATAATGTGTACACTGTCCACAACACCATAGCAAACGACCCGGGACCGTGTCCACCTGAATCGATGAGCAGTCGTGCAACCGCCGCCCGCGGCACCTATCGCCACGGCGACCTGAAACGCACGCTGCTCGATGCCGGCGTCGAGCTCGCCCGCACGGGCGGACCCGACGCGGTGGTGCTGCGCGAGGCGACCCGCCGCGCTGGCGTCGTTCCCAACGCTGCGTACCGGCACTTCGCGAGCCGCGACGACCTTTTGCAGGCGGTGCGCGCCGAGGCGCTGGCTGCGCTGGCGCGGGCGATGGAGCGCGAGCTTGCGCGGCTGCCTCGCGGCACGCCTTCGATGGCGTCGGCACGCGCGTGGCTGCGCGCCGTGGGCACCGGTTACCTGCGGTTCGCGCAAGCCGAGCCAGGCCTGTTCCGAACGGCGTTTTCGGTGCGCCGCGATCCCAGGCGCGACGACGTTCCCCGCGGCGTGGGCAAAAGCGGGCTCGGTCCGTTCGGGTTGCTGGGCGCCGCACTCGACCGGCTGGTGGAATCCGGCGCGCTCTCGCCGTCGCGCCGACCGGGCGCCGAGTACCTGGCGTGGTCAGCCGTGCATGGCCTCGCGATGCTGCTGATCGACGGCCCGCTGCGGGACATGCCGCGCACGCGCGCCCGGAAAATCGGGCAGCGCGTGCTCGACATGGTGGAGCAAGGGCTTTTCTAGCCGCCGCGGAGGGCGCTCACTGCGCGCCTGTGCCCTTGCCGTAGAGCGCGCCACTTTCGCGCCTGTACCGCTGCCGCAGCGGGCGCTCACCTCGCGCGTGCGCGAATAGCTTGCCGCCTCGGGCTACGGCTTGTCGGCCATCTGGGCGCGCAACTTTTCCTCCCGCTCGCGCAGCTCGGGCGTGAACTCGGCGCCGAAGTCGGAGGCCTCCAATATCTGGCGAATCTCGATTTCGCTTTCGCCGACCGGGAACGGGTTTGGACAGCGCTTCACCCACTCGATCGCTTCTTCCCTCGACTTCACCTGGAACAGCCAGAACCCGGCCACCAGCTCCTTGGTTTCGGCGAACGGTCCATCGATCACCGTTCGCTTGCTGCCCGAGAACCGCACGCGCGCACCTTTCGAGCTCGGCTGCAGCCCTTCGCCCGCGAGCATCACGCCCGCCTTGACGAGCTCCTCATTGAACTTGCCCATGTCGGCAAGCAGCTTCTCGGTCGGCATCACGCCTGCCTCGGAATCCTTGGTTGCCTTGACGATCACCATGAATCGCATCATCCGTCTCCATAACTAAATTGCATTGGAATCGCAAGTCGGCCGATCACGCGTGCGTTTTCCTTGCGTCCCATCCCCACGAAGAACGGGCTCGGGCGAGCTTGCGGTGCTCGCGCTCACGCCCGCGCGCCGACCAGCGCACCGACGCCCGCGGTGAGCGCCATCGCGAGCGCGCCCCAGAACGTGACGCGCATCGCGCCGATGCTCATTCGCGCGCCGCCGACGCGCGCTGCGATCGCGCCGAGCAGCGCCAGAAACACCAGCGACGTCGCGGACAGGATGGGGATCAGGCTGGCGCGCGGCGCCGATACGGCCACCGCGAGCGGCATCAGCGCGCCGATGGCGAAGCTCGCTGCCGAGGCGAACGCCGCCTCGAGCGGCTTGGCGCTCATCATGTCGGAAATGCCAAGTTCGTCGCGCGCGTGCGCCTCGAGCGCGTTGTGCGCCATCAGCTGGTCGGCCACTTCACGGGCGAGCTTCTGGTCGAGGCCACGGCGGATGTAGATTGCCGTCAGTTCGCGGCGCTCGCCTGCGTCGTCGGTCTCGAGCTCGCGGCGCTCCTTCTCGAGATCCGCCTGCTCGGTGTCGGCCTGCGAATGCACCGACACGTATTCGCCCGCCGCCATCGACATCGCGCCGGCGACGAGCCCCGCGATGCCGGCGATCGCGATGCCGTCCTGCGTCGCGTGCGCCGCGGCGACACCGAGGATCAGACTCGCGGTGGAAACGATTCCGTCATTGGCGCCCAGTACCGCCGCACGCAGCCAGCCGATGCGGTCGTTACGGTGTCGTTCGCGATGGCGCGAGGGCATGGTCCGTGGCGCAAGCGCGCCCGGGGGGTCAGGTCGCTTTGGCTTCGGGATTCACCGGTGCGGCCGGCGCGGCATCGGGTTCGGCGGGCGGGGCCGCGGCTTCCGCCTTGCGGCGCTTTTTTTCTTCCTTCTTCTGTTTCTTGGCGAGGTCTCGCTGGCGCTTCTGATATTCGTAGTTTGGCGCGGCCAATGAAGCTCCTTTGCTGGGTGGTTGAAGGTCCTGGCTTGCGGCCGCCATTTTACCCGCATGTGCGCGGGTTTCGCTTACCGGGCTTCGACTACTTGAACTTGCGGTCCTCGCGCTTGGCGTCCTGCATCGACTCGGGCTCCAGCTGCTCGGCGTAGCAGTTGCATCGAACGAATATCCCCCACCCGGCGAGCAGCAGGCCGACGGCCAGCAGGATGCTCGCCGCGTACGGAAGCTGCGTGGGGTCCTCGTGGATCGACTTGAACGTCGCGACCAGTCCTTCGATCGCCAGCGCCACCACGACCACCATCAGGAATCGCGACAGGAAGCGCCGGATCCGCGTCGGCGCGCTGATGTGCGCGTCGCGGATGACCTCCTCCTCCGTGATCGTCTGCGCGATCTGCAGCGCGACCACGGCCGCCGCGAGCAGGCCGATCGCCTCGATCACGCCTTGCGCAGCGGCCTGGTCGAGACCACCGGCGAACGCCTGCCAGCCGGTGCGCGTCGCGATCACGATCAGCATCGCCGCCCCGCACGCGAACAGCAGCGCCATCAGCGCGTGAACCACCGAGAACGCGCGCAACAGGTTTTTCATGATCGGACGCTCCCTGGGCGATGCGGTCGGGCCGCGCGGGTCAGCGCGCGGCGTGCTGCCGCGCTATTTCCCAGTCGGCTACGGGCCCGCGGACAACGTGAAACAGCGGATGTACAGCGGGATGCGCGACGCCGCGATGCCGTCGGTAAACGGCCGGGCTGCGTGCCCGCAATTTGGCGCACAGCCATTGCCACTCGTACGCGACCTGCGCATCAGTGGCGGCAATGGTCTCACACGCACCGGTGCGGCCGAGCTTGCGGCGGTCGAATGCGTAGCCGCGCTCCACCGCTTCGTCATGGACCGACGCAAGGTACGCATTGATCGCCGAACGCGGCCGCGCGCTCGCCTTGAACCGCGCCAACTGTGGATGATGCCGGTATCCGATCGTGCGTCCGCGCAGCACCTCGCGTGCCAGCAACGCTTCGCGCCACAGCGCGACGAGGCCCTGTGCGTCGAGATATCGTGGATGCAGCGTCCAAAGGCGCATGGCGATTCCCGGTCATCGCGCGCTACAACCGCGCGGCCGCGAATCCATGCGGCCACGCACCGCACGTTGGCGCCACATCGTCACCGGCCGCACGTGCGTGCATCGTCGTCACCGGCCACACGTGCGTGCATCGTCGTCACCGGCCGTACGTGCGCGCATCGTCGTCACCGCAGTTCATCGACGGCCGACTTGCACCACGTTTGCTCGTCTTTGGGAACCTGCTCGAACAGCGCCAGCGCGCGTGCACGCGACGCCGCGAATGCGTCGCCGTTTCCGGCTCTGCGCTGCGCGACTGCCAGCGCCGCCCAGCCAAAAAACGATTCGAATGCGGGCGCGTCGTTGCCCGCGCAGACGCCGATGCATCGCTGCGCGCTTTGCGCAGCGGCGACTGCGTCGCCCGCGGCGAGAAACGTTCGCGCAAGCCGATAGTGCGCGCGGTCTTCCTCCAGCCAGGTCCCGGCTTGCCGCCAATACGTCAACGCGCCTTGCGCAGCGGCGATCATGCCCTGCGTTTCGCCGGCATCGCGATCCAGTTTCCCCTCGAGCGCGGCGGCGAGGTTGTTGCCGCCCACCGCGAGTGCGCGAATCGCCGGCGCGCCCGAAGGCAATCCCGCCCCGGCAATGGCGAGCGCTTCGGCATAGGCGGCGATGGCCGTTTTCCACTGGCCGCGCGCGGCGAATATCGACGCGGACGACGCGAGCACCGCGGCGCGCTCCGCTGCGGCGAGTGGCGCAAGCGCGGTGGCGTCGCCGCTCGCGTAGCGCAGCGTCGCGGCATGTCGATCGAGTGCGCTGGTGACGGCATCGCTCCCGTCGAATGCCGGCACGCCGCGCAGAGACTGCAGCAACTCGATGCCACGCTGCCATTGTCCCAGGTGCTCGCCATGGACGTGTGTCAGCAGGTTCGCGAACGGTGCGATCTGTGCGGCGGATTGCATCACGTGCAACGAGGCCGCCATCCGGTCGGCGACTTCCTGCGGGCGATCGGCATGATCGCTCCAGGCCGTTGCGAGAAAGGCGTCGAAAGTCATTGCGCCGCTGCGCGCGCCTTGCGCCGGTTATCTTCGAGCCAGCGGTCGACCAGCGCGACCGTGCGGTCGACCTCGGCGGACCGCATGCTCTTCTGCCGGCCGATCGCTTGCACCAGGCGATCGACGCGCTCGATGTTCGGCGCGCCGTTCTGCAATGCGCGCGCCGCCGACGAAGGACTCGCGAGTGACAGCGCCGCATTGGCGTATTTGTCGAACGGCACCATGTCCTGCGGCGCGGCGCCGAGCGCAACGCACAGGTCGGCGACCCATTGATACACGGCGCGCGACGCCTCGAGGTCACCGTGGACGGCATCGTTGATCGATCGAATGCCGGTCTCCTGCACGCATCGGTAGTTGCCGGCGAGCAGCATGCTCCACTTCGCAAGCGGCACGAACACCGAGTCGTAGACCTTCAGCTTGACCGGCAATTCGATGTTGCGGCCCGCGTCGTCGAAGCGCGCGGCTTCGATGCCCTTCTCCAGTTCGCGCAGCATCGCCGTGTGCGCGGGGGAGTCGAAGCGCGCCACCTTGAAGTTGGTCGCGAGCCGCACCTGCAGCACGTTGGCGCCGGCGTCGGGCGGCCGGAAGGCTTGCGGGTCCGGGCTGCAGAGCGTCATCAGCGCGGGGTCGAAATGCTCCCACACCGTGGCGTCGGTGTAGCAATCGCGGCATGCATCCGTCGCCACACCCGGCAACCGCGCGAGGTAGGGCAGCGGTGGCATGTTCATGATCGACATGCACGGGACCTTCGACCGCGCGACCGCGTCGAGCAAGTCGCGAACGCCGGCCGAGCGATATTGAGGCTCCTGCATCGCCAGCGCGACCAGGTCGAAGTCGGCCGGGCGAAGTTCCGCGGGACCGCTTGCCGAGACCTTGCCCGGCAATTGCCGCGAATCGATTTCGACGAGGCCCTCGCGTCCGCGCACCGGCATGCGCACGCGCAAGCCCTCGGCATTGATCAACCCGGCTTCGGCGGGCAGGCACACGAGCTTGACCGCGTGGCCGGCGGCCAGCAGCTTGACTGCCAGCAGCGAGCCATACGAGGCCCCCATGATCAGGATCTTGCGGGCGTCGGACATCTGAATTACCTCCGGGTTGAACGCGTTTGAACGATCTCACGATACGGGACGCCGAAGCAGAGCCCTTTGCCGAGGGACAGGCAGCGGACGATTGCGCCAGCCGTCCGATCGTCAGACATACGCCGAGGGCTCGCCGGAAAACCGTTGGATGCAGGCGAGCGAGCAGAACCAGTACTTGCGATTGCCGAAATTGAGATCGCCGACCGCACGCCGGGTGTCGACCTGCATCTTGCACACCGGATCGATCGCGTATTCGCGCGGACAGCCCGACAGGATGATTTCGTACAAATCCACCGGTTGCGGCAGGTTGCGCAGCGCGACAGTCCCATGGTGGCCGACTTCGACGTCGGCGACGGCTGCCGCCGAAACGCATTGCGCCACCGGATGCGTGCACAGGATCTGGCCGCCGGTCGCGCGCGCGGCGACCCGCGCCGCGAGGTTCACCGTGGAGCCGAAGTGGCGGTTGTCGCGAACCAGCGCCGTGCCATGGTGCAGTCCGGCGCGGACAATGGGAAAATCCGCGCGGTCGGCGACCAGTTTGTACAGTGCGGCCAGCGCGTCCAGCGCCGCGAGCGGTTGCGCGAACACCAGCAACGCGCAGTCGCCGACGAGCGACTGCAATTGCCCTTGCGGACCGAGTGCGGCGCGGATCAGGCCGTCGAACGCGTCGACCAGATCGGCTGCGGCCGATTCGCCGTGCGTGTGCGTCAGTGCGGTGTAGCCCGCGATGTCGACGAAGCAGAAGGTCGCATCGATCGTCGTGCCGGCGCTCATGGATCGTGCACGCCTGGCCGATGGACCACTTCACGGGCCTCGCGCGTGTTCATGATCGAGCCACGCTGCCGATGGCATCGGAGGCCCGGTCGAACGCGATGCGAAAGCGCAGGCCGTCGGTTGCGCCATGCGCCGCCGGCTTGACGAATCGCTCGACGAGCACCCCACCGTTGGCCTCGATGACGCGCCGCGACGCGGCGTTCGAGAGGTCGGTCGTGATCTCGACGTAGGGCAGGCCCTCGTTGCGGACGATGGGCAACAACTGGCGCAACGCCAGCGTCGCGTAGCCGCGGCAACGCTTCCACGGCACGACCGAATAGCCGATGTGACCGAGGCAGGTGGGTGGCAATGCAGTGGTTCCCGGTTGCCAGCGAAAGCCGATGCTGCCGCAGAATTCGCCGTCCCACATCCAGTGGTGATAGCCCGGCAGGCGCGCGACCGTCGTGCCGTCGGGCATCTTGACCCGCGGGCCCGTCGCCTCGCGGTCGACCTGGCGCGCAAGGTATAGCGCGGGGTCGTCGCTCACGGCGGCCAGTTCTTCGCGCGCCGCCTCTTCGCCGCGCTGGCTGTCGGGCGACCAGCCGCGCGTCAGCGCCGCAATGAAGCTCGACAGGTGTTCGGGGGCGGGCTGGACGATCTGCACGAGTCGGCGATCTAGAAAAGACGGCAGATGATGCGCAGGTTCGCGGCGAACAGGCCCGCGATCCAGGCGGCCGCGCCGAATAGCGCGAGGCCCGCGCTCCAGCCGAGCCGGATCGGCAGCGTTCGTCCGCGTTGCACGAAGAACGGCATCGCGGACAACGCGAGCGTCGCCGTCACGCCGAACCAGAAATAGAACGCGAGTCCGCCCTCGCAGGAATGAGGGGCTGCGGCAAAGGCCACGGCGCATGTGGCCGCACCGATACCTGCGGCGCCGGCGAGTCCCGTCGCATTGGGACTCACCGTCGCGATGCCAGCGAACACCGCACGCACGAAAGTCGCTTCATTCGCGTCACTTGACGAGCGCGGCCCCCGCCTTGCACGCGACCTCGTCCTGCGACCCGGCGCCGCCGGAACAGCCGATCGCGCCGATGATCTTGCCGCCCTCGATCAACGGGATGCCGCCGCGCGACCCGATCACGCCGTCAAGCGTCATCAAATACGGGAATCCGCCCTGGATGCCGTTTTCGAGCGCCTTGGTCTCGCGGCGGTAGGTCAGCGACGCGTGCGCCTTGTGCTGCGAGACGTGGATCGACGCGAGCTGCGCGCCATCCATGCGCTGGAACGCGACCAGGTTGTCGCCCGAGTCCACGACCGTGACATTCATTTTCCAGTCGTGCTTCTTCGCCTCGGCCACCGTCGCCGCGATGACGGCCTGCGCGCGATCGAGCGTGATCGGCGCGCCGTAGGGAACGTCGAACGGCATCTTGTCGGGAATGGCATCCAGCGGATTGGGGGTCGCCGGTTGTTGCCCGCGCGCGGTGCCGACGGCGAGCAGCGCAACGGCCAGCACGGCAACGGTCGGGGACGATTTCGCATGCATATCGTGCTCCTCCTTCAATTGATTTGTGATTGTTCGGACCGATTCATGTCGGGAATTCCCGCGGCTCGACCTGCATCCCCCCGTCCTATGCATCGCTCCGCCGGGACAGGCAATGTACCCGTCTGCGGATGCGATGGGAAATCCCGCGGCGAATCCGCGGCCGTTACCGTTTTGCGGGAGGAATATTCCGGATCGGCGCGGAAAAACCTGCATGCGCGGCGGCGTCGACAGGATGGTGCCTGATGGTGGTGCTGGCCGGGTCCCGTCCGAGGAAGTTGTCGCCCTTCCAGTTGGTCGCCGGCCGGATCGGCCGTGGCACGAAGGCGCCGCCGCAATTCGGACAAACGTTGTGGAGCACTGTGTCGACGCAAGGCGCGCAGAACGTGCACTCGTAGGTGCAGATGCGCGCGTCGAGTGCCTCGGGCGGCAGCGGCTTGTTGCAGTGCTCGCAAGTCGGTCGTAGCTGCAGCATCGTGCCTCCGCGATTCTGGTGGCGATGTGGCGATGGCCTGCGGTACGCGGCAAAGGCGGCGCGGTGAAACGCGGTAAAGCGCAACTGCGCGCCACAATCCGCAAACCGGTCAGGCCGAGGGCGATTCCGCCATCGTGTAGTCGAACGTGTAAAAGTGTTTGCCGTCGACGATGTCGATGGCGAGACTGCCGCAAAGCCCGGCAAGCTCGCCGGTCGCGGAATCGGGAACCACGCTGATCGCGAGCTGCTGCGCGCCGCGGTTCATCGTCGCCGAGTGCTGCAGCGCGAACGTGCCGCGGCGGCCATGCAGCGTCGCGTCCACCTGCTCGATCGCGACATAGCCCGCCGATCCCTTGGCGGGCGAGCCCGCCGTCAGCATTTCGCCTTTGCTGGTGCCTTGAAGGTCGCCGCTGAATGTCTTGTCGATCGACATCCGGCCGAGCGCCGGGTCGGCGTCGGCGTTGGCCATTGGCTGCTTCGACAGGCTGACTTCGAACGTTCCCGCTGCGCGTGTCGACTTCGGACCATGCTGCACGGCATCAAGCCGGCGCGTCGAAGAACTCGACGACGCCGGTTTCCAGCGAATACTCGGCGCCGACGACACGCAATCCGTCGTCGTGTATCAATTGCTCGAGCACTTGCGAGCCATGGCGCAGCTGGTTGGCGGACGCGAGCACGTTTGCGCGGACGGCGTGGCGCACCAGCGCGTCCCGATCGTGGCGGAGCTCGGTGGCAAGCAGCACTTCGACCGACGGGCGCACGCGATCGACGATCGAATGCAGGTTGTGCGATGGGTTGAGCGCTGGATGCTGCAGCTCTTCCAGCGTCGCCTGGATCGCGCCGCACTGCGAATGGCCGAGCACGACGACGAGGCGCGTTCCCGAGCGAACCGTGGCGAACTCGACGCTGCCGATCTGCGACGGCGCGACGATGTTGCCGGCCACCCGGATGACGAAAAGGTCGCCCAGTCCCTGGTCGAAAATGATCTCCGCAGGCACGCGCGAATCGGAGCAGCCGAGGATGATCGCGAACGGCTCGTGCGCGACCACCAACTCGATGCGCCGCCCCTGGCTCTCGAAAGGGTTGCCGCTATGGACGCCGGAGACGAAACGGCGGTTGCCTTGCTTGAGACGTTCGAGCGCTTCCGGTGCCTGGATCATCGCGGCCAATCATGCGTCATGCGGACACCATGTTTGCACAATCATCAGGCCGACATCGCCAAACGTTTACCAAGCCGCGTCTCGTCGAACGTTGGCGCAGGCGGTCGGCGGCGCTGCGCGCCAAGCGTCCATGTCTGAGCGCGACGGGCGGCTCACCCCGGGGCGCGGTGCTTGATGGTGTCCGTTCGGCGCAGCGCGACCCCTCACGCGGTCGTGGCGCCGCCGAATATCTTGAGGCCGACGATGCCGGCCACGATCAAGCCAATGCACACGATTCGTGGCGCCGTCGTGGGCTCGTCGAACAGCATCATGCCCAGCGCGGCGGCGCCCACCGCGCCAATGCCCGTCCACGCGGCGTATGCCGTTCCCACCGGCAATACCTTGATAGCCACCGCCAGCAGCCAGAAGCTGAGCCCCGCGGCAACCGCGGTCACGAGCGATGGACCGAGCCTGGTGAAGCCGTCGGCGTACTTGAGGCCGATCGCCCAGACGATCTCCAGCAATCCGGCGACGACGAGAACCATCCATGCGGATGTCTGGCTGATGATCGAAGGCATCATTCACGCACCTGGCAAAAAACAGCGTTGTAGGGCGGCGACCGCCGACAGCCCGGGTTTCCCGCAGTTTGCCCGCAGTTTCCCCTCAGTTTCCCATCTCAACGATTCGCGGGCGGGTCGCGCACCATCAGGATCTCGTCGTCCTCCACGCTTTGCGCGCCATCCGTCGCGAGCGCGAAGCCGAGACGATCGAGCAGGCGCCGCGAGCGAATGTTGCTGCGCTTCAGCACGGCGAAGAACCTGCGGACACGGTGGTGCTCGACGAGTTCGCCGAGCATGGCCTGCACCGCCAGGTAAGCGAGGCCACGGCCCCAGTAGGCGCTCGCCAGTTCGTAGGCGATGCCGGCGCTCCCGTCGGCATGCACGGTGGCCTGCACATAGCCGATCAGCGCCGTGGACGGCAGGCGGATGACCCAGTTGAGCCATAGTTCTGTTGCATCGGTCGAGCACCGCGACTCCAGTCGTGCATAGCGCTCGCGCAGCCAAGCCAGCGACGGAGGCGGCTCGTTTTCGTGTTCGTAAATCGCAGGATCGCTGAGCACCGCGAACATCGCTTCGGCATGCGCGGCGGTCTGGGGTTCGAGCCGCAGCGACTGCGCCTCGACGATACGCATCGGCGCGGGCTTGAACGAGGACACCCCTGCCGCGACTCGCATTGCCTGTCCCCGGCCGGCTTACGCCTGCCTCGACGCCGCGCGCGCACCCAGTGCGATCGGCACGCCGACAAAAAACATGTGGACGAAAAGACCCGTCGCCAGGATCAACGGCGGAAACGTCAGCTTGCGCGGAAATGCCGAAAGCGGAATCACGACGAAATTCATCACGCCGTACACGCACAATCCGAACACGATCCCCGCGACGATGGCGTGGCGAATGAGCCAGCCGAATCGGCGGCTCGCGGCATAGAACACGAACGCTGCGCCAAGTGCGATCAGATAGTGCAGCAGCAGTCCCAGCGCGCCCGCCGCGATCCCGCCAGTGAACGCCGACGCCCCCAGCAAGCCGCTCGCCACCGACTGCAGGATCCGCAGAGGCGGCACGCCGTATACCAGGTTGGAAAAACCGCAGGCGTACAGGATGTCGAGCGTCGCAGCGATCGCGCCGCCGAGGATGACGTACTGCGCAGCGTGTCGCGATCGTGCAACCGTTTTGGCCGCGCCGGCGATTTGCGCGTTCATTTCGAACCGGGCTCGGGGGGTACGTCGTTGCAGATGGCGCAGTATTGCCTCTTGCGCGACTTATAGATCCGCACCCCCGTGAATATCGCGCTGGTGATCATGCTCCAGATCGCGCTTTCGGTGAGCGCGGCATCGAGCGCGCGGCCGCGCAGCAGCGCGACTGCCGTCAGCACCACGAATACCATCGCCACGACGATCACGAAGCGTTTGATCCAGAAGGCTGCGCCCATGGTGGTATTGCCTTTCGCCGCAAGTCTATCGCACGTCGCGTGACACGATCACTTCTTCCAGAAGCCGAACTCCGCCTCGTAGCGCGTGCCGCCGAGGTCGGCTGCCTTTTGCTGGAAGTAGGCTTGCGCATCGACGATCGCCTGGTTGTAGACGCTCGGTCCGATTTCCCTGAGGCAGAAGTCCAGCACGCGTGTCGCCTTGAGGTCGCCGATGTCGCTGTCCAGATCCTCGGCGAAAAATCGCTTGATCGATTCGATCAGGTAAGCCTGGGTCTGCTTGTCGATCTTGATGGCCATTTTACCTCCGATCGTCCTCAGGTTCGCGTAGCGCCCATGCTATGAATGCAGCGCTGCGGCAAGCGCGATCAGTTCCGCCGCCGAATTGTCGAGCACGTCGAAAACCTCCTGCGCGATCAGCACGTCGCCTTGACCGGCGTCGGGCGAATACTGGTTCAGCGGGTTGGGCGAGTGGCTGACGCGATTGGCCAGATTGAGGACGTCGGCGAGATCCTTCGGCGGCACGCGGACGTCCGCATCTTCGTGCCGGTTCACGGCGTCCGAAACGGCGTCCGGCGCGCCCATCGAAACCAGGATAGCGTGCCCCGCCGCCGGGTGCCAAGCGGCGACCAGCGCGGTGATCTCCGCGGGGTCGCCCTGCAATTCGGGGTACCGGGCAACCCGCGACAGCAGGTAGAAGCGTCCGATGTCGTGCACGACCGCCGCGAACAGCGCTTCGTCGCTGCTGACGCGCGTCATCTTGCGGGCGAGGATGCTGGCAATCGCCGCTACGTCGGCGCTGTGGTGCAGGATGCTCTTCGCTTCGGCGGCGAATGGCGCCAGCTCCTTCATGTGCGTCAGCTGCGACAGCGCGAGGTTGACTGCGAGGCTGCGTATCTTGGCATGGCCGACCCGGACGATCGCCGTCTTGACGTCGGTGATGCGGGCGCCACCCGGGTTGAGCGCCGCCGAATTCGCGACCTGCAGCAGCCTCGCGGGCAGCAGCGGCTCGGCCATGATGGTGGCCGCGAGCTTTTCGACGGTGAGCCGCGGATCGTTCAACGCCATCCGCACCTTGATCGTCGCATCGGCGAACGTCGTGAACGAGATCCGGCCCTCCGACATGTCGGCCGCCAGATGCTGCAGGAAGCGCAGTGACCGCTCGTTCTCGTTCATGGAGTCCGCTGGAGCCAACCCGTGCATCGGGATTGCCTCAACAGTTTACCGGGAGCGCTGCGACCGGCGATGGGCGTCGCGTTCAATGCCGACCGCTCGCCGGGGCGTCCCGGCACTACGCGCCGGGCTTGATGGGCACGCGTTGCGCGGGGTCGTAGAAGAATGTCTCTTCCGCGATGCGCTCGCCCTCCCATCGCTGGCAGGCGAGTTCCTCGATCCGGGTCACCGTGCCGTCCAGCCATTCGAACCGGAATATCCAGCGGATCACGACGTTGTCGCCGTTCACGAACACCGGCCGCACGCAGGTCGATGTCAGCGACCTGGCGCGCGCGAGGACCCGATGCTCGTTGGCGATGTGCGCGTCGCGGCCAACGCGTGGCGGCGCCTGGTTTTCCTGCATCGTGGCGTCGGCGGTGTAGAACTCCTCGACAGCGACGTCGTGGGCGTTCTGCTCGACGCGGGCGATGAAACGTTCGAGTGTTTCGGCCGTTGGCATGGGCTTTCGGGCCAGCGGGGAAGCCGCCGGTCATCAGCGCGTCATTTCATCGAGATGCCATCGGCGAGGCGCATCGGGACGCCCGCCGGGTCGAAGTCATGAAGGCAATGGACGTTGACGCCGAAATGATCAGGTGCCGCGCGCTTGCGATGGAACGGATAGATGCCGCAGACCTTGCAGAAGAAATGGCGCGCGGTCATCGTGTGGAACTGGTATTCGGTGAGGGAGTCCTCGCCGGAGAGAAGCCTGAACCGGTCTTCGTGCACCTTCACCATCAGTGCGTTCTTGCGCCGGCAGATCGAGCAATCGCACATCGTGAGCTCGGGGAAATCCGTCTCGATTTCGAAGACGACGGCGCCGCAATGACAACTGCCGCGATACTTTTCCATGGGCCCTGATGACGCTGCATGACTAAGTGGCCGATTGTCGCCAGCTTTGCGCCGGACCGCAACCCGCGCGCGCCGCCTTCGCGGTGTTCACGGGCTCTTGTTAGTTTCCTTGCGTCAACGCGAGCTTGACGCCGAACGACACGAACAGCGCGCCGACCAACCTGCCGATCCATCGCGAAAGCGCGTTGCCGGCGCGAATGCGGCTGCGGGTGAATCCTGTCGCCACGGCAAGCAGGTTGCACCACAGCATGCCATTGAAGTTGAAAATGCAACCCAGCACGATGAACGCGAGCGCCTTGTTCGTCGATTCGGGCAGGATGAATTGAGGGACGAACGCGAGGAAGAACAGCGCCACTTTCGGGTTCAGCACATTCGTGAGGAATCCCTGGACGAAGATCTTCCGATACGAATGCGCAGTGGGCGAACGCATCGATCGCGCGGCGGCGGGGCGATTGGGCTTGCCGACCAGCAGGCCGATGCCGAGGTACAGCAAATAGGCGGCGCCGGCGTACTTGACCGCGGTAAAGGCGGTCGCCGAAGCGGCGAGGACCGCCGACAATCCGAGCGCAGCCGCGAAGATGTGAACGAAGATGCCGGCACCGATGCCGAACGCCGCCGCCGACCCGGCGCGCCAACCCTGCGCCGCACTGCGGGTCACGACCAGCAGCGAGTCGGGTCCCGGCGAGATGTTGAGCAGTAGGCCCGAGGCGATGAACAACGCGAGGTCATGGGTTCCGAACATGTTGAAATTCCCGATATGTGACTTGCGTGCCGTCGATGCCGCTTGATCGGCGCGTGCGTTTCGATCTTGCCTGGTCGACGCGTGATCGTTACCGCCAGCCTCGCGAGCGACTGCAAACCCGCCACCGCCGCCCTACGCGCCTGCGCGGGAGCGGCCGATCAACAGCCCGGCAATGAACGCGACGACGGCGCCCACCGGTCCGAAGACGAACGCACTGGTCATCGCGGCCTCCACCGACCGATCATGCGTGTTGGACGAAAGCCAGCCGACCAGGAAGTAACTTACGAAGGCGACGATCACGTAGCCTCCGATGGCAAACAGCAAGGCGATGCTGACCCGCTTCATCGTCGATACTCCCAAGGTATCTCATGAGCGCTTCGCGCGGCAACCGTCACATCGATTCAGGCGCGGTCGGCGTTGCTCGACAGCCATGCGAACGCATCCGCTTCCGACGTGTGGACATCCGCGGTCAGGCCCAGGTCGGCGGCGACGCGAATGCCGAATTTCTGCGGATGAATGTATTCGGCGTGCACGATCAGCACCACGGTCGTCATGCCCTTGGCGGCGCGCGCCCAGTCCTCGACCATCAGGAAGCGGTCGATCAACGTTGGGATGGGGACGTCGACGAGACCGGTGACGTTGATCAGCAGCTTGTCCACATGGTGAGCGCGGCAATAGGCGATCGCCGCGCTGATCAGGTCGACCGCCTCGACCAGCGTGCATTCACCGCGCGGGCGGAAGCGGCAGATGCCGTGGTTGACTTCCAGACGTTCCGGCAATTGCATGGAGCGGCGACTCGCGGCAGTTGACGACGAGGATCGAGGCGTGGGCTCGGGTGCTGCTCAGGGCATCGAGTGACGAGTGCATCGTCGGCCGAGACCACATGCGGAACGCCCGATATGAATTGAAGGAAAAGGATACACGAGCGCCGCGTGCGCTACTCGCGGTGTCGAGGATTAATGGTGTGCGTTTGCGCGAGCGGGTCCGATTCGCGGATTTCGGTTGTCGTGACCTGTACACCGCGGCGCCGTTCACAGGCAACGTGCAGGCGTCAAGCGGGAAAAAATCGAGCAACGGCCGTCGTTAGGCGTGCCGCCATACGAAACGGGCCGGCAGGTAGAGGAGCACGTACGCAAAAGCCACGGGTTCGGCGAGGGCCAGCCCCACGATCAGTAGCGACAGCGCCACCAGCCAGACCAGCGGCGACAGCACGAGCGCTACCAGCAGCATCGGCAACAGCAGGACAAAAACGATCGGGGCGACGATGATCAGCAGCAAGAGTCGCAAATTGCCCTCCATTCAAGTGACCAAGCGCATTCGATGCTACCGCTACGCGCGCGGAAGTACAGCGGTACCGGAACGAGCCGCGCGGACGTGAGATAGACAGGCGTGGAGGACGACGAACCGCCGTCAGCTGACAGTTTTCGATAAGGCTCGCCCCCGCCGCCGTCAGTGGGCGAGCTTCCTGATGCAACGCCCAGTTGCCTTCAGCAGGTGAGTTCCTGGTAGAGCGTCAACGTGTCGTACCGCTCGCCCGCCGGCCCGATCGTGTAGCCGGGGATCACGCCTGCTTCGCAGTATCCAAGGCCCTTGTAGAACTGCTCGGGAGGCTCGCCGCGTCGCGTGTTCAGGTGAACCAGTGAGCGCCGGCACTCGCGCGCGGCGTCGTGCAGCGCGCAGATGATCTGCCGGCCCACCCCTTGGCCCTGCAACCAAGCGGCGACGAACACCTTTTGCAGCTCGGCGCGGTGGCGTGCATTGGGCCAGGTCGGCAACGCCAGCTGGCCCGTGCCGACGATCCGGCCGCTGGCGTAGGCGGCGGGCAGCAGCGGGCTGCCGGACTGCAATTCCACGCGCAGCGAGTGCCAGTAGTCGCGCGCTTGATACTGCGACATGGTTGGATTGAATCCGAGCGACGCGCCATGGTTCACGGCGTCCGCGAGAAGCTCCGCGAAATCGGGAATCAGGCTGTCGAGTTCGAACGACGATAGCGAGCGGATCCGGGTGACCATGGAGCGGAGCGAAGTGTCGGGCGAGAACACGAAAAACAGGCGCGAATCGCCGAGTATTCCGCTTCAATGTGGCACTGCGCGCCGCGAGGGTGCGCGAGCTACGCGGGTGACGCGTCAGGCCGCGCCGCGCATGACCATCGTGTAGTGCTCGACCGTCGGGAACGGATCGTAGAAATGATGCAGCAGATGCTTCCATCGCTGGTATTCGGGCGACCCGCGGAAACCGATCGTATGCGCCTCGAGCGTCGTCCATTCGACGAGCAGGACGTACCGGCTGGACGACTCGATGCCGCGCTGCAGCTGATGGGAAACGTAACCGGGCATCGAGGCGATGATCGGGGACGCTTGCGCGAACGCCGCCTCGAACGCGTCCTGCAGGCCCGGACGAACGTTCAATATCGCCACTTCCAGGATCATCGGGACCTTCGCAACGCGCGTCTGAAGTGCCGGTGCGCGCGTGACCCCGTTACCAGCCGCGCGACCACTTGTGCAGCCAGATGCAGACCGCCGCCGCCAGTATCCAGGCAATGCCCACGAGCGGCATGTCGGACACGAACGTCCACACTGCCGCATTGATCAGGCACAGCAGGATGGCGAAAACACCGATGAGGACATTGGTCACGAGGCGTGGGCGGATCGTTCAGGCGATGCCGCCAATCTACGCAGGACCGGCGGATCAATCAAGACGTGCCTATCAACGGATGAACGGCACGAGTGCGGGAACGCGCTCGCTGTAGGTTTGGTAGGCATCTGCGAACTGCTCGCGCATCAAACGTTCTTCCATGCGCATCTTGAGGTGGACCGCCCACCACGCGAGCGCCACCGCGACCACGCCGCGCCACTCGCCGCGCGCAAGTGCCGATCCGATGAAGGCGAGCAAGAGCCCGGTGTAGATCGGATGGCGGACGATGGCGTATGGACCCGGCGTGATGAGCTCGTGATCCTGCTTGACCGTAACGATGCCGCTCCAGTTCCTGCCGAGGTGCACGCGCGCCCATACGGAGAAAAGCAGGCCCGCGACCGTGAGCGCGGCGCCGACCCAGAACGTCCACGGCGCCCAGGGCATGAACCGGTCGCCGAGCACGGGACCCCGGACCACCGGCGCCGCGAGCAGATAGCCCGCGACGATCAGCGGAAGGATGTGCGACAGCTTCGACCCGGCCGATTCCTCGCGCACGATCGGCTTGACGTTGCGCGAAAGCGCCCACCAATAAGCCGACCAGGCAAGCCATATTGCCGGAAAGAAATATTCGTAGAAAGGTCTCATGTGGGCTGCGCGTCGAGCACGCCGCGGATGAATGCGTGCTTGGATTCGGTGTACGCCGCGCGATTTTCGGCGTATCGCAGGCTCAGCGCCACCTTCAAATGTTCGTACGAGCGCGCGGTTTCCGGCTGCGAGCGCAGCAGGTTCCTGAACCGCAGGTAGTCGTTCCACACGGGACCGCCATGTTGCACGACATGCACCAGGTGCGTGCGGTTGACGCCCTTGCCGAACACTTCGTTGTTCTGCAGCCCGGCCCAATGGGCATGCTCGTATCCCAGCTGCGCGAGCGGCTCAATGCACTGCCTGAACTCATCGAGCGTGGCCACGCCGACGGCGATATCGAGGATCGGCTTGGCCGTCATGCCGGGAACCGCCGTGCTGCCGACGTGCTGGACATCCAATGCACGCGCGCCGAGTGCCGACCGAATGGCCTGCGCCTCGATCAAGTACAGTTCGGCCCATCGCGCCGTGTACGGCCGCAGGCGAACGCTGCGCTGGTCGAGGCCGAGCAGCGGCAGGGCGTCATCCGGAGTATTCAACGCAGCTCCTTGCGCACGACGAGTTTCAGGCCCGACCATGTCTCGGTCACCGCGCACACCTTGATATCGACGAAGCCCATCGGCAGCGCGATTTCGCGGATGACGTCTTCGGTCACATCGGTCGGGAGTTTCGCGGATTTCTTCGGCCACGACACCCAGACCGCGGCGTCGGGTTTCAGCTTCGAGCGGCAGTTCGCGAGGAATTTCTGCAGTTGCGCCCGCCGGGTCGCGAAGACGTGGACGATATCGGTCGTGCGCGACAGGCGGGACCCGATCCGCAGGTCGGCGGGCAGTGGCTTGATCAGCGTCATGTAGTCGTCGGGCGCGCCGGACACCACCAGATTGCACCCGTCCACCAGTCCCAGTTTTCTTACCAGTGGCGTGCCCGAGTAACCGGCCGTCGGCATTGTCGAGCGGTCAGGCCTCGATCAATCGACGCGTGCCTCCCAGCCACATCGCACCGCTGCCTTCGATGATGTACTGGATTTCGTCCGTTTTCGGATGGATGTGTTTCGCGACGTTGCCGGATTGAATTTGGAGCGTGGCGTTGTCGGTGACGACGAGCATCCGCGAATTCATCTCGGGATTGGCGGTCGTCGGAAGATCACCGTGCTTCAGGGCCATGAGGTCGATCACCGCGGGGGCAAGCGGCGGCGCGGTCTCAGCATGTGCGGCGGGTAGCGAGTATCGGGTGAGCGGTGATGAGGCGATTCCCGCGGCAAACGCGACGGGAATGGCGAGGGCGAGGGTAGTCGTGCGGTAGCGCATGAGGCGGTCCTTTCCGGCGGATCGGTGATCATTGCCTGGCGACGCGAAAGCCTACCTTCCCCAAGGCGCGTCTGGCAACTGTGTTGCCGACCGACGGCGTCGGTTCGAGGCTGTGCACCACGGAAACCGGTTGCGGTTCCGACGAGCCACCGCCAGCGGCGATGGCGCGTGCCGCCCCATGTTCGAGGCAGCACGCGCAACGACGACCGGTGAAACTCAGGTGGCTGATTCGTAGAAGTAGTACGTGGCGGTGTACGGCACATGCACCAGTTGCCGCGCCATCGCCGCGGCGCACGGCGTGGACGGCGCAACGCCTCCGACCGTCTTCGCGCGAACGATGCTCGTCGTCCTGCTGTATTGGCCGATGCCGACCGTGGATCTGGCTTCCAACAGCAGCCATGGAATCGCCGAAGCGTCGGG
This sequence comes from Pseudomonadota bacterium, assembly GCA_041691615.1. GTDB lineage: Bacteria > Pseudomonadota > Gammaproteobacteria > Burkholderiales > Casimicrobiaceae > VBCG01. The sequence continues at coordinate 36,689 of JBEPUI010000027.1, forward strand.
GCTCGGCGCATTGGCCTTCACCCGGCCGACGACCAGGCTGCCGTCATTGGACTTCCAGGTAGGGCCGCCGAAGTGCTTGCCGATCGGATGACCGGCTTGATTCATCAGCACCGCCTCGGGCGCGCTAAAAATCCACTCGAACGTGTCCGGCTGCCCGGCTTTGCTGTTGCATTCGTAGACCTGCGAGCCCGAGGCAAAGGCCTCGAGGAACAAAACCTGTCCCGCAGCCGGGCGCAGGTTCGCCGGCATGTCGGACGGGGACACTGGGCGAGTGGCGCAACCGCTCATCGTCAGGATCGCCGCGGCAACGAAAGTTGAATATGTGATCGACAGTTTCACAGTCTGACTCCTGCCGGGCAGCATGGTCGTGCGGGCGGCCGTCGCTTCGGATGCTTCGCGGCGACGGACGTGGTTGCAGGCGTTTGCATCAGTGATTTCCCTTTCGATGGATTGCGGAACAGGTATGAACATCGCCGAACGCCGTTGTCATCCATCGGCGGTAGAGAAATGTGAAAGTGGCGCACCGTTGTTCCGCACACGCAGGCGGCAACGGCGGCGTTTCGCTTCGTGCGTTGCGCGCACGCGTCGCAAACGCAAATCCGCCGTCCTGTCGCACTCTGCGAAAGCAGGACGGCGGCAAGCTCGCGCCGGCGTGCGCGCGAACCGGAATCGGCTGCGGATTATTCCGCGATAGTGATGCCCGAGCCGCCGATTTCCTTCGGGAAGTCCTTCATCTTCGGCAGTCCATCCTTCATTTTCAGCCGCGTTTCCTGGTAGTTGACGTGCACACCGGCCTGGTACGGAAAATCCGGAATCGTCGCCGCATAAACGTCGGTGAGTCCCATGCCCGGATGTTCGGTGAAGAGATGGCCGCCGCAGGTCTTGCACCACTTGCGGTAGCTGTTCGCCGTCTTGTTGTACGTGCCGATGTTGCCGGCGCCCTGCGTGATCTTGACGGCGTCGGGTTTCCACAGCGTGAAGGCGTTGACCGGCCCGGCCGACCAGCTTCGGCAGGACTCGCAGTGGCAATAGCCCATGCCGGCGGGTTCGCCGCTGACGGTCAGCTTGACGGCGCCGCAAAAGCAGCCGCCCTGGTACGTCTTCGCACCATGCGCGTGTGTAGAGTGTGATTCGTTGGCGACTTCCATGCTGCAGTCCTTTCAGTGGATATCCGCGGCGGCAGTGGCCGCGCGGAGATGGCATTCAATGACTGCGGTGCGCGAATTGTCCCGCATCGCAATGGTTGCTAGTATTCACGTCCGCCGGCGCAGCGTCTTCGCCGGGACCCCGCGGTTATTGACCGAGACCCCATGGATGCCTTGTCGGACGTTCTAAAGTCGGTGCGGCTCGAAGGCGCGTTCTATCTCACCGCCGAGTTCACTGCGCCGTGGTGCGTGCAAGGCCAGCTCGGGCTCATGAAAGTGAAGGAGCGGCTCGCCGGCGCCGAGCACGTGATGTTCTTTCATTTCCTGACGCAAGGCAGCTGCAAAGTGCGGCTCGCAGACCACGCGGATGTGATCGATGTCACGGCGGGGGACCTGATTCTGCTTCCCAAGGACGAAAATCACTTCCTGGGCAGCGACCCGCATCTCGCGCCGATGGGCGTCGCCAATGTCATTGGCGCGCAGGCCGTGGCCGAAGCCGACTTCGTCGAGATCCGGCACGGTGGAGGCGGCGTGGCGACGCGTTTCGTATGCGGGTATCTCGCGTGCAACCGCAGCGTGTGCCGGCCACTGATCGAGGGGTTGCCGCGCATGCTGCGCATTCCTGTCGGCGATGGCCCTGCGTCGTCGTTGCTGCGCGAGTTGCTGCGCGTGGGTGTGCGCGAGTCGTCGATCGCCGGACCGGGCAACGAATCGATGCTGGCCAAGCTGTCCGAGTTGCTGTTCGTCGAGGCGTTGCGACGCTATGTCGAAATGCTGCCGCCGGGTGGCAACGGGTGGCTCGCGGGCGTGCGCGACCCGCAGATCGGCCGCGCGCTGGCGCTGTTGCATGGCGAGCCCGGCAAGGCATGGACGGTGGACGAACTGGCACGCGCGGTCGCACTGTCGCGCTCTGCGCTGGCCGATCGTTTCGCTGTGCTGGTCGGCGAGCCGCCGATACAGTACCTGATGCGTTGGCGGCTTGCGCTCGCGGCACAGGCGCTGCGCTCAGGCCGTGATGCAATCGTCCGCGTGGCCGAACGCAGCGGCTACGAATCCGAAGCTTCGTTCAGCCGCGCGTTCAAGCGCGAATTCGGCATGCCGCCCGCGACGTGGCGCAAGGCCGCGCCCAACAGGGTGGCGGCGATCTAAGTCGCCGGTGTGTGCTGGTACAGCACGTTGACCCAGCGACCCGCGCGTTTCACATAGAGCGAGGTGGCCCACACCGGGCTCGGAACCCTGGACGTGCCGCACGCCGTGTTCTGCTCTGCGCGATACGTCACCAGCACCGTGTCGACCGAGACCGGCAACAGCGAAAGCGGTCCGATCGAATAATCCTGCACCACGCACGCGGGACTGCGCACGCCATCGACCACCGCGGCCTTGCCGGTGATGCCGTTGGCGTGGACCTCGACGTGGTCTTCCGCAAGAAACTGTTCGAAGAAGGCCCCGTCGTGGTTTTTCCACGCGATCCACGATCGTGTCTCCAGGTCGCGGATCGCGCTTTGGTCGACCTTGGATAGCGTCATTGTTGCTGGCGATCCTGCAGCCATCGAACCGGTGGCCGCGACGACGAAGATGATGAAAGCCGCGCTGCGAATGGAGGTCATGATGGGCAGTACCACGTAGGAGACGGCGTACGCGACAGTGGGTGCGCGGCCGATCCCGAGGTCGCGCGCAACGGCGGAGACTGAACACTGCGATTGAGCATCATTTCCGAGGAGTTGCGACATGAAACGTATTTTGGTTGCATTTGCGCTGATAGCGGCATTGGGCGGCTGCGTGGTTGTTCCGGATCACGGTTATCGCGGCGATGGTTACTATCGAGGCGACGGCTACTACCACGGCGACCGGTATTCACACGAACATTCCTATCGCGGTGACGGCTATCGTGGTGATGGCTACCGTGACCACGGGCAATAGCGGCCGATAGCGGGCCACGAGCGGCTAGGGAAGCTCTGCGCAACCAGCCATGAGACGAGCTGCGCAAGCTAAATGGTC
>JBEPUI010000028.1:0-38953 GCA_041691615.1 Pseudomonadota bacterium
CGAGCATCAGCGTCGACAGCGGGTAGTAGATCATCGGCTTGTCGTACACCGGCAGGAGCTGCTTGCTCACCACTTGCGTGACCGGCCACAGCCGCGTGCCAGAGCCGCCGGCGAGGATGATGCCCTTGCGCTGCGGACTTGCGCTCATGGCAATGCGAGGGATCGGAGGAACGTCATCAGCGTCGGGCGTCGCGGGAACAGGTCGAATCGAAAGAGCCCGAATCTTAGCAAACACGCCACCGCGAGGACGTTCGGCATGGAGCCGGCTCGCGCTGACGCTGCTGGTTTGGCGCGGGCCGGCTCGCGCTAGCGCCGCTCCCGGCCGGGATTGCGCGCTTGCGGCGGCGTCCGCCAGAACGGCGCGCGGGCGAATTGCACGAAAGGCGCTTCGATGAATCGCCACGTTAGCAGCGATACGCCGACTGTGATCGGCACGGTGGCGAGAAGCACCCACATCCGCGCGTGGATATCCAGCGAATGGCGCTCGCAGACCAGGATCGCCAGGTCGATGAAAACGGTATGCCAGAGGTAGATTCCGAAGCTCGCCTCGCCAAGGCGCGTGGCGAGCCTGGTGACCCTTGACCTCGGAGCCGCGCCGTCGCGATGCCTCCCATGCGCGTAGCGTCCCAGCACCAGCACGAACATGGCGATCAGAAGCGCGGCCGCACTGGGACCGGCCGCGAACCACGCGCCGAGATCGCTTTCGTGCCGGCCGATCCAGACGAGACCGGCGATAGCGAGGGAGCCTGCCACGATCACCTTCGTCAACCCCGCCGGGTTCGCGTCATCGCGCGTTGTCGCCAACGCGCAGGCTGCCGCCATGCCGCACGCGAACTGGTCCATCCGTCCCGGCAGATACGCGGCGGTCCAGGTGAGCCAGAGTCCTCCCTCGAATGTGCTCCACACGCTGTAGGCCCGGTACCCGATGCACGCGACGATCCAGAACGCTGCAAATCGCCACGGGCGATCGACGTCGATGAAGCGCAATACCAGCGGCAGCACCAGATAGAAGTGAATTTCCGTTGGCAGCGTCCAGTACACGCCCCGCAGGCTCCCGACCCAGTAGGGGATGAAGTTCTCGAGGAACAGCAGATGCCCGATGACGATCTTCGGCGTTACCGATCCCTTGAGCCAACCGATTTCGATGAGGACGACCACCACGGCGATCGTCACGTAGAAGAGTGGAGCGATGCGAAAGTACCGGCGCCGATAGAAATCGACAACTTCGCCGCTGGTCAATCGCAGCTTCCGGGCGCTGACGTAGGGCCATGCGATGACGAAACCCGAGAGCACGAAGAACAGGTCGACGCCCTGAGAACCCGCGCGGAACAGCGACCGCAGTCCATACGTGAACCCGTCGTGGAATCCGAAAGTGAACGCGTTGCCACCCAGTCCCTGCCAGAGGTGGAACGCATAGACGGCAAGTGCCGCGAAGCCGCGCAGCGCAACGACCCACGTGAGCCGGACCACACGCCCGACGGCGGCGTCCTCATGGAATTTACCGCTCAACACTGCGGTCTCAAGCGAGTCACGCGCGGCGTCTCATCACCACCAGGTCGTGCGTGAAGATGTAGCCGGGTATCACGTGCACCACGTCGAAATAGCGCGACCAATGGCGTTCGACATACCCGCGGTCATGAAAGACGTTGACGTATTCGTCCGCTGCTTCCACATACCCGTCGAGCTGCGCGTTGTCGCTCGACACCATCAAGCCTTGGCTGGTGATTGCCGTCTTCATGCACGTGTGTTCGTGCGGACCAAGCCGGAAGAACTCGACCGCGGTTTCACCGTGCACGGTGGTCAATACCAGGCCTCCGATCCTGGTGATTCGACGCAATTCCGCGAGCCAATTGTCCTGGAGCGCTTCCCTCATGTGCGTGAAAACCGACACCCCATAGACGACGTCGAACTCGCCGTCGTCGAAAGGCAGTGGCGGCGCGACGGACGACGTCACGAAGCGCCGTCCTGCCAGATTGGCCCGGCACCATTCGACATTGTCGCGGTCGATGTCGCATCCGGTCAGCGCTTGCGCATGCTGCTCCGGAAAGTGTCTCGCGAGGCGACCGCAGCCCACGCCCCAATCGAGGACGCGGTCGAACGCCCAGAGCGGCCTGCCCGTCAGCTTTTGCACCACTTCGCTCAGGCGATGCAAGTCCGTCGCGCCCGTATTCAGGAAGCCCGTCAGGTCGCGGTCGCCTATCACCCGGAATCGTCGATCGTCGTCCGGAACGTTGGGGTGCGCGCGTCGCTCGGCGATGTACCAGGCATTCCTTCCCGAATCGATCAGGCTCGAGTCGCCACTTCGCGAAATCTTCATGCTGCCGCCAGGGTAAGCCTGCACGACTGCCGACGAGCGACAACGAAATCCCGACATCTGCGCATTCCTTCGTTGCCAGAATTGGTGTCCGACGTCGGTGCGCAGGAGCGGATAGTCGATCACCTCGAAGCGCTTGTCGTTGAGGAAGAAATCAGTGCGCTCCGCATGCGGAAAAGACCACCCTTCGACGGTGACCATCGAATCCTCGACGCTCACCAGATCGACGAACCACGGCTCCGCCACCATGCGATCAGTGACGGGTGACACTTCCGGCACGCGACGGCTGAAGCGGCGAGAAATGAATGACCACGATGGTTGCAGCAAGCCTGGAAGCATCGGGATGAATGGAAGAGGTCGAGTGCGTGCGCCGGCCGACTATCTTATCCGACGGTGGATGAATCACGCGTCGGGACATGCGCCTGGCCGCTATACTCGCCGCATTCCCGCCAGCAACCCTGCCGCATGCCGCGAGCGCGCCTTCAGCCCATCGACTACGTTGCGAACGTCCTCGCGATCGCGACGTTCGTGCTGATCCTGATTCGCTCGTTGTCCACTGCCGATGCCAACTGGGACACGCTGCAATATCACTGGCCCTACGCCGCGCGCGCAGCCGGGCTTTGCGATACGCAATGCCTCGCGCTCGGCTTCGGCCTCGAGCAGCGCTATCTGTCGTTTCCGATGCTCTTCCATGCCGCGTTCGGCCTGCTGTGGCGCGTGTTCGGCACGCCGGTGGCGGGACATGCGGCGACGATCGCGGTTGTGGTTGCATTGTGCGCGTACCTGTGGCGGCGCTTCTGCGTCCCGCTGGCGTGGTCGTGGCTCGCGCTGCTGGCCATTCCGCTCGTGCAGATCCACCTGTCGTCGAGCTATGTCGATCTCGCGGCGAACGCGGCGTTGACGATCGGCATCCTCGCGTTGATGCGCATTGCCATGACAGGCGACCCGGCGCCGACGATGGACGTCGTCGTTGCGTGGGCCGCACTGGGCCTCGCCGCAGGTGCCAAGCTGTTGCTGATTCCGCTGGCCGCGCTCGTCTGGGCGGCGATCGTCGTCGCCGTAACGCATGCACGCTGGCGCCGCGACGGCCGCATTCCCTGGACCTATGCAAGCGTTCTCGCGGCCATCGGCATCGTGACGATCCTGCCGCAACTCGCGTACAACACGTGGCACTTCCATAACCCGTTCTATCCGGTGGCGATGCGTGTGGCCAGTGTCACGCTGCCGGGCATCGAGTCGCTGAAGGAAATCCAGAAGACGATCTCGGTGTCCACGCAATGGATCGAATTCCCCAGATGGATACGCTGGGTGGCATCGGTGTTCGAGTTCGATGCCTTCCGAGGCCGCGGCATGCCGTGGACCGTCGACCAGGCCGACGTGCTGCGCAGCAATCCGTCGTATCGGATGGGCGGTTACTTCTGCGTTTACGTGCTGGGGCTGATCGTGATCCTGCTCTGCCGCGCGCGCGAACGCGGCACGCGGCCGATGCTGGGCATTTTCATCGTGGCGACGGTCATCTGCGCGTTCCTGCCCAACTCGCACGAATTGCGCTACTACCAGTTCTGGATGCTGACCTTGGCCAGCATCGTGCTGGTGCTTGCGTTCTCGCCGGTGCCAGACACGGCGACGGCGGCAGCTGTAGCGGCGCAGGCGGAAACGCGCAAGGCTGCGCGCGCGCTGGTATTGCTGGCGCTCGCCGGCGTCATGTTGATGACCGGTGCGCGCTATGTCGTGTTCGCCGGCACGTCGCTGGACCAACTCGTATCGCCCACCGACGCGGTAGTCAACGCCATGCCCCCCGGAAGCACGCTTTGCTTCGCGAACCAGCATCGCTACGCAATCCTCTATTCGCGGCTGTTCCATCCGGGCAGCTCGATTCACGTGCGCAGCATCGACGGTGCGAGCGCGCCCGGTTGCGACCGCGTGATCGACTTTCCCTAGCCGGCATCGCGCATCCGGCGATGTTGGCCGCTACTGCGGCGGCGATTCCTCGTCGGTGTTCCACAGCAGGAAATAGAGCACCAGCGACGACAACAGGATCTCCATCCCGGTGACCATCAGCGTCAGCGACGGGATCGCGATGCGCATCACATGGCGCGGCTCGAGCTCGGACAGCCCGGACGCCATCCAGATCGACAGCGAATACGCCGCCAGCGCCAATCCCGCCAGCGCCACCACGAGCCCGAGCGCGCAACCGCGCTCGGCGCTGAAGCCCGAGACGAAACGGTCGAATGTGCGGCTTCGCGGAAGCACGCCTTGCGCGACGCCCGATGCCTTCACGAACAGCGAGAACAACGCCATCTGCAGTCCTATGATCATTGCGCCACCGGCGTAGAGCATCGTATGGATGCCGAGTATCACCGGCCCCCATCCGACGGGGCCGGCCAGGATCGCGGCCTGCACGATCGTCCCTGCGCCGAACAGGACCAGCCCGGGGTACAGAAACAGCCAGCGCGGGCTCAGCATCAACAGGAACCGCAGGTGGCGGTAGCCGTCGCGCCACGTCCGCAGATGGGGCGGCCGCGACCGGCCGTCCGGGGCGAGCGTGGTGGGAACTTCGGCGATGGCATGCCCCGCCAGCGCGGAGCGAACCACCATTTCACTGGCGTATTCCATGCCGCGCGAGCGCAGGCCGAGCGAAATCATGCGATCGCGCCGGTATCCGCGCAGGCCGCAATGAAAATCGCCGACGGGAATGGTGAAGAACAGCCGGCCGAGGTAGCTCAGCACGGGATTGCCGAGGTACTTGTGCAGGAACGGCATCGCGCCGCGTGCGATGCCGCCCTTGAACCGGTTGCCGATGACGAGGTCGCTGCCCGCACGCAGGCGTTCGACGAACGGATCCAGTGCTGCGAAGTCGTAGCTGCCGTCGGAATCGCCCATGATGACGAAGCGTCCGCGTGCCGCCCGAGTGCCTTCGATCAATGCGGCGCCATAGCCCTTGACGGGCACGTTCACGACGCGCGCACCATGCGCCGTGGCGATCTGCGTCGAACCGTCGGTGCTGCCGTTATCGGCGATCAGTACCTCGCCGTCGATGTGGCGGCGGTGCAGGAAATCCTGCGCCTGGTCGATGCAGCCGGCCAGCGTCTCGGCCTCGTTGAGGCAAGGCATCAGGATCGTGAGCTCGCAATCGCTCCCTTGCACTGCGGACCTGTCGGTGTGGCCGGCGGTCGGCGTGTCGTGGGCGCCCGTGCGATTCGGATCGGCCACTGCGCCGGCGGCATTTTTGATCATGGACGCTCCGGCTCCATTGCGAAACGGGGGCCATCCTAGCACGCTGATTCCCTCCGCGGAGCGGCGGCAACCCGCGTGACGGCGGCGGTCGCGCAAACCCCTATCGCCATGCCGCGCGCGCACTTGCGCGATCGCAGAGGAAGGTCGAACAGGCCCCGCAGCGAGTGATAGACTTCGGCGCGAATCGATCGAGACGCAAGGATTGCTCGCGTGGCCGCGTTGCCCGAACGTGTTGACCTGCCATGAATCCACGCCGTGACCGTCCCCGTGAGCTGCACCAATTGTTCCGATTCCTGCTCGTCGGAGGCATTGGCTTCGTCGTTGACGGCAGTGCGCTGCTGCTGTTGGTCCACGCAGCGCACGTTTCGCCGATCTGGGCGCGCATCCCGTCATTCCTGATCGCGGTGACGGTGACCTGGTGGCTGCATCGCAACTTCACGTTTGGAGCCGCCCGGCATACGGCGCCTTCGATTCGCGAATGGCTGTTCTTCATGCTGGCCAATGCGCTCGGCAACGGCCTTAACCTGTGCCTCTACTGGTTGATGGTCTGGAAATTCTCGTGGGCACCGCTGGCGGCGCTCGCATTGGCGTCGGTCACCGCCGCGGCGATCAACTATCATGTCTCTTCGCAATGGGTTTTCCGCCGCCGATCATGAGCCCACGCCACCGATGAGCGAGTACACCGGCACCGAGAACCTCGAGATCATGGCGGAGGCGGTCAACTACAACCGTTATCTGCTGTCGCTGATCCGCGCCAATGCGCATCCTGGCGACCGCATCGCGGACATCGGCGCCGGCATCGGCACGTTCGCACGCGCGCTGGCGGCCGACGGGCTCGACGTCACCTGTGTCGAGCCCGACGCGCGCCAATCGCGGGTCATCGCCGCCGCCGGATTGCCGGTCGTCGCCGCGGCGGAAGAGTTCGCGGACGCGACCTTTGACTTCATCTATTCGCTCAACGTGCTCGAGCATATCGACGACGACCGTGCCGCGGCCGCGACGTGGGTGCGAAAGCTCAAGCCCGGCGGACGCATGCTGATCTACGTGCCCGCGTTCCAGGTGCTCTTTTCCAGCCTGGACCGACTGGTCGAGCACCGCCGCCGCTACCGGCGACGCATGCTCGCGGACGTGATGCGCGACGCCGGCCTGCGCGTCGACCGCGTGCGTTATGCGGACAGCGCGGGCTTCTTCGCCACACTCGCGTTCAAGGCGGTCGGCAACAATAGCGGCGCGATCGACCGGCGCGCGCTGGTGGCGTTCGACCGCTACGTCTTTCCGCTGGGACGCATCGCCGACCGGGCGCTCGACCGAGTGCTCGGCAAGAACGTGGTGCTGACCGGCGTGCGCGCCTGAAACCCGCGGTTAGGCGGCCTCGCGCTTGCGCGGCTTGAAGCGCAGCGCACGGCGCTCGACCAAGTGCCACGAGGCCGCCGCGAACGCGAACGTGATCGCCAGCGACAGCAGCACGTAGGCGGTCATCGGCAGCGCGGGAAACAGATAGTTCACCGACTGCTGCACCGGAAACGCATAGATGTAGACGCCGTAGGAATAGTCGCCGAGTCGCGCCAGCGCGCGCGCGGCCACGCTCGTCGACAGGCCGAAGGTGAGGAAGATCGACGGGAACGCGATCCACGACACCGCGCGCGACACCAGCGGCCACGGTTCTGCCGCGATCATCAGGACGAGGCTCGCAAATACGCCGGTGACGGTCAGCCAGCGCTCCAGGCGGAATCGGCTGACGCACACGCCCAGCAGGAAATACACGCCGTATTGCATGACATCCTGCAGGACCATGCCGTAGACGACCACCAGGTTCTCGCGCACCACGGACCAGGTCAGCGTGAACCAGCATCCGGCGGCCAGCAGCACCGCAATCGCCCAGCGCGGCGCGCGCGAAATGCCCAGCAACAGCAGCATGAGATAGAGCGTGAACTCGACGGGCAGGCTCCACAGCGAGCCATTGACGGCATTGGGTACCAGCTGGTGCGCGAACACGTCGGGCAGCGCGTAGACCGGCAGCAGCGCGATGTTCAGGAAATAATGGCGGAAAAAGGGGTGTCGGAAATAGTCGTGCAAAGGCAGCGTCGTCAGCGCGGGGCCGAGCAGCACCGCGGTCAGCACGACCAGCACGACGAGCGCCGGAAAGATGCGCAGCGAGCGCCGCGCGAGAAACCGCGGCGCGTGCGGATCGGACTCCCAGCTCTTGCTGACGAGGTATCCGCTGATCAGGAAGAAGATGTAGACGCCCAGGGGCCCTGGCGCGACCCAGGAAAAGAGCATCGGTGCGGGGCGACCCGTAAATGCCAGCGCGTGAAACCAGAACACCAGCAACGCGGCGAATAGCCGAAGCAGGTCGAAATTGTTGACCGGATGCGAGGACGCATCGGGGCCGCGTGACGATGTGGTCACGCGCGGGGCCGGCATTTCACGCGTCTTCGTCGCTGTAGTGGCGGCCGACCCATTGCCGGTATTCGCCGCTCGTCACATTGGCGAGCCACTGCGCATGGCCGAGGTACCACATCACCGTGCTGCGCATGCCGGAGGCGAAGGTCTCCACCGGCTGCCAGCCGATCTCGCCGCGGATCTTGGCGGAATCGATCGCGTACCGGCGATCGTGCCCGGGCCGGTCGGTGACGTACGTGATCTGCTGCGCGTAGTCGCGCCCCGGGCGCAATTCGCCAAGCAATTCGCAGATGACGCGCACCACGTCGATGTTCTTCATCTCGGCGTTGCCGCCGACGTTGTAGGTTTCGCCGGGCCGGCCCTTGGCGAGCACCGCGCGGATCGCCGCGCAATGGTCGCCGACGTAGAGCCAGTCGCGAACGTTCTGGCCATCGCCGTACACGGGAAGCGGCTTGCCGGCCAGCGCGTTGACGATCATCAGCGGGATCAGCTTTTCCGGAAACTGCAGCGGCCCGTAATTGTTCGAGCAATTGGTGGTGAGCGTCGGCAGCCCGAACGTGTGGTGGTACGCGCGCACCAGGTGGTCGGACGCGGCCTTCGACGCCGAATACGGGCTGTTGGGCGCATACGCGGTGGTCTCGCGGAACCCTGGCTCATCGCTCCCGAGCGAGCCGAATACCTCGTCGGTCGACACGTGATGGAAGCGAAACGCATCCCGCAGCGGCGCGTCCTGCGCCTGCCACCATTGCTTGACGGTGTCGATCAGCTCGAATGTGGCGACGACGTTGGTTTCGATGAATTGCGCCGGCCCGTGGATCGAGCGGTCGACATGCGTTTCGGCCGCGAAATTGATGATCGCGCGCGGCCGGTGCTGCGCGAGCAGCGTGCCCACCAGCGAGCGATCGCCGATGTCGCCATGCACGAACCGATAGCGCGAATCGGCTTCGACGCCCGCAAGGCTTGCCGGATTGCCGGCGTAACTGAGCTTGTCGAGGTTGACCACGCCTTCGGACTCGGTTTTCAGCCAGTCGAGGATGAAGTTGGCGCCGATGAATCCGGCGCCGCCGGTGACGAGGATCATTGCGTGCTCCGGATGGGTGGCCGCGTCGGCTTCATTGCAGTCCGTGGTAGTCGCGATACCACGCGACGAAATGCGCAAGCCCCTCGGCGAGCGGCGTGCGCGGCGCGAAGCCGGTGACGGCCGCGAGCCGGTCGATCGACGCATAGGTGTCCTTGACGTCGCCCGGCTGCATCGGCTCGTCGATGCGCTTGGCCTTGCGCCCCAGCAAGGATTCCAGCGTCGCGATGAATTCGCCCAGCGCCACTGATGTGTTGTTGCCGATGTTGTAGATCGCGTGTCGCGCGCCGGTGGCGGCATCGGGCGGCGGCGCAATCGCCAGCACCCGCGCAACGCCTTCGACGATGTCGTCGACATACGTGAAGTCGCGGCGCATGTCACCGTGGTTGAACACCCTGATCGGCTTGCCGGCGAGGATCGCCGCGGCGAACAGCATCGGCGCCATGTCCGGCCGTCCCCATGGCCCATACACGGTGAAAAACCGCAGCCCGGTCGCCGCGAGGCCGAACAGGTGCGCGTAGCTGTACGCCATCAGCTCGTTGGCTTTTTTGGTGGCGGCATACAGGCTCACCGGCGTATCGGTGGACTGGTCCTCGGAAAACGGAAGCGTGTGCGTGGCGCCGTAAACGCTTGACGACGACGCGTAGACCAGGTGCGCGACGCCGGCATGCCGGCATCCCTCGAGCACGTTGCCGAACGCGTCCACGTTGTTGCGCAGGTAAGCGGCGGGATTGGACAGCGAGTAGCGCACGCCCGGCTGCGCGGCGAGGTGCACGACGTGGGTGAATGCGCCGTCCGCGAACAGTCGCGCGGTGGCGTCGCGCTCGGCAAGATCGTGGCGAACCAGCGCGATGCCGGGGTGCCGCGCGAGCTCGCGGGCACGCGCTTCCTTCAGCGCGACATCGTAGTACGGGTCGAAATCGTCGAGCGCCACGACGTCGTCGCCCCGCCACGCGAGCGCCAGCGCGGCGTGCATGCCGATGAAACCGGCGGCGCCGGTGACCAGCGTGCGCCGGCGCGACGTCATCGGCTGCGCCCGGTCGGCGGCAGTCCGCGCACCCGCCGCGACCACGGTCGCCCGCTCACGAAACGTCGTCGGTTCATGGGTCGAGCGCGGCGATGTTGAGCGCCCGCAGCTTGGCGTACTTGAGGAAGCTGCCGAACGCGCCGACCGCGATGTGCGCGAATCCGGCGGCGCCGTCGAGGAAGCCCAGGCGGAAAAAATACAGCCGGATGAAGCGCGCCAGCGGCGCGAGTGCGATCTGCGCAAAGTTGGCGGTGCGGCCTTCCCGGTGCATTTGCGCAGCCTGGAGCGTCGTGTATCGATTCTGCTTGGCGATGTAGTCGGTCAGCGATTCGGCCGAGGCATGCAGCAAGTCGCCGCCGATGCGCGCGGCATGGCCGTCGACGATCACGCGCTCGTGCACGGCATCGTCGCTCCAGCGTGCCCAGCGGCGGTCGAACAGCCGAACGTTCCAGTCGGGGTAGCCTTCGCCGTGCGCGAGCCAGCGTCCCAGGAAACGGTTGCGGCGGGCGACGGCGAACGCGCTCGCGCCCGGATTTTCCTGCGCGAACACCTGGGCGATCTGTTGCGCGAGCTCCGGCGTCACGCGCTCATCCGCATCGAGGCACAACACCCAGTCATGCTGCGCGGCGGCGACGGCGAACTGCTTCTGCGTGCCGAAACCTTCGAACGCGTGCTCGATCACCCGCGCCCCCATCCTCCGCGCGACATCCACGGTATCATCGCGGCTCCCCGAGTCGACGACCACGGCATCGGCCGCAAACGCTGCCGACTCGAGACAAGCGGGCAGCTGGTGCGCGGCGTCGCGCGTGATGATGCAAAGCGACAAGGGAAGCGATTCGGCCATGCGCCGGCAAGCTCATCGGGAAATTTCGTGAAGGCGCGATTTTACGTGGTTTCGCTTGGGCGTTGCCGACGTTCGTGACAATGCCGCCTTCACGGATCCTCGTGGTGCGCCCCTCGTCGCTGGGCGACGTCGTGTATGCGCTGGCGCTGGCCGCCGACGTCCGCCGCGCATACCCGGACGCGCGGATCGACTGGGTGGCCGAGGAACCCTTCGCCGCGCTGCCCGCGCTTGACGCCGACGTCGCGCAGGTGATTCCGGTGGCGCTGCGGCGCTGGCGAGGCTCGCTGCTGCGCGCCACGACGTGGCGCGAATTCAGCGTGTTTCGCCGCGCGGTCAGGTCGAGCCGATACGACGCGGTGATCGACCTGCAGGAACAGCTGAAGGGCGCGATCATCGCACGCATCGCGCGCGGGCGGCGCCATGGCCTGCACGCCTCCAGCATCCGCGAGCCGTTGGCGACGCTGCTGCACAACGTCCACCACCGCGTGGACCGCGACATCCATTTCGTCACCAAGTGCCGGCGCGTGGCGGCCGATGCGCTGCAGTACACGGTAGACGGGCCTCCGCGATGGCGATGGAAGGCGTTGCCGGCGGCGCTGCTGACGCCGGAAGGACCCTATGCGATGCTGGTGACGGCGACATCGCGCGAATCCAAGCTGTGGCCCGAAACGCATTGGCGCGAGCTGGTGGCGCACCTCGCGCGCGCAGGCATTTCCGTCTTGTTGCCGTGGGGAACGCCGCGCGAGCAGGCGCGCTGCCAGCGCATCGCCGAGGGCGCGGCCACGGCCGTCGTGCCGTCCCGGCAGTCGATCGCGCAGTGCGCGGCATTGCTGTCGCGCGCGACGCTCGCGGTGGGTATCGACACCGGGCTCACTCACCTGGCGGCCGCGCTCGGCACGCCGACGGTCGCGGTGTTCACCGAAACCGACGCGCGGCTGGCCGGCGTGGCGATCTGCGGGCCGCAGGCGCGCGACCTGGGTGGCAACGGCGTGATCCCCACGTTCCTCGACGTCGTCGCCGCGGTGGCCGACGTGTGGCGCCATGTGCCGCAATGCTGAATGCGCGCGTTACGTGCCGAAGCCCGATCAGGCGTCCGTCGCCGCGCCGCTGATGAGTGCAATGCAAAGGGAAACGCGAACCTGATGCATGCGCTTTATACCGTGCTGTGGTATTGCGCGCTGCCCTGGCTGCCGTTGCGGCTATGGTGGCGCGGGCGCAAGGAGCCCGGCTATCGCGCGCGGATCGGCGAGCGCTTCGGTCGTTACCGCGGCGCCGCGCCGCGCGACGTCCTCTGGCTGCACGCCGTATCAGCGGGCGAAATGCGCGCTGCGGCGCCGCTCGTCGAACGTTTGCTGCGCGAATGGCCGCAGGCGCAGATCCTCGTCACCGCGATGACCGCCACCGGGCGGGAGGCCGCCACTGCGCTGTATGGCGAACGCGTGATCCATGCGTGGCTGCCTTATGACCTGCCGTTCGCCGTCGCGCGCTTCGTCGAGCGCTTCGCCCCACGCGCCGGCATCGTCATCGAAACCGAAGTGTGGCCCAACCTGTTGCGTGAATGCGAGCGTCGCGCGATGCCGGTGTTCCTGGTCAATGCGAGGCTTTCGGCGCGATCGGCGGCTGGCTACGCGAAGCTCGGATCGATGGCGCGGCGAACGTTCGCGCGATTCGCCGGCGTGGCCGCGCAGACGCCCGACGACGCATCGCGCCTGCGCGATCTTGGCGCGCGCGAAGTGGCGGTCACCGGCAACCTCAAGTTCGACGTCGAGGCATCATCTGCGCAAGCCGCCATCGCCGACGCCTTGCGCGCGCGAATCGGCCAGCGCCCGGTGTTCATCGCGGCGGCCACGCGCGACGGCGAGGAAGCACTGGTCATCGACGCCATCCTCTCGTCGCCGTTGCCGCGCAACGCGCTGACGCTGATCGTGCCGCGCCATCCGCAGCGCTTCGAGCAGGTGGCGGCGTTGTTGCGTGCGCGCGGCTGCGCGTTCGTGCGGCGCAGCGACGAGGGCAACGTGCCCGCGAACGTCGCCTGGATGCTGGGCGATTCGATGGGCGAAATGCCCGCGTACTACGCGATCGCCGGCGTCGCATTCGTCGGCGGCAGCCTGCTGCCGTTCGGCGGGCAGAATCTGATCGAGCCGATCGCGCTGGGCGTGCCGACGATCGTCGGTCCGCATACGTTCAATTTCGCCGACGCGGCGACCGGCGCAATCGCCGCGGGGGCCGCGCTGCGTGTCGCGACGGCGCCGCAGCTCACCGCCGCCGTTGCGACGCTGCTGCAGGACGACCCGGGACGCGCGGCGTTGCGCAAGCACGCGCTCGCTTTTCATGCGGCGCACCGAGGCGCAATCGATCGCCTGTGGGATTGGCTGGCGCCGCAGCTGCCCGGCGTTCGAGCGACCGGCTAGCCGCGCAGCCGGCGATTCAGCTGCTCGATGTCCTGCTCGCTCAGCGTGCCGACGGCCGACCTCAGGCGTAGCTGGCCGATCAGATAGTTGAAATACGCGGAAGCCAGGTCGCGGCGTGCGGTGAACACATCCTGCTGCGTGTTGAGCACGTCGAGGTTGGTGCGCACGCCGACTTCCTGGCCGACCTTGTTCGAATCGTAGGCGACCTCCGCGGAATGCACGGCCTGCGTGAGCGCCTTGATCGACGCCACCGAGCTGGTGATTCCCGCGAACCCCGTTTGCGCGCTGAACAACGCGTTGCGGCGCGCGGCTTCGAGCGACTGGCGCGCATTGTCCTGCAGCGCGATCGCCTCGCGCACCTTGGAATTGACGAACCCGCCGGTGTAGAGCGGCACGTTGACCGCGAGGCCGATCACGCCCGAGCGTGTGTTGAAATTCTCGCCGAAGCTCGACGTGCCGTTGCCGAAGTTGCCGCCGTAGCTCGCGACCAGGTCGACGGTGGGCAGGTGACCCGCCCGTTGGCGGTCGATTTCGAGCGTGGCGATGTTGAGCGTCGACTGCGAGACCCGGATCACCAGGTTGTCACGCAACGCGAGGTCGTTCCAGTACTGCTGGTCGTTTGGCTCGGGCAGCGGTGGATCGAAATTCTGCGACAGGCGCTGCAACGGCCCAGGGGCGCGGTTGATGATCGCGCGCAGCGCCGCCACCTTGTTGTCGAAATCGTTGCGCGTCGTGATCTCGCTGGCGACGATCTGGTCGTATTTCGCCTGCGCTTCGTTGGTGTCGGTGATCGTCGACACGCCGACCTCGAAGTTGCGCTTGGCCTGCGCGAGCTGCTCGGACACCGCGGCCTTCTGCGTTACCACCAGCTCGATGTTGAATTGCGCCAGCAGCACGTCGAAATAGGCGACGGTGACGCGCAGCATCAGGTCCTGCTGGGACGTCGCCAGCACATAGTCGGCCTGCGCGACCTGCTCCTGCGCCTGGTCGTACAGCACGACGTTGCCGACGCGATAGATCGGCTGCGACGCCGAGACTGCCAGCGAGCCGGTGGCGAAATTGCGGCCGACATCGCTATCGGGGATGCCGCTCAGCCGCTGGTCGTAGCGGTTGATGTTCGCGCCGGCCGTCGCGGCGACGTTCGGGAGCAGGCCCGCGCGCGCCTGAGGCAGCCGTTCCTGCGTCGCCTGCCAGTTGGCGCGCGCGGCGGCCAGCGCCGGGTCGTTCTGTTGCGCGTCATGGTAGATCTGCAGCAGGTCGTCGGCGCGCGCGGGTGCTGCGAGCGACAGGGTCAGCGCAAGCGCGAGAATCGTCAGTCTCATGGAGTCCATTCCGGGTGTATTCGTTGTTTCAAGTGCCGCGGCGTCAATAGCGGCGCATCGCAGGATCGACCGTCTGCGCCCAGGCTTCGACGCCGCCCGCGAGGTTGTGCGCGCGATAGCCCTGTTGCGAAAGCCAGCGCGTCACCATCGCGCTGCGCTGGCCGGTGTGGCATACGATCACCAGCTCGCGCTCCTGCGGCAGTTCGCCGACGCGGCGCTGCAACTCGTTCAGCGGCAGCGACTGCGAACCTGGAATCGAGCAGATTTCGCGCTCCCAGCCCTCGCGCACGTCCACCAGCACCGGCGCGGCGCGGGTGGCGTCGGCCTGCCATGCGGCGACGGCCGCCGGGTCGAGCTGCGAGATCAAAATTCGAAACGCGAAGGCGCCAGCGCATTGCGCAGCGGCGCCACCACGGTTTCGAACAGCGTCCGGGCCACGCGTGCGCCGGGCGCCGACCAGCGGATCAGTTGCGCGCTCATCGCCGGCGCATCGCCGAGCACCGCGAACAAGCGTCCGCCAGGGTTGAGTTGCGCGAACCACGACTCGGCCAGCAGCGGCGTCGAGCCGGTCAGGACAATGACGTCGTAGGTATCGCTGCCGAATCCCCGCGAGCCATCGCCGACTTCGAGGCGCAGATCGTTGAATCCCTGCGCGGCGAGCCGCATGCGCGCCGATTGCGCGAGCGAAGGATCGATTTCCACGCTGGTGACGAGCGCACCGTGACTGCGGCACAGCGCGCTGAAATAACCGCTGCCGGTGCCGATCTCGAGCAGCTTGTCGCCGCGCCGCAAAGAGAGCTCCTGCAGCACCCGCGCTTCCATCTTGGGCATCCACATCGCGGCACCGTTGCCGAGCGGGATTTCCACGTCGGCGAACGAGAGCTCGCGATACTCGGCAGGCACATAGCCTTCGCGCTTGACCTTGAACAGCAGGTCGAGCACGTCGGGATCGAGCACTTCCCACGGCCGGATCTGCTGCTCGACCATGTTGAATCGGGCTTGTTCGAAGTTCATTCTGTGGCCAACTGACCGCGGGTCATTTATTATCGCCGCGCTATTATCCCGCGTCAACGCACCACGCGCTGCCCGGCATGCAACGAAATGCAACACGCCAGCGACACCCCGGTCAGTCGGCGGCCGCCGGCGCGGCAGCGTCGGGCGGTGCGGAGGCACCTGTGGCCGCACCCGGAAACACCAATGGGTGCGCCGCCGCGGCGCGCCGCGCGCGACGCTCGCGCCGGCGAGTCGCCCAGCCGTCGAGGTATGAATAGAGCACAGGCACGACCACCAGCGTCAGCAGCGTGGACGTGATCACGCCGCCGATGATCGCGCGCCCCATCGGCGCCTGCGTTTCGCCGCCTTCGCCGATGCCGAGCGCCAGCGGCAGCATGCCGCCGATCATCGCCGCCGTGGTCATCAGGATCGGCCGCAGCCGCACCTGCCCCGCCTGCATCAGTGATTCATGCAACGTCGCGCCGCCGCGGCGCGCGCGATTGGCGAAGTCGACCAGCAGGATCGCATTCTTGGTGACAAGGCCCATCAGCATGATGAAGCCGATCACCGAGAAGATGTTGAGCGTCGTGCCCGTCAGCAGCAGCGCGAGGAACACGCCGATCAGCGAGAACGGCAGCGACGCCATGATCGCCAGCGGCTGCGTGAAGCTCGCAAACTGCGACGCGAGGATCAGGTAGATGAAAATCACCGCGAGCCCGAGGGCCGCGAGCGCAGCGTTGAACGAGTCGACCATGTCCTGCTGCTGGCCGCCGATCGAGAACCTATAGCCCGGCGGCAGAACCGTGTCCTTGACGATCTTGTCGACGTCGCTGCCGACGTCGCCCGACGGCCTGCCCTGCGCACCCGCATACAGCGCCACGCGGCGTTGCAGGCCTTCGCGCTTGATGATCTGCGGGCTGGTCGATTCGACGATGTCGGCGACCTGGCGCAGCGGCACCATGCGCGCCTCGCCGTTGGGGCCGATCTTGTTGGTGGCGAGGTAGAGATTGCCGAGGTCGGACGCGAGCTCGCGGCGATTGCGCGCCAGCTGCACGTTGACTTCGTAGTTGTTGCCATCGGGGCCGAGCCAATAGCTGACGGTGTCGCCGGCGAGCAGCGGGCGCAGCGTCGCACCCACCTGCTGCACGTTGATGCCGAGTTCCGCGGCGATGTCGTTGTTGACGCGGATCGACAGTGCGGGATTGGCAGCCTTGTCGGACGTCTCGAGGTCGGCGATCCCCGGCACCTTGGCGACGCGCGCGCGCAAATCCGCCATCAGCCGCGACAGCGTGTCGGGATCGGGTCCCAGCACGTTGATGAAGATCGGCCGGTCGAAGCCCAGCGACAGCTCGATGCCGGCCAAAGGCAGCACCGCGTTGCGGATGGCGATTTCCAGGTCCTTCTGCTTGCGCGCGCGCTTGGCGCGGTCGACGAGGCGCAGGTCGATGCGCGCGTAGTTGCGGCCCTCGTCGGTGCCCACGGTGGTCATCGCGAGGTCGATTTCCGGAAACGCCTTCAGCGCCTCCTCGACCTGCCGCACCTTGGTGTTGGTGTAGTCGAGGCTCGAGCCCACCGGCGTGTTGAGCCGCAGCGAGATGAAGCCGTGGTCCGATTGCGGCACGAACTCGGTGCCGACCAGCGGCACGACGAAGAAGCTCGCGACGAACGTCGTGAGCGCGATGACGATCACCTTGACGCGATGCGCGAGTGCCCACTGCAGCACGCTGCCGTAGACGCGGTGCATCCAGTCGATGAAATGCTCGACGCCCTGCATCAGCGTGCCAAGCCACGGCACGCGCGCGAAGCGGCCCTGCGGCGGGTCGTGCCAGATCGACGAAAGCATCGGGTCGAGCGTGAAGCTGACGAACAGGCTGACCAGCACCGCCACGGCCACGGTCACGCCGAATTGGAAGAAGAAGCGGCCGATGATGCCGCTCATGAACGCAATCGGTACGAACACGGCGACGATCGCGAACGTGGTCGCCATCACCGCGAGGCCGATCTCGTCCGTCCCTTCGCGCGCCGCATCGGCGTGGTTCTTGCCGAGCCCCAGGTGGCGGACGATGTTCTCGCGCACGACGATGGCGTCGTCGATCAAGAGGCCGATGCACAGCGACAGCGCCATCAGCGTCAGGAAATTGAGCGAGAAGTTGAATGCGTTCAGCGCGACGAACGTCGCCACCACTGCAATGGGCAGCGTGAGGCCGGTGATGATCGTGCTGCGCCAGCTGTGCAGGAACAGGAACACGATCAGCACCGTCAAGAGGCCGCCCTCGAGGATCGTGTGCTTGACGCGCGTGACGCTTTTCTCAACTTGCGCGGCAGAATTGTTGACGACACGAAGCTCGACGTCGGTGGGCAGGCGCGACTTAAGCACGTCGACCGCCTTCAGCACTTCGTGGCCGGTCTCGACGATGTTGGCATCCTGCGCCTTCAGCAGGTCGATGGTGATCGCCGGCCGGCCGTTGATGCGCGCGATCGACGTCTCCTCCTTCTCGCCGTCGATGACGTCGGCGACCTGCGACAGGTAGACCGGCCCGCCGCCCTGCTGCGCGACGATGATGCGCGCGAACTGCGCGGGGTCCTTGATCTTGCCGTCGACGCGCACCACGGTGTCGCTCGCGCCGTGCGACAGGCGTCCGGCGGGCACGTCCTGGTTCGCGCTGCGCACCGCATTCATCACCTGGTCGACACTGATCCCCAGCGACGTCAGCGCATTGGGCTTGATCTGGATGCGGATCTCGCGCGTGACGCGGCCGTTGACATTGATGCGCGCAACACCCGGCACGTTCTCCAGGCCGCGCACGATCGTCTGGTCGGTGAGCGAAGTGAGCTCGCGCAATCCCGTGGTCGGCGACAGCACGGCGAGCGACACCACCGGCTGCTCGTTTTCCGAGTCGGCGCGCACGATCAGCGGGTCCTTGACGTCGCGCGGGAACGCCGGCCGCGTCTGCGAGACCTTGTCGCGCACGTCCTGCATCGCGCGGCTCATGTCGGTGTCGAGGCGGAACTCGGCGAACACCGTGCTCGAGCCTTCGAGCGAATTGCTGCGGATGATCTTGACACCCGCGACGGTATTGAGCGCGTACTCGAGCGGCTTGGTCACGTCGGACTCCACCGCCTCGGGTGCAGCACCCGGATACGCGGTCTGGACGACGACGAACGGCAGGCTGACGTCGGGCATCTGCTCGACGCGCAGGCGCTGGTACGAGAAGACGCCCAGCACGGTGATGCCCACCATCACCATCGTGGCGAACACAGGTTGCGAGATCGACGTGCGGGTGATCCACATGGCTGGCCTTTTTAGCTCGCGCGCGCCTCGCGCGTCACCGGTGGCGCGAGCGTTGCCTTGACCAGCACCGGCGCGCCTTCCTTCAAATTCTCGAAGCGGGTCGCCAGCACCGGCAGTGTCGCGGGCAGCGCCGTCTTAAGCTCGATCACGCCGTTGTCGTCGTCGCGGCGGCCGACGACGACTATGCGCTTGACGAGCTTGCCGTTGTCGATCGTCCACACATAGGTGAGGCCCGTCTCGTTGCGCACTGCCGCGGTGGGCAACGTCGTCACCGGCGCGGACGCGGTCAACGCGACGCGGCCTTCGGCGAACATGCCGCCGCGCAGCGCCGAATCGGCATTGCGCAGCGTGACGTAGACGAGGATCGCGCGCGTGCCGGCTTCGGTCGACGGATTGATGCGGTCGATACGGCCGGAAAACCGCCGGTCGGTGTAGCCGTCGACGTGCAGGTCCACCGGCATGCCGATGCGGACTTCGGGAACGTCGCTCGCCGGCACCATCGCCTGCAGTTCGAGTTGCTTCAGGTCGACGATCGTGACCAGCGGCGCGTCGAAGGGTACTTTCTCGCCCGGCTGCACGTGGCGCTTGGCCACGGTGCCGGCGATCGGCGCCAGCACAGCACCATCGCGCAGCGCGATCTGCGCCATCTTGAGTTGCGCCTCGGCCGACTTGACGCTTCCCGAGGCGACGTTGTATCCCGATTCCGAGCTGTCGAAAGCGTTCTGCGAAATGAACTTCTCGTTCAGCAGCTTGACATTCATCGCCCGGGTCTTGGTGGCGAGCGCCAGCTGGGCGCGCGCGCTTTCGAGAGCGCCCACGCGCTCGGCGACCTTGGCGTCGAGATCCGCGGTGTCGAAGCGCGCGATCACCTGGCCTGCGGTGACCGCGTCGCCTTCACGGACGGTGATCTCGTGCACTTCGCCGGAAACCCTGGCCTTGACCACCACCTGGTTGAGCGGCTGAAGCGTGCCGGAGACCGGCAGCCAGCGATTCAGCGCCCTGGCACTCGGGTAGGCCAGGTCGGCCGATGTGAAGGCCATCGTCATCGCGGCCTTGGGGTCCGGGCCCTGGTCGCCCTTTTTCATCGCGCGCGACGCCACGACGGTGGCGAGGACGCCGACGACCGCCAGCGTGATCAGCGAGCCGATCACCCGGCGCCGTGTCAACAAACGTTTCATTGCCTATTTCCCCCGAAGGACCGCGTACCGGCGCGATTGAGCTGCGCGTCCACGCCGCCCGTCCCCGATCGCGTTGAATGGCGGTTGGATGCGTCGCGGGCGCTTCATGGATTCAGCGCCCGTTCCGGATCCGACAACCCGCGTGACGCCCCGGCAACCTACCGGCGGCACCAGTCGCGCGCAATCGGGGTGCGACAAAGCGCTTCCGGTCGCGATGAGCGGCAGAATGCCGGGCGCCGACGATACCAGCCATTGACACCACGTCAAGGCAAACCCGATAATTTAATGTTAGTCCAATTCAACCCACCCTCGTCGGAGGATCCCCGCATGAAAGTTTCGCAAAAGCTCGGCCTGTCGCTCGTAGCCGCCGCGCTCTTCACCATTTATGGCTGTGGCAAGGAAGAACCCAAGCAAGCCGCCGCTCCTGCGGCAGCAGCCGACGACTCGGTTTCCGTCAAGATCGGCAGCGGCGCGCCGCTGACCGGCGGCATCGCCCACCTTGGCAAGGACAATGAAAATGGCGTGCGGCTCGCACTCGACCAGGCCAATGCCAAGAAGCTCAAGATCGGCGGCAAGACGATCAAGTTCGAGCTGATGGGCGAAGACGACCAGGCCGATCCCAAGCTCGGCCCGACGATCGCGCAGAAATTCGCCGACGCCAAGGTCGCCGGCGTGGTCGGCCATCTGAACTCCGGCGTCACCATTCCCGCATCAGCCGTCTACAACCAGGCCGGAATCCCGATGATCTCGGGCTCGGCGACGAATCCGAAGCTCACCGAGCAGGGCTTCAAGAACATCTTCCGGGTGGTTGCCCGCGACGATCAGCAAGGTCCGGCCGTGGCGCAATACCTGAGCTCGCTGAAGATCAAGAAAGTCGCGATCGCCGACGACGCCACCGCCTACGGCGAGGGTCTCGCCAACGAAGTCGAAAAGACGCTGAAGGCCGCGGGCGTGCAGATCGTCGCCCACGAAAAGACCAACGACAAGGCCACCGACTTCAAGGCGATCCTGACCAAGATCAAGGGCAAGGCACCCGATGCGGTGTTCTACGGCGGCATGGACGCCACCGGCGGCCCGATGGTCAAGCAGGCGCGCGAGCTCGGCATGAAGAGCGTGTTCTCCTTCGGCGACGGCGCCTGCACGTCCGAAATGGCGAAGCTCGCCGGCTCGGCTGCCGAGGGCCTGATCTGCTCGCAGGCCGGCCTTCCGGTCGAAGCGGCCAGCAAGACGTTCGTCAGCGACTTCAACGCCAAGTACGGTGAAATCAAGCAGTACGCACCGTACACCTACGATGCGGCCAACCTGCTGATCGCTGCGATGCAAAAAGCCGACTCGGTCGATCCGGCGAAGTACCTGCCGTCGCTGCAGTCGATCAGCTACGACGGCGCCACCGGCCACATCGAGTTCGACGGCAAGGGCGACCGCAAGGCAGCCGAAATCACGATCTTCACGCTGAAGGACGGCAAGGTCGTTCCGGTCGCCGTGGTCAAGGACGGCAAGTCCACCTCGTTCGAGGATTACGTCAAGATGGCCGCCGCCGCGCCCGCACCTGCCCCGGCAGCCGCGCCCGCGATGGCACCTGCCGCGCCGGCCGCGGAACCGAAGAAGTAACGCGATCGTTTTCGATGCTGCGCCCGGGCAACCGGCCGCCAAGCGACGGCGCCCTTCGGGGCGCCGTTTTTTTTGCACGACCCGGCACCCCTGCCCGGGATCGTTGCACAAAAGCATTGCCGAGCGTCACGGCTTGCCGCCACAATTCGCACGACGCGCAAATCGGCGACAGGCTTCTCCTGGACATTTTCCTGCAGCAAATGGTCAACGGCCTCACGCTGGGAAGCGTGTACGCCGTGGTCGCGCTGGGTTATACGATGGTCTACGGCATCGTCCAGCTCATCAACTTCGCGCACGGCGAAGTGGTGATGATCGGCGCGATGGTCGCGTACTCGGTGATCTCGACCCTGGCCGCCGCGCATTCGCCGATGCCGCCGCTCGCCATCGTCGGCATCGCCACGCTGACTGCGGTGCCGGTGTGCATGGCGCTCGGCTACCTGCTGGAGCGCGTCGCCTACCGTCCGCTGCGGCGCGCGCCGCGCCTCGCCCCGCTGATCACCGCGATCGGCCTGTCGATCATCCTGCAGCACCTCGCGCTGATCATCTGGAGCCGCAATCCGCTGCCGTACCCGCAAGTGGTGAAAACCGTTTCGTATTCGCTGACTCCCCATGCCAACGGCGCGACCATCACCAACGTGCAGGTCGCCATCCTGCTGATGTCGGCGGTGATGATGTCCGGGCTGCTGCTGCTGGTCTATCGCACCCGGCTCGGCATCGCGATGCGCGCGACCGCGCAAAACCAGGCGGTCGCCGGACTGATGGGCATCGACATCGATCGCGTGATCGCCATCACGTTCGCCATCGGCGCGGGACTGGCGGCGGTCGCCGGCGTGATGGTCGGCAGCTATTACGGCGTCGCGCACTACCAGATGGGCTTCCTGCTCGGATTGAAGGCCTTTTCGGCGGCGGTGCTGGGCGGCATCGGCAACCTCGGCGGCGCCGTGCTGGGCGGGCTGCTGCTGGGCGTCATCGAGGCGCTCGGCGCGGGCTACGTCGGCGACCTGACCAACCTGTGCCAGCTGCAAGGCTGGTTCGATGCGCTGAAGCTGCGATGCGACGCCGACCCCAATCTCGCGCTGTTCGGCTCCAACTACCAGGACGTGTTCGCCTTCCTGGTGCTGATCGCCGTGCTGATATTCCGGCCTTCGGGATTGCTGGGCGAGCGCGTGTCCGATCGCGCCTGACCGCCACAGCGCCTGCCCCTGCCCGCGACGATGCGCCTCCTATTCGACCGCCGCAAGAATCCGCGCCTCGCGTGGGCCGGCCTCGCGGTGATGGCCGCGGCGCTGATCGTGCTGCCGTTTGTTCTCACCAGCATCGGCACCGCATGGGTGCGCATCACCAACTTGGCGATCCTCTACTGCTTCCTCGCACTCGGGCTCAACATCGTCGTCGGCTTCGCCGGGCTGCTCGACCTCGGCTACATCGCGTTCTACGCCGTCGGCGCCTACGTGTACGCACTGCTCGCCAGCCCGCACTTCAACATCCACCTGCCGTTCTGGATCATCCTGCCGATCGGCGGCGCGGTCGCGTGCCTGTTCGGCGTGCTGCTGGGGACGCCGACGCTCAAGCTGCGCGGCGACTACCTGGCGATCGTCACGCTGGGCTTTGGCGAGATCATCCGCATTTTCCTCAACAACCTGTCGCTGCCGGTGAACATCACCAACGGGCCGCAGGGCATCTACCTGATCGACCCGTTCAGCATCGGCTCGTTCTCGTTCGCCAAGACACAGACGATCGCGGGGCTCACCGCGACCGGTCCCGTCAAGTACTACTACCTGCTGCTGGCGGCGCTGCTGGTCGTGATCGTCATCAACCTGCGGCTGCAGGATTCGCGCATCGGCAGGGCCTGGGAGGCGATCCGCGAGGACGAGATCGCGGCGCGCGCGATGGGCATCAACACCCGCAACATGAAGCTGCTGGCATTCGCGATGGGCGCGTCGTTCGGCGGCGTCGCGGGCGGCATGTTCTCGGCGATCCAGGGCTTCATCAGTCCCGAGAGCTTCATCCTGGTCGAATCGATCATGGTGCTGTCGATGGTGGTGCTGGGCGGCATGGGCAACGTGTTCGGCGTGGTGCTCGGCGCGCTATTGCTGTCGTTCATTCCCGAAGTGCTGCGCTACACCGTCGGCCCGGCGCAGGAGGCGGTGTTCGGCCGCACGCTGATCGATCCCGAGGTGTTCCGCATGCTGCTGTTCGGGTTCGCATTGGTGCTGATGATGCTGTTCCGGCCGGCGGGACTCTGGCCGTCCGCGTTGCGCAAGCGCGAGCTCGAAGCGAGGCGGCAGTGAACGATGCTGCGCTGACGCTGCTGTCGGCGACCGGCATCGCCAAGCGCTTCGGCGGCGTGCATGCGCTGTCCGACGTGAGCTTCACCATCCGCCACGGCGAGATCTACGGGCTGATCGGACCCAACGGCGCCGGCAAGACCACGCTGTTCAACGTGCTGACCGGCATCTACACGCGCGACCAGGGTGCGTTCCTGTTTGACGGCGAGCCGCTCGACGACCTGAAGCCCAACGATGTCGCCAAGCGCGGCATCGCGCGCACGTTCCAGAACATTCGCCTGTTCGCCAACCTGTCGGCGCTGGAGAACGTGATGATCGGACGGCACGTGCGCACGCATGCCGGCGTTTTCGGCGCGATTGCGCGCAACGCCGCGACCCGCGCCGAGGAAAAGGCGATCGCGCGCCGCGCATACGAACTGCTCGAGTACGTCGGCGTCGCCGAGCGTGCCCACGACCTTGCGCGGCACCTGCCCTACGGCTTCCAGCGCCGCCTGGAAATCGCGCGCGCGCTCGCCACCGACCCTCGCCTGCTCGCGCTCGACGAGCCGGTGGCGGGCATGAACGCCACCGAGACCGCGGCGCTCGCCACGCTGTTGCGCGACATCCGCCGCGACGGCACGACGATCCTGCTGATCGAGCACGACATGAAGCTGGTGATGGGCGTCTGCGACCGGGTGCTGGTGCTCGATTACGGCAAGAAGATTGCCGAGGGATCGGCCGCCGACGTGCGCAACGACCCCGCCGTGATCGCCGCGTACCTCGGCGGCGACATCGCACTCGATCTCAAGGGCGCGTCGGCATGAGCACCGGCGCCGCAAACTCGCACGGCGTTGCCGCGCCGAACGCTGCCAGCACCGTACCAGCCGGAACGAAGGACAATGCTGCGCCAGGTGCCGCCAGCGAGCCGCTGCTGGTGCTCGACAAGCTCGCGGTGTCGTATGGCGAGATCCGCGCGGTGCGCGGCATCGACCTGGTCGTGGGCAACGGCGAGCTCGTGTGCCTGATCGGTGCCAATGGCGCCGGCAAGACCACGACGCTGAAGGGCATTTGCGGGCTGCTGCCGGTGAAGTCGGGATCGATCCGCTACGCGGGCAGCGACGTCACCGGCGCCAAGTCGTTCACGCTGGTGCGCCGCGGCCTCGCGATGGTGCCCGAGGGCCGCGGTGTCTTCGGCGCGCTGACGATCGAGGAAAACCTCGCGATGGGCGCGTACATCCGCAACGACCGCGAGGCCATCGCCGGTGACCTCGCGAAGATCTTCGAGACGTTCCCCCGCCTTGCCGAGCGCCGCCGTCAGACCGCCGGCACGCTGTCGGGAGGCGAGCAGCAGATGCTGGCGATCGGCCGCGCGCTGATGTCGCGGCCGAAGCTGCTGCTGCTCGACGAGCCGTCGATGGGCCTGGCGCCGCTGATGGTGCAGAAGGTCTTCGAGACGGTGATCGCGGTGTCGCGCTCGGGCGTGACGATCCTGCTGATCGAGCAGAACGCCAAGCTGGCGCTCGAGGTCTCCAACCGCGGCTACGTGATGGAATCGGGCGAGATCACGCTGGAAGGCGACGCCAAGTCGCTGCTGCACGACTCCAAGGTGCGCGCGGCGTACCTCGGTGCGCCCTGACGTGTCGGCGGGCGATCCGGCGACGCCGCGCGCGGTCCCCGCTCAACGCGCGTTCCACTGGTACGCCGAGGCGATGCGCCTGTGGAAGCGCGCGCCGTTCACGCTTTGCCTGATGGCATTCGTGTCGCTGGCGGCGGAATTCGCGCTGCAGCTCGTTCCCGACGCCGGCATGCTGGCGTCGAAGATATTGCCGCCGCTGCTGACGTGCGGGATGTTCGTCGGCGCGCACGCGATCCGGAGCGGCGGCCGCGCCCGCATCAGCGACATTTTCGTGCCGTTCGCCGCGAGCGCCGCAGCGATCGGCGCGATCGTCGTATCGAGCCTCGTCATCTTCGCCGCCGAAGCCCTCGCCGTCTACATCATCGCCGACGTCAACCTCCTTCGCGTCGCCAACCCCGACATGAGTCTCGCGTCGGTGCTGGCGATGTTTGCCGTCGGCGTGCTGGCATCGCTGCCGTTCACGTTCCTGCCGATGTGCGCGCTCATCGACCGCATGGGATTCACGCAATCGTTCGCCGCGAGCTTCCGCGGTTTCTCGCCCAATGTGCCGGCGTTCCTGCTGTACGGGGTGCTGTCGTACGTGCTGCTGCTGGTCGGCATCGCGACGCTGGGCGTGGGGCTGGTGATCGTGCTGCCGCTGTGGGCGACGTCGTCGTACGTCGCCTGGCGCGACGTGATGCACGCAGACTGAGGCCGCGGGGCAGCCCGCGCGGGCGGCGCGGAAGGTTACGGCGATCGAGCGTGGCGCAGCGCCGTTCAGGCGGTTTGCCGGAACGATGCGTGCGCGTGATCGGGTGCGCTTTCCTCGACCACCACGGCGTCGACGCGCGCCATCGGCGGCCCGCGCGACGCCCACGCGATCAGCCTCGCGACCGCCTCGTCGTCGCCTTGCAGGTGCGCCTCGACGCTTCCGTCGAGCGCATTGCGCACGAAGCCCTGCAGGCCTTCGGCGAGCGCTGCGCGGACCATGGCGTCGCGATAGCCGACACCCTGCACGCGGCCCCGCACGACGAGAAGACGCGCGATCACCCGGACGCCTGCGGACGATTGCGCTCCCGATCGAGCATCAGCAGCGCCGCAACGGTCTTGGCGTCGGTGATCTCGCCACGGTCGAGCGCCGTCAGCATCGCGTCGTGCGACAGCATGACGATTTCGATGAATTCGCCGGGATCGAGCTTGCGGCCCACGTGCGTCAGGCGATCGGCCACCCACATCTCGATGACCTCCGTCGAATAGGAGATCACCGGATGGATCACGCCGAGGCGCCGCCACTGCGCCGCGCTATACCCCGCCTCCTCGACGAGCTCGCGCTGCGCGGTGGCGAGCGGCGCTTCGCCGGCATCGATCTTGCCCGCCGG
This sequence comes from Pseudomonadota bacterium, assembly GCA_041691615.1. Classification (GTDB taxonomy): domain Bacteria; phylum Pseudomonadota; class Gammaproteobacteria; order Burkholderiales; family Casimicrobiaceae; genus VBCG01. The sequence goes on from JBEPUI010000028.1 coordinate 26,972, forward strand.
GAATTCGACGAACACGCGTCGCAATGGATAACGGAACTGCCGCTCGAGCACGTATCGGCCGTCGTCGAGCCTGGGGACGATCAGCACCGCGCCCGGATGCACGACGTACTCGCGCGACGCCTCGCCGCCGTCGGGAAGCCGGACGCGATCGCGGCGCACGTGCAAGAGCTTGCCATCGAACACCGCTTCGCCGTCGAGGTGCGTCTCGACCAGCGACGCGTCGGATTTCGGCCAGTCGCTGCGTTGGTCGCTCACGTGGGCAGCCAGTCGCGAGCGACCAGGAAATCGGTGTAGAGCGCGGCTTCGGGCGTTCCCGGCTGCGGATGCCAGTCATAGCGCCAGGTGACCGACGGTGGCATCGACATCAGGATCGCCTCGGCGCGTCCGTTCGATTGCAGCCCGAACAGCGTGCCGCGGTCGTAGACCAGGTTGAATTCGACATAGCGGCCGCGGCGATAGAGCTGGAAATCGCGTTCACGTGGACCGTACGCATCGTCGCGATGGCGCCGCAGCATCGGCAAGTAAGCGCCGGCCAGGCACTCGCCGACCCGCCGGGTGATCGCGAGCGCACGGCCCGTGCCGTCGTCGACCAGGTCGTCGAAGAACAACCCGCCTACGCCGCGTGGCTCGTTGCGGTGCTTCAGGAAGAAGTATGCGTCACACGCGCGCTTCATCGACGGATAGACGTCGTCGCCGAACGGCGCAACCGCATCGCGGCAGGCGCGATGGAATTCCCGCACGTCGCCTTCGAATGCATAGTACGGCGTCAGGTCGACGCCACCGCCGAACCAGATCACCGCCTCGCCGCCATCGAAGGGTTGCGCGACGAACATGCGCACGTTCATGTGCACGGTCGGGACGTACGGATTGCGCGGATGCAACACCAGCGACACGCCGGTTGCCTGCCACGACGCGCCGGCAAGCTGCGGCCGCGCAACGCTCGCCGCGGGAGGCAGGCTCGCGCCGCGCACATCCGAGAAATTGACGCCGCCGCGCTCGAATACGTTGCCATCCTCGATCAGCCGCGACACGCCGCCGCCGCCTTCGGGGCGAGTCCAGGCATCGCGCAGGAAAGGCCCGCCATCCACCGCCTCCAGCGTCGTGACGATTGATTGCTGCAACGTGGAGAACCACTCGCGCGCGGCCGCGACGTCGATCATTTGCGTGGGCTGATCGCGCGATGGCCGATGTCGGTGCGAAACTGCATGCCGTCGAAGCGGATCGTGCCGATCCTGTCGTAGGCGAGCTTCTGCACCTGGCGCACCGAGTCGCCGAGCGCGGTCACGCACAGCACGCGGCCGCCGCTGACGACGACGTTGTCGCCATCGACGCGCGTGCCCGCCTGGAACACCTTGACGGCCGCGACTGTCGCATCGGCTTGCCGGTCGAGGCCATGGATCACCGCGCCGCTGCGCGGCTGGTCCGGATATCCGCCGGCGGCGACGACGACCCCCAAGGCGGTTCGCCGGTCCCATTCGGCGCTGGCGGCATCCAGCGTGCCGTCGATCGCATGCGCGACGAGGTCTATGAAATCCGACTTCATGCGCATCATGATCGGCTGGGTTTCGGGATCGCCCATCCGGCAGTTGAATTCGAGCGCGCGCGGCGTGCCGTCGCCGTCGATCATCACGCCCGCATACAGGAACCCGGTGTACGGGGTGCCATCGGCGGCCATGCCGTTGACCGTGGGCATGATGATCTCGCGCATGATTCGCGCGTGCATTTCCGGGGTCACCGCCGGTGCCGGCGAATAGGCGCCCATGCCGCCGGTGTTGGGGCCGCGATCGCCGTCCAGCAGCCGCTTGTGATCCTGCGACGATGCGAGCGGCAGCACGTGGCGGCCGTCGACCATGACGATGAAGCTCGCTTCCTCGCCTTCGAGAAAGGCCTCGATCACGACCCGCGATCCGGCCGCGCCCATCGAGTTGCCGACCAGCATCGCGTCCACCGCGGCATGCGCATCGGCCGCATGCTCGGCGACGACCACGCCCTTGCCCGCCGCGAGCCCGTCGGCCTTGATCACGATCGGCGCACCCTGCGCGTCGATGTGCGCATGCGCGGCGCGCGCATCGGTGAACGTCGCATGCGCAGCCGTCGGGATGCGATGCCGCGCCATGAATGCCTTGGCGAAATCCTTCGACGATTCGAGCTGGGCCGCGGCGCGCATGGGACCGAAAATCGCGAGGCCGGCCTGGCGAAACGCATCGACCACGCCCGCCGCGAGCGGCGCCTCGGGGCCGACGATGGTCAGCCGCACGTTTTGGCGCTTCGCGAACGCCACCAGCAGCTCGACCGATTCGATCGGCACGTTGACGACGCCGGGCTCGTGCGCGGTGCCGGCATTGCCCGGCGCGACGAATACCTTGGCCACGCGTGGCGACTGCGCCGCCTTCCAGGCGAGCGAATGCTCGCGGCCGCCGCCGCCAATGATCATCACGTTCATCGCGAGACTCTGGTCACCAGGTGTCAGGCCGCAAGTATCGGGCGCGCGGCGGTTTCCTAGAACTGGTAACGGCCGAAAAAGTACGCGACATTGCCATGGTTGATGCCCGCGTTCAGCTTCGGGATGAACGTGCCCAGCAATTCGAGCTTCTTGATCTTGACGGCCGCGAGCGGCAGTGCGGCCGGAAACGGCCAGTTGTTCGCGATGTCGGGCCGCGATGCGATGAACGCCGTGTATCCGAGGCCGACCGCGAAGTCGCTTTGCGCCGGCCAGTAGGTGACCCAGCTCCAGCCGATCGCCTTCGTGTATTGGTAGTGCGAATCGCGGAAGATCAGGCCGTACCAGCCGAAGTGGTCGCCATTGTCGGCGGTCTTCGACCAGCCGTAGCCGAGACCCCATGCGTGACTGTTGAACTCGTCGAGCTTCTCCTCTGTATACGTGCCGGGGTCGTGCCATGTGTAACCGCTGCCGTAGATCGTCGGCGAGCCGTCGTTCCACGCATCCTTCAATCCCGCGCACTGCGAATCGAACCACTTCCACAGGTTGCCGCAGGTGATCCAGGACGTCTTCGCCGGTGGCGCCGCGTCCGCGGTGGGCGCGACCGCGTCCGCGGGCGCGGCCGGCGGCGCTGCAGCTTGCGCATCGGATGCGGGCTCCGTCGCCGCCACGGACAGAAGCGTCGATGGCGGCAGCGGATTGTCGGCGGTCTGCGCCGACGCGGAGGTCGCGACGACCAGGCAGGATGCGACGAGGCAGGATGCAGTCAAGCAAGATGCAGCGTGGGTCCAGCGTGTTGCGTGAGCGAAGTTCAATTTTTTCCCGTTCTATCGGCGCTTCAGTGCCGGAAGTGGCGCACGCCGGTGAATACCATGGCGATGCCGCGCTCGTTGGCCGCGGCGATCACTTCGTCGTCGCGGAGGCTGCCGCCCGGCTGGACCACGGCGATGGCGCCATTGTCGGCGACAACGTCGAGTCCATCGCGAAATGGAAAAAACGCATCGGACGCGACCACCGAGCCCGCGAGATCGAGGTGCGCGGCCGCGGCCTTGATCGCCGCGATGCGCGTTGAATCGACTCGGCTCATCTGGCCGGCACCCACGCCCAGCGTCTGCCCGTTGCGGCAGTAGACGATGGCGTTCGACTTGACGTACTTGGCCACGCGCCATGCGAACACCAGGTCGTCGACCTGCGCGGTGGTGGGTGCCTTGGCCGTCACCACGGTGAAATCGCCGGCGGCGACACTGCGCCTATCGGCGTCCTGGACGAGCAGTCCGCCGCCCACGCGCTTCATGTCGCGCGCGATCACCGACGCTTCGCCGGTTCCCGCGGCCGACGTGACACCGGGCAGGGGTACTTCCAGCACGCGAACGTTCTTTTTTCGCGCGATCACCGCCAGCGCGTCCGCCGTATAGCCGGGTGCAATCACCACTTCGACGAACTGCGCCGAAACCGCCTCGAGTGTCGCGCCATCGACCGGCCGGTTGAACGCGATGATGCCGCCGAACGCGCTGATCGGATCGGTGGCGAGCGCTTTCCGGTGGGCCTCGAGCGTATCCGCGCCGAGGGCAACACCGCAGGGATTGGCGTGCTTGACGATCACGCAGGCGGTCGCGTCGAACGACTTGGCGCACTCCCACGCCGCATCGCTGTCGGCGATATTGTTGTACGACAACGCCTTGCCCTGCAGCTGCTTGCAGGCGGCGATGCTGTCCGCCGGCGGCGACTCGTCGCGGTAGAACGCCGCGGCCTGGTGCGGATTTTCGCCGTAGCGCAGTTGCTGCACCAGTTCGCCGGCATAGCGGAACGATTGCGCGAACGGCTGCAGCTGCGCGTCGAGGTCGCGGGCGCCGAGCCAGTTGCTGATCGCGCCGTCGTAGGCCGACGTGTGCGCAAATGCCTTTTGCGCAAGCCCGAAGCGCGTGGCCTGCGACAGCGCGCCGTCACCGCTCGCGAGCTCGGCTGAAAGCGACGCGTAGTCGTCGGGGTCGACGACGACGCCGACATGCTGCCAGTTCTTCGCCGCCGAGCGCAGCATCGCGGGACCGCCGATGTCGATGTTCTCGATTGCGTCGTCCAGCGTGCAGCCGGGCCTGGCGACGGTCTCGCGAAACGGATAGAGGTTGACGACAACGAGGTCGATCGTCGGGATCGCGTACGCCTCGAGCATCTGCCGGTGTTCCGCGACGTCGCGGCGCGCGAGGATGCCGGCGTGCACCTTGGGATGCAGCGTCTTCACGCGCCCGTCGAGCATCTCCGGAAAACCGGTGTACATGCCGACGTCGACCACTGCGAGTCCCGCCTCCGCCAGCGCCTTCGCGGTGCCGCCGGTGGACAAGAGGCCGATGCCGCGAGCGGACAGCGCGCGCGCAAATTCGACGATGCCGCGCTTGTCGGATACCGACAACAGTGCCTGGCTCACGCGGGCGCGCGGCGGTGTCGTCACTGCAGGATCTTGTACTTGGTGAGCTTCGCGCGCAGCGTATTGCGGTTGAGCCCGAGCATGTCCGCGGCCTGCGTCTGGTTGCCCCCCGCGCGCAGCATCACCGATGCGAGCACCGCGCGCTCGACGTGGCCGATCACCATGTCGTAGATGCCGCTCGCCGGCTCGCCGTCGAGCTTGCGGAAATATTCGTCGAGCGAACGCTCGACCGAATGGCCGATGTCGTTCTTGCCGTTCAGGCTGATTTTTCTCTTCACGCGGCTAGGGCCTCCCCGCCCTTGCGATCGTCCCGCATGTCCGGTGCCGCATTGAATGCGCGGCTCGCGTCGATGATGCCGGCGCCCGCGCCGGCGGCCAGCAGATGGTCGCCGCGTGCCGCGAGCTCGTCGAAGAACGCCTCGACCACCGCGACCTGCGCGAGCGACGACTCGGTCGCGTTCATGCGCGCGCGAAACCGGTCGCCTCCGTCTAGCGAGCGCGTATACCAACCGAGGTGCTTGCGCGCGATGCGCACGCCGGTGACCTCGCCGTAGAACGCATGATGATCGGCGAGGTGCTCGAGGATCAGCGCGCGCGCCTCGGCCACGGTCGGCGGCGGCAAGTACGTGCCGGTCGCCAGGAAATGCGCGATCTCGCGGAAAATCCACGGGCGGCCCTGCGCCGCACGGCCGATCATCAGGCCATCGGCACCGGTCAGCTCGAGGACTCGGCGCGCCGCATGCGGCGATGCGACGTCGCCATTGGCGAAGACGGGAATCGCCACCGCTCGCTTGAGGGAGGCGATCGTCGCGTATTCGACGGCGCCGTTGAAAAGGCATGCGCGCGTGCGGCCATGCACGGCCAGCGCGGCGATGCCCGACTGTTCCGCGATCCGCGCGATCCGCACCGCGTTGCGGCTGGCAGGATCGGGGCCGGTACGGATTTTAAGCGTGACCGGCACGTCGACCGCGCCGACAACCGCCGCCAGGATGCGCCCGACCAGCGACTCATCGGCCAAGAGTGCCGATCCGGCCGCGGCGTTGCAGACCTTCTTCGCCGGGCATCCCATGTTGATGTCGATGATCTCGGCGCCGCGTGCGACGTTGTAGCGCGCAGCTTCGGCCATCATCGCAGGATCGGCGCCGGCGATCTGCACCGCGATCGGTGCGACTTCGCCCTCGTGGTCGATGCGCCGCCGCGACTTGTCGGTGTCCCACAGCTTCGGATTCGACGCCACCATTTCGGACACCGCGTAACCCGCGCCCAGGCGCTTGCAAAGCTGGCGAAATGGACGATCGGTGACGCCCGCCATCGGCGCGACCGCAAGGTTGTTCGAAAGGGTGAGAGTTCCGATGCGCACGCGGGGACTTGGCGGAAAAGCGGGGAAAGGGCTGCGAATTATACCGGCATTGCAGCTCGCGGCATGGGCACGCGGTTTGCGGTGTTCCGGCCGGTAACGTCGAACATCGCGTCGAGCGTCGCGTGGCGCACGAGTGAGCGCAAACCTGCGCGGCGCGGGAACCGGCGTGGCGTGCCTTTGGGCACGTCACGCCGTCGCCTCAGTGCTTCACTTCGGTCTCACCTGAGTCCGTCACCTCGCTCCGTCACCTCGGTTCGCCGCCTCAGCGCGTCACTTCAGGCCGTGCAGCATCGCGCGCGTGAAGGCACGCCGCGCGAATGGCAGCGCGTCCAGCACCGCGAGCCCCACGCCGCGCGGCCAGCCGAGCAGCGGCGAGTCGGAACCGAACATGCGCGTCAGGCCATGCGTGAAACCGATGCCTGCGGCACGGTCGAGTTTGCGCGTGCGCAGGTAGCGCTCGATCATCGCCTGACCGCCCAGCGCATCGCGCGGCGTGTCGATGACGATGCGCGCGAGTTCATACGCGTCGCGCAGCCCCATGTTGAATCCCTGGCCGGCAACCGGGTGCAGCGTCTGCGCCGCGTTGCCGAGCATCACGACGTGCGGCCGCGCGGCGGGTTTCGCATACTCGAGCACCAGCGGGAACGTGCGGCGCTCGCCGACCGTCACGATGCGTCCGATGCGCGCGCCCGCGTGTTCGTGAAGTGCCGCGAGGAACGCCGCATCGTCGAGCGCGAGCGTCGCCTCGGCGCGCAGCGGGGTCATTGTCCAGACGAGGCCATAGCGATCCTGCCTTGGCAACAGCGCCACGGGTCCCTGCGAGGTAAACCGCTCGTACGCGACGCCGCGATGCGGCGTATCGCGGCCGACGTCGGCGATCAGCGCGACCTGCCCGTAGGCGTGCCGCACCCGCGCTATGCCGGTGATGTTCTCGCCGTTGCCGTCGGCGACCGCGGCGAGCCTCGCCCGCAGCGGCTCGCCTGCGCGCGTGCGCCGCAACGACGCGCCCTGCGCCGACGCGTCGACCTGGTCGACCACCTGGCCATGTGCGACCGCAATGCCCGCTGCCTGCATCGCAGCGTCGAGCACCCGTTGCAGCGCGACGTACGAAACCACGTAGCCCAGCGCCGGCAAGCCGACATCGGCGGCGTCGAGGTAGGCATTGCCGAATCCCCGCGCCTGCGAGATGTCGATCGCGACAATCGGCGTCACGGCACCCGGTTGCGATGCGAGCGGCGTCCACACGCCCAGCCGTTCGAAGATGAGCCGCGCGCCGTGCGACAGCGCGAGCGAGCGGTCGCCGCGGCCGGTCGTGCCCTCGGCGCGCGCATCGAGCACGACCATGTCGAGGCCGGCGCGCGCGAGCGCCAGCGCGAAGGTGGCGCCGACGGGGCCGGCACCGACCACGGCGACATCGTGCAACGCGTGCACGGTATCGATCGTGGCTCGCATTTCCATCATGCGCGAGGCTGCGGGAACGAGTCGCGCGGCTTGCGCGCTACGCACTATGCGCCGCGGCAAGCCGCCTCGACGTCCGCCACCGACTTCGGTGCGGCGATCGTCAGGTTGTCGTTGCCCGCGGCGGTGACCAGCACATCGTCCTCGATGCGAACGCCGATGTTCCAGAAGCGTTCCGGCACATTGTCGGCAGGACGGATGTAGGCACCGGGCTCGACGGTGAGCACCATGCCGGGGACGAGGCGCATCGATTGCCCCTTGACCTGGTAGAGCCCGGCGTCGTGCACGTCCATGCCGAGCCAGTGGCCGGCGCGGTGCATGTAGAACTGCTTGAACGTCCCCTGCTCGAGCACTTCGTCGAGCGTGCCCTTGCACAGCCCAAGGTCGATGAAGCCTTGCGCAAGCACGCGTTCGGCGACCTTGTGGTAGTCGTGGAATTCGGCGCCCGGCTTCACGGCATCGAGGCTCGCGACCTGCGAGGCGAGCACCAGTTCGTAGATGTCGCGCTGCGGCCCGGTGAACTTGCCGTCGACCGGGAATGTGCGCGTGATGTCGGATGCGTAGCCCTGGAACTCGCAGCCGGCGTCGATCAGCAGCAGGTCGCCGGCGAGCATCTGCCGGTTGTTGTCGCGGTAGTGCAGCACGCACGCATTGGGCCCGGACGCGACGATCGACGAATAGGCAACCGCCTGCGCGCCATGACGCAGGAACTCGTGCGCAAGCTCGGCCTCGACCTGGTACTCGAACATGCCGGGCTCGGTCTTCGCCATCGCCCGCCGGTGCGCGCCGCTGGAGATCAGCGCGGCGCGGCGCATCAGCGCGACCTCGTGCGGATCCTTGGTGAGGCGCATCGTGTCGAGCGTCGCGCGCACGTCGACAACCGTTTCGGGTGCGCTCACGCCGTTGCGCACGCGGTTGCGTACTTCGTTCAGCGTTTCCGACACCTTGAGGTCCCACGACGGCTGCATTCCCAGCGGCGTGTACAGCGCCGGCCGATCGGCGGCGAGGTCGGGCAGCACGCGATCGAGATCGGCAATCGGGTAGGCCTCGTCGAAGCCGAAAATCTCGCGTGCGGCATCCGGGCCGTAGCGGAACCCGTCCCAGATTTCGCGCTCCGCATTCTTTTCACGGCAGAACAGCACGTGCTTGTCGCCTTCGCTGCCCGCCACCAGCGCCACCAGCGCCTCCGGCTCGGGGAAACCGGACAGGTAATAGAAATAGCTGTCGTGGCGATAGGGAAACAGCGAGTCGCGGTTGCGCGCGATTTCCGCGGCGGTGGGCACGAGCGCCAGGCCGCCGCCCGCGTGCTCGCGCATCGACTTCAGCAGCGCGCTGCGGCGCTCGCGGTAGACGTGATGGGCGTGGTTCATGGTCGGTTTCCGAGGGTAGGCGAGCATTGTAGCGTGCGCCCGTTGCGATAACATCGACCGCATGGCGCACGACATTCCCGATCCTGTTCCCGATGCGCGCGATCGCGAAGACCTGCCCGTCGGTGGAGCGCTGCGCGAGGCGAAGCGCTTGTTGCGCGACCGCGTGCTCGCTTCGCGAGCGGGGCTCGCCCCTTCGCTGCGCGCCGTGGCCGAGGCGAAAATCGCGCAGCGGATCGCAACCCTCCCGTCCTTCGTCGCCGCACGCATGGTGCTGATGACGCTGCCGTTTCGCAACGAATGGGACACCCGCCCGCTGTTCGCCACGGCGCGCCTGGCCGGCAAGCGCGTCGCCATGCCACGTGTCGACGAAGCCTCGCGGATGCTGCTGCTGTTCGAGGTGATGGACCTCGACGCCGATGTCGCCATCGGTTTTCGCGGGATCGACGAGCCGCATCCGCGGCTGCCGGCAATCGCCCCGGATGCGATCGACTGGGTGCTGGTCCCCGGTGTCGCGTTCGACCCGGCATGCCGTCGGCTGGGCTATGGCGGCGGCTACTACGACCGGCTGCTGCCGCTGGTAGACATCCGCGCGGCGCGCGTGGCCGGCGCGTTCGACGCGCAAATCGTCGCGCAGGTGCCCGCCGCGCCGCACGACATCGCGGTCGACGCGGTGGTCACCGAATCGCGGATGATCACCCGGTGACGCGCACGCCGGGGCAGCTCGCGCTATGGTCGCTTGTCGCGACGTTCGCGATCCAGATCTATACCGCGCTGGTGGCGACCGCGACCGCAGTGCTGGCGCCGGCGATCGCGCATGACCTCGCGATCACGCCCAAGTGGATCGGCGTCTTCATCGGGCTCGTCTACGCAGGTGCCGGTCTGGCGAGCCTGATGTGCGGGACGTTGATTCACCGCCGGGGCGCGATTCGCGTGTCGCAGGCCGGCGTGCTGATCTGCGCGGTCGGCATCGGCGCGATCGCCGCGGTGCCCGCGGATGCGGTGGTGATCGCCGGCGGCGCGGCACTGGTAATCGGCGCCGGTTACGGCGTGATCACGCCGGCGTCGTCGCACGTGCTTGCGCGAACCACGCCTGCCCATCGGATGGGATTGGTGTTCTCGATCAAGCAGACCGGCGTGCCGGCGGGCGCCGCGCTCGGCGGCGCGGTGCTGCCGTTGCTCGCGTTGTCGCTCGGGTGGCGCGTCGCGTTCGCCGCACTGGCGATCATCGGCATCGGCGTCGCATTGTGCGCGCAACCCATTCGCGGATCGCTCGACGACGATCGCCAACCGTCGTCGAGGTTCACATTCGCTGCCGTGGCGGAGCCGCTGCGAATCGTGTTCCGGTCGCGGCCGATGCTGCGCCTTTCGATGATGGCGTTCACGTACACGGCCGTGCAGTTGTCGCTGACCAGCTTCATGGTCGTCTACCTCACCGAAAGCCTGCACTGGTCGCTCGTGGGCGCGGGATTTGTTTTGACAGCCGCCACCACGGCCGGCGTCGTTGGCCGTATTGCGTGGGGAGCTTGGGCGGACCGGACGGGAGATCCTCGCAAGGTTCTGCGACTGATCGGCGCGATTGCATCGATGTGTGCACTTACTTTCGTATTTTCGAGTACCCAGTGGTCCGCGTGGGCAATTACCGTGGTCGCGATGCTGTTCGGCGCGACCGCGGTCGGATGGAATGGCGTCATGCTGGCAGAAGTCGCCCGGCTCGCGCCGCGCGGCAAGGCGGGCGCGATCACCGGTGCCACGGGATTCGTGAATCTTTTCGGCGTCGTGGCGGGGCCGCCCGCGTTCGCAGCGTTGGCCGGTTCCGCTGGCGGCTACCCTGCCGCCTTCGGCCTGCTGACGTTGTTGAGCCTGACCGGGGCTGGCTTGGTCACGATCCGGCGATGAGCCCGTTGCGATGGCGCGGCGGCCCGGCACTCGATCGCAGTGGACACTTCCGGTGCGCAGCCAACAACGTGGCCTTGGGTCTTTAAAAAGTGGTGTTTGGCACATTTTGGAAATGGCTTCCACCAGGTGGTAAAGTTCCATTTACGACCGATTGCGGCGTGCCTTCGACGCGCCGCAGCAATACAACACTCCGCCCGCCCCCTAGAATCGAGGGTGACGACGCGCGGTAACCGGAGAAAGTACCCATGGATGCGATGAAAACCGACGGCGACCCCCTCGAAACCCGTGAGTGGATCGATGCGCTGGCGGGCGTGATCGAGCACGAAGGGCCCGACCGCGCGCAGTTCCTGATCGAGCAGCTGATCGGCGAAGCGCGCCGCGAAGGCGCGTACGTTCCGTTTTCCGCCAACACCGACTACATCAACACCATCCCGGTGGACATGCAGCCGAAGATGCCCGGCGACCAGGCGATCGAGGAACGCATCCGCAACGTCGGCCGGTGGAATGCGATGACGATGGTGCTGCGCGCCAACAAGTCCACCAACGTCGGCGGCCACATCGCGAGCTACGCATCGGCGGCGACGCTCTACGACGTCGGCTTCAACCATTTCTGGCATGCGCAGTCGGACAGCCACGGCGGCGACCTGGTGTTCTTCCAGGGCCACTCCGCACCCGGCATCTACGGCCGCGCGTACATGCTGGGGCGCCTCACCGATGCGCAGATGGACAACTATCGCCAGGAAGTCGACGGCAAGGGCATCGCGTCGTATCCGCATCCGTGGCTGATGCCGGATTTCTGGCAGTTCCCGACCGTGTCGATGGGCCTGGGACCGCTGATGGCGATCTACCAGGCGCGCTTCATGAAATACATGCAGGACCGCGGCATCGCAAGCACCGAAGGCCGCAAGGTCTGGTGCTTCTGCGGCGATGGCGAAATGGACGAGCCCGAGTCGATGGGCGCGATCGGCATGGCCGGCCGCGAAAACCTGGACAACCTGATCTTCGTCGTCAACTGCAACCTGCAGCGCCTCGACGG